>NZ_JBREHG010000002.1:0-659690 GCF_056848235.1 Erythrobacter sp. RANMB8
AAACAGCACCGAGGACGAACCCGCGGAGGCGGGTTCGTAACAAAAGATCCACCGGGCCGCAGGCCCGCAAGGGCGACCGCCCGCCCGCAGGTGCTCTGCCGCGCAGCGGCAGAAACAGCACCGAGGACGAACCCGCGGAGGCGGGTTCGCAAAACAAAAAATGAAAAGGGCAGCTTCGCCCGTCGGGAAGCTGCCCTTGACATGGTCAGCGGCCGGAAGTGCCGCTCACGTAGCCTTACTCAGGCGGATTACCGAGTATGCTCCGTAGGGATCTTCACCGACCTCGCTACTGAACCATGAGACATCGGATCACCTCCTTTCGCGCTTGTGAGCCAGACCCCGCGTTTCACCGGGGGCCGAGAGCCGCGTTCGCCGCTGGCCTCGGGGACCAATGTGAGTCATCGCGGGGGCTTCCACAAGACTTGAAATAATCTTTTCCGCCGTCATACTCACCCCTCGCCGCTGCACAGAGCGGCCCACCGCGCCTGAGGGAAACCTCGGGCGTTTTTCATTTCGGGCGCGGGTGTGGACAGGCTGGGGATGGGCCTGTGGATATTAATGTATGGAATCGGAAGGGCCCTTGTTTGTGTGCCCGCCTCCGCGGGCACATCCTCGGTGCTGTTTCGATCCCTGCGGTATCGAGCACCTGCGGGGCGGCCGCGTGGCCTTGCGGACCCTGCGGGTCCGAAATCAGCGAGAACCGCCCTCGTTCTTTCTAACCCCTGCAATCCTCGATCACCCGGCTGACCTCGGCATGGCTGGGGAGGTAGAGCGGCGGCAGGCCTTCGGTCTCGATTGCGAACCGCCCCTTGCTCAACGCCATCGCGTCCAGCAGGGGATCGGTTGCCGGCAGTTCGGCGGTCATTTCCCGGTCGGACAGGCGGGCAGCGAGGGTGCGGGTGGCGGTTTCGGCGCGCACCGTTACCACGGGTTGCCGTGCGCCATTGTCCGGCAGCGACAGCACGAGGCTGCGGCTGGCCGTGCGGCAACTCAGGCGCAGCAAAGGCATACCGCCCGTGCTCCAGAACCCAGCTTCGCTTCCGTCGCTGTTCGGGCCGTAGCGCCACACGCCCGGCGTTGCGGGCGCGTCGATCCAGCTGTCATAGACGGGAGCCTGCGGCACCGGCGGCAGCGCGGCGGGGGCTGGGGCGGGCGCGGCGTTCCGGACAGGCGGCGGGACGGGTGCCGGTGCCGGTGAGGATGACACGCAGGCGGCAATGCCGAAGGTCAGCGTCAGGGCAGCCGCTTGCTGAAGGTAGGTGGCTTTCATCCCCCCACTTTGCGCGCTAGGGCCTTGTCTTGTCCATGCCCGAACGTTCGCCTCCCACACCCAAGCCCAAAAAGCGCCGCGTCGATCAGCTGCTGGTCGAGCGCGGGCTGGCCGAGAGCCGCGCGCGGGCGCAGGCGCTGGTGATGGCGGGGCTGGTGTTTGCGGGCGAGGTGAAGATCGACAAGCCCGGCCATCAGCTGCCCGAGGACGCAGACCTCGACGTGCGCGGGCGCGATCATCCCTGGGTCAGCCGGGGCGGGATCAAGCTCGCTCATGCGATCGAACATTTCGGTCTCGATCCGGCAGGCGCGGTGGCGATGGATATCGGATCGTCCACCGGGGGCTTTACCGATGTGCTGCTGACCCACGGCGCGGCGCATGTGTTCTGCGTCGATTCGGGCACCAACCAGCTGGCGTGGAAACTGCGCGAGGACCCGCGCGTGACGGTGCTCGAACAGCTTTCGGCGCGGCTGCTGACGCCCGACCATATCGACCGGCCCTGCAACTGGGTGGTGTGCGATGCGAGCTTCATCAGTCTCGCCAAGGTGCTGGAGGTGCCGCTCCGTCTCGCCGCCACGCCGTGCCAGCTGGTCGCGCTGATCAAGCCGCAGTTCGAAGTCGGGCGCGAGGAAGTGGGCAAGGGCGGGGTGGTGCGCGATCCCGCGCTGCATGCCCGCGTGTGCGACGAGGTGCGCGGCTGGGTCGAACGGCTGGGCTGGCAGGTTCAGGGCATCGCGACAAGCCCGATCACCGGGCCGCAGGGCAATGTCGAATTCCTGATCGCCGCCACACGCGGCTGACGCGGGCTGCCCAACAAAAAACCGGCAGCAACCCTAAGGTTGCCACCGGTCTCTTGATCCGTTTCCCGGCTCACACCGGGACCGGCAATCCGTGAAGGATTACTCGGCAGCCGGAGCAGCTTCAGCAGCCGGAGCAGCTTCGGTCGCAGCGGCGTCAGCAGCCGGAGCAGCTTCAGCAGCAGCGGCATCGCCTTCGGCAGCCGGAGCAGCTTCTTCAGCGGCGGGCTCTTCAGCGACGGCGGTGGTGTCGGCTTCGGTGGCAGCTTCTTCAGCCGGCTTCGAGCAAGCGGCGGTGGCGAGAGCGAGGCCGGCGACGGCGACGAGAGCGATCTTCTTCATGGTGTTTTTCCCCTGTGAGGCCGGCACAGCCGACCCGTGATGAGCGTTAAGCGCGTGAAACCTTATCTTCCTGCCGCAAACGCGCCTAACGAATCACGGCAGGAATGTGGCAGCCTCTAGCAGACTGGTTTCGGCCTGCCCAAGCCTTTCGTGATGTTTCCCGGCAAAACTTGTCCGCTTTATGATTGCTGCGCCATCGCGGGCCAGACTGCGCCGGATATGTTGGCGCTGGCGCAAGGCTCTGTTATCGCGCCGGGTCACGGACGCGGGCAGAGTCGCAGCCTGTGCCGTGCAGGAGAAGCCATGAACGTCCTTGCCTCCAAAGAACAACTGCGCGCCAGCTTCCTGCGCTGGGCGCTGTTTCTGGTGCCGTTGATCCTGCTGGTCGGTTTTGCTGCCGGGCAACTTGGCGGGCCCGACACGGCATGGTTTGCCGGGCTGGAAAAGCCCGCGATCTATCCGCCGCCTGCGGCCTTCGGGATCGTGTGGAGCATCCTGTTTGTGCTGATCGGCCTGTCGCTGGCGCTGGTGGCGAGCGCCTGGGGTGCCTACGGACGCGGGGTGGCACTGGTGGCATTTGCGATCCACTTCATCGGCACCCAGAGCTGGAGCGCGGTGTTCTTCGGGATGCAGGACATGCTCGCCGGGCTGATGGTGCTGGGTTACGGCATCGCCAGCCTGCTGGTGGCGCTGGCGCTGGTGTGGCGGGTGCGCCGCGCCGCGGGGCTGCTGCTGCTGCCCTATCTGGCGTGGTTGTGCTTTGCCGGCGTGCTCAACTACCAGTTCATGACCGCCAACCCCGACGGCGGCAATCGCGGCGCAGACGGCGCTGCGACACGCGTGGAATTGTAAGAGCTACCGTAGAATTGGAGCCTCTCGGACGCCAAAGGCGTCCGCAAGCGCGACCGCGCGCCCGCAGCGACGCGACCTTCTGGTCGCATGAGCGAGGAAGATGCTTGATCGCACGATCAAGCATCTCCAAATAGAGAAGATGCAAAGCCAGAACCCGATCATCGCCGATCTCGTCAAACTCGCCAACAGCGCCGCCGGAACCATGGCCGGCATGACCCGCGAAGCCCGCGAAAGCGCGCGCGAGCGGATGCGCGAGGCCTTTGGCGGGATCGATTTTGTCTCCCGCGAAGAATTCGACACGGTCAAGGCAATGGCGCAGAAGGCCCGCGAACAGGCCGATGCGCTGGAAGCCAAGGTCGCCGCGCTGGAAGCGAAGCTCGCCAAGAAGTAAGGCGGGCCGCAGGCGATGAACCTGCGCTGCTCCGCCATTCTGCTCGGCTCGCGTCCGCAGGGCGAGACCGGGGCGATTGCGCGCCTGCTGACTGCTGAAGAAGGTCTGGTCGCGGCCTATGTCGCGGGCGGGCGCGGGCGGCAGATGCGCGCGGTGATGGTGCCGGGCAACCGCATTGCCGCCGAATTCACCACCCGTTCCGCCAGCCAGCTGCCGTTTGCGCGGCTTGAGCTGGAACAATCCCGCGCCGCTCTGATGACAGAGCCGCTTCCCGCTGCCGCGATCCAGTGGGTCTGCGCGCTGGGCGCAGCGGCCTTGCCCGAACGCCAGCCCTATCCCGCGCTCTACGAGGCGCTCGATGCGCTGCTGTCCGCGATCGCCTTTGCCCCTTCGGCCCGCGGCTGGGTGAGCGGGCTGGTGGCTTACGAGACGATGCTGCTGCGCGAGCTGGGCTATGGCGGCGGCCAGCCCCCGGCAGCCGATGACTGGCCCGCGCAGATGCAGGCGCTGGGCGTGCTCGAAGGCCGGCTGGCGCACTACCTGCTTGCAGGGCGGAAAGGCGATGTTATGGCCGCGCGAAAGCTGCTGACCGAGCGGCTGCAACGCATAGCCTGAAAGTGACAGCCCCATGAAAATCGCAGTCCTGCCCGGTGACGGGATCGGCCCCGAAGTGACCGCAGAGGCGGTGCGCGTGCTGGAAGCGCTGGGCCTGCCGGGCCTGACCCTGTTCGAAGGCGACGTGGGCGGCATCGCCTATCGCCGCCACGGCCACCCGCTGCCCGAAGAGACGCTGGCACTGGCGCGTGAGGCCGATGCGATCCTGTTCGGCGCGGTCGGCGATCCTTCCTGCGACGCGCTGGAACGCCACCTGCGGCCCGAACAGGCGATCCTTGGCCTGCGCAAGGCGCTGGGCCTGTTTGCCAACCTGCGTCCGGCAAAAGTGTTCGCCGGGCTGGAGCACCTTTCCCCCCTGCGGCCCGATATTGCCGCCAGCCTCGACATGCTGATCGTGCGCGAGCTGACCGGCGATGTCTATTTCGGCGCCAAGGGCCAGCGCACCACCGATACGGGCGAGCGCGAGGGGTGGGACATGATGGCCTATTCCGCGCCCGAAGTGCGCCGCATTGCCCATGTCGCCTTCCGTGCGGCGGCGGCAGGCGGCCACCCGCTCACCAGCGTCGACAAGGCCAACGTGCTCGAAGCCAGCCAGCTGTGGCGCGATGTGGTGGTCGAGGTGGCGGCGGAGTACCGCCAGGTCGCGCTCGATCACATGTATGTCGATAATGCCGCGATGCAGGTGGTCAGCCATCCGCACCGTTTCCGGGTGATGCTGACCGGCAACCTGTTCGGCGACATTCTCAGCGATCTGGCCAGCGCGGCGGTGGGCAGCATCGGCCTGCTCCCCAGCGCCTCGCTGGGCGAGCGCCAGACCGCCTTCGGCACCTTCGGCCTCTATGAACCGATCCACGGCAGCGCGCCCGATATTGCCGGGCAGGGCAAGGCCAATCCGATGGCGACGATCCTTTCGGCAGCGATGATGCTGCGCCATTCCTTCGGGCTTGAGGCAGAAGCAGCGCGGATCGAGAATGCGGTGGCCGCCGCGCTGGCCGACGGGTTCCTCGGCGGCGATCTGGGCGGCAGTCACGGCACGGCAGCGATCGGCGAGGCGGTGCGCGCGCGCCTCTGATCCGGCCATGCTCGATCTGGCGATCATTCTCCCGACCCTCAACGAGCGGGCAAACCTTGCCCCGCTGGTCGAGCGGATTGCGGCGGCGCTGGGGGACGAGCGTTGGGAAGTGATCATCGTCGATGATGACAGCCGCGACGGGACAGCGGACGAGGCGCGCCGCATCGCGCTGACCGATCCCCGCGTGCGGGTGATCCAGCGCATCGGCCGGCGCGGGCTGGCGAGCGCGGCGATCGAGGGCTTCTGCGCCACCGCCGCGCCCTATGTGGCGGTGATGGACGCCGACCATCAGCACGATCCTGCGCTGCTGCCCGCGATGCTGGCGGCACTGAAGGCGGGCGAGGCGGAAATCGCGGTCGCCAGCCGCTTTGCCGAAGGGGCCAGCACGGCCGACTGGGCCGCACCCGAACGCGAGCGCCTTTCGGCCTTCGCCAACCGGGTGGCGCGCAAGCTGACCGGCGTTGATCTGACCGATCCGATGAGCGGCTATTTCATGCTCGATACCGCCCGTGCCCGCGCGCTGGTGCCGCGGCTTTCGGGGATCGGCTTCAAGATCCTGCTCGATCTGCTGGCGACATCGGATATGCCGCTGCGGGTGCGGGAATTCCCGCTGCAATTTGCCGCCCGCCTGTCAGGAGAAAGCAAGCTGGACCGCGCCATCCTGTTCGATTTCCTTGCCGGGCTTTACGACAAGACACTGGGCAAGGTGATCCCCACGCGCTTTGCCCTGTTCGGCACGGTCGGGGCGCTGGGCGTGATCGTCCACATGGCGGTGCTGTCTGCGCTGCTGTTCGTGTTCGGCGAAGGCTTCATGCTGGCGCAGAGCGCGGCGGTGCTGGTGGCGATGAGCTTCAACTTCTGGCTCAACAACTGGCTGACCTATCGCGACAAGCGGCTGAAGGGGGCAGGGGCGCTGCTGCGCGGCTGGCTGGGCTTCTGCGCGACCTGCGCGGTCGGGGCCTTCGCCAATGTCGCGGTGGCGAGCTTTCTGGAAGGGCAGGGCCTGTTCTGGGCGCTCGCCGCGCTGGCGGGGATCGTGGTGGGATCGGTCTGGAACTACGCCCTGTCGAGCCGGTTCGTGTGGGGGCGGTTTTGAGAGCCTTCGTCATTGCGAGGAGCGCAGCGACGAAGCAATCCATGGCCTGACCTCAAAGGTCGAAGAACAAATCCCGCCAATCAGGATTCGAAGCCTCGATCAACGCAATCTTCGCCTTCCGCGATCCGCCCTTGATCTGCTTTTCGCGTGTGATGGCGTGTTCCATGGTTGAATGCAGTTCGAACCAGACAAGCCGCTTGCAATTGTATTTGGCGGTAAATCCTTCGACCATCCCTTCACGATGTTGCCACGCACGTTTGGGCAAATCCGAGGTTACGCCGACGTAGACCGTCCCGCTCTTGTGGTTTGCCATGATGTAGACGGCAGGTCGGAAATTCGGGCGTCGGTCCATGGATTGGTTGGCCTTCGGCCAGCTGCGCTTCCGCTACGCTCGCAATGACGAGATTACCGCCACCCCGCGATCCACGTCCATTTCGCAAAGGAATCCGCCCCCAGCAGTGGCGCGGCGGCGAGCACCTTGTAGAACAGCGCGAACAGGCCTGCCGATCCCGCCAGCGCGCCCCATGCCCACCACGCCCAGCCCGCCCGCCTCAGGTCGGACAGCGCCAGCGCCAGCGCGGCCAGCAGGAAGAACTGCGGGACGAAATAGTGGTAATAGAACTGCACCGGCTTGGGCGCGATCAGCCACAGGCCGAGCGCTGCGGCATAGCCGATGACCGTGCCGAGCTTCGCCCAGTCACGCTGTCGTGCGCCGCTCGCCAGACACCACGCCAGCGCGGGCAGCCCCAGCAGCATCGTCAGCGGGTTGCCGATCAGCAGCACCCCGCGCTGCGCCCCGTCGACCACTTCGTAAAGATACCAGATGCCCCGCGTGTTCAGCACCCATTGCGGCCAGTTGCTCTGGTAAAGGTGCGGGGTCAGCACCTGGCTTTGCAGGTCGAGGATCTCGCCATGCAGCCCGATCAGGCCGTTCTGCGCCAGCGGCGAGGGGTGGAAGGGCGTCCCCAGCCAGTATCCCGGCACAAAGGTTGCCGCGTAAACCGCCAGCGGCACGATGCCGAGCCACACGAAGGCTTCCACCAGCGTCACCCCCCGCACCGGCGCGCCGCGGCGGCTGAGGAACAGGCGGCGGCGTCCGGCGGAAAGGCGGGCTGCGAAGAAGGCGAGGCCCGGCAGCACCGCGAGCGGGATCGCGTTCCACTTCGCCCCCATCGCGCAGCCCAGCGCAATCCCCGTCAGCGCCAGCCGCCAGCGGCCCTGTTCGGGCTGGGCGCAGGCGGCGGCGAATTGCCATGCGGCCACTGCCAGAAAGCTCGCCATGAACACATCGAGCATGGCGATGCGCGACTGGATGAACAGGTGGAAGCCGGTGGCGAGCAACAGCCCGAAGGCTATGCACGCAAACCGGTCGGCGCTGGCGTGCCACAGGGCGCGCATCGCAGCGAACAGCGCCAGCGTGCCGAACACGAGCGGCATGATCCGCCAGCCCAGCGCATTGTCGCCGAAGAGCCCCATCCCCAGCGCGATCAGCTGCTTGCCCAGCATCGGGTGTTCGCGGTTGAGATATTCGCCGAAGCCGACGTCCCACCACGCCAGCAGTTGCCGTGCTGCGGGGAGGTAATGCACCTCGTCGAAATAGGGCTTGGACGGTGTCGCCAGCTGCCAGCCTGCCACGGCTGCGAAGGCGGCAGCAATCGCGGCGACCCACACCAGCGGATCGCGGGGGTGCACCGGCGGGGCGGTATCATGCGGAGAGGAAGCGTGCGCCTCGGCCATGGCTGGCCAGGGGCTTAGGCAGAGGCGCGCCGGCGGGCAAGCGGGATTATGGCCTCGCCGCCGCCTTGCGCTCCAGCCAGAACAGCCGCGCACACATCGCGAGCAGGGCAATGCTGGCGGTGGCGATGATCGCGAGCGTCCACAGCGGCAGGTTCATGCCCTGTGCGCGGGCGCGCGGGGCGATCAGGAACAGCGCGATGGTGAGCGCGATCAGCAGATCCCACCACACCTGCACGCCCCACAGGTTGCCGGTGTGGTTGACGATCACGGGAACCACGCCCTCGGCCCAGATGGTTACGCCGGTATAGGCCGCAAAGCCGCCCGCCAGCGCCGCCGCCAGCGCCGCGCTGCCGGTGACATCGCGCCGCGCCAGCACCCATCCGATCGCCGCCAAAGCTGCAGCGAGCCCGCCGATGAACAGCGCGGCATAGGGAGTAAGGGCGAGGTCCATCGGCGTGTCTCCGGCAAGTTGTAGCGAGTGCTACGCCCGCTTGTAGCGTGATGTAGCGCCTGCTACAAGGGGCTATGCCCGCGCCCGCCAGAAAGCCGCCGATGACGAAGGACAGCCTGCTGCCCTTGCTGGCCGCGCATGTTCTCGCGCACGGGCTGGGGCAGGCAAGCCTGCGCCCGCTGGCGAAGGCGGCGGGGACATCCGACCGGATGCTGCTCTACCATTTCGGCAGCAAGGAAGCGCTGCTGGCCGAACTCTTGTCCTTTCTGGCGCGCACCTATGCGGGCGCGCTCGACGCGGCGCTTGCGGGGGAGCGGGTGCGGACGCGGGCCGAGGCGGTCTCGCGCATCCTGACCCATGCCCGCAGCCCCGCGATGCGCCCCTTCATGGCCCTGTGGTGGGAGATTGTTGCCGGTGCCGCACGGGGCGTGCCGGGTTTCGCTCCGGCGGCGGAAGCGATGATGGGCGATCTGCTCGGCTGGCTCGAAGGGCAGATGCCCGAAGGTGACCCGGACCCCAGGGGCGGGGCGCGCTATCTGCTCACCGTGATCGAAGGCACGCTGATGCTCGGCGCGATCGGGCATGATCGCACGGCACAAGACGGCCTGCTTGCGGGCGGCCTCGCGCCGTCCTAAAGCCCCGCTCCATGAAGAAGACCACCGGAATGGACCGCGCCGCCACCGCCAGCTGGCGCCCTGCAACCCGTGCCCTGCGCGGCGGCACCTGGCGCAGCGAACATGGCGAGACGAGCGAGGCGCTGTTCCTCACCTCGGGCTACACCTATGACGACGCCCAGACTGTTGCCGATCGCTTCGCCGGCACCGCGCAGGGCATGACCTATTCGCGCCTCCAGAACCCCACCGTCGCGATGCTGGAAGAACGCATCGCGCTGATGGAGGGGGCCGAGGCCTGCCGCACGCAGGCCTCCGGCATGGCGGCGATGACAGCCGCGCTGCTGTGCCAGCTTTCGGCAGGCGATCATGTGGTGGCCGCCCGCGCCGCCTTCGGATCGTGCCGCTGGCTGGTCGATACGCTGCTGCCGAAGTTCGGGATCGAAACCACGGTGATCGACAGCGCCGACAATGCCGCGTGGGAAGCCGCGATCCGGCCCAACACCAAGGTGTTTTTCTTCGAAACCCCGGCCAACCCGACGCTCGACATCGTCGATATGGCGCACGTTTGCGGGCTGGCGCGGGCGCACGGGATCACCACCGTGGTCGACAACGCCTTCGCCTCGCCCGTCTTGCAGCGCCCGATGGAATTCGGCGCGGATGTGGTGGCATACTCGGCGACCAAGCTGATGGACGGGCAGGGCCGCGTGCTGGCGGGCGCGATCTGTGCCAGCCAGCAGTGGATCGACGAGGTGCTGATGCCGTTCCAGCGCAACACCGGCCCGACCATTTCCGCCTTCAACGCCTGGGTGGTGCTGAAGGGGCTGGAAACGCTGCCCTTCCGCGCCCGTCTGCAAAGCGAGAACGCGGTGGCGCTGGGCCAGTTTCTCGAACCGCGGGTGCAGGCGGCAGGCGGCCACCTGCTCCACCCCGGCCTGCCGAGCCACCCGCGCCACGCGCTCGCCACCGCGCAGATGGACGCGACGGGGCCGATCTTCGCGCTCGATGTCGGCACGCGGGCGCGGGCTTTTGCGCTGCTGGATGCGCTGCGGCTGATCGATATCTCCAACAATATCGGCGATGCCCGCAGCCTGATGTGCCACCCGGCATCGACCACCCACGCCGGCCTGACCGACGAAGCCCGCGCCGCAATGGGCGTGACCGAAGGCCTGCTGCGCATCAACGTGGGTCTGGAAGACATCGCCGATCTGACCGAGGACATGGACCAGGCCCTCGCCGCGGCGGGGATGTAAGGGAGCCGCACAATGGCCAAACGCGTTGAACTCGTCTTCGATTTCGTTTCCCCCAACGCCTATCTGGTGTGGTGGCCGCTGCGCGAATTGCTTGACCGTTACGAGGCCGAGCTGGACGTGATCCCCGTGTTCCTCGCCGGGATGCACAAGCTCACCGGCAATGCTCCGCCGATGCACCGCGATGCAGGGGTGAAGGGCAAGAACGAATATGCGATGCTCGAAATGCAGCGCTTTATCGCGAAGCACGGTCTCGACCGCTATCGCCTGCATCCGCAGTTTCCGTTCAATTCGATCCTGCTCCAGCGGATGCTCTACGCCGCCGATCAGGACGGGCGCGGGGTGCAGTTTGCGCAAAGCCTGTTGCGCCCGATCTGGGAGGAGGGGATCGACGTCACCTCGCCCGAAGCCATCGGCGCGGCGATCACCGCAGCCGGGTTCGACGCTGCCGACCTGTTCGCCCGTGCGCAGAGCGACGAGGTCAAGCAGGGCCTTGCCGCCAACACCGACGCGGTGGTCGCGCGCGGCGCCTTCGGCATCCCGACGATGTTCGTGGGGCCGAAGGGCGGGGCGAACGAGATGTTCTTCGGCAAGGAACGGCTGGGCCAGATCGAGGAACTGCTGGCCAAAGGGTAGGGCGGTCTATCGCCCCGCTGTCACCGCCTCGAGCGGCACATCCATCACCGGATAGCGCCGCCAGTCGGCCCAGTCGTAATGCCACCACTCGTTGGCGAGCGGCACGAAGCCTTCGGCCACCATCCAGTCTTCGAGCATCCGGCTTGCCGCCAGCGCCTCTGCGGGTGCAGCGGTGTTGCTGCGATAGGCGGCTGGCGTGAAATCGTCATAGGGGCTGGGCATGGTGACCTCGATGCCGCCGCGGTGCAGCGACAGATCGATCGAACAGCCGCGATTGTGACGCGATCCGGTGCGCGGGTCGGCGACGAATTCGCGCTTTTCGGGCGGGGTTGCCTCCCACATCGCCCTGGTGATGCGCCAGGGGCGATAGGCATCGAAGATCAGCAGGCCGTAGCCTGCCGCCGCGGCGCGGGTCTGCACTTTGGCGAGCGCCTCGGCCACGGGCCGCTGGGCAACCGCGTGCGGCACCGGATAAAGCACCCGCCCCATGAAATTGGCCGGCGTGGCATAGCGGATGTCGAGCCTGAGGCGCGGATCGAAGCGGGCGAGGTCAACCAGATCGGGCGTTGCCGTCGCGGCCGGATCTTGCGGCAGCGCCAGCGCCGGGCGGTCCCGCATGGCGCATCCGCCAAGCATTCCGGTCACGAATGTCGCTCCTATCCCGCGCAACACCGTGCGGCGGGTTGTCTGCGGGGCGGGGCCGGGGGGCAGGGCGATCATGGCAGGGAGACATAGGCCAGCCCTGCCGGCGCTTCCACACAGGATTCTCTCACCCTTGCGGGATACAGCGTGGATTAAGGGCGTTGAGCCTCTTGTAGCGCCCGCGCAATCCGCTACCTTGAGGCACGATATGAAGGAATTCTTCCAGCACGCTGCCACCACCGACGGGGTGACCGTCCGCGTCGCCGTCAATTACCTGCCGGAGCAGTCGCATCCGGAGGCGGGCAAGTGGTTCTGGGTCTATCACATCCGCATCGAGAACGCCTCGCACGAGGCGCTGCGCCTGCGCACCCGCCACTGGCGCATCACCGACGGGCGCGGGATGGTGAACCATGTCGATGGCGAGGGCGTGGTGGGCGAACAGCCGCTGCTCGCGCCGGGGCAGAGCCACGATTACGTCTCCGGCTGCCCGCTGACGACGCCGTTCGGGTCGATGGAGGGGTTCTACACCTTCGAACGCGCCGATGGCTCGCCGGCAGAGGTGCGCATCCCGTTCTTCCCGCTGTCCGCCCCCGAAACCGCCGAAGGCCGGTCTGCTCGCTGAACGCTTGCGGTAGGCCTGCTGCGGGCCTAATCGCGAAACCGTGAAGCGCACCCATCTTCCCCTCAATGCCCTGCGCGTGTTCGATGCTGCCGCGCGCCACCTGTCGTTCACCCGTGCGGCGGACGAGCTGGCGGTGACCCCTGCCGCGGTCGGCCAGCAGATCCGCGCGCTTGAGGATGTGCTCGGCGTGGTGCTGTTCCGCCGCACGCCCAAGGGGCTGGAACTCACCCCCGAGGGCGAGGCCGGGCTCGATCCCTTGCGCGAAGGCTTCCTGCGGTTCGAGGAAAGCGTCGAGGCGATGCAGGCCGGGCAGGCGTCCGACCGCTATACCATCGCGGTCCCGCGGGAATTCTACGCCGAATGGCTCGCCCCGCGGCTGGCGCGGTTCCAGGCCGATGCGGCGCAAGGCTCGGGGGACGTGCAGTACATCCTCTCTGCCGACGAGCACGCCGATTTCACCGAGGCGAATATCGACATCGCGATCCGGCTGGTCGACGGGCCGGGCGATCTGGAGGGGGTGCAGCTCGCCCCCGCGCTGCGCGTGACAGTCGCCGCGCCCGATGCCCGCGACAGCTGGATCGACTGGCCGGGGATGCCGCTGCCCGATGGCGTCACGCCGGGCATCAAGGCCGGCAGCCCCGGACAGGCGCTGGCTTCGGCGCTGGCGGGAATGGGGCGCACGATCCTGCCGCTGGCGCTTGCCGAAAGCGCGATCGGGCGCGGCGCGCTTACCGTGCTGGAAGGGCCGGAGCCCGCGATCCGAAGCTACTGGCTCCTCGCCCCCCCGCCGCAATGGCGCAGCCGCAAGGTGCGGGCGCTGGTAGGGTTTCTGGTTGGCTGAATCCCCTGCTGATCAAAGCCGGATAAGGCCGTTTCGCAACGCCTTGATAACCGCACCGATCCGGTCGTTGCAGCCCAGCTTGGCATAGATCCGGCGCATGTAGGTGGCGACCGTTTCCGGCGAAATCGCGATGATGGTGGCGATATCATTGTTGCTCTTGCCCTTGGCGACCCACGTCAGAACCTCGCGCTCGCGCTCGGACAGAACGGGCTCCGGCACCTCTCCGGATGACAGTTCGACGATCTTCTGATGCGCAGCCAGCAACATCGTGTGGACGGTGCGCAAGGTTGCCGGCGAGAGCGGGATTTCATTGTCGGGAAAACCGATCGCCACAAAGGCATTCTGGCCGCGTGCGCCCCAAAGCGGAAAACCGAGGCCTGCCGTCAGTCCGTGCGCGCGCGCCATCCGGAAAAAGGCTTTCTGCGCGGGGGTGAGTTTCAGGCTGGCGATGGCTTCTTGCCAGGTCATCACTCTGGCCTTGCGCATGACCAGATCGGGTATGGGATCGGCAATCTGTGCTCCGCCCCTGATGTAAAGGTCGATCCATTCCGCGGGGAAGCCCGTGGCGAACACTTCGGATCTGACGGTTGAAATGCCTTTGAACAATATTTCCGGATGATAGCTGAATTTATCAGCCCCAACGATGCGGCACATATCAAATACAGAATCAAGAACGCCTTTTACATTATCGGCGTTGAATATCCTTTCCAAAAACTGGAGATTCAATTCTGCATCTAAGGTCAAATATCAAACTGCGCCTAATTTCTTAGATTAGTTAACGCCCTCTAATTTTATGCCAAATTCTGGCGATCACGGAGTCTCGCCGCACCCATCATTCACGTAATCTACCCAGGGGACAGGAAATCGCGTATTTTTTCGCTAGGGCGTGGCTCATGCACGATGAAGCGACCCCCTTTCACACGCGCCTCGAAATTCTGGAGCACGCGATCCAGGCCATGCAGCCGGTCAAGACCTGTGGCTGTTCGGTCGGGCCGGATGTGCGGCAGGCAAAAAATGGCGAGCGTGGCGCGGGATCTTCGCTGGCTGACAGGTTGCGACTGATCGATGCTCTTGTCGCGGCGCGCAGGCACAGGACGAAGTATTTCGACCATGACCTGTTCTTCGATCCGGTCTGGTCAATTCTGATCGATCTTTACCGCGCCGAACTGACTGGCCAGCAATTGTGTGTATCGTCGGTCTGCTATGGCAGCGGCGTGGCCGAGACGACAGCGCTGCGCTACATCAGGGTGCTCGAACTGCGGGGGCTCGTCGAGCGCATGCCTGATCCAAGAGACAGGCGCCGGTCGTTTCTGGGGTTGAACAGGGCGGCGTTCGAGAAACTCGACACGTATTTCAGTGATGTCAGCAGCGGCTGGACCTTTGTGCATACTGCCGGCAGCGAAAGCCGCGAAAGCAGGTCTCTGGCCCGCTTCGGCTGATTGTCTTGACCCGCGACCCAAACCTGCCTAAGGGCGCCCATCTTTCCGGAGCAACCCTCCGGAGCGAGCTGAACATTGGCGGTGCGTCTTCCTCGGGTAGGCAGCCGTCAAAGTAACCCGGTGGCCGAAGGGCCGCGTCGAGTGGGTGGAGCGTTTCGGCTTGGACGTCATGCCGGCTTCGGCTGGTTCTTTCCTGCTGGCAATGCGCTGGCGGCGAGCGGTCCCGGGTCAAGCCCGGGATGACGGCTGAGGCCAACTCTCTCTCTTCCATCGTCCGGCACCCGTGCTCACCATCAACCTGGTGAAGTGAGAACTTAATGCCGACGATCAACCAGCTGGTCCGCAAGGGCCGCGTTCCGCAGAAGGCCAAGTCCAAGGTCCCTGCGATGGAGCAGAACCCGCAGAAGCGCGGCGTTTGCACCCGCGTCTACACGACGACCCCGAAGAAGCCGAACTCGGCGCTGCGCAAGGTGGCCAAGGTCCGCCTGACCAACCAGCGCGAAGTCATCAGCTACATCCCGGGCGAAGGTCACAACCTGCAGGAGCACAGCGTTGTGCTGATCCGCGGCGGGCGTGTGCGCGACCTTCCCGGCGTGCGCTATCACGTGCTGCGCGGCGTGCTCGACACGCAGGGCGTGAAGGACCGCAAGCAGTCGCGTTCGAAGTACGGCGCCAAGCGTCCGAAGTAATCGGTTTTTCCCGTCGCCCCGCACGTGATGCGGGGCTTGGCTTCCTTCCGGCGCGCCGCGTGAAAAAGGAAGCCCAGGCCCGGATCAAGTCCGGGCTGACGATTTAGGATTTTGGAGACAAAGCAATGTCACGTCGTCGTCGTCCCGAAAAGCGGGTCATCCTGCCCGATCCCCAGTACGGGGATCAGATCCTGTCGAAGTTCATGAACAACCTCATGCTCGACGGTAAGAAGGCTGTTGCCGAAAAGATCGTCTATGGCGCGCTCGCCACGGTCGAAGCCAAGGCCAAGGCCGATCCGATCCAGCTGTTCCATGATGCGCTGAACAATGTGAAGCCGCAGGTCGAAGTCCGCAGCCGCCGCGTTGGTGGTGCGACCTATCAGGTGCCGGTCGAGGTGCGCGCCGAGCGTGCCCAGGCACTGGCGATCCGCTGGCTGATCAATGCGGCGCGCGGCCGTCCGGAAACCACTATGGCAGCGCGTCTGTCGGGTGAGCTGCTGGATGCCGCCAACAACCGCGGCAACGCGGTGAAGAAGCGTGAAGACACCCACCGCATGGCTGACGCGAACCGCGCGTTCTCGCACTACCGCTGGTAAGGGTCGGGCACGGATGACAGGCCGCTCCGGTGAAAAAGGGGCGGCCGGTCTTTCCGCTGTCACAAAAGCAACTATATGGAGCCCGCGCCGGTCCCGGTTGGACCGTTGATGCTCCTCCAACGCTCAAGGAATTCACCATGGCACGCAGCCATCCGATCGACCGCTACCGCAATATCGGTATCATGGCGCACATCGACGCCGGCAAGACCACCACGACCGAGCGGATCCTCTACTACACCGGCAAGTCCTACAAGATCGGCGAAGTGCACGATGGTGCCGCGACGATGGACTGGATGGAGCAGGAGCAGGAGCGCGGGATCACCATCACCTCGGCGGCCACGACCTGCTTCTGGTCGGTTGCCGGCGGCCCCGAGCACCGCATCAACATCATCGACACCCCGGGCCACGTGGACTTCACCATCGAGGTGGAGCGTTCCTTGCGCGTCCTCGACGGCGCGGTCGCCTGTTTCGACGGCGTGGCCGGCGTTGAGCCGCAGTCGGAAACCGTTTGGCGCCAGGCCGACAAGTACGGCGTTCCGCGGATGTGCTTCATCAACAAGCTCGACCGCACCGGTGCCAACTTCAAGTATTGCGTCCAGTCGATCATCGATCGTCTGGGTGCGCGTCCGGCCGTGCTTTACATTCCGATCGGTCTCGAAGCCGATCTGAAGGGCCTGGTCGATCTCGTGCACAACCGCGCGATCATCTGGAAGGACGAATCGCTGGGTGCCGAGTTCACCTACGAGGAAATCCCCGCCGATCTGGCTGACGAAGCCGCGATCTACCGCGCCGAGCTGATCGAACTCGCTGTCGAACAGGACGACGAGGCGATGGAAGCCTACCTCGAAGGCAACGAGCCCGACGTCGCGACGCTGAAGGCGCTGATCCGCAAGGGCACGCTCAACCAGTCGTTCGTGCCGGTGTGCTGCGGCTCGGCGTTCAAGAACAAGGGCGTGCAGCCCCTGCTCGACGCCGTGGTCGATTACCTGCCTTCGCCGCTCGACATCCCCGACGTGCAGGGCGTCAAGATGGACAGCGACGAGCCCGACAGCCGTCCGGCCACCGACGAAGCGCCGTTCAGCGCGCTGGCGTTCAAGGTCATGAACGATCCCTTCGTGGGCTCGCTCACCTTCATCCGCATCTATTCGGGCGCGCTCACCAAGGGCACCTACCTGAACTCGGTGAAGGACAAGAAGGAAAAGGTCGGTCGTATGCTGGAAATGCATGCGAACGAGCGCAAGGACGTGGACGAAGCCTTCGCTGGCGACATCATCGCGCTGGCCGGGATGAAGGAAACCACCACCGGCGACACGCTGTGCGCGGAAAAGGCGCCGATCGTGCTCGAGCGGATGGAATTCCCGGAGCCGGTGATCGAGCTTTCGGTGGAGCCCAAGACCAAGGCTGACCAGGAAAAGATGGGCATCGCGCTCAACCGCCTGTCGGCCGAAGACCCCTCGTTCCGCGTTTCGACCGATCATGAATCGGGCCAGACGATCATCAAGGGGATGGGCGAACTCCACCTCGACATCATCGTCGACCGCATGCGCCGCGAGTTCAAGGTCGAGGCCAACGTCGGTGCGCCGCAGGTGGCCTACCGCGAATACCTCGCCCGCGAAGTCGAAGTCGATTACACCCACAAGAAGCAGTCGGGCGGCTCGGGCCAGTTCGGCCGCGTCAAGGTCACTGTCACTCCGGGTGAACGCGGCCAGGGCGTGATCTTCGAAGACCAGATCAAGGGCGGTAACATTCCGCGCGAATATATCCCCGCGATCGAAAAGGGCTTCCGCGAACAGGCTGCCAGCGGGCACCTGGTCGGCTTCCCGATCATCGATTTCAGCATCAAGCTGACCGATGGTGCGTACCACGACGTCGACTCGAGCGCGATCGCGTTCGAAATCGCCGCCCGCGGTGCGATGCGTGAAGTGGCGCAGAAGGCCGGGATCAAGCTGCTCGAACCGATCATGAAGGTCGAAGTGGTGACCCCGGACGATTATCTCGGCGACGTGATCGGCGATCTCAACAGCCGTCGTGGCCAGATCCAGGGCACCGATACCCGCGGCAATGCCCAGGCGGTCGAGGCGTTCGTCCCGCTCGCCAACATGTTCGGCTACGTCAACGAACTGCGCTCGTTCACCCAGGGACGTGCACAGTACACCATGATCTTCTCGCACTATGACGAGGTTCCGGCCAACGTCGCAGCCGAGGTCAAGGAGAAACTTGCCTAAGCCGAACGATCGGTCTAGGGGCGGCGCCTGATTCAGCGGGCACCGCCGTTCTCCCGCGAACACATTGTTTCATTCAAGAAGGTACACCAGAGAAATGGCCAAGGAAAAGTTCCAGCGGAATAAGCCGCACTGCAACATCGGCACCATCGGTCACGTTGACCATGGCAAGACCACGCTGACCGCCGCGATCACCAAGGTGATGGCTGAAACCTACGGCGGCAGCGCCGTGGACTTCGCCAACATCGACAAGGCTCCCGAAGAGCGCGAGCGCGGCATCACCATCTCGACCGCCCACGTCGAGTATGAATCGGCTGCCCGTCACTACGCGCACGTCGACTGCCCGGGTCACGCTGACTACGTGAAGAACATGATCACCGGTGCCGCCCAGATGGACGGCGCGATCCTGGTGGTGAACGCTGCTGACGGCCCGATGCCGCAGACCCGCGAGCACATCCTGCTCGCCCGTCAGGTCGGCGTGCCGGCGCTGGTCGTGTACATGAACAAGGTCGACCAGGTTGACGACGAGGAAATCCTCGAGCTCGTCGAGCTGGAAGTGCGCGAACTGCTGTCGTCGTACGACTTCGACGGTGACAATATTCCGATCGTCAAGGGTTCGGCTCTGGCCGCTCTCGAAGGCCGCGATGACAACATCGGCAAGGATTCGGTCATTGCTCTGATCGAAGCCGTCGACAGCTACATCCCGCAGCCCGACCGTCCGGTTGACAAGCCGTTCCTGATGCCGATCGAAGACGTGTTCTCGATCTCGGGTCGCGGCACCGTGGTGACCGGCCGTATCGAAACCGGCATCGTCAACGTTGGTGACGAAGTCGAAATCGTCGGCATCAAGGACACCCGCAAGACCACCGTCACCGGCGTGGAAATGTTCCGCAAGCTGCTCGATCGCGGTGAAGCTGGCGACAACGTCGGCGCCCTGATCCGCGGCGTTGCCCGTGAAGAAGTCGAGCGTGGCCAGGTTCTCTGCAAGCCCGGCTCGGTCAGCCCGCACACCGAGTTCAGCGCCGAAGTCTACGTGCTGTCGAAGGACGAAGGTGGCCGTCACACGCCGTTCTTCGCCAACTACCGCCCGCAGTTCTACTTCCGCACCACCGACGTGACCGGCGAAGTGATCCTTCCCGAAGGCACCGAAATGGTGATGCCGGGCGACAACGTGACCATCGGCGTCAAGCTGATCGCTCCGATCGCCATGGACGAAGGTCTGCGCTTCGCGATCCGCGAAGGCGGCCGCACCGTGGGTTCGGGCGTCGTTGCCAAGATCACCAAGTAAGGTTTTGCTCCTTTAGGGAGCGCAACTGAACGAAAGAGGCCCGGCGCTCGCAGGAGCTGCCGGGCCTTCTTTTGTGTGAAGGGCAGGGCTGGTTTCAGGGGTGCGGCGCGGTCGTTTCACGCTCGCGTAATTTCCTTAGCCTTACCCCCTTGCCAGAATCCAACACGCCCCGTATAGGCGCGCATCCGCAGACGAGATTCGTCCCGTCTGCATCGAGTTTTGAAGAAGGCCGCCCGCCTCGGGAAACCGGAAATGGCGGGGCCGGCCTTTGTTTTTTGGGAAATGCCGGGCAACCGGCGGCTCCTTGGCTCTTTCGCATCGGTAGTAGGACATGGAAGCTCAGAATATCCGTATTCGCCTCAAGGCGTTTGATCACCGCGTGCTCGACCAGGCGACTGGCGAGATCGCAGGTACGGCCCGTCGCACCGGCGCTCTTATTCGTGGCCCCATTCCCCTGCCGACGCGTATCGAGAAGTTCACCGTGAACCGCGGCCCGCACGTCGACAAGAAGTCGCGCGAGCAGTTCGAGGTGCGCACCTACAAGCGGCTGCTCGACATCGTGCAGCCCAACGCCCAGACCGTCGATGCTCTGATGAAGCTCGATCTGGCTGCCGGCGTGAATGTCGAGATCAAGCTGGCCTGAGGCTAGCCGAAATGCCCCTTGCCACGGCAGGGGGCCTCTATCGTAGGGGCGGGTAACGCCCCGACTGACGATAGGGTGGATACCGCCGGAGAAACTCTCCGGGCTGCGTCCCCCGTCTCGCTTCCAGCGGCCACCCGGCCAGCGGAGGCACTCAGCCCGGACGGGGCGATGCATGAAAATTCGGGCTGAACTGGGGCTGTGTTGCTTGCAACGCGGCCTCGCCATGCACCTTGCGGATGGTCTGCAGGGTGCCTCTGTTGAGGAGTGAACTGACGATGCGCACCGGCGTTATCGCAAAGAAAGTCGGGATGACCCGCCTCTTCCAGGAGGACGGACGGCACGTGCCTGTGACCGTTCTCGCGCTGGAAGATTGCCAGGTGGTGTCGCACCGCACCGCTGACCGCGATGGTTACTTCGCAGTCCAGCTGGGCGCGGGCGAAGCCAAGCAGAAGAACGTTGCCAAGCCGCAGCGTGAACATTTCGCCAAGGCCGATGTCGGTCTGAAGAAGAAGGTCGCCGAATTCCGGGTCGAGAGCGAGGATGCTCTGGTTCCCGTGGGTGCGACCATCAGCGCGGACCACTTCGTTGCCGGCCAGATGGTCGACATCACCGGTCACACGCAGGGTAAGGGCTTTGCCGGTGCGATGAAGCGCTGGGGTTTCGGCGGTATGCGCGCCACCCACGGTGTGTCGATCTCGCACCGTGCGCATGGTTCGACCGGTAACCGTCAGGATCCGGGCCGCGTGTTCAAGGGCAAGAAGATGGCCGGCCACATGGGCGACCGTCAGCGCACCCAGCAGAACCTCGAAATCGTCCGCACCGACGCCGAGCGTGGCCTCCTCTTCGTCAAGGGCTCGGTGCCCGGCGCGAAGAACGGCTGGCTGCTCGTTCGTGACGCGGTCAAGCTGCCGCTCCCCGAAGGTCTGCCGTTCCCCGGCGCAGTGCTCCAGAAGCACGCTCCCGTGGCTGACGAGACCCCCTCGGTGGTTGAAGCTGCTGCCGATGAAGCCATCGTGACCGAAGGTGCCGAAGCCGGCGCCGAGGCCACTGAAGAAAACAAGGAAGGCTGAGCCATGAAGATCAAGGTTCAGAAAATCGACGGCGGGAAGGCCGCAGGCGATATCGAACTGTCGGATGACGTGTTCGGCATCGAGCCGCGCGCCGACATCCTGCACCGGGTCGTGACCTGGCAGCTCGAGAACCGCCGCGGCACCGCCCGCCCGACGCGCGAGCGTTCGGACGTGGCCCGCACCGGCAAGAAGTTCGGCAAGCAGAAGGGTGGCGGCACCGCCCGTCACGGCGACCGCGCTGCCCCGATCTTCATCGGTGGTGGTAAGGCCCACGGTGCGCGCAAGCGTGACTTCGAGCAGTCGCTCAACAAGAAGATCCGTGCGCTCGGCCTCAAGATGGCGCTTTCGACCAAGGCCAAGAGCGGTCTTGTGGTCGTTGACAGCCTCGAACTCGCCGAAGCCAAGACCAAGGTGCTCAAGGGCCACCTCGCTAAGGCCGGCCTGTCGGGCAAGGTGCTGGTGATCGATGGCGAGCAGGTGGATGCGGGCTTCAAGAAGGCCGCCGGCAACCTGCCGGGGATCAACGTGCTCCCCGCGATCGGCGCCAATGTCTACGACATCCTCAACCACGACACGCTGGTGCTGACCAAGGCCGCTGTCGAAAAGCTGGAGGCGCGCTTCAATGGCTAAGAAGCAGACTGTCGATGCGCGTCACTACGACGTGATCATCGCGCCGCACATCACGGAAAAGTCGACCCTCGCGTCGGAACAGAACGCCGTGGTCTTCAAGGTCGCTAAGGACGCGACCAAGCCCCAGATCAAGGAAGCGATCGAGGCGATCTACGACAAGAAGGTCGTCGCCGTGAACACCCTGATCGCCAAGGGCAAGACCAAGCGCTGGAAGGGCAAGGCCTATCAGCGCTCCGACGTGAAGAAGGCCATTGTCACCCTCGCCGAGGGTGAAATGATCGACATCACCAGCGGTATCTGAGGCCAAGGGACAGGACACGAACAATGGCACTCAAGAACTACAAGCCGACCAGTCCCGCACGCCGCGGTCTGATCCTGGTCGACAAGTCGGCCCTGTGGAAGGGCAAGCCGGTCAAGGCGCTTACCGAAGGCAAGCGCAAGACCGGTGGCCGCAACAACAAGGGTCACGTCACCAGCCGCGGCATCGCCGGTGGTCACAAGCAGAAGTACCGCTTCATCGACTTCAAGCGTCGCAAGTGGGACATGCCGGCCACGGTCGAGCGTCTGGAATATGACCCGAACCGCACCGCTTTCATCGCTCTCGTCAAGTACGAGGACGGCGAGCAGGCCTACATCATCGCTCCGCAGCGCCTTGCTGTCGGTGACACGGTGGTGGCCGGTGAAAAGACCGACACCAAGCCGGGCAACGCGATGCTGCTGGGCCAGATGCCGGTCGGCACCATCTGCCACAACGTGGAAATGAAGCCGGGCAAGGGCGGTCAGATCGCCCGTTCCGCCGGCACCTATGTGCAGGTCGTCGGCCGTGACCGCGCTTTCGTGATCGTCCGCCTGAACTCGGGCGAGCAGCGTTACCTGCGCGCCGATTGCATGGGCACGGTGGGTGCGGTGTCGAACCCCGACAACGCCAACCAGAACTTTGCCAAGGCCGGCCGTTCGCGCTGGATGGGCAAGCGGCCGCTCACTCGCGGCGTTGCGAAGAACCCGGTCGACCACCCGCACGGTGGTGGTGAAGGCCGCACCTCGGGTGGCCGTCATCCGGTGACCCCGTGGGGCAAGCCGACCAAGGGTGCCCGTACGCGCCACAACAAGCAGACGGACAAGATGATCATCCGTTCGCGTCACGCGAAGAAGAAGAGGTAAGAGACGATGGCACGTTCCGTCTGGAAAGGTCCGTTTGTCGAGCTGAGCCTGCTGAAGAAGGCAGAAACGGCGCAGGAAACCACGAATGCCAAGCCGATCAAGACCTGGTCGCGGCGTTCGACGATCCTGCCGCAGTTCGTCGGGCTCACCTTCAATGTCTATAACGGGCACAAGTTCATTCCCGTTTCGGTTTCGGAAGAAATGGTCGGCCACAAGCTCGGTGAATTTGCGCCCACGCGCACCTTCCCCGGCCACGCCGCCGACAAGAAGGGCAAGCGCTGATGAGCAAGGCAAAGGCACCCCGCCGCGTCGCCGATAACGAGGCGCTGGCTGTCGGCACCACGATCCGTGGTTCCGCGCAGAAGCTGAACCTCGTTGCGGCCCTGATCCGCGGCAAGAAGGCCGAAGAGGCGATGAACATCCTCGCCTTTTCGAAGCGGGCGATGGCGCGCGATGCGAGCAAGGTGCTCGCTTCGGCAATCGCCAACGCCGAAAACAACCACAACCTCGACGTTGACTCGCTGATCGTGGCCGAAGCCTCGGTCGGCAAGTCGGTGACGATGAAGCGGTTCCACACCCGCGGCCGCGGCAAGTCGACCCGGATCCTCAAGCCGTTCAGCCGGTTGCGGATCGTCGTTCGCGAAGCAGAAGAGGCGTAAGATGGGCCAGAAGAGCAATCCGATCGGTCTGCGCCTGCAGATCAACCGCACCTGGGACAGCCGCTGGTACGCCGAAGGGCGTGACTATGCGCAGCTGCTCAAGGAAGATGTCGCGATCCGCAAGTACATCATGAAGAACCTGCCGCAGGCGGCGGTTTCGAAGGTGGTGATCGAGCGCCCGGCCAAGCTGTGCCGCGTGTCGATCTATGCGGCGCGTCCCGGCGTGATCATCGGCAAGAAGGGCGCAGACATCGAAAAGCTGCGTTCCAAGCTGGCGACCATGACCGCGAGCGAGGTGAAGCTGAACATCGTCGAAATCCGCAAGCCGGAAATCGATGCGAAGCTCGTCGCGCAGGGCATTGCTGACCAGCTGGTGCGCCGCGTGGCGTTCCGCCGGGCGATGAAGCGTGCGGTGCAGTCGGCGCTGCGTCTGGGTGCCGAAGGCATCAAGATCGTGTGCGGCGGCCGTCTCGGCGGGGCGGAAATCGCCCGCGTCGAATGGTACCGCGAAGGCCGCGTGCCGCTTCACACCCTGCGTGCGAACATCGATTACGCCGAAACCGAGGCGCTGACCGCCTACGGGATCATCGGGATCAAGGTGTGGATCTTCAAGGGCGAGATCCTTGCCCATGATCCGACCGCGCAGGACCGCCTGATGATGGAAGCCCAGACTTCCGGCGTTCGTCCGGCCCGCTAAAGGTAACAGACCATGTTGCAACCGAAGAAAACCAAGTTCCGCAAGGCTTTCAAGGGCCGGATCAAGGGCGAAGCCAAGGGTGGCACCACCCTCAATTTCGGCTCCTACGGTCTCAAGGCGCTCGAACCCGAGCGGATCACCGCCCGCCAGATCGAAGCGGCGCGTCGTGCCATCACCCGCCACATCAAGCGTCAGGGTCGTCTGTGGATCCGCGTGTTCCCCGATGTGCCGGTGTCGAAGAAGCCTGCCGAAGTCCGTCAGGGTAAGGGCAAGGGCTCGATCGAATACTGGGCAGCCCGCGTGAAGCCGGGTCGGATCCTGTTCGAACTCGACGGCGTTGCCGGCCCGCTGGCTGCCGAAGCATTCGAGCGTGCAGCGATGAAGCTGCCGATCAAGACCAAGGTCGTCGCCCGTCTTGGCGACACCAGCCACCTGGGAGGCGAATAATGGCCGATATCGCGGACCTTCGCACCAAGACCGATGATCAGCTGGCCGCCGAGCTCACCGAGCTGAAGCGCGAGCAGTACAATCTCCGGTTCCAGGCTGCGACCAACCAGCTCGAGGCTCCGTCGCGCATCCGTCAGGTGCGCCGGAACATCGCGCAGATCAAGACGCTGCAAAGCGAGCGTGCGGCGAAGGCCGCCGCCGCGAAGGCGTAAGGAGTAAGCACAATGCCCAAGCGCATCCTCGTCGGGACTGTGACCTCCGACAAGACTGACAAGACCGTGACCGTGAAGGTCGAACGCAAGGTTCGTCACCCGCTTTACGGGAAGATCATCCGTCGTTCGAAGAAGTATCACGCGCACGACGAGAACAACGAATACACCGTGGGTGATGTCGTGCGGATCGAAGAGACCCGTCCGATGTCCAAGACCAAGACCTGGATCGTCAAGGACCGGGTCGTGGCAGGCGGCGTTCAGGCGGTGGAAGCCGACCTCGACGTGGCGGCTGCGGGTAACTGAGTTAGACGTAAACGGAACTACCGGGCCCCGGTCGGATCGGGCGTCCCGGAAAGCCATTGAGTAAGGAACCGGATCAATGATCCAGATGCAATCCAATCTCGACGTCGCGGACAACAGCGGCGCCAAGCGCGTCCAGTGCATCAAGGTGCTGGGCGGGTCGAAGCGTCGTACCGCAGGCGTTGGCGATGTGATCGTGGTTTCCGTCAAGGAAGCCCAGCCGCGCACCAAGGTGAAGAAGGGCGACGTTCATCGCGCCGTGATCGTGCGCACCCGCAAGGACGTGCGTCGTCCGGATGGTACTGTCATCCGTTTCGACAGCAACGCTGCCGTGCTCGTGAACAAGAACGAGGAGCCGATCGGCACCCGTATCTTTGGCCCCGTGGTCCGCGAACTGCGCGGCAAGGGCTTCATGAAGATCATCTCGCTTGCTCCGGAGGTGCTGTAATGTCGGCCGCCAAGATCAAGAAGGGTGACAGCGTCGTCGTGCTGTCCGGCAAGGACAAGGGCCGCACCGGTACGGTCGCCCAGGTCATGCCGAAGGACGGCAAGGTCGTCGTGGAAGGCGTGAACATCGTCGCCCGTCACCGCAAGCCCAGCCAGGCCAACCCGCAGGGTGGCATCGACCGGTTCCCGGCTCCGATGCACATCTCCAAGGTCGCTCTGGCCGATCCCAAGGATGGCAAGCCCACCCGCGTCCGTTTCGAAATCAAGGACGGCAAGAAGGTGCGCGTTGCCGTGAAGAGCGGGGAGACCATCAATGGCTGACGCTTACACCGCACGGATGAAGGCGAAGTACGACGCCGAAATCGTCAAGGCGATGACCGAGAAGTTCGGTTACAAGAACCGCATGGAAGTGCCGAAGCTCGAAAAGATCACGCTCAACATGGGCGTGGGCGAAGCGAGCCAGGACAAGAAGAAGGTTCAGACCGCCGCCGAGGAAATGGCGCTGATTGCCGGCCAGAAGCCGGTCATCACCCTCGCCAAGAAGTCGATCGCGCAGTTCAAGCTGCGTGAAGGCATGCCGATCGGCTGCAAGGTGACCCTGCGCCGCGAACGCATGTACGAATTCCTCGATCGTCTCGTGACCGTGGCCATGCCGCGCATCCGTGACTTCCGCGGGCTGAACGCCAAGTCGTTCGATGGCCGCGGCAATTACGCGATGGGGCTGAAGGAACAGATCGTGTTCCCCGAAATCAGCTACGACAAGATCGAAAAGGTGCGCGGGATGGATATCATCATCACCACCACCGCCAAGACCGACGAAGAGGCGCGCGAACTGCTGCGTCTGTTCGGCTTCCCCTTCCAGGGCGAGGCCAAGGGTGAACAGAAGGAGGCGGCGTGAGCCGCTTCCCGTTAGAGACACGAAAGCAGAGAGCTTAAGTCCATGGCGAAACTGAGTTCCATCAACAAGAATGAGCGTCGCAAGAAGCTCGTGAAGCAGTACGCTGCGAAGTACGAGAAGCTGAAGGCGATCGCTGCCGATGAATCGCTTGACGAGACCGAGCGCCTGATGGCCCGGCTCAAGATGGCGGAGCTTCCGCGCAATGCGAACCCGACCCGGGTGCGCAACCGTTGCGCCACCACCGGCCGCCCGCGCGGCTATTACCGCAAGTTCGGCATCAACCGTATCGAACTGCGTCAACTCGGCAACAGCGGGATGATTCCCGGTCTGACCAAGTCGAGCTGGTGAGGACTGAACTATGGCTATGACCGATCCTCTGGGTGACATGCTCACCCGCATCCGCAACGGCCAGCGCGCGAAGAAGGACTCCGTCCTGACGCCCGCCAGCAACCTGCGTGCAAGCGTGCTCGAAGTGCTTCAGCGTGAAGGCTACATCCGTGGCTTCAGCGAAGACAATTCGGGCAAGCACAAGGCGCTGCGGATCGAACTGAAGTATTTCGAAGGCGAGCCCGCGATCAAGCACGTGGCCCGCGTTTCGAAGCCCGGCCGCCGCGTCTATTCGGGTTCCAAGGAACTGCCGACGATCCGCAACGGCCTTGGCATCACCATCGTCTCGACGCCGAAGGGCGTGCTCTCGGATGCCGAGGCACGCACCCACAACGTCGGCGGCGAAGTGCTGGCGGAGGTGTTCTGATGAGCCGCATCGGCAAAAAGCCGGTCGCGATCCCCGGCGGGGTGACGGCCACCATCGAAAACGGCACGCTCAGCGTGAAGGGCCCCAAGGGCACCCTTACCATGGGCCTGTCGGATCTGATCGACTACAAGCTCGAAGACGGCGCGATTTCGGTCAAGCCGGCCAACGACACCCGTCAGGCACGGGCGTTCTGGGGCATGCAGCGCACGCTGGTCTCGAACCTCGTCGAAGGCGTGACCGAGGGCTTCACCAAGGTTCTGGTGATCAAGGGCGTCGGCTACCGTGCCAGCGCGCAGGGCGCCAACCTGAAGCTGCAGCTCGGCTACAGCCACGATGTCGATCTGCCCGTGCCCGCCGGTCTTGAAGTCAAGACCCCGGACCAGACCACGATCGAGATTTCCGGCATCGACAAGCAGGCCGTTGGCCAGTTTGCCGCCGAAATCCGCCGCTGGCGCAAGCCCGAGCCCTACAAGGGCAAGGGGATCGCCTATCGCGGCGAGTTTATCTTCCGCAAGGAAGGGAAGAAGAGGTAAGATGGCTAAGCTCTCCCTGTTCGAACGGCGCCGTCGCCGCGTTCGCACCGCGCTGCGTGCGCGTGCCGGTGGCAAGCCGCGCCTGTCGGTGCACCGCACCGGCCGTCACATCTACGCCCAGATCATCGATGACGCTGCCGGCCGCACGGTCGCTGCTGCATCGACGCTCGGTGCCAAGGCGAGCGGTGCCAATGTCGATGCCGCTGCCCAGGTCGGCAAGGCAATCGCCGAAGCCGCCAAGAAGGCCGGCGTGACCACCGTCGTGTTCGATCGCGGCGGCTTCCTGTTCCATGGCCGCGTCAAGGCGCTGGCCGATGCCGCCCGTGAAGGCGGGCTGGAGTTCTGATCATGGCTGACGAAAACACCATCGAAACTCCGGAAGTCGCCGGTGACATCGGCGGCGACGCCGGGGAAGCGCAGGGCCGTCGTGGCCGTGGGCGTGGCGGCAACCGCGAAGGCGGTGACCGCGGGCGCGGTCGTGGCGGTCGCGACGACCGTCGCGGCGGCAAGCCCGAGGAAGATGACGGCATCATCGAAAAGCTGGTGCACATCAACCGCGTCTCCAAGACCGTGAAGGGCGGCAAGCGCTTCGGCTTTGCTGCGCTGGTCGTGGTCGGTGACGGCCAGGGTCGCGTCGGCTTCGGCCACGGCAAGGCCCGCGAAGTGCCCGAAGCGATCACCAAGGCGACTGCCTCGGCCCGCAAGAAGATGATCCGCGTTCCGCTCAAGGAAGGCCGCACCCTGCACCATGACGGCAACGGCCGTTTCGGCGCCGGCAAGGTGACCGTCCGCACCGCGCCTCCGGGGACCGGCATCATCGCCGGTGGTCCGATGCGCGCCGTGTTCGAGAGCCTCGGCGTTGCCGACGTGGTGACCAAGTCGGTCGGCACCTCGAACCCCTACAACATGATCCGCGCCACCTTCGACGCGCTGTCCGAGCAGACTTCGCCGAAGTCGGTCGCCCAGCGTCGTGGCAAGAAGGTTGCCGACCTGCTGGGTCGGGGCGGAGCCAGCGCAGCCGAGGCCGAAGCCGACGCTGCGGCGATTGTGGAGTAATCCGAGATGGCAACCATCAAGATCAAGCAGATCGGTTCGCCGATCCGTCGCCCGGAAAGCCAGCGCAAGATCCTCATCGGTCTTGGGCTGAACAAGATGCACAAGGTCGTCGAGCGTCAGGATACCCCTGAAGTTCGCGGCGCGATCGCCAAGATCCCGCATCTGGTCCAGGTGATCGACTAAATCCAGGCAGGCCCCGCGCAAGTGGGGCCTTCCTCTCTGTCAGCGCGACAAAAGCGAAAGCGAGTGCACACATGAAACTGAATGACATCCGCGACAATGCCGGTGCCCGCAAGGGCCGCATCCGTGTCGGCCGTGGTATCGGCTCGGGCAAGGGCAAGACCTCGGCTCGCGGCCAGAAGGGCCAGAAGGCCCGTTCCGGCGTTGCCATCAAGGGCTTTGAAGGCGGCCAGATGCCGCTGCACATGCGCCTGCCGAAGCGCGGGTTCAACAACCCGTTCGGCAAGGACTATGCCGAGGTGAACATCGGCATGATCCAGAAGTTCATCGACGCCGGAAAGCTCGATGCCAAGGCGACCATCACCGAGGAAGCGCTGCGCGCGGCCGGTCTGGTTCGTGGCGGTAAGGACGGCGTGCGTCTGCTCGGCAAGGGCGAGATCACGGCCAAGGCGACTTTCGCTGTGACCGGCGCCACCAAGGGCGCGATTGCCGCGGTTGAAAAGGCCGGTGGCAAGGTGGAAGTGGCTCCGGCCCCGACCCCCGAACATGAAAAGAAGCTCGCCCGTCGCGACGCCAACAAGGCCGCCAAGGCGAAGTAATCGACGAAAATGGGAGCGCGGGGGTTCGACAAGAGCCCCCGCGCTTCCTATTTACGCTCTCGCGTGCCGCGGCAGCCCTACGGACAGGGCCATTCGCGCCGGGCGCGCCCGGATCAAGAGCTAGGATCGACCAGACAACATGGCATCACGCGCCGACAATATCGCGAGCAACCTGAACCTCGGCAATTTTGCCAAGGCGACAGAGCTCAAGCAGCGCATCTGGTTCACCATCGGTGCGCTGATCGTGTTCCGCTTTCTCAGCTTTGTGCCGCTGCCCGGCGTCAATCCGCTGATCCTCAGCGAACTTTACGACCAGACCCGCGGCGGGATCCTCGATCTGTTCAACGCCTTTTCGGGTGGCAGCCTTGAGCGCATGAGCCTCATTGCGCTCGGCGTCATGCCCTACATCACTTCATCGATCGTGGTGCAGATGGCCTCGGCCCTGCATCCGGCGCTCGCCGCCCTTAAGAAGGAAGGCGCGACCGGTCGCCAGAAGCTGAACCAGTACACCCGCTACGGTGCAGTGTTCCTGTGCGCGATCCAGGGCTATTTCCTTGCGGTCGGTCTGGAAAGCTTTGCCGCGCAGAGCGGGCTTCAGGCGGTGGTCGATCCCGGCTACCTGTTCCGCATCGGCGCTGTGATCAGCCTGGTCGGCGGCACCATGTTCCTGCTGTGGCTGGGCGAGCAGATCACCAGCCGCGGCATCGGCAACGGTATCTCGCTGATCATCATGGCGGGCATCGTCGCCCAGTTTCCGAGCTTTGCCACCAACCTGTTCGAGGGCGGCCGCACCGGTTCGATCGCACCGTGGATCATCATCGCCTTTCTGGTGATGGTGGTGGTGCTGATCTACGGCATCAGCTTCTTCGAGCGCGCCCAGCGCCGTCTGCTGATCCAGTATCCCAAGCGCGCGACCCAGCGCGGCATGATGCAGGCCGAGCGTTCGCACCTGCCGCTGAAGATCAACACCGCGGGCGTGATCCCGCCGATCTTCGCCAGCTCGCTGCTGCTGCTGCCGCTGACGATCAGCCAGTTTGCCGGCAACTCTGTCGATACCGAGAGCACCTTCGGCAATGTTATCGTGACGCTGAACCAGTATCTCGCCCACGGCCAGCCGCTCTACATGACGCTTTACGCGATCGGGATTATCTTCTTCTGCTTCTTCTACACCGCGGTTGTGTTCAACCCGGAGGAGACGGCGGACAACCTCAAGAAGAATGGCGGGTTCATCCCCGGCATCCGTCCGGGCAAGCGCACCGCCGACTATCTCGAATATGTGCTGACGCGCATCACCGTGGTCGGGTCGGTCTATCTCACCATCGTCTGTGTGGTGCCTGAATTCATGATTGCCCAGACCGGCATTCCGCTGTTCCTTGGCGGCACCAGTCTGCTGATCGTGGTCAACGTGACGGTCGATACCATCACGCAGGTCCAGTCTCATCTGCTGGCGCACCAGTATGGCGATCTCATCAAGAAGGCCAAGCTCAAGGGGCGGATGCGCTGAGGCTCGGACAAAAGTCCGACTTGACGCCAGCCCACGCTTGGTTGAACCCGCAAGTCTGCAAAACACCCCCGGGCATGGGACCCGGGGCGTAACGGGGGACGGTTCGTGAACATCATTCTTCTGGGTCCTCCGGGCGCTGGCAAAGGCACGCAGAGTGCAGGGCTGGTCGAGCGGCACGGGATGCGCCAGCTTTCGACCGGCGACATGCTGCGCGCTGCGGTGAAGGCGGGTACCCCTGTGGGGCTGCGCGCCAAGGAAGTCATGGAACGCGGCGAGCTGGTGTCGGACGCGATCGTGTCCGACCTGATCGATGCCGAACTGGCTGCGATGGCGCCCGAGACCGGCGCTATCTTTGATGGCTATCCCCGCACCGCCGCGCAGGCCGACGCGCTCGACGCGATCCTCGCGAAGAACGGCCGCGTGCTCGATCACGTGATTGAACTCGAAGTGAACGAGGATGCGCTGGTCGAGCGGATCACCGGGCGCTTTTCCTGCGGCAATTGCGGCGCGCTCTATCACGACACCGCCAATCCGCCCGCCCAGGACGGCGTGTGCGATGCCTGCGGCAGCACCGAATTCAAGCGCCGTCCGGACGATAATGAGGAAACCGTTCGCACCCGCATGGCCGAATACCGTGCCAAGACCGCGCCGATCCTGCCCGGCTACGAAGCGCGCGGGATCGTGACCCGGATCGACGGGATGGCGGCGATCGATACGGTCGCGGGCCAGATCGACGCGATCCTGCGCGGCTGAGGCTGGCAGGGTGGGGAAGGGCGCTCTGATGTTCCGGATTGCGGCCCTTGCTGGCGCCGCGCTCGGCCTTGCCGCTCCGGCCTCGGCAGAACTGGTCCGCGCCAATGACAGCGGCTTTGTCACCCGTCACGAGGTGGTGGTCGAGGCTACCCCCAAGGACGTCTGGCTGGCGCTGATCGCCCCTGCGACCTGGTGGCGGGCGGAGCACACCTGGTCGGGCGATGCGAAGAACCTGACGCTCACCCCGCAGGCAGGCGGATGCTTCTGCGAGACCATTCCCGAAGTCGATGAACCGGGACGCTTCACCCTGCAAGGGAGCGTCGAGCATATGCGCGTGGTGCAGGCCTATCCCGAGCAGGCGCTGCGCATGACCGGCGCGCTTGGCCCCTTGCAGAGCGAGCCGGTGACAGGCGTGCTGACGATCGTGATCAGCACGATCAAACAGGGCACGCGGATCGTGCTCGAATATAATGTCGGCGGGCCGATGCGCTATGAAGTGCCGGTAATTTCCAAGGCCGTTGATGGCGTGATGGGCGCGCAGCTCGCTTCGCTGGGCAAGTTGCTTGGCCCCGTGGCCATGCCCGCGCCCGTCGCGCCGCCGCCGGTCGAGACCGCCCCGGCTGACGCGGCTGCTGCGCCTGCTGATGCGCCGGAGAAGGCAGGGGCAGGGGAGAGCAAGGCGGCTCCGGCCGCTCCGGCGATCAAGGCAGCTCCGGTGCTTGGACCTGCGACCAAGCCCGCCGCTCCGGCACCTGCGGCAAAGCCTTCTGCCAAGGCCCCATCTGTCGAGGATGCTTTCGCCGATCTCGACAAGGATCCCCCCGCCTGACCCTTGCGGCAGGGGCAAATCCGTAACGCGGCGCAGGGGCGGTTGACGGCCTGCCCGAATCAGCCTATGCGCGCCCCTCATTCGACATGCTCGAAGTCAGTTCGGCAGGCATCGCCCTTGCGCGTGCCGACCGGACTTTTTGCCGTTTGCATGCCTGCGATTTGCAGGAGCAACCGGCGGCGAGCGTGGGAATGAATGAGCGTTGAGATAGGGGTGGCCCCGTGAAGGCCGTCAAGCCCCTGTGGAGCATGGAGAAATAAGTGGCTCGTATTGCCGGGGTCAATATCCCCACCAACAAGCGCGTGATCATCGCGCTCACCTACATTCACGGGATCGGTCGCACGACGGCTGTCCAGATCGCTGACAAGCTGGGCATTCCCCACACCGCGCGTGTGCAGGACCTCACCGACGAGGAAGTGCTGCGGATCCGCGAAACCATCGATGCCGATTTCACCGTGGAAGGCGACCTGCGTCGCAACACCGCGATGAACATCAAGCGTCTGATGGACCTGCGCGCCTATCGCGGCCTGCGTCATCGCAGCGGTCTGCCCGTTCGCGGCCAGCGCACTCACACCAACGCCCGCACCCGCAAGGGTAAGGCCAAGCCCATCGCGGGCAAGAAGAAGTAAGCCGGAGGCCCGCACGGGCCCCCGACGCTTTTTCCTTCTTACGAGTTAGAGGACACATACGATGGCACGCGAACCAGGCCGTATCCGGCGCCGTGACAAGAAGAACATCACCAGCGGCGTTGCGCATATCAACGCCAGCTTCAACAACACCATGATCACCATCACCGATGCCCAGGGCAACGCCATTTCCTGGTCATCTGCCGGCATGATGGGCTTCAAGGGTAGCCGCAAGTCGACCCCCTACGCCGCGCAGGTTGCTGCCGACGATGCGGGCAAGAAGGCTGCCGAACATGGCGTGCGCACGCTCGAAGTCGAAGTGAAGGGCCCGGGTTCGGGCCGCGAGAGCGCGCTGCGCGGTCTTGCTGCAGTCGGCTTCAACATCACCTCGATCCGCGACGTGACGCCGATCCCGCACAACGGGGTCCGTCCGTCCAAGCGTCGTCGCGTCTGATCCGCCGGGATGGCGGCGGCAATCCGTGCCGTCGCCGCCCGAACGGGTCCGATGCCGCGCTCGCGACCAGCGCATCCGGCCCGACCAGAATGTGAAACGCCCGCACAGGGCGAATTAGGGGAAATCCATGTCCGTCAACACGAAGAACTGGCAGGAACTCAAGAAACCCAACACCCTCGAAATCAAGGATGGCGGCGATCGTCAGCGCAAGGCGACCTTCGTGGCCGAACCGCTGGAGCGCGGCTTCGGTCTGACGCTGGGCAACGCGCTGCGGCGCGTGCTGCTGTCGAGCCTGCAGGGCGCGGCAATCACCTCGATCAAGATCGAAAACGTGCTGCACGAATTCTCGTCGCTCGCCGGCGTGCGTGAAGACGTCACCGACATCGTTCTGAACGTCAAGCAGATCGCGCTGAAGATGGAAGGCGAAGGCCCCAAGCGGCTCCAGCTTTCGGCCACCGGCCCGGGCGCGGTCAAGGCGGGTGACATTGCTGTCACCGGCGACATCGAAGTCATGAACAAGGATCTGGTGATCTGCCAGCTCGATGAAGGCGCGACGCTCAACATGGAGCTGACTGCCGACACCGGCAAGGGCTACTCGCCTGCCGTGCAGAACCGCCCGGTCGATGCGCCGATCGGCCTCATTCCGGTCGATTCGATCTATTCGCCGGTGCGCCAGGTGAGCTACAAGGTCGAGAACGCCCGCGTCGGTCAGGAGCTTGACTATGACAAGCTCTCGCTGACGGTCGAAACCGATGGCACCGTCACCCCGGAAGACGCCGTGGCCTATGCCGCGCGCATCCTTCAGGACCAGCTGACCCTGTTCGTCCACTTCGAAGACGGCATCCCGCAGCCGGTCGGCACCATGATCGGCCATGCGGCTCCGGCCGAGGAAAGCGACGCCAACCAGCTCAACCGTTACCTCCTCAAGAAGGTGGACGAGCTGGAACTGTCGGTGCGTTCGGCCAACTGCCTCAAGAACGACAACATCATCTACATCGGCGACCTGGTCCAGAAGACCGAAGCCGAGATGCTGCGCACGCCGAACTTCGGCCGCAAGTCGCTCAACGAGATCAAGGAAGTGCTTTCGAGCATGGGCCTGCGCCTCGGCATGGACATCCCGGGCTGGCCGCCTGAGAACATCGAGGAAATGGCCAAGAAGCTCGAGCAGGAGCTTTTGGGCTAAGCCGATCGGCGACGTCGCCAAGCGCTGCTTGGTGACGCACAGCCGGAAGGCCGGCCGGCGGGCGCAAGCCCGTTCGGAAGCGAAGCTGGCCGGAGGCCACCTCACGGGATTTACTCCCGTGACGGCCTCGCTGGGAAGAGATGGGCAGGTCGGACCCTTTCCGACCAGGATGGAGCTACCTTGCACGGGCTCCCTACGAACGGAGTAAAGAATATGCGTCATGGTATTTCGGGCCGCAAGCTGGGCCGTCGCACGGGTCACCGCAACGCCCTGTTCCGCAACATGGCTGCCGCGCTGATCAAGCACGAGCAGATCAAGACCACGCTGCCCAAGGCGAAGGAACTGCGCCCTTACATCGAGAAGCTGATCACGCTGGCGAAGCGCGGTGGCCTGTCGAACCGTCGTCTCGCCATGGCCCGTCTGGGTGACGAAGCACAGCTCAAGAAGCTGTTCGAAGTTCTGGCCGAGCGTTATTCGGACCGTGAAGGCGGCTACACCCGCGTGCTGCGCGCCGGTGTGCGCGCTGGCGATGCGGTGCAGATGGCGATCATCGAACTGGTCGACCGCGACGAAGGTGCCAAGGGTCAGGATTCGGGTCCGGTGGCATCGGACGAATACGAAGACGCGTAAGCCGCGCGCTTTCAACGCAACACAGGCAGGGGCCGGGGCGGGAACGCTTCCGGCCCTTTCCTTTTGGGCAGTGGCGGATAGGGTGCGCCGCATGATCCGCACCACGCTTGCAGCCGCCACGCTGCTTCTCGCCGTCCCCGCCGCCGCCCAGAGCCAGCAAGAGGCGCTTCAGGCGCGCCATGACCGGGCGCTTGCGGCGGGCTACAAGGCGCTGATGCTGTGCGGCGCGATCGCCAGTGCGCAGCGCAGCGGCTCGCCTGAGCGCAGCGAGGAAAGCGTGCTGGCGCTGGAACTGACCGGCATCCAGCAACCGCTCGACGGGATTGTCGCGGCGTTGCCTTACCGGATCACCCGCTGGCCTGACGGCAGCAAGCCTATCCGCCATGTCACGGTGGACTGGGCGGACGACATGCCGCCCCGGATCGCCTTCCAGCGCAGCACCGGCGGATGTTCGCTCGGTCCGATCGGGATGGAGGCGGCCGATGTCATCCACTCGCCCCCGCCAGCGCGTCCGGAGATGATCACCACCTGGCACATGCGCAAACCCGGCAAGGTCACGCCGGTGCTGGAGGCCGCGATGAGCGGTGCCTACGGGGCCAAGGCGCGGACCACCGCGGTTTCGGTCAACTGGGGCGAAAGCGGCTGGGACTGGCGCTTCGCCGATGGGTTCACACCGTTTACGCCGCAACGCACCTGGTCGGTCGCCAAGAGCCTTGCGGCAACGCTGGTAGGCGCCAACGAGCAGCGTGGGGGAGGGTTGGTGCCCTCGAAGGGGGCTCATGCTGTCCCTGCGCCGCCGCTGCCGATCTTCGACTGGTATGGTGGCGAGCTGCGTGATCCGCGCCGCGACATCAGCATGGACCACCTGCTGCGCATGGCATCGGGCCGCTATTCCGACACCCCCGGCAACCGCACCGATGCGCTCTATTTCGGCGGATCGACGGTGCGCGAGACAGCGCTGCACTGGCCTGTCGTCCACCGGCCCGGAACGGTGTTCCGCTATGCCAACAACGACACGCTGGCAGCGGTTGCCGCCATTTCCCACACCTTTGCCGACCATCCCCCTGCGGAGCTGTTCGCAAAGATCGGGATGCAGGACACCATTGCCGAGACCGACTGGCAGGGTGATTACGTCCTCTCCAGCCAGGTGTGGGCGAGCACCATGGACCTGATCCGCTTCGGCCAGCTTTACCTCAACGACGGCAAGCTCGCCTCGGGCGAGCGGATCCTGCCCGAAGGCTGGGTGAGATATGTCTCCACCCCGTCCGGCCCGCAGCCCGAAGGCGAATTCGGCTATGGTGCGGGGTTCTGGTTGATGAACCGGTCTGATGGCATCCCGCCCGATACCTTCGCGGCCTTCGGCAATCGCGGGCAATATGTGGTGATCGTTCCTTCCCGGAAGGTGGTGATTGTCCGCCGGGGCGAGGATCCGGTGGGCAGCCGCTTCGACATCGCCGCCTTCACCCGCGATGTGCTGGCTGCGCTGCGGGAGCGGTGAAGGCGGCTATTCATAAAAGGCTGGCCGAAGATTAACATTTCCTGCCAAGCCAATTCAGCTTCGTCACACCCCGAATCGCGCACAAGGTCCTCGACACCCCGGCAATTCCGCCAGGGTGCCAGACGAGGATAGACTTCGATGACCACCAAGACCATCCGGCTGGCCTCCGGCAAACTGGCCCGGCTTTCGCTCGGCGCGGTGGCTGCTACCGCGCTTGCTGCTGCCACTGTTTCCCCGGCGATGGCGAATGACCATCGCGACCGCGGCGGGATCGGGGCGGGCGAGATCATCGCGGGTGCGGTGGTGATCGGCGGAATCGCGGCGCTGGCCGGCGCTTTCGACAATGATCGCGACCACCGCCGCTATGATTACCGCGACCGCGATTTCCGCGGAGATCGCTGGGATCGCGGCGGCTTCGGCTTTGCGGGCAATCCGCGCACGGCGGTGGATCGCTGCGTGAGGGCGGCCGAGAACCAGGCGCGGCGCTTTGGCGGGTATCGCTATGCCGACGTGATCGACGTGCGCGACATTGATCGCACCCGCGACGGGTTCCGCGTGCGTGGCCGGATCGATGTCGGCGGCGGCTGGAACCGCAACGACCGTGGCCGGTTCACCTGCCGGATCGACGGACGCGGCGCACCGCTGATCGATTTCGACGGGATCCGCGGCCTGCGCTGACCATTCTGACGCCTCGCGCCGCCTCTCCCCCTCTCCCCTCAGGCGCGAGCATCCTTGCCGCCCCGCTGTTCCTGAAGGAACGGCGGGGCGGCTTCGTTTGTGCGGCTCTGCGTTCAGCCCAGCGCAAGCCTTGCACGGTTAATCGGGCGGCTATCAGGGCGTTTGGTGGCCGCTCGTCTTGCAACAGGAGTGAGCTCTATGGCTCTGACTATTCGTGCACTTGCGCTGGCGGGCGCTCTGGCCGGCACCACCATTCTTGCAAGCCCGGCGGCAGCGGCAACCCTGCCTGCAAGCGGGCTTGGCGCGCCTTCGGCCGCTTTCGATCACAGCCGCTACGATCCCGCTGCCGACACCTCCGACTGGCGTTGCCGCGGCTGGGGCTGCAACCGTGGCTGGGGACGGCGCGGATGGCGGCGCAACCGCGTGGACGCCGGCGATGTGCTGATCGGCGCGGCGATCATCGGCGGGATTGCCGCGATTGCCAGCAGCAACAACCGCCGCCAGCGCGAACGCGATGTGGTGGTGGTGCAGCGCGATGTGCGCCAGCCCGACTGGCGCGACAATGATCGCCGCTATGATGACCGCCGCGACGATCGCAGGGCCGGGCCGCGTGGCACCGGTTCGGCGGGGCTGGATAGCGCGGTCAACATGTGCCTCGACCGGATCGAGCGCGATGTGCGGGTGGATACGGTCGACAATGTCGAGCGCACCGGCGCAGGCTGGACGGTCAGCGGCGCGCTGTTCAACGGATCATCCTTCCGCTGCCGGATCGGCAATGGCGGGCAGATTGACGGCGTCGACTATGGCGGCGGGTTCTCCGGTATCGGTTACACCGGCAGCGCCGCAGGCAACGTCGCTCCGGCGGCGGGCCAGTGGGACGAGCAGCGCTATGCCTCGGCGCGGCAGGCGATCGGCGGCACCGCAAGGCCCGACATGGCGGTGCAGGAAGCACCGATGCAGGTTGCCCAGGCCCCGCGCCAGTCAACCCGTCCTCCGGTGATCACCGACCGGATGCCGGCCTATCCCGGCGGGCCGATTCCGGGTGAGGACATTCCCGAGACGATCGACGGCGACCTGTAAGACGAAATTGGGGGGGAGGGGGCCTAGGCCTCCTCGCCCTCTTTCGTGCCGTAGCTCGGCAAGCCCCATTCCCACCGGATCGCGGCGCTGCGCAGGGCAAAGCCGCAGGCGAAGGCAAGGCTCCATACCGCAGCATCGGGCAGGCCCAGCAGCGGCGCGATCCCCATTCCTGCAACCGTCAGCGCGGCGCTGAGTGCGGCGGGGGTGACATAGAGTTCGGGCTGCATGATGATCGACGGGCGGCCTGCCACCACATCGCGGATGATCCCGCCCACGCAGCCGGTGATCACCCCCATCAGCGCAGCCGGCACCGGCGGCACACCGTAAGCCAGCGCCTTGGCGGTGCCGAGCACGGCATAGGCCGCCAGCCCCGCGCCATCGGCATAATCGAAGCCCTTGCCCTCCCACCAGCGCACCGGCGTGAACCACGCGATCAGCGCGGTGGCGAGGCATACGGCGGCAACCCAGGGATCGCGGATCCAGAACACCGGCGCCTCGATCAGCAGATCGCGCACCGTGCCGCCGCCCACGCCGGTCACCAGCGCGAAGAAGCCCATGGTGACGAAGGTCTGCTTTAGCCGCGCCGCGAGCACCGCGCCCGACAGCGCGAACAGCGCAATCCCGGCAATGTCGAGCCAGTCGAGGATCGGGGTGAGGACTGTCGGGGTCATGCGGCGCGGACCCGCGCCTTGCGGCGGCGGAACATCAGCACGCAGCCGATCACCGCTCCGGCAAGGCCGAGCGCGGCGAAGATGATCAGCACCGGATGGCTGGTGTCCTCGCGCTCCGACAGGTCCATGATGTGCAGGCCCCAGGCGACATCGAAGGCGCGCCACCAGCGGGTGCGCACTGCCTCGATCGCGCCGGTATCGCGCCCGACATAGACATTGGTGCCATCCGCCAGCGCGACCTGCCACACGGCGAGCGGGCGGCGGAAATCGAACGGGGTGCGGTCGGCAGGGAACAGGGTGACGCGCTCGACCCTGTCGCCGCCGATGATCCCCTGCGCGACCAGCGCCCGCGCACCGGCGGCATCCAGCGGTGCGAGCGGCGCTCCGGTGGCGAAATCGACCCGGCTGACAGCGCCATCGAGCGTGGTGAGGATCGCGACGGCGCGGCCATCCTGCATCGTGACCCGCATCTCCTTCAGCCCCGCTTCGGGAGCAGCGAGCGTGCTGCCTGGGATCGCCAGCGGCTCTGCCGCCGCCTCGCGTCGCAGGTGATCGCCGCGCACCTGATCAATCGGGCGCGACACCATCAGCAGGCCCGTGGCGAGCCACATGACAATCGGCACACCGACCAGCCAGCCGAGCCAGAAGTGCCATTTGGCCAGAGAGCGCATGGAGATGATTGTCATGTCCGCGCCATGACGAAGCCTGATCAGCCGTGCAAGATGTTCCCGATCGCTTCGGCGGCCGCGATGCAATCGAGATCGCTCCAGCGCGGGCCGATCACCTGCATCCCGCAGGGCAGTTCGGCGCCCAGATAGGTGCCGCTGCCGATGGGGAGCACCGTGGCGGGCAGGTTGGGGAAGGTCGCAAGGCCTGCCCACATCAGCCCGTTGCCGCCCGGATGCTCCGCCCCGTTGATGGTGATCGTGCCGCGGAACACCGCCTTGTCGCTGTGCGGCACGGCCAGCACCGGCGCGGGCGGGGCGAGCACGAAATCGTAGGTTTCGAACAGGGCATTCCAATGCGCGATGCAGGCCGCCTGTGCATCGAGCAGGTCGAACCAGTCGGTCGCGGTGGCGCGTCTGCCATCAGGGGCCGGAGCGCCGCGGGCCATCACCACGTTCATCATCTTGAGGTAATGGCGATATTGCACCGCCTGATCGGGCAGGAGGTCGCTCGACCGGTCGATTGTCACGTCTGCCCGCGCAAGGGCTTGCAGCGCCGCTTCGGTCGGGGCCATGACGCTGTCATCGACCGGCGCGCCGGGCAGATCGGTGATCGCCAGCAGGCGGCATTCGCGGATCGGCTTCGGACGGCGGCGCAGCGGCACGTCCGCGCCCACTTCCACCAGCAGCGCCAGATCGGGGGCATTGCGCGCCAGCGGTCCGGCAATGCTGAGCATCCCGTCATGCGCCGCGACAAAGCCCTCGCGCCGTGCCATGGCGGGGTGATCGTGGCCGTGCTTGGGCACCAGACCCCAGGTGGTCTTGTGCGCCCAGACCCCGCAGAAATGCGCCGGCACGCGCACCGATCCGCCGATGTCGGTGCCATAGTCGCACGGCACCATCCCGCTCGCCACCGCCGCCGCGCTGCCGCCCGACGATCCGCCGGGCGAGCGGGCCGTGTCATGGGGGTTGCGGGTGCGGCCATAGACCGGGTTGAAGCTCTGCCAGTCGGTGAGGTCGACCGGCACGTTGGTCTTGCCGATGATCACCGCGCCCGCCGCTTTCAGGCGCTGCACCAGCAGGGCATCGCGCGGGGCAAGCTGTTCGCGGAACTCGGGATGGCCCCAGGTGGTGGGCAATCCGGCGACGTCGAAGCTTTCCTTGATCGTCATCGGCACGCCGAACAGCGGCTGATCGAGCCGCCGTGTGCCTGCGTCCATCGCCCTGGCCGTTTCATAGGCGCGGTCGAAATCGGGCACTGCGATCGCGTCGATTTCGGCATCGAGCCGTCCGGCGCGGGTGATTGCTGCATCGACCGCTTCGGCCACGCTGAGCTTGCGCGTGCGAATGGCCAGCGCGGTGGCGAGCGCGCCGGGTTTGTCGGTCAGTTGCGGATAGGCCATGCGTGAATTCTCCCCTCGGCCCTGCGGTCTAGGCAAAGCCGCGGGGAGGGGCAATTCACATACTGACAGGTTTCCCCGCCGCGCTTAGCGCAAGGGCAAGACCGATGATCGGAGAAGCGCCGTAGCCGATCAGGGCATAGGGGAAGGGGGAAAGGCTCGCCATGGTCCCCGCAGCCACCAACATGGCGGCCAGCGCGAGGCGCTCGGCGTGGGAGAGGTGCGGGGCGCGTGCCAGTAGCCACGGCGCGGCGACGAACAGCAATGCCCCGAGCATGAGCGCTGCAACGGGCGCGCTCTGCCACACCTGCGCCAGCACGCCCTCGGTAAAGAGTTGCGGTTCCAGCGTCCCTCTCCCGAAAGTCAGCGCCGCCAGGGCCGCGCCCGAAGCGGCGACCAGCGCGTAGCCGGCCGAGCGGTTTGTCGCCGCCAGCACCGCACTCGCCGCGCCAAGCGCTGCCAGCATCGCCGCATCGGGCTGGAGCGCGAGCGCGATCATGGCGAGCGCGAGCAGGAAAGGGCCGAACCGCGCCGCACCCGCCGCCAGCACGATCACCAGCGGCAGGAGCAGCGCGCCGGAATGGAGCAGCACGGGTCCTGCCCGCAGCCAGCGGCTCACCCCGCCAACCTCGGGCCCGAGCAGCAAGGGCAGGAACAAGGCACCCGCCGCCGAGGCCGCGAGGCCGAGGCGCGCGCTGCGCCCCGAGGGCATTCGTCCCAGCAGCACCCAAGCGAGGCCGAAAGCCAGCGCTCCCGCGTTCACGGCAATGAGCCGCGCGGGAGCGTCATAGGAAAGCAGATAGGCCAGCCCGCCCAGTGTCGGCAGAGCAAGGGGCAGGGTGAGCCGCCAGCGCTCCAGCGCCCGCGTGCTCACCCTGGCGCGCATCACATGTGGATCGGCTTGCCCTGCACCGCCATCGCCGCTTCCTTGACGGCTTCGGCGTGGGTCGGGTGGGCGTGGCAGGTGTAGGCGATGTCTTCGCTGGTGGCGCCGAATTCCATCGCCAGCGCGGCCTCGGCGATCATCGTGCCGGCAACCGAGGCAATGGCCCAGACGCCCAGCACCTTGTCGGTCTTGGCGTCGGCGATCACCTTCACGAAACCGTCGGGCTCGTGATTGGTCTTGGCGCGGCTGTTGGCCAGCATCGCGAACTTGCCGACCTTGATTTCGCTGCCGGAAGCGGCTGCCTGTTCGCGCGCCTGTTCCTCGGTGAGGCCGACGCCTGCGAATTCGGGCATCGTATAGACCACGCCGGGGATTACATCGTGGTTCACGATGCCGGTGCCGGTGGCGATGTATTCGGCCACGGCGATGCCTTCGTCCTCGGCCTTGTGCGCCAGCATGGGGCCGGGGATCACGTCGCCGATCGCGCGCACGCTATCAACGCTGGTGCGGAAATCGTGGCCCGTTTCGATCTGGCCGCGCGCGTTGAGTTCAAGCCCGATGTTCTCGAGCCCGAGACCCTGCGTGTTGGGACGACGCCCGATGGCGACGAGGACGCAATCGGCCTCGATCGTCTCGGCCGCGCCGCCCTTGGCCGGTTCGATGGTGAGGGTGGCTGTCTTGCCCTTGACCACCGCACCGGTGACCTTGGTGCCGAGCTTGAGTTCCAGACCCTGCTTCTTGAAGATCTTCGCGGCTTCCTTGCGCACGTCGCCGTCCATGCCGGGCAGCAGCTGGTCGAGGAATTCGACGACGGTGACCTTGGCGCCGAGACGCCGCCAGACCGAACCCATTTCAAGGCCGATCACGCCGCCGCCGATCACCACGAGGTGATCCGGCACCCGGTCAAGCGCCAGCGCGCCGGTGCTGTCGACGATGATGCCCTTGTCGTTGTCGATCTCGACGCCGGGCAGGGGAGTGACGCTCGAACCGGTGGCAATCACCACTTCCTTGGCGGTGTAGTCCTTGCCCGCGACGGTGACGGTGTGCGCGTCCTTGAAAGTGCCGTGGCCCTTGAGCCAATCGACCTTGTTCTTCTTGAACAGGAATTCGATGCCGCCGGTGAGGCCCTTGACCGCATCGGCCTTGTCGGCCTGGAGCGCGGCGAGATCGAGTTCGACCTTGCCGAGCTTCACGCCGTAGCGCGCCAGCGTGCCGTTGGCGGCCTCGGCAAACTTTTCCGAGCCGTGCAGCAGCGCCTTGGAAGGGATGCAGCCGACGTTGAGGCAGGTGCCGCCGAGCGTTTCGCGGCTTTCGACGCAGGCGGTCTTCAGGCCCAGCTGCGCTGCGCGGATCGCACCTACATAGCCGCCGGGGCCGGCGCCGATAAAGATAACGTCGTAATCGTAGTTCTCAGCCATTTCATTCTCCGTCGCCCCATTGAAAACTGGGGTCTCAAGCGTCGAAGGGCAAGACCTGCCGCCCTAGGCCCCGGCTTTCGCCGGGGTGACGCGGGAGTGCGTAAACTTACAGATCGATCAGCATCCGGGTGGGATCCTCGATCGCTTCCTTGATGATCTTGAGCGCGGTCACCGCCTCGCGCCCGTCGATCAGGCGGTGATCGTAGGACAGGGCGAGATACATCATCGGGCGGATCACGATCTGGCCATTGCGGACAACCGGGCGATCCTCGATGCGGTGGAGGCCCAGCACGGCGCTCTGCGGCGGGTTGATGATCGGGGTGCTCATCAGGCTTCCGAACACGCCGCCGTTCGAGATGGTGAAGGTGCCGCCGGTCATGTCTTCCATGGTCAGCGTGCCAGCCTTGGCGCGCGCGCCGAAATCGGCGATGTCCTGCTCGATCCGGGCAAAGCCCTTCTTGTCGCAATCGCGCACCACCGGCACCACAAGGCCATTGGGGGCCGAGACCGCCACCGAGATATCGACATAGTCGTGATAGACGATTTCGTCGCCGTCGATATAGGCGTTCACGCTCGGCACGTCCTTCAGCGCAAGGCAGGCGGCCTTGGCGAAGAAGCCCATGAAGCCGAGACGGATGTCGTGCTTCTTGGCGAACAGGTCCTTGTACTTGTCGCGCGCTTCGATGACCGCGCTCATGTCGCAATCGTTGAAGGTGGTGAGCAGCGCGGCATTCTCCTGCGCGCCTTTCAGCCGCTTGGCGATGGTCTGGCGCATGCGGGTCATCTTGACCCGCTCTTCCCCGCGAGCGCCGGTGCTGGCCGCCGGAGCGGTGGCAGCAGGCGCAGCGGCCGGAGCCGGGGCAGCGCCGCCCTTGGCCTTGGCTTCCGCCGCCGCGAGCACGTCTTCCTTGGTCAGGCGGCCATCCTTGCCGGTGCCCTTGATGGTCGAGGGATCGACCCCGTGCTCCAGCACCGCACGGCGCACCGCGGGCGACATGGTCTGCGCCGGTGTGAGCAGCTCTTCCGAGGCCGCAGGCGCGGGCGCTTCCGCCTTGGCGGCGGCCGGAGCGGGCGCTGCGGCTGCGGCAGTGGCACCGGCTTCGATCACCGCGATCACCGCGCCCACTTCGACATTGTCGCCCACCGCGGCGCGGTGTTCGGACATGATGCCCGCGACCGGCGAGGGCACGTCGACCGCGACCTTGTCGGTCTCGAGGCTGCAGATCGCCTCGTCGGCGGCAACCGCATCGCCGGGCTGCTTGAACCATTCGGCAATCGTGCCTTCGGTGACGGATTCGCCGAGGACGGGGACTTTGATTTCGGTGGCCATTGCAATCGGTTCCTAAATTCTATTCCGTTCGGTTCGAGCGAAGTCGAGAACCATTCGTGCGGGGTGTCTCGACTTCGCTCGACACGAACGGGTGATGTTATCTTCGGCTACAGCCCCAGCGCGGCGGCGATCAGCGCTTCCTGCTGGGCCTTGTGGCGGCTGGCGAGACCCGTGGCGGGCGAGGCAGCAGCATCGCGGCCCGCATAGGTCGGGCGCATGCCCTTGTGGCCGGCAGCGGTCAGCGCATCCTCGATCCGCTCGTTCACGAAGAACCACGAACCATTGTTGCGCGGCTCTTCCTGGCACCACACGACCTCCTTGAGGTTGGTCATGCGGGCAAGGCGGATCGCCAGCGGATCGCCGGGGAAGGGGAACAGCTGTTCGATCCGGACGATCGACACATCGTCCTGCCCGGCAGCATCGCGCGCTTCGATCAGATCATAGGCGACCTTGCCCGAACACAGCACCAGACGCCGCACCTTGTCGTCGGCGATGGTCTTGGTGTCGGACAGGATCCGCCGGAACTGGCGATCGCCGAGGAACTCCTCGCGGCTCGACTTCGCCATCGGGTGGCGCAGCAGCGACTTGGGGCTCATGATGATCAGCGGCTTGCGGAAGCTCCGCAGCATCTGGCGGCGCAGCACGTGGAAGTAGTTGGCCGGCGTGGTGATGTTGCACACGCACATGTTGTCGTCGGCGCACAGCTGGAGGAAACGCTCCAGACGCGCCGAGGAGTGCTCCGGCCCCTGACCTTCATAGCCGTGCGGCAGCAGCATCACGAGGCCGTTGGCGCGCAGCCACTTGCTCTCGCCGCTGGCGACAAACTGGTCGATCATGATCTGCGCACCGTTGGCGAAGTCGCCGAACTGGCCTTCCCACAGCACAAGGCTCTTGGGATCGGCCATGGCAAAGCCATATTCGAAGCCGAGCACGCCATATTCCGAGAGGGTGGAATCGTGCACCTCGAACTTGCCGTGGGGCAGGGTGGAGAGCGGCACATATTTGCGCTCGACCTTCTGGTCGACCCACACGGCATGGCGCTGCGAGAAGGTGCCGCGTCCGCTATCCTGACCGGACAGGCGCACGCCGTAGCCTTCCATCACCAGAGAGCCGAACGCCAGCGCCTCGGCGGTGGCCCAGTCGAAGCCTTCGCCGGTGGCGAACATCTCGCGCTTGGCGGCGAGCACGCGGTCGAGGGTCTTGTGGATGTCGAGATCGGCAGGGACTTCGGTGAGCACGCGGCCCAGCGAATCCAGCACCTTGGGCTCGATCGCGGTTTCGACCGAACGGCGCGCGGTTTCCGGATCAGCCGGCTTGTTGAGCCCGCTCCAGCGCCCGCCGAACCAGTCGGCCTCGTTGGCCTTGTAGTTCTTGCCCGCCTCGAATTCCTCGTCGAGCAGCGCGACGAATTCGGCTGCGATGCGCTCGCGGGTGCCGGGTTCGATCACGCCTTCGCGGATCAGGCGCGCTTCGTAGCTGACGCTGACCTTGGGGTGGCTGCGGATCTTGTCGTACATCAGCGGCTGGGTGAACTTGGGCTCGTCACCCTCGTTGTGGCCGAAGCGGCGGTAGCACCACATGTCGATCACGACATCGCGGTGGAAGGTCTGGCGGTATTCGACCGCAAGCTTGCACGCGAAGGTCACGGCTTCGGGATCGTCGCCGTTGACGTGGAGGATCGGCGCCATCACGCCCTTGGCCACGTCGCTCGGATAGGGCGAGGAACGGGCGAACTTGGGGCTGGTGGTGAAGCCGATCTGGTTGTTGATGATGAAGTGGACGCAGCCGCCGGTGTCATAGCCCGGCACGCCGGAGAGCGAGAGGCTCTCCCACACCACGCCCTGACCCGCAAAGGCGGCATCGCCGTGGATCAGCACGGGAAGCACCTGATCCTTCTTCTTCAGATCATCGCGGATCGCCTGCTGGGCACGCGCCTTGCCGAGCACCACGGGGTTCACCGCTTCGAGGTGCGAGGGGTTGGGCACGAGGCTCATGTGCACCGAAATCCCGTCGAATTCGCGGTCGGTCGAGGTGCCGAGGTGATACTTCACATCGCCCGAACCGCCGACATCGTCGGGGTTGGCCGAGCCGCCCGAGAATTCGTGGAAGATCACGCGGTAGGGCTTGGCCATCACGTTGGCGAGCACGTTCAGCCGGCCGCGGTGGGCCATGCCGTAGATGATCTCGCGCACGCCCGCGCTGCCGCCATGCTTGATCACGGCTTCCAGCGCCGGGATCATGGATTCGCCGCCATCAAGGCCGAAGCGCTTGGTGCCGACATACTTCTTGGCGAGGAATTCCTCGTATTGCTCCCCGCGCAGCACAGCGGCGAGGATCGCCTTCTTGCCTTCGGGGGTGAACTGGATCGTCTCGCCGGGGCTTTCGAACTTGTCCTGCAGAAAGCGCCGTTCCTCGGTGTCGGCGATGTGCATGTATTCAAGGCCGACCTTGCCGCAGTACACTTCGCGCAGGCGCTGGTGGAGCTTGCCCACCGTGGTCCACTCCATGCCGAGCACGCCGCCGACATAGACGTCCTCGTTCTCCTTGCCCGCAAGGCCGTGCCATTCGAGCGTGAGGTCAGCCGGGCCTTCGCGGTTGCTGAGGCCGAGCGGATCGAGGTCTGCCGCCATGTGCCCGCGCACGCGGTAGAGGCGAACGAGGGTCATCGCCGCGATCGAGAGCGCGGCGGCCTTTTCGACCGCCTTGGGGTCCATCGCCTTGCCGCTGTCCTTCGCGGCCTTGGCGACCGCGAGCTTCATCTCGGTCGGGTCCATCGCGGCCACAAGGTCCGCGCCGCTGTCGGCCAGCGTGTCGAGCCAGCCGCGCTTGGCCCACGAAGGACCGGGCTGCGGGCCTTCCTGATCGGTGAGAGCGGGGATGAAGTTCTGCGGTTCGTTGCCCATGTGGGGGTTCCCGGGGAGGAGAAAAACGTAAGGAGAAAGGCTTGGCCCCTCACCAGAACGGGAGGGGCCGGTCGTCGTTAACTCAGGCGTTCTCTTTCAGCATCGCAGCCAGCGTTTCGCCGAGCAGCGAGGGCGAGGGGCTGACGCGGATGCCTGCGTCTTCCATCGCCGCGATCTTGTCTTCCGCGCCGCCCTGACCGCCGCTGACGATGGCGCCAGCGTGGCCCATGCGGCGGCCCGGAGGGGCGGTGCGCCCGGCGATGAAGCCGACCATCGGCTTGGAACGGCCCTTGGCGCGTTCGGCCTTGATGAAGGCAGCGGCTTCTTCTTCGGCCGAGCCGCCGATTTCGCCGATCATGATGATGGACTCGGTTTCCGGATCGTCGAGGAACAGGTCGAGCACGTCGATGAAGTTGGTGCCGTTGACGGGATCGCCGCCGATGCCGACCGCGGTGGTCTGGCCGAGGCCCGCCATGGTGGTCTGGTGCACGGCTTCATAGGTGAGCGTGCCCGAACGCGAGACGATGCCGACGCTGCCCTTCTTGAAGATGTTGGCCGGCATGATCCCGATCTTGCACTCGTTCGGCGTCAGCACGCCGGGGCAGTTCGGGCCGATGAGCCGCGACTTCGAGCCCGAGAGCGCGCGCTTGGCGCGGACCATGTCGAGCACCGGAATGCCTTCGGTGATGCAGATGATCAGCTCGATCTCGGCATCGATGGCTTCGCAGATCGCGTCGGCAGCGAACGGCGGCGGCACGTAGATGCACGAGGCGGTCGCGCCGGTCGCTGCCTTGGCTTCGCGCACGGTGTCGAACTGCGGCAGGCCGATATGCGTGGTGCCGCCCTTGCCCGGCGTCACGCCCGCGACCATCTGCGTCCCGTAATCGAGCGCGGCCTGCGTGTGGAAGGTGCCGGTGTTGCCGGTCATCCCTTGCGTGATGACCTTGGTGTCTTTGTTTACGAGGATGGACATTCAATTTCTCCGTGAGACGCAGCGTCAATCTGCTTCAGGTTCTTTTACAGGGCGCGTTAACCAGCAAATCAGCATCGCTGTGACAGCACTCAAGGCGTACCAGATGCCTTGTTCAGCGGTAAATGTATTGCCAATGAAGTTGCCCACGATACTCATTAAAAACAGACCGATGATCAAAAACCCCCACCATTGACCCCGGATTGTAGCTGCTAAGCTCAGAGTCAAAATAATGCTGATGACCAAATAACTTGGCAGATTATCAGCAATGTAGAGGAGGAGGGTCATCACGCCAGCGAGCTATCCAGCGCCTTGCACGCCTCAAGCAGTTCTTTGACCGCGTCGACGCTGACCTGGAGGTTGGCCTTTTCCTCGCCGGTGAGGTTGATCTCGATCACTTCCTCAGCGCCGTTCGCGCCGATCACCACCGGCACGCCGACATAGAGGCCATCGACGCCGTACTTGCCGTCAACCTGCACCGCGCAGGGGAGGATGCGCTTCTGGTCGTAGAGGTAGGCTTCGGCCATCGCAATGGCGCTGGTGGCGGGCGCATAGAAGGCCGAGCCGGTCTTGAGCAGCGCGACGATCTCGCCGCCGCCCGAACGGGTGCGCTTGACGATCTCGCCGAGGCGCTCTTCCGAAATGCCCTTGATCTTGGCCATGTCCGCGACGGGGATGCCGTTGATGGTCGAGTAGCTGAGCACCGGCACCATCGTGTCGCCGTGGCCGCCGAGCACGAAGGCGTTCACGTCCTTGACGCTGACGCCGAATTCCCACGCGAGGAAGGTGGCGAAGCGCGCCGAATCCAGCACCCCGGCCATGCCGACGACCTTGTTGGCGGGCAGACCCGAGAACTCGCGCAGCGCCCAGACCATCGCATCGAGCGGGTTGGTGATGCAGATCACGAAGGCATCGGGGCAGTTGGCAGCAATGCCTTCGCCGACCGCCTTCATCACCTTGAGGTTGATGCCGAGCAGGTCATCGCGGCTCATGCCCGGCTTGCGCGCAACGCCCGCGGTGACGATCACCACATCCGCGCCCGCGATGTCGGCATAGTCGTTCGATCCGGTGATCGAGGCGTCGAAGCCTTCGACCGGGCCGCACTGGCTGAGGTCCAAAGCCTTGCCCTGCGGAATGCCCTCGGCCACGTCGAACAGGACGATGTCGCCAAGGCCCTTCAATGCTGCGAGGTGAGCGAGCGTGCCGCCGATATTGCCGGCGCCGACGAGGGCGATTTTCTTGCGGGCCATGTGAGGACTTCCTTCCCAAATCTCTCGGGACGAAGTGACAAGGCGTGACACGCCGGTGCCTGCCTTCCGTCCCAAGCGGCTGGGCACCCGTTACAAAAGCGGCGGTAGGCCTCTCAAAACGGGTTTGCAACCATCAAAAGGTCGGATGCGGCAACTATCTTTGCAAACAGTTCGCAATTGCATTAAGCCATTCGGGCTGTCGCATCAGGGAAACACCCTATCACGGGTGCCGTGAGGTCAGGCAGGTCAGGGACGGATCAGTCGCAGCGGGTGCGCGCGGCGAGGCGGCGGTCGAACATGCCGGTGATCGCGAGCCAGTGCGCCTTGCTCTGCCCGTCGCCGCGGCGCGCCGCTTCCTCGGCGGCATCGCGGGCAGCCTCGGCTGCGGCAAGCCCGTGCACGGCAAAGTGCCGAAGCGCCTCTGCCAGCAGCGGGTCGAAGGCCGCAGCGGGCGGATGGGCTGCGCCATTATCGTTCACCGCCCGCGCCAGTGCCGGGGCGATCAACCCGCGTCCCGCCGCGTGCCAGCCGATCCGGCGCACAGCATTGCGGGCAGGGGCAAATCGGACGGACATCAAGGGGCTTCCCGTTTTGGCATCTGCTCTCACGGCGGAGCAGTTCGTGCAGCAGGCTCTAGTGCCTGTGCCGCTAAGGCTTGGTGTGGCAACAGGGTTTCGCGGGTCTTAACCCTGTTTTGCGCATCTTGCGCGGGGCCGCCAGCCGCTATTCGCCTGCGGGGGTTACGGCGGGGGTTATGGCGGGGCGCGCCTTCCACTGGCCCGCCTTGGCATATTCGGCCTTGACCGCGCCTGCCCCGGTGTAAGGCTCTGTCGGCGGGGTTGCGGGGAGCGCGCCAGGGGCAGCGGCAGGGGCTTTCGCGCCCGGCTTGCCCTGTGCGCGCACCGGCACGGGTTCCAGATCATAGGCAATCGCCGGACGCCCTGCTGCGGGCATGGCCGCGTCGGGCAGGGCGGCAGGCGGCGGGGTCGTGCGCCCGCTCACCACCGGTTCGAGGCCCGCATAGGCATTGGTGAAGGCCGCTGCCGTCCCGCCCGCACCGCGATTGCGGTAGAACCGGTGCGCGCCGATCGTGCCGATATGGTCGAGCGTGCCTGCCCAGTAAGGATTGACCCAGAGCGTGTGGTAATGCGTGGCAAGGCCGACTGGGGCATAGACGCTGCCGTTCAGGGCATCGGCGGCGATCCGCTGCGCCCGCGCCCAGCTTGCCCCCGAAGGACGGCGGGCGAGGCTGCCGTCGCAGGTGAAGGTGAACTGGCAACCGGTGCTGCGTTCCGATCCCTGATAGACTACGCCGCACACGCTCGATGGCCACGAGGGGTGGGCGACGCGGTTGAGCACCACCTGCGCCACGGCGCGCTGGCCGGCCTCGCTTTCGCTGGCGGCTTCGTACCACACGGCCTGCGCCAGACATTCCTGCGCCCGCATCGCGGTGATGCCGGTGCCGGGGGCGAAGAACGGCCTGGCCGCCACGCCGACATCGATCAGCGCGCCCAGCTCGCGCCCTTCCTCGGCGCCGGTGGCCAGCGGATCGGCTGTGGGCAGGGCGAGCAGCGCGCTGCCTGCGGGGTCGGCCATGTAGTAATAGGCCGATCCGGGAAAGCTCATCCCCGGCCGCTCGAACGGCAGCGCGGCTTCGGCGGCTGCGCGGGTGGCGAGCGCGGCGGTGCTTTCGACCGCGGGGCCGGGCAGCGTGCCGACCCCGCCGGTGGCCGCCATCGCGGGCACGGCAATCGCCGCGACCAGCACCGCGAGCCGCTTGCGCCAGCCTGTGCGCGGGGCAGGCTGCGCGGGCGAAGCAGAGGAGGGGCGGCGGGCGGCGGGCATGGTGTCATCCCGCCCTACGCCCAAGCCGCTGGCAGGGCGAGGGCGGCGCACCCCCGCGTCCCGATTGGGGACACCTCTCCGGCAGGTCTTAAGGCGTTGCGCGTTTGGGCCCGCCGCCCTATCGCCACAGCCGGACATGGCGCGGGATCACAGCAGTTTGGGGACGGGACTGGCCGGCGCAATCGCCGCCCTGATGCTCGCCGCCTGCGCGCCGCAAGCCGCGCCGCAAGGTGATGCGCAGTCGCCCACGATCGTCAGCCTCAACCCCTGTCTCGACGCCATTCTGGTGGAGGTGGCAGACCCCTCGCAGGTGCTCGCCCTGTCGCATTACAGCCGCGATCCGGGCGGCAGTTCGATCCCGCAGGCGGTGGCGCGGCGATATGGCGTCACGGGCGGCACGGCTGAGGAGGTGATCGCGCTGCGGCCCGATCTCGTGCTCGCCTCGATCTACCTGCCGCAGCCCACCAAGACCGCCCTTGAGCGGGCGGGACTGACCGTCGCAACCTTCGGCAGCCCTGTCACGGTCGCCGAAAGCATCGCGCAGGTGCGCGAAGTGGCCGCGCTCGCTGGAAAGCCGGATGCGGGCGAGGCGCTTGCTGCGCGCATGAGCGCGCCGCCCGCCGATCCGCGCCCCTCGGTCAGCGCGCTGCTGTGGCAACCGGGCGAGATCGTCGCGGGCGAGACGACGCTCATTGCGCAGCTCCTGCGCGAAGAGGGCTTTGCCAGCCATGCCGCCGCACGCGGGCTGGGGCAGGCCGATGCGGTGCGGCTGGAGACGCTGCTCGCCGATCCGCCGCAAGTGTTGCTGGTGGCAGGCGATGCGCCGGGGCAACGCCATCCGTTGCTGGCAGGGGCGCTCAAGTCCACGCAGATCGCCGATTTCGACCCCGCGCTGCTCTATTGCGGCGGGCCGACCATTCCCAAGGCCCGCGCCCGCCTGCGCGACATCCGCGATGCGGCAGAGGCACGGCCATGAACCGAGCCGCGCTGGTCTTTGCAGGCGTGTTGGCGGTGCTGGTGCCGCTATCGTTGCTGGCGGGGAGGGTGTGGATCGCGCCATTCGGCGACATGCCGCAGAACGCGGCGCTGATCCTCGCCGAACTGCGCCTGCCCCGTGCCGTTCTGGCGATCACCATCGGCGCGGGGCTGGGTGCTGCGGGGGCGGCGATGCAGGGCTATCTCAGGAACCCGCTCGCCGATCCCGGCCTGTTCGGCATCGCCCCGATGGCGGCGCTGGGCGCGGTGGCGAGTTTCTGGCTCGGCGCGAGCTGGGCGCTGCCGGTCGCCGCGCTCGCCGGAGCCGGCACCGGCATGGCCGCGCTGGCGCTGATCGCAGGCCGCACCACATCGGACGCCGGCAGCGGCGCGGGCGGAGGGATCGCGCTGTTCACCCTTGCCGGGCTGATGCTGGCGAGCCTCGCAGGCGCACTCACCGCGCTGGCGATCACCCTCGCGCCCAACCCCTTTGCCCTGTCGGAAATCGTAATGTGGCTCAACGGCGCGCTGACCGACCGTTCGTGGCGCGAGGTGTGGCTGGCCGCACCGCTCACCCTCGCGGGCATCGCCGTGCTGGCACTGGCGGCGCGCAGCCTCGATGCGCTGACGCTGGGCGAGGAAGCGGCGCGGTCGATGGGGGTCGATCCGGCGCGGCTGCTGGTGCTGCTGGTGCTGGGCGTCGGCCTGACCGTCGGCGCGGGGGTGGCGGTGGCGGGGATCATCGGCTTTGTCGGCCTTGTGGTGCCCCATCTGGTGCGCCCGCTGACCGACCGTCTGCCTTCGAGCCTGATCGGCCCAAGCGCGCTTGCTGGCGCATGTCTGGTGCTCGCGGCGGACAGCGCGGTGCGCATCCTGCCGCTGGTGACCGAACTCAGGCTCGGCATCGCGCTGTCGCTGATCGGTGCGCCGTTTTTCCTGTGGCTGCTGCTGCGCATGCGGCGGGGGCGGCTCTAGATGCTGGCGGCGGAAAACCTCACGCTGATACGCGGCGGAACGAGAGTGGTGGAGCGCCTGTCCGCCGCGCTCGAACCCGGCCGGATCACCGCGATTGTCGGCCCCAACGGCGCGGGCAAATCATCGCTGCTGCTGGGGCTGGCAGGCTTGCTCGCCCCTGCGGAGGGCGAGGTGACGCTGGGCGGGCAAAGGCTCGCCGCGCTCCATCCCCGCGCCCGTGCGCAGGCCATCGGCTACCTGCCGCAGGTGCCGGACATCGCGTGGGATGTGGCGGCGGAGAACCTTGTGCGGCTGGGCCGTCTGCCATGGCGCGATCGCGGGGATGCGGCGGTCGAGGCGGCGATTGCGGCCCTCGCGCTTGAGCCGCTGCGCCATCGCCCGGTCAGTCAGCTTTCGGGCGGAGAGCGGGCGCGCGTGCTGCTGGCCCGCGTGCTGGCGGGCGAGCCGCAGTGGATCCTCGCCGACGAACCGCTCGCCGCGCTCGATCTGGCGCACCAGTTGGGCCTCGTCGCCCACCTCAAGGCCTGCGCGGCGGCGGGGCAGGGGGTGGTGGTGGTGCTCCACGATCTGGGGCTGGCGATGAACCATGCCGACCGCGTGCTGGTGCTGAAGAAAGGCCACCTGATCGCCGACGGCTCGCCCGCACAGGCACTCGCGCCGCACATCATCGCCGAAGGCTGGGGGGTCAATGCCCGCTGGCTGGGAGACACCGGCGCGCAAGCTCTGCTGACCGATTAGGGGCGTTGGTGACCGGTCAGGGAAACCGGTGGCAAGTTAGGAACCGGGAAACATCGAGGCGGGCTTTGGGGTACCCAAGTGTGTTTCCCGGTCCCTGACCAGATCTCTGCTGAATAGCCAGGTTGCGACCCTGAAAGGCCCCGGCTGGAGACCGGCAAAGAGGACTCTCCAGTGGCCCACGGCACGCAGTTTGACGACTTCAGATTTTCTGTAGGGTGGGGGTTTTGGGCGATTAAAATTGCTTAATCATCAGATTGGGCTGGAAAAATTGTCCGGTGAGCAATGCTCATTGTCCGCATCTGCTTAGGTCGCCTTTCTGGCACGCCTCAACATCTGCGCGCCATTTCGCCATGGCTGCTTCGTATTCGCGCTGCTTGCGTTCGGCCTCGGCCTTCTGTGCGGCGATGGTGGCCTCGCGTTCTGCGGTGGCCTTTTCAAAGGCGGCCTTGGCGGCGGCATTTTCCGCGTTCTGCTTTGTCGCGAAAGCGACCTGCTCGCGGTTGAGCCTTTCACGGGTGGCGATTTCGGCCAATGCCTGTTCTGAGGTGACGGGAAGCGACTCAGGCTGCTCGGCTGGGCGAACGGCAACAGGCGACCGTGCCGGTGCGACCGGCGCTGTGACGGTCGATGTCGAGGCTCGACCGCGTGTTCCAGCGGCGACATTGTCGCGTCTGGTGCCTTTGACCTCCGAACACTTGTATTCGATCACCTCACTGTAATGCGTCGCATCCGGCCGGTAGGTTTTGCGCTTGTGCTCCTCGCGCACCATGTCGCCGCCCCAAAGGCCGGAAAGCTGCCGGTAATCGAGGTAGGGCGTCATCGGCGATGAGACGCGCAAGTCAAGCGGAAGGACGGATGCCACGGGAAAACCGGCACGGGCCCGAAACCTCCCCGCGTCTCGCCCGTTGCACCGGCACAACCCGATCCCATTTCCTACAGGCCCGCGGATACCCCGCCGCACCGGCCTTGACCGCCACGAACATTTCCGGAACAGACCCTTTCCATGAGCCTCACCAAAATCAGTGTGCGCGGAGCGCGCGAGCATAATCTCAAGGGTATCGACATCGATCTGCCGCGCGATGCGCTGATCGTGGTAACGGGCCTGTCCGGCAGCGGCAAGTCGAGCCTCGCGTTCGACACTATCTATGCCGAGGGCCAGCGGCGCTATGTCGAATCCTTAAGCGCCTATGCGCGCCAGTTCCTCGAAATGATGCAGAAGCCCGATGTCGAGCATATCGACGGGCTGTCCCCTGCGATCAGCATCGAGCAGAAGACCACCAGCCGCAACCCGCGCTCGACCGTGGCGACGGTGACCGAGATCTACGATTACATGCGCCTGCTGTGGGCCCGCGTCGGCGTGCCTTACTCGCCCGCCACCGGCGAGCCGATTTCCGCCCAGACTGTCAGCCAGATGGTCGACCGGGTGATGGCCCTTCCCGAAGGCACGCGGCTCTATCTGCTCGCGCCGGTGGTGCGCGGGCGCAAGGGCGAATACCGCAAGGAGCTGGCCGAATGGCAGCGGCAGGGCTTCACCCGCGTGCGGATCGACGGGGAGATCTACGCCATCGAGGATGCCCCCGCGCTCGACAAGAAGTTCAAGCACGACATCGAGGTGGTGGTCGATCGCATCGCGGTGAAGGAGGGCATCGAAACGCGCCTCGCGGAAAGCTTCGAGCAGGCGCTGAAGCTGGCCGAGGGGCTTGCCTATGTCGATCTGGCCGATGGCGTGGTGCCGGGGCGCGAAGGCGAGGCCGAAAGCGGCGGCGCGATGAAAGGCGCAGGCCTGCCCGCCAACCGCATCGTCTTCTCCGAGAAATTCGCCTGCCCGGTCTCCGGCTTCACCATCGAGGAGATCGAGCCGCGCCTGTTCTCCTTCAACGCCCCGCAAGGTGCCTGTCCCGCGTGCGACGGCATCGGCGAGAAGATGCTGTTCGACCCGCAGCTGGTCGTGCCCAATGAAGGCCTGACCCTCAAGCAGGGCGCGGTGGTGCCCTGGGCCAAGTCCAACCCGCCGTCGCCCTATTACATGCAGGTGCTCGCCAGCCTCGCCAAGGCCTACGGCTTCGACCTGACGACCCCGTGGAAAGACCTCGCCCCCGAACAGCGCCTCATCATCCTCCACGGCACGGGCGGGATACCGGTGCCGCTGACCTTCAAGGACGGGCGCCGCGAATACACCGTCCACAAGCCGTTCGAGGGCGTCATCGGCAACCTCAACCGCCGCCTGATGCAGACCGAAAGCGCGTGGATGCAGGAGGAGCTCGCCAAGTACCAAACCGCGCAACCCTGCGAGACCTGCGGCGGCAAGCGTCTCAATGAAAAGGCGCTCTCGGTCAAGGTCGCCGGGACCGATATCGCCACCCCCGTCGCCATGAGCGTCGCGGACGCCAAGGCGTGGTTCCTTGCCCTCGACGCGCAGCTCACTCCGCAGCAGTCGCAGATCGCCAAGGCCATCCTGAAAGAGATCAACGAGCGGCTCGGCTTCCTCGACAACGTCGGCCTCGATTACCTCAACCTCGACCGCACCAGCGGCACCCTGTCGGGGGGCGAGAGCCAGCGCATCCGCCTCGCCAGCCAGATCGGCAGCGGGCTGTCGGGCGTGCTCTACGTGCTGGACGAGCCCTCCATCGGCCTCCACCAGCGCGACAATGACCGCCTGCTCGAAACCCTCAAACGCCTGCGCGATCTCGGCAACACCGTGATCGTGGTCGAGCATGACGAGGACGCGATCCGCACCGCCGATCACATCGTCGATCTCGGCCCCGGCGCGGGGGTGCACGGCGGGCAGGTGGTCGCCCAAGGCAGCCTCAAGGACATCCTCAAGGCCAAGGGATCGCTCACCGCCGATTACCTCACCGGCAAGCGCAAGATCGCAGTGCCCGCCACCCGCCGCAAGGGCAATGGCAAGCACATCACGGTCAAGAACGCCCGCGCCAACAACCTCAAGGGCGTCACCGCCAAGATCCCGCTCGGCACCTTCACCTGCATCACAGGCGTCAGCGGGAGCGGCAAGTCCTCGCTCACCATCGACACCCTGCAAGCCGGCGCCGCCCGCGTGCTCAACGGCGCGCGCGTGATCGCGGGCGCGCATGACGCGATCACCGGCCTCGAACATTGCGACAAGGTGATCGAGATCGACCAGTCCCCCATCGGCCGCACCCCGCGATCGAACCCCGCCACCTACACCGGCGCCTTCACCCAGATCCGCGACTGGTTCGCCGGCCTCCCCGAAAGCCTCGCGCGCGGGTACAAGCCGGGGCGCTTCTCCTTCAACGTCAAGGGCGGCCGCTGCGAGAAGTGCCAGGGCGACGGCCTGATCAAGATCGAGATGCACTTCCTCCCCGATGTCTACGTCACCTGCGAGGAATGCCACGGCAAGCGCTACAACCGCGAGACGCTGGAGGTGAAGTTCAAGGGCCACTCCATCGCCGACGTGCTCGACATGACGATCGAGGATGCCGAGGAGTTCTTCAAGGCCGTGCCGTCGATCCGCGAGAAGATGCGGATGCTGAACGAAGTCGGCCTCGGCTACGTCAAGGTCGGCCAGCAGGCGACGACCTTATCGGGCGGCGAGGCGCAGCGGGTGAAACTGGCCAAGGAACTCGCCCGCCGCAGCACCGGCCAGACCTTGTACATCCTCGATGAACCCACCACCGGCCTGCATTTCGAGGATGTGCGAAAGCTGCTCGAAGTGCTGCACCGGCTGGTCGAGGGCGGCAATTCGGTCGTGGTGATCGAGCACAACCTCGACGTGATCAAGACCGCCGACTGGATTATCGACTTGGGCCCCGAGGGCGGGGTGCGCGGCGGGGAGATTGTCGCGGTGGGCACGCCGGAAGCGGTGGTGAAGGAGCCGCGGTCGTTTACGGGGCAGTATCTCAAGCCGCTGCTGGCGAAATAAATCCAAACTCCCCTCCCGCTTGCGGGAGGGGCCGGGGGTGGGCAAGAGACAAGCGCAATCCTCCCCTCAAGGGGAGGGGGACCATCCGAAGGATGGTGGAGGGGCGGCTGCGGCTACCCCAACCACCCGTCACGCCGGCGCAGGCCGGGGTTCGGCTTTTTGGCTCACACAAAGCCACAAAGCCACAAAGGGGGCGGTGCTCGGATTTATATTGAAACCCGCCCCGATCTTGAGCGAGGGGATGAGGCGGTAAATCGTTTAGGTAATCGCCGATTTATCCTACCACTGCCGTGACTATACTGAAGTTGTCTTCAGGGCCTCTTGCTGTGACTTGAGAAATTATATTTTCAACAATTTCTTGAGCATTGTTTGCACTTTTGAAAAGAGGGATCATTTCTCGTAACTTCAATATCTCATGAATTCCATCCGATACAATCGCAATTTTGTCACCAGGTTCTAGGTCATAGTTAAATTCATCAATGTATGGGGCTTTCTGAGATCCTAATGCATTATCGAGAATGTTTCTGCGAGGATAGTTTTCGTACTCGGTTTTTGATAGCTTGCCTGACTTAAATAATCGGAACGCTTCGGTGTGCTCCTGAGTAAGTCGAATGATCCCATCTTTTCTCTGCAGGATGCATCGGGTATCGCCAACATGCGCGCCGCTCAATTTTAAGTCGCTGACTGCAGCAATGGTGGCGGTCGTTCCCATGGATCGCAATTTCTCGTTTTGCGACTGCACGCTCCTTATCTTATCGTGCGCGCGCTTCAGCACTTCTGCAAGTGCAGAGGCACTTGCTTCTTTGCACGTAAGGGCGATCGTAGCCACGATGCCTGCGGCCTCGGCGCCACCAAGGTGACCACCAAGTCCATCGGCTACGCCAATCAGGCGAAAAGTTGACGACTGCAAATCGATGACGCGATCTTCGTTTTGAGATCGGGGGCCGCGATCTGTGTAGTGCGCGAACGAAGTCACCCGCAGATACTCTCTAACGCATCGACGATTAGTGGATGTAATCCCGTTCGACTCACTCCGATTGAACTTTCTAGGTGGTCGACCGTTGAGCAGATTTCTCCTCCAGTAGCTTTCAGCTCGACAACGAACCTCTTGGCTAAGGCGGTCTCCATAGTAGGTCCGGATAGTCGCATGAATTTTCTTTCGACGTACCAGCGGTTGTGCGCCGTACCCATCTTTAGAAGCGCCAACAAGCATTCCGCTTGTAAAGCTAAATCTCCGTTTCTGAAAAAGCAGGAAAGTCGGTCTGCTAAGACATCGCAGTAATCAAAATTAAACGAACCCTCGGCTACCCAAGATGAAAAAATCAACCCAATTTGATTTGATTTCAAAGGATCTATTTTATACATTTCGTCAATATTATCGATTGTTATTCGACGGAAAAGGAGATTTCCATCGTTTGTATCTAAATTATCTTCACAAAAATCTGCGATCTCATCAATAACTTTTTTGTTAATATCTCCGTTCTCGAGAGCTTCGATTAAGTTTACCGTATCTGCATTCTCTGCTGGGGGTAGCTCAGCGTCGATGGAAGCCAGCACGTCCCGCACAGCTGCTACAGACTTGAAGCGTTTTTGTGGAATGCTCCGCGTGCAATTCCGAAGCAGCGGGCCGAACGGAGTGGTTTCCTTGATTTCTCCACAAGGTATCCGGTCTTCTGCGCCGACAACGTCATGCATGATGCATCCCAAGGAATAGATATCAGTTGCTGCGCTAGCGAGGCGCAAATCCTTGGTAATCTCTGGGGCCGTGTAATAGTCAGTACCTTTCGCCATCCCAGTATGCGTTAACGCTGATAGGCGTGAGTCGTTAAGTGAAACGAAGCCAAAGTCGCTAATCGCGTAAAATGTTTCCCCATCTTCATCTTCGAAACGTAGGACATTTTGTGGCTTCAGATCGCGATGGTACATTTCCATAGAGTGCATTTCGTTTAGGCCTGAGACGATGTCAGAGACGACAGAGAGGAGTTCTGCCTGCGTCACAACTTTATTTGCGATGTCTTTTTCTAGCGTCGAGACGGCCACAGGCATAAGATAGGAAGGCGCTTCGCCCGCAAGATCCACGCCAACGATTGGTACGATATGGCGATGGTTTATCCCGGATTGTAGCTGCGCCTCTCGAATAAAGCGCTTTCTGACATTCTCGATCAAATCGGGCGGCAGTTGCTGGGCCACGGAGAAGCGTTTGCGTGCGAATCGCTGTCCTTCCCCATCTTCCACCAGTTCAACGATGCCGAAGCCGCCACTCCCAAGTGTTTCGATTACCTTCATGCTTTTGCGCCCCATTCCAAGTTCGTTATCGTCACTACTCAACGAACAATCCCCTGACAAATTCGTACCACGAATCCGTCTCAAGTGCTCTGCTCCGCGAGTCCCCCTTTCCTACACCCCACCCCCGACATACCCTCCCGCGCAGGCGTCAGCCTGCACGCGCAGGCCTCACCCCGCGCCCGAGCTCTGCGCTCGCTCTCCGGCTCCCCGCTCGCGGGCCATGCGCAAGCGCCTCGGGGCGGTGGTGAGGGGGTGCGCCTGCGGGGGCGGGGCGGTTTGCTTGTGCTTTGGTGACGGCGCCCGCGCTTGTGGCATCGCCGCCACGGCGTCGGTCGGGGGCGGGCAGGGCAGAGGGGCAGCAGTGCACGGCCCCGCGGCAACACGGCCTCAACCCCGCGTGAAACATTGAAAATCACGCGATAACAGGGCGCTAGGCGTGAAACATTGCTCCGCCAGCCCGTTTTAGACCCCCTTTAGACCCCTGTTAGACCCCCGCTACTCTGCCGGCAGGGCCTCGGCCCCGGCGAGCCCCTCGGCCCGCTCGATTTTTCGCGGGGAGGGCCTTGCGACCGGCGCTTCGGCAAGGCTCCACCCCGCCGCCAGAAAGCTCCGCCGCTCCAGCCCCGCATGCTCGCCCGCGGGAAAGACATTGATCGCGGCAAGGCAATCGGGAACCATCAGCGCCACCCCGCAATCCTCGGGCAGGGCGGACAGATCGACGTGATACCGCCAGCGATCCCGCGCCACCTCCTCGCGCCGCACGGGCAAGGGGGCGAAGGTCGCGGCATCATGCGCGGCGATATCGGCAAAGGTGATGCCGTTGATCACGAGCACCTCGAAACTCAGGCGGTTCAGGGCCTTGGTGCGACGGATGGCGAGATCGCTGCGGCGCGAGGGGCCGGCCCAGTGGCCCGGGCCAATCGCCGTCGGCTCGGCCGGATACCACCCCTCGCGCAGCCACACGCCGCTCGTGCCCCGGCGGAACACCTGCGAGGCGTTGGCGGGGTAATTCCACGGCGCGCGCTGCTCCGCCACCGCCGCGGACCACGCGGCAAAGCGGCTCTGCGCATATTGGTAGAGCACGTTGTCGAGCGCGAACAGGCCGATGCGGGAACGGATCGCAGCCTCCAGCGCGGGGAGATCGACATCGTCGGGCGGGGCGTGGTTGGTGGCATAGGCAGGCTCCGCCACACGCCGCCCGCTCTCGACCTCCCACAGCGGGACAAAGGCGTCGATCCGCGCGGTCGGCACCAGCCAGCGCACCTTGTCGAGGATCGCGGGCAGGTGGCGCGAGGCGGTGTGCCAGATCCCGAGGCGCTGCTCCTCCAGCCCCAGCGGGATGAAGGCCGAGAGCAGGTAGCGCGTCTGGAAGTCGGCGAAGAAGTCACCGAAATGGTCGAAAAACGTGCCCGGATCGAGCTCGCGCGCTGCGCGGGACAGACGACGGTGCGGCTCGCGGCGGATGTGGCGGTAGTTCGAGATGATCTGCGCCACCGGATCGCGCACCGTCACCAGCAGGTCGGCAATCCGGCGTCCGGCGAGCAGTTCGCCGGTGACATGCGCCTCGACGAAATCGTGACGCTTGAGCACCTTATCGAGGGCGGCGCTGTCGTCCGGAAAGGTGAACTGGTCCTGCTGCAAATGGGCGCGCCCGGGCGGGAAGGCCGAGGCCAGCCGGCGGGCCAGCGTCTGGCCGCCGGTCTTGGGAATATGCAGATAGAACACCGTGTCTCGCTCCCGTTGCGCCCCCGCCGCCATCCTGTGTCTGGCCGCCGGGGATACCTGCGGCCACTAGGGATGAGTCCTGAACGGAGTTAGCTTTGTAAGAACAATCAGGAGCCTAACGTGGGCGAGGGCGCTTTCCCTTCGGCCGCTCAGGCGCGGGCAGGGGCGGGTTTCCGGTGTGCCAGCGTGATGAGGGCAAAGACCGCCGCGCCCGCCGCGATCATCCACAGGAACGCGCCCGGCACGCCCATCACATAGTCGAGCACCGTCAGCACCAGCAGCTGCGCGATGATCGCGCCTGTCGCGGCCCGTCCGGACGCCGACCACCGCGCCAGCCCGACGATGATCGGCACCGCCAGCACAGCGGCAATCGCTCCGGCATCGAGCACGAGGTTGCGCAAGGATTCCCCCTGCGCCGCGACCAACGCGGCCACCGCCGCAGCCCCCACGGTCGAGGCTCTGGCAGCGCGCAGCATCGACAGCGGCGAGGCGGCGGGGTTGATCCGGCGATACCCGCTTTCGGTCATCACCGCCGACACCGCCAGCAACGCGGAATCGACCGAGGACAGGATGGCCGAGACCAGCGCGCCGGTGAAGATGATCAGCAGCCATGGCGGGAACAAGGCCTCGGCCAGGCTGGGCAGATAGGCCTCGTCCGCACCCAGCGTCACGCCCAGAACCGGCGCCAGTTGCGGCCCGAACAGACCGAGGCTCACCGGGATCAGGCCGACCGTGAGGTAGATCGCCGCGCCCAGCATGGCCCCCTTGCGCGCCACCTCGGGCGAGCGGGCGGCGAGGGTGCGTGACAGCGCCTCCTGGCTCACCATCGTGCCGGCGATCGGGATCAGCCACAGCTCCACCCGGTCGATCCAGCTTTCGCCGGGTGCGGTGAAGCTCCACGCTGTCGGCGGGGCGGCGGCGAGCATCGCGGTCACACCGCCCGATGCATCGACCATCAGCGCGAACAGCACGCAGATCGCGGCGATGATGATCGCGCCCTGCACGATATCGGTCACCACGTCGCCCGCCAGCCCGCCGAACAGGGTATAGGTCATCACCAGCAGCGTCGCCCCGATCAGCGCGGTGGTGAAATCGAGGCCCGATGCGCTGGCGATGATGGTGGCGAAGGCGAACAGCTGCGCGGCCGACCAGGTGGTGGCCGACAGGGCGATGACGATGGCGGCCAGCCCCTCGGTCTTCGGGCCGAAGCGGTCGCGCAGGAAATCGGCGATGGTGATGAACCCGCCGCTGCGCAGCCGGTAGGCGAAGAACAGCGCGATCGCGAGGATGCCGATGGCATAGGCAAAGGGTTCTGCGCGGGCGCCGGCAAGCCCGTCGCGGGCGACTTCGCCCGAGGTTGCGATCAGGCTTTCCGAGGCGAACCACGTCGCGAACAGCGACATGCCGACCGCGCCCGTCCCGAGGCTGCGTCCGGCGACGAGGTAATCGGCATCGGATCTTGCCCCGCGTCCGGCCCACACCGCCAGCGCGATCTGGGCGGCGACATAGAGCATTATCAGTGTGAGAGTGATGGCCGTATTCCCCCGCAGACGCGCTGGCGGCGCATGCCGTCAGGATCGTGTTTGCAGGAGACTAACTAGCTGCGGGAGAGGCGTGCGCAAGAGGCCGTTGCAGGTGGCCCGCGCGCGATCAGTCTTCGATCAGCGCCAGTTCCACCGTGGCGTGGCCGCGGGCAACCATGCCCAGTTCGTCGGCAGCGGCGCGGCTGACATCGATCAGGCGGCCGCGGGTGAAGGGGCCGCGATCATTGATCCGCACCACCACGCTTTTGCCGTTGGCCGGATTGCGCACCCGCACAAGGCTGCCGAAGGGCAGGGTGCGATGCGCCGCTGTCATGGCGTCATTATCGAATACCTCGCCGCTGGCGGTGCGGCGGCCATCGAACTTGGCAGCGTAATAGGATGCGCTGCCACTGCCGAGCACGGTTTCCTGCGGGGCAGACGGGGCTTCGGGCGTCGGGGCAGGGACAGTGACGTCTGCCGAAGGCTGGAGCGGAACAAGCTCGATCACAGCCGCGCTGGCAGCCGGTTCGGCCCGCAAGGCACCGGCATCGGGCGAGGCCGCACTGGAGGCACCAAGCGGCGCCAAACCCAGCAAAGCGGCGATAACCGCCGATTGCAGGCTGATGGCACGCAAGGCCGGGATGCGATTTTCCCTCCGCATGGCGCGGCGGATAGGTCGGGATGCTTACCGAAAGCAAACCGGGCCTGCGTTTCATCGCCGGTGATGCGCGTTTGCGGCACGAAGCGCCCCTCAAATGCGGCGAAACGATGGCGGTGGTTGTCGTGCGATAGGGGGAATTGCGGATTTCTGATGACCACGACTCGCAGAGGCGCGATGCGATGGCGGGGTATCCGGAGGCAACGGCGCAAGGGTTGGCGCAATGCAAATGGGGCCGGCATTGCTGCCGACCCCACTCTCACCGGCGTGTGGATGACCCTCCGCTAGCGATGCTTCCGGCGAACCTTCAGCTCCGTTTGCTCGCGGGCCATGCTTGGCGCCCGATGTCTAGCCTCTTGCTGCCTGCGTCTTGCGACCGGCCTTGCCAGAGATTTGTCACCGGCGCTCGCGCCGGCATCCGGCTTTCGCTCCTGCCCTGCCGCGTTGCGCTTCTGCCCGAAGGCTGCCCGCTTTCCGCTGCCATGCGCAGTCGCCTGGCCGAGGTCTTGTCCCTTTAACCGGCTGAATTGCGACGGGTTGGGGGCTTTCGCCGTTCCGCTGCATTTCTGCCTGCCCAGGTTCCTGACCTGTCCGGTGTTACCGCGTCGCGCTCTTCTCAAACGAGCCTGCTTGCATTTGGCCGCAGCCTCTTGCATGCCGTCTCTCGATGAGCGCGGGGACTGGTTCCACCGCCATCCCTGGGATCAAAACCCCGGTAACTTCAAGGCCTTGCGGCTTTTCGTTCCGGTTGCTTCGTGTCCCGAAGACAGGTTCAAAGTGCGCCTGAATCGGCGTTCTGACAACAACCGGAAGCCCGAGTTTTCCACTTTCAAGCAACTCGCCTGTGGACGAGGGTGGATAAGTCAACGCTTCGTCGCATTCAGCGCGACGCGAGCCCATCCCGGGAACCACAAGGCCGCCGCATCACCGGATCATAGCCTCCACGCCGCCGCGACGCGCGCGGCGACTCGGTGTTTCCCACCGGAAATGCGATCAGGCGTCGCGGTTGCGGCGCGCGAGCAGACGCAGGCGCAGGCCGTTCAGCTTGATGAAGCCTTCCGCATCCTTCTGATCATAGGCACCGGCGTCGTCTTCGAAGGTGACGTGCGCTTCGGAATAGAGCGAATAGGGCGATTTGCGGCCCACCACGCTGGCCAGCCCCTTGTAGAGCTTCAGCCGCACGGTGCCGGTCACCTTGTCCTGCGAATGGTCAATCGCGGCCTGAAGCATCTCGCGTTCCGGCGAGAACCAGAAGCCGTTGTAGATCAGTTCGGCATAGCGCGGCATCAGCTCGTCCTTGAGGTGCGCGGCGCCGCGATCGAGCGTGATCTGTTCGATCCCGCGATGTGCGCGGGCGTAGATTTCGCCACCAGGGGTCTCGTACATCCCGCGGCTCTTCATACCGACGAAGCGGTTTTCGACCAGATCGAGCCGACCGATGCCATGCTTGCGGCCCAGTTCATTGAGTGCGGTCAGCAGCGTGGCGGGGCTCATCGTCTCGCCGTTCAGGGCGACACCGTCACCCTTTTCGAAATCGATGGTGATGTATTCGGGCGTGTCGGGCGCGTCTTCGGGATTGACCGTGCGCGAATAGACGTAGTCGGGGGTTTCCTGCCACGGGTCTTCCAGCACTTTGCCCTCGGACGAGGTGTGCAGCAGGTTCGCATCGGTCGAAAACGGGCTTTCGCCGCGCTTGTCCTTGGGGACCTGGATCTGGTGCTTTTCCGCCCATGCGATCAGCGCGGTGCGGCTGGTGAGATCCCATTCGCGCCACGGGGCAATCACCTTGATGTCCGGATCGAGCGCATAGGCCGAAAGTTCGAAGCGCACCTGATCATTGCCCTTGCCGGTCGCGCCGTGGGCGATGAAATCGGCGCCGGTTTCATGCGCGATCTCGACCAGCCGCTTGGAGATCAGCGGGCGGGCGATCGACGTGCCGAGCAGGTAGTCGCCTTCATAACGGGCATTGGCGCGCATCATCGGGAAAACGAAATCGCGCACGAATTCCTCGCGCAGGTCTTCGATGAAGATGTGATCGTCGGCAATGCCCATGGCCTTGGCCTTGGCACGGGCGGGTTCGATTTCCTCGCCTTGCCCCAGGTCGGCGGTGAAGGTCACGACCTCCAGCCCGCGCTCCACGCTCAGCCACTTGGCAATGACGCTGGTATCGAGACCGCCCGAATAGGCGAGGACGACTTTCTGGGGTTGGGCCATGGTGGGGTTCCTGATATGAAAAGGCGCGAGCGCCGGTCGCAGCCGCTCCCCGCCTTGTCAAGCATTCTGGCCGAGCAGATAGTCCCGCGTGACCGGCAGGGCATGACGGCTGCGGATGTACTGGATCTGGTAATTGCACATGCTGCCATGTTCGAAGACTGTCGCAGCTCCGGCGAGATAAAAGGTCCACATCCGGAAAAACCGCTCGTCATGCATGGCGATGATCGCATCGCGGTGGGCGAGGCAGTTGGCATACCAGCAGCGGATCGTCCTGGCGTAATGCAGCCGCAGCGTCTCGATATCCGAGGCGATCAGGCGCACTTTCTCGCTGGCGGCCAGTGTTTCCGAAAGGGCGGGGATATAGCCGCCGGGGAAGATGTATTTGCGGGTGAAGGCATCGGTGGTGCCCGGCCCGCCGAACCGGCCGATGGTGTGGAGCAGCATCACGCCGTCATCCTCCAGCATCCGTGCACAGCATGCGAAGAAGGTGTCGAACTGCGCCCGGCCCACGTGTTCGAACATGCCGACCGACACGATCCGGTCGAACCGGCGGCCCGAAGCGGCGGTGTCACGATAGTCTTCGAGCAGGATCGTGACCCGGTCGGCCACGCCCGCTGCCTGCACCCGCTGCCGGGCGAGCGAAGCCTGTTCTTCGGACAGGGTGATGCCGGTGACATGGACATTGTGCGCCCTTGCCAGATGGATCGCCATCCCGCCCCAGCCGCAGCCGATATCAAGCACCTGCTGTCCGGCGGTCAGCGCCAGCTTTTTCGCGATATGCGCCAGTTTTGCGCCCTGCGCTTCGGCCAGCGTGGTGACGCCATCGGCCCAATAGGCGCAGGAATACTGCCAGTGTTCACCATCCAGCATCAGCGCATAGAGATCATTGCCGATGTCATAATGGTGCGCGACATTGCGCTGCGAACGCACGCGGTTGTTGATCTGTTCGGCGGCAAAGCCGGCGCGGCTCACCAGCCGTTTGATCGTGCCGGGCCGGACCAGATCGCCGCCCTTGTCCCACGCATTATTGGCGCGCAGCAGGCTGACGAGGCCCATGACATCGCCCTCCTCGATCAGCAGGCGGCCATCGATGAAGGCCTCTGCCGCGCCAAGCCGCGGGTCCATCACGATGTCGCGGGGCACGCCGGCATCGGTGAAGCGGATCACGATGTCGGGAAATCCTGCCGCTGCGGTGCCGAAGGTGGCAGAGCTGCCATCGGCAAACACCACGCCAAGGCGGCCCTTGCGCACGGCGCGGGACAGGAAGCGATCGAGAAGGGGTTTGCTCATAAGGCGCCTTTCTTCGTTTTCCGTGCTAGAAGGATAGCCGCAACGCATGCCTGTTCAAGGGCGCAAGGGGAGGGCTGACAGCATGGCAGAGGCCAAGACCACCATCACCGACGTTCCGGTCGAAGCGTTCATCGCTGCGGTAGAGCCGCCGGCCAAACGCGCCGACGCCGAAGTGCTCGACGCGCTGTTCCGCCGGGTGACGGGCGAGGTGCCGAAGATGTGGGGGCCGACGATGATCGGCTACGGCGAAGTGCGCACCACCTATGAGAGCGGGCGCGATGTGCACTGGATGCGCACCGGCTTCAGCCCTCGCAAAGCCAAGCATTCAATCTACCTGATGGGCGGGTATTGCGATGCGGAGACGGGAGAGAAACACGGTGACGCGCTTGAGCGGCTGGGAAAGCACTCACGCGGCAAAAGCTGCCTTTATGTCAACAAGCTGGCCGATATCGACCTTGCCGTGCTTGAGGAGATGATCCGCAACGACTGGCAAGAGATGAACTGGCGCTACCCGGCCTAGGCTGCATCGACATCCAGCCCTGACGGCCTGCAAATGCCCCGCTTTCCGGCATTCCGGTGCTCACGGCCAGAAAGGCCGCTGCGCTCCGGGTCCGGAAATCGCCCCATTTTCGGCGCGTCATCATCTGGATGTCGATACAGCCTAGATCCCCGCATACCACTGGTAACCGGCGAGATCCTCCCAGAACCCGCCCTTGCCGCCGCCAATATCGTCGAAACTCGCCACCGCCTCGATCGCGGTGAGAAACTTGGCGTGCTTGTAGCCAAGCTGCCGTTCGATCCGCGCCCGTAGCGGGGCACCGTTCTTTTCGGGCAGGGGTTCGCCGTTCAGCGCGTGGGCAATGATGGTCTGCGGGTGATAGGCATCGACCATGTCGATGCTCTCGTAATAGTCCCGGCCATAAAGGCGGTCGGCACAGCGGAACACGATGAACCTCGCATCCTCGCGCACGCGGGCGGCATCGAGCAGGGTCGACAGCTGCGGCCCCGTCCATTCGCCGATGGCGCTCCACCCCTCGACACAATCATGGCGGGTGATCTGGCTGCGCTGCGGCAGGGCGCGCAGATCGGCAAGGGTGAAGAACAGCGGCTGTTCCACCAGCCCGCCGACGGTCAGCACCCAGTCGGGAAAGCCCTTGGCCAGCTGATCGCGATACGCCGGATCATCCACCGTCAGCGAGCCATTGCCCTTGAAGGTGGGGGAACGGTCTTGCGGCGCATACTCGGGCGCAAGCGCCTGCCGCCCCGCCAGCGTGCGGTGTGCGGTGCGGTGCCAGCTCTCGGCAGCGTCGATCAGGCTCTGGGTCGCCTCGCTGTCGTTGATCTTCGCGCAGGCACCGACGCCCAGCGCAGCGATCCCGGCGAGCAGCGAGCGGCGGGGAAGGTCAGGCATGGCCGCGCTCCTCGCCGGGCTTGCCGCCGGTGATCATCGCTGCGATCAGCCGCCAGTTGGCCAGCGCCAGCACGATGTGGATCACGAAGAAGCCGAACAGGCCCCATGCGGCCACAAAGTGGAGCGAGCGGGCGCTCTGCCGTCCGCCCAGCGCCTCGACCATCCACGGCGCGGCAGGTTCGAACCCCGGGCTGATCGCAAGGCCGGTGACCACCATCAGCGGCAGCAGCACGCCGAACACCATGCCGTAGAGAATGCGCTGCACCGGATTGTAGCCCCCGGCATCCGTCGTATGGGAATTGAGCGAGGCGATCATCGCACCCGGCGTCCAGTCGCGCGGGGTGGTTGCAAGGCTGCGGCGGAAATGCCCGTTCGCCAGCATCGCGATCCAGATGAACAGCAAGCCGATCGCGAAGGGCCACGCCGCCAATATGTGCCAGTCCCTTGCCACGGCGAGGTTGTAATGCTGCGGGATCGTGGCCCAGGCGGGGAACTTCGCCACTTTCAGCCAGGCATCTGCCGGATCGAAGCCGTAATTGCCCCAATAGAGGTAACGATGGGCGTTGGAGATGTTCAGCCCGCTCATGAACAGCACGATGATCGCGCCCGCGTTCACCCAGTGCCACAGGCGGGTGGAGAGCGCGTGCTGCTTCATGCCCCGGCGGCCTCGCGGGCGAGCCAGATCACGTCGCGCGGCTGGTCGAGCAGGTGCTGGCCGCTGTCGATGAACAGGCTCTCCCCGCTTTTCAGCGCGCCGCTGGCGAGGAACAGCGCGGCATCGGCGATCTCGCCAGCGCCGGTCTTGCGGCCCAGCAGGTTCATGCGGTGGGAGACATCGGTCTCCTCCTCGCGCTGGTCGTGGCTGGCAAGGATCGCGCCGGGGGCAAGGCCATAGACCCGCGCTCCGGCGAAGGCTTCGGCCTTGGCCATCATGCCGATGGTCGCCGCCAGCGCGTGCTTGGCCATGGTGTAGCTGAAGAAATCGGGGTTGGTGTTGGCGATCTTCATGTCGGTGACATTGATCACGCTGCGCACGCCCCCTGCGGCGGCGGCATGGGCGAGAAAGGCCTGCGCAAGGCGGGCGGGGGCAAGTGCGTTGACCTGCATCGCCTCCCGGTTCGTCTCAGGATCGAGCGCGGTTACACTGTCGTAATCGAATACCGAGGCCGAATTGACGAGGCAGCGCCATTCGGGCAGCCGCGCCGCCAGCGCGGTAACGGCGGCTACGGCGGTGTCATCGTCGCACAGGTCGAAGCCGATGGTTTCGGCAGAGGGCAGGGTCGCGGCCAGCGCATCGGCCTGTGTGGCCGAACTGCGGTAATGGATCACCACATGCCAGCCGGCAGCGGCAAACCGTCGGACAATCGCTGCGCCGATACGGGTCGCCCCGCCGGTCACGAGAACGGCGGGGCAGGTCATGGAATATGCATGTGTGCTGGAGCCATGATGCCAGCGCTAACAGTGAGCGGGCCGCGCTTCAATCGGGGAGCTACACGCGGCCCGATTGCTGTCAGTGCGGCATCAGCGGCAACGCAGCTCTCCGCGATCGATCTCGCGGCCGATCAGACCGCCGCCAATCGCGCCGAGCAGGGTGCCGGCGGAGCGGTCACCGCGGGTGTCGATCGTGCGGCCCAGCAGCGCGCCGACGCCTGCGCCGATCACCAGACCGGTGGTGCCATTATCGCGGCGGCAGTAATAGCGGTCACCATCGCGCCAGATGCGGTCATTGCGCGACAGGCGGCGCGGTTCGAGATAGCGGCCGCGATCGTCATAGATGCGGTCCTTGGCGCGCTTGCCCCAGGCGGGGGCGTGGGGCGGCGGATCGGCCTGGGCCGGGGTCGCCAGCGGAAGGGGCATGGCTCCGGCGGCGATGAGGATGGCGATCTTCTTCATGGCAGGTCCTTTCGGTTTGTCTGCGTGATGGAGAGGTCCGGATGCTGCCCGATGTTACCGGGCAGGCAAAGCGCAGGGCGGCGGGGCGGGCTTGTCGTCAGCCGGAAGCCCGCCCGGCCGTCATGTTCAGCGGCAGCGGACGTCGCCCCGGTCGATCTCGCGGCCGAGCAACCCGCCACCAACCGCGCCAAGCACGGTGCCGAGCGTGCGGTCGCCCCGGCGGTCGACTTCGCGGCCGAGCAGCGCGCCGACGCCGGCACCGATCAGCAGGCCGGTGGTGCCGTCGTCGCGACGGCAGCGCCAGCGACCGTCATCGCCGCGCCAGTAACCGCCGCGCTGGTCGCGCCAGCGACGGTCATCGCGGTGGCGGCGATCGTTCCAGCGACGGCGATCGCGGCGGTCGTCCCAGCGGTCGCGATCATATCCGGCCGTGGCCGAGACAGGGTGGCTGGCGGCGTCATAGCCGGCAAAAATCGTGGCGGAGGCCGGTGCGGCGGGCAGTTCGGCCGCCTGCGCCGGCGCGGCAAACACGGCCAGCGAACCGGCGGCGGCAAGGAGGGCGAGGTGTTTCATGGTCTTATCCCTTGTGGCGGCTCCCCGATGGAGCGAGACCTTTTTCGTTCAGTTAAGTCGAACGCGGGATGAATGGCGCTGTCAGGAAACGGCCAGTTTTGTTCATCTTGCGGATGCGCAAGGTGAACCGTGTCTCAGCCGAGACGGGCTGCAGCTTTCTCGCGCCAATGCGGGTTCAGCGCGGGCAGCACGGCGATTTGGGCGTATTCATCCTTGCTCGCCTTGCCGCCGATGATGGCGTGAAACACCCGCGCAACGCTCCAGTCTGCCGCGCCGATGCTGATCCGTTCGAGCGAATCGCCCGCGGCGACCTCGCCTTGCTCGATCACACGGAAATACCAGCCGCAGCGGCCGCTTTCGACGATCCGCGCCACCATGCCCTTGTGGCCGAAGCGGTGCTCGATCTTCCAGCACGGCTGGCGCGGCTGGCTGATCTCGATCAGCGCGGTGCCGAGGCGGAAGCGGTCGCCGATATGCACCATGTCCTCGGTCAGCCCGCTCACGGCAAGGTTCGACCCGAAGCCGCCCGGTTCCGCAAGGGCAGGGTGATCGCCGATTTCCCCGCGCCACCATTCATGGTGATCGATCGGGTAAAGGTGCAGCGCCATCTCCGGCCCGCCATGCACGCGGCGGTCGGCCTGCTCGTCGGGTGCAAGCCCTTCGTGCAGCACCTGCACCGCGCCTTCGCGGGGTCGTTTGGCAATCGCGCTGGTCTCCGCGCCGTTGAAGGGGCGGGCGGTGCCGGTGCAGACGGCGCTGACGATGTGCTTCATGGTGTCCTCGCGATGAGATCGATCCAGTCGCGCTGCGTACCGTCACTGGCCTTGCCCGCATAGGTTTCCTGCGCTTCGATCACGAAACCGGGAGCCTCGTAAGCGGCGACCAGCCATTCTTGCGAGGGGAAATTGTGCAGCCGTCCAAGCAGGTCGCGGCCTTCCCCGTCGCCGAGCTTGTAGCTGGAGAAGAACCAGCCGCCCGGCACCAGAGCGCGGCGGATGCGCACGAGCACATCGGGCAGGGCATCGCGGGGGCAATGCAGCAGGCTGGCATGGGCCCAGACACCGGCATAGGCGGCCTCGGCCTCCAGCTCGTCGAAGGCCATCACCCTCGCGCCAAGATCGAAGGCTTCGTTGACGCGCCTGACGAGGGCGGGGGTGGCGTCGGTCGCATCGACCGTGAACCCGCGCTGCCTGATCCGCGCCGCATCGCGCCCGCCACCGCAGCCCAGTTCAAGCACGCGTCCGCCGGGGGGCAACCGGTCGAGGAAGGTATCAAGCTGGTGGCTGTGCCGCTCGCCCGAATGGAACACCCAGTAAGGCGCGCGGTCCTGATAGAACGCGATTGTCGCCGGATCGGTGCTCAAGCGCCCTCGGTAGCCGCCGCAGCCGCCTCGCGGTCGCGCTGGGCGCGGCTTTTCTTTTCCGCGGTCGTTTTCAGCTGGCCGCAGGCCGCGTCGATATCGCGCCCACGCGGGGTGCGCACGGGAGCCGAAAAACCGCCCTGGAACACGATCTCGGAAAAGGCGCGGATGCGCTCCGGCGTCGAGGTTTCGTAACCCGCGCCCGGCCAGGGGTTGAACGGGATCAGGTTGACCTTGGCGGGCAGGTTATACTGCCGCAGCAGCCGGACCAGCTCGCGCGCATCGTCGTCGCTGTCGTTCTTGTCCTTGATCATCACGTATTCGAAGGTGATGCGGCGGGCGTTGCTCGCGCCGGGATAGTCGGCGCAGGCCTGAAGCAGGTCTTCGATGCCGTATTTCTTGTTGAGCGGCACCAGTTCGTCGCGCACTTCCTTGCGCACGCCGTGGAGGGACACCGCGAGGTTCACGCCGATTTCCTGCCCGCAGCGCTCCATCATCGGGATCACGCCGCTGGTCGAGAGCGTGATGCGGCGCTTCGACAGGGCGAGCCCATCGCCGTCCATCACCAGCGTCAGCGCATCGCGCACGTGATCGAAATTGTAGAGCGGCTCGCCCATGCCCATCATCACGATATTGGTGAGGAGGCGCCCGTCGGCGGTGTAGTGGCCCGCCTCGTCATCCTCGTCGATCGCGTCGGCATCGGAGATCATCGTCCCGCGCGGCCATTCGCCCAGCGCATCGCGGGCAAGCATCACCTGCCCGACGATCTCGCCGGGGGTGAGGTTGCGCACCAGCTTCATCGTGCCGGTGTGGCAGAACGAACAGGTGAGGGTGCAGCCGACTTGGCTGGAGACGCACAGCGTGCCCCGCGTCTCGTCGGGGATGAAGACCATCTCGAAATCGTGGCCGTCAGCCGTGCGCAGCAGCCACTTGCGGGTGCCGTCGACCGAATGCTGCGCCTCGACCACGTCGGGCCGCCCGATCACGAAGCGTTCGGCGAGCCACGGGCGCATCGGCTTGGCGATGTCGGTCATCGCCTCGAAGTCGGTGACGCCGCGATGGTAGAGCCAGTGGAACACCTGCTTGGCGCGCAGCTTGGCGGCCTTTTCGTCCAGCCCGGCCTCGGCAAACAGCTCGCGGATGCGCGGGCGCGGCAGGCCGATCAGATCGATACGGCCATCGGCGCGCGGCGTGATGTCGCGCGTGGCGGGAACCGGGTCAACGAGGCCCGGAATGGACATGAGAGCAGTGTCGGCCATGGGTGGCGGCCATATAGTGCGCCTTGCGCCGTTTGGCGAGTCAGCGCTTGGCGCACCCCACGGTCGCAGCATCGATCGCCGTGGCCGCGCCGTTCAGGCTATAGCGGTCGGTGAAGCCGCTGCCTTTGGTGCTGGTGGCCGAAACGCTCATGCGCGAGGCAGAGCGGATCGCAGCGATGATTGCGGCGTCATCGCGGCTGTCCCTGGCCCAGGCATTGCGGCCCTTGGCGACGAGGTCGAAGCGCTTGTCCCCCACTGTCAGCCGGACATTGCCCTTGGCTGCCACCTCGCGTGACAACACCATGTGCAGCGCGCCGCGCACCTTGCGGTCGGGCCAGTTCGATACCGTCGCATAGGCGGGCGCGGCGGGCCTCCCCTGCGCCTTGGCGATGGCATAGCAGCGCGCCGGCTGCGCATCCTTGAACGCGGCCCAGCCGTCGAACACGCCCAGGCTGTCGCGCGCAGCCAGCGGCGTCGTGATGGCTAGGGCGAGCGCAAGGCCAGCAAGAGCGACCAGCCTAATCATAGGCAATCGCCAGAACCTCCCATTCGCGCGTGCCGGAGGGCAGGGCGACTACGCGGCAATCGCCCACGCTCGCCCCGCGCAGCGCCCGCGCCATGGGGGAACTCCACCCGATCCGCCCTGCGCCTGCATCCTGTTCGTCATCCCCCACCAGCGTTACCGTCTGGCGGTTGTCGTCCTCGTCCGCGATTTCGACGCTGGCACCGAAGAATACGCGGCTGCGGTCAACCTGCGCGGCGGGATCGACCACCCGCACCGCCTTCATCCGCCGGGCAAGGTGCGCCAGCTCGCGGTCGATCTCGCGCATTTTCTTGCGGCCGTAGAGGTAATCGCCGTTCTCGCTGCGATCGCCATTGCCCGCCGCCCAGCTGACGATCTCGACAATCGCCGGACGCTCGGTGCCGAGCAGATGGTCGTAGCGCGCCTTAAGCGCGGCCATGCCCGCAGGCGTGATCGGCGGCCCTTGAGGTTTCATCGGACGAGGTCAGCGCAGGAAGGAATCGACCGGGCGCGGCAGGCCCGCTTCGCCCGGATACATGTGCGAATAGGTCACCGCATTGCCGATCACCCGCATGATGTAATAGCGGGTTTCGAAATTGGCCGGAATCTTCTCGACCCAGGTGACCCAGTCGATGGCGCCCGTGCGCGGATCGCCGTTCTTGCGCAGCCATTCGTTCACGCGCCCCGGCCCTGCATTATAGGCGCCCACGGCGAGCGGATAGGCCCCGCCGTAATAGCTCATCATGCGGGCGAAATAGGCATCGCCCAGCTGGATATTGTAATGCGGCGTCGCGGTCAGATCGGCGGCCATGTAATTGATGCCGAGCTTGCCTGCCTGTTCGCGTGCGGTGCCGGGCATCAGCTGCATCACCCCGCGTGCGCCCGCGTGGGAGACACGGTTACGGTCGAACTCGCTTTCCTGTCGGCCAATTGCGTGCACCATCGTCCAGTCGTTGACGAAGGAGGGGGTGGAGATGGTGGGAAAGCCGATCCGTTCCAGCCCGGCCAGACCGTTTTCGCCCGCTTTCATGCCCAGCACCACGGCCATTTCGTCCAGCCCGGTTTCGCGGGCAAGCATCCCTGCCATCAGCATTTCCTCGCGGCTGTCGGCCTCATCGCCCAGCGCTTCGAAGAAACGGCGCTCGGTGCGCCAGTCGCGGCGGTTGGTGGCGAGCGCGCGGATGGCCTTGACCAGCGGTCGCGCTTCGAATTCGGCGCGCAGGCCCGCGTCCATCGCGGGTTGCGGCAGCGGGGCAAAGGCCGGCATCGGCTGGCCCAGCGCCGAAAGCGCGAGCTGGCCGTAGTAATAATCGGGCCAGCGCGCCGCCATGTCGAAATAGACGCGGGCGGCGGCCTCGTTGCCCGATTGGCGCGCGGCGCGGCCGGCCCAGTAATAGCCCTTGGCCTTGGTCAGCGGGGTCTTGGCTGCATCGCCATAGCGCTGGAACAGCGGCGCGGCCGCCGCTCCGTCGCCCAGATCCCACAGGGCGCGGGTGCCGCCCAGCCACATCAGATCGGTGTAGCGATCGCGCAAGGCGAAGCTGAGCGTCGAGATATCGGTGCCGGGCGCGAACAGATCGTCGGTGCGGCTTGCCACCTGCACCGCATCGCGCGCGCCGCCCGCCTTGGCGAGCGCCAGCAGATCGCCGACGAAGGCCTCGGCATCGCGGGCAGGGCGGGCAAAATCGGGGCGGGTGGCAAACACCCGTGCGGCCTCGCCGGTCTGGCCGGTGGCGCGCAGATGCTTCACGAGGTTGAAGACATAGCCCGGATCGCGCTCCGAACCGGCCGGCACGGCAAGCCCGGCGCTTTCGGGCCGCGCACCGCGCAGCAGCGACAGGCGGGCGAGCGCCATCGGGCGCTCCGGCTCGGGCAGGTTCATCGCCTGCCGCGATGCGGCGTCGGCCTTGCCCTGCCACAGCAGCGCATCCATTCGCGCCGCGTGATCATCAGGCGTGAACTGCGCGCCGTAAATGCCTGACAGATAAAGCTCGATGGAATCGGCCATCTGTCCGCCGCGCCACGCCTTGCGCGCTTCGGCAAGGGCCTCGGGCCGCTGCGTCGCGGTCAGCGCCAGCGCATAACGCGCCCGGCCCGCATTGGTCAGCGGCGGGTGGGCATCGAAATAGCGGATCACCTCGTCCTGCGAGGGTGCCTCTTTCTCCAGCGCAGCCTCGGCCCGCAGGCGCAGGATCTCCATGCGGGGGAAGCTCGGATAGGCCATCACGAAGCCGGCATAGTCGGCAAAGCCGTGCTGGGTGCTGGCCTGCAGCACTTCCCAGCGGGCAATCGCAGCGTTCATGGCCGAAGGCTGGCGCGCCACCAGATTGTCCCCCGAAGGCGCGGCAAATTCCTGCGCGGCGAGCGGCGCGGCAGACGCCAGCCCGATTGCAGCAATAATCCGTGCGGAAGTCATAAGATTACGGACCATGCTGGACATAGTGCCAATCGGCTCCTTATCAGGCGCTGAACAGAAGGGGTAACGGGTGGGGGTGCCCGGCTATTCCGGTATCTAACGATGAAGGCAGGACTAAGGCAATGTTCAGCGGCTCCATTCCCGCTTTGGTGACTCCTTTTCGCGGCGGAACGTTTGACGAGGCCGCGTTCCGGCGGTTGGTCGACTGGCAGATCGAGAACGGCAGCGCCGCGCTGGTGCCCTGCGGCACGACCGGCGAGGCTTCGACCCTGTCGAATGCCGAACACCACCGCGTGATCGAGGTCTGTATCGAACAGGCGGCGGGCCGCGTGCCGGTGATTGCGGGCTGCGGTTCGAACGACACCCGCAACGCGCTGCTGCACATGAACTTCTCGCGCAAGGCCGGCGCGGCGGCGGGGCTATGCGTCGCCCCCTATTACAACCGTCCGAGCCAGCGCGGGCTGATCGCCCATTTCAGCTTCCTCGCCGAAAACAGCGACCTGCCGATCGTGCTCTACAACGTGCCGGGCCGCACCGTCACCGATCTCGAGGACGAGACCGTGGTGGCGCTGGTCAACAAGTATCCCGACCGGATCATCGCCATCAAGGATGCAAGCGGCGACCTGTCGCGCGTCGCCGATCACCGCATGGGCATCGGGCGCGAATTCTGCCAGCTTTCGGGCAATGACGAGCTGTGGCTGCCCCACGCGGCAGCGGGCGGGCGCGGGTGCATTTCGGTGACGGCCAATGTCGCGCCCAGGCTGTGCGCCGAATTCCACGAGGCGATCGCCGCCAATGAACTCAAGAAGGCGCGCCAGCTGAACGACCGCCTGTTCCCGCTGCATTACGCGATGTTTTCCGACGCTTCGCCTGCGCCGGTGAAATATGCGCTCAGCCGCGTGCATGACTGGATCGAGCCCGAAGTGCGCCTGCCGCTGGTGGAATGTTCGGACGAGGCCAAGAAGGCGGTTGACGAGGCACTGGTGGTTGCGGGCGTGCTTCCCGCCTAAAGCCCCTCGCTTTTTCGCACGCCAGCCCCTACATCGCGCGTCCCATGGCACGCCCCAAACCCGTTACTTTCGACAAGCTCAAGATCGTCGCCGAAAACCGCCGTGCGCGGTTCGATTATTCGATCGAGGACACCTTCGAGGCCGGGCTCGCCTTGCAGGGCACCGAGGTCAAGGCGCTGCGGGCGGGCGAGGCGAGCATTGCCGAAAGCTATGCCGAGGTGAAGGACGGGCAGGTGTGGCTGATCAACGCCAACATCCCCGAATACAGCCACGGCAACCGCCTGAACCACGAGCCGCGCCGCCCGCGCAAGCTGCTGCTGCACGAACGCGAGATCGAAAAGCTGTTCGGCGCGGTCGAGCGCAAGGGCATGACGCTGGTGCCGCTGTCGGTCTACTTCAACCGCACCGGCCGGGCGAAGGTCGAACTGGCGCTCGCCAAGGGCAAGCAGACCCATGACAAGCGCGCCAGCATCAAGGAGCGCGACTGGAAACGCGACAAGGCCCGGCTCATGCGCGAAAAGGGCTGATCGCAGGCCCACCACAGGCTGCCGAAAAAAATCATGGGCGCGCGATTCACCTACTGGTCAGTCTTGTGGTGCTACCCATATGGGCGCTGACCATGATGCTCCGGTTCCCCTCTTGCGATTCTGCCGCCTGCGTGCGCCTTTCGGGGGCGGACGCATGAGCACGCCTCCCAAAAAGCCCACCATTGCCGGACGCTCCAAGACCTGGGCGATGGACATCATCCGCAAGAACACGCCCACCCGCGAGGAAATGGCGCAGAACAAATATCTCGCGCCGATCGCCCACCGCTTCCTGTCGCCCGAATTGTGGCGCTTTACCCGCCGCTCGGTGCCGCGCGGCGTGGCGCTGGGGCTGTTTGCGGCCTTCATCATTCCCATCGGGCAGATTTTCCTCGCCGCCTTCCTCGCGCTGCCATCGCGGGCGAATGTGCCGCTGGCAGCGCTGGTGACTTTCGTCACCAATCCCTTCACCCTGCCATTCTGGCTGGTGGTGGCGAACAAGGTCGGCAATTTCACCCTCCGGCTCGACGCGGCGGGGCCGGCGATTGCCAATGCCCATATGGAAACCAGCGCCTGGGCGGTGGTGACCGATTTCTTTCAGATGGCGGGCGCCACCGCGTTCGGCTTCATCGTGCTGGCGGTGGTTACGCCGTCGGTCGGCTATCTGGTCGCCGGATGGGTGTGGCGCGCCGTGGTGTCGCGCAGGCGCGCCAAACGGTTGAAGGTTATGGAAGCACGGCTCGACCAGCGGCTCGGCTCGCAGTAGGACGGGGCTGACGGCCCGCACCCGATTGCGGGCCTTGCGTTACAGGAGCCCCCGCTTGTCCCGCCTGACCGGCACCCCGAAAAACACCAAGCCCGATCTGCCTGCCGATAGCGAGCAGGGCGGCGTTAGCGATAACGCGCTGCTGCTGCCGGTCCTCGGCGGTGGCATGCTCGCGAGCGCGCTGGTGCTGTTTTTCGCCACCGGCAGCTGGCTGGTGGCGCTGGCCTTTGTGCTGGGTGCAGGCGTGCTGCTGGGCGGGGTGGCGGCGTTTGACCGGATGCGCGCCCAGCCGCAGACTGACAGCTTCGCCGCGCCCGATTGGACGGTGACCGTCGCCGCGATCGAGCGTGCGGGCGAAGCTATCGCCATCACCGACCGCGCCAACCGCATGGTGTGCGCCAACAGCCTGTTCCTCCAGCACTTCGGCGCCGCCGGTGCGCCGCCCGCGCTGCCTTTCGATCGCCCGCAGCTGGAAGCCGTGACGCTGCTCGCCCGCAATGCCTGGCGTGATGGCACGGCTGCGCTTGAGGCGGTCGAGGCGCCTGACGGAAACGAATGGCAGATTTCCGCCCAGCGCGCCGGACGGGGCGAGGATCACCTGATCTGGCGCCTGCGCCCGATTGCGCGGGCCCGCGGGGCCGATCTTGGCGCGCTCGATCTGGCGGGGCCGTTCGGCAAGATGCTGAGCCGGGCGGGGATCGAAACCGCGATCACCACGGCTGACGGCGTGATCCGCGCGGTCAGCGCCGGATTTGCCGAACGGGCAGCGGGCGATGAACGCGCCACGCTGGCGGGGCAGGATTTTGTCAGCTTCCTGCGCTCTGACGAGCGCGACCGGATTTTCTTCGCCCGCGAGGGGCGCGGCGGCACGCCGCAGACGCTGGTGGATATTCCGCTGGTCGATCCCGAAATCCAGACCGCGCCGGCGGGGCCGGACGAGGCGACTTCGCTGATGCTGCTGATCGATAGCGGGGTGGGCATCGGTTCGGGCTGGGACGGGACATCGCAGGCGGGCGTGGCGCAGCTCGATGCGCTGCTTGCGCAATTGCCGCTCGGCCTTGCCATGACCGACCGCGACGGGCGCTTCCTGTTCGGCAACGAGGCGTTCCTGCGCAGCGTGGGCCGCGAAGGGCGGGGCCTGCCGCCGTTCCCGACCGATCTGGTGACGCGGGAAGACAAGGCCGCGCTGTCCGATGCGGTGCGCCGCCACGGACGCGGGCCTGCGACCAGCGGCGATGTGGCGGTGCGACTGGTCAATTCGCCCGAGGAGCCGGTCAGCCTCGGCCTTGCGGGCGTGCGCGGGCTGGGCGAGGCGGCGGTGCTGCTGTCGCTGGCCGATTCCAGCCAGGAAAACCAGCTGCGGCGGCAGGTCGCGCAGGCGACCAAGATGCAGGCCGTGGGGCAGCTGGCAGGCGGGGTCGCGCATGATTTCAACAATGTGCTGACCGCGATCATCGGCACCTGCGATCTGATGCTGCTGCGCCATATTCCCGGTGACAGCGATTATGACGATATCCAGCAGATCCGCGCCAATTCCAACCGCGCCGCCGCGCTGACGCGGCAATTGCTCGCCTTCTCGCGCCAGCAGACGCTGCGGCCGGAAATCATCCAGCTGCCTGACGTGGTGAGCGAGGTCAGCCCGCTGATCAAGCGGCTGCTGGGCGAGAAGATCACCTATTACGTCCAGCATGACCGCAATCTGGGCCCGGTGCGCGCCGATCCGCAGCAGCTGGAACAGGTGATCATGAACCTCGCGGTCAATGCCCGCGACGCGATCCAGTCGCGCGGGAACGGCACGGGGCGGATTTCGCTCTACACGCGGACCTTGCAGGCAAAGCAGGTGATCCAGCTGGGTTCCGAAGTGCTGCCCGCTGCCGATTACACCGTGCTGATCGTGCAGGATACCGGCGGCGGCATCCCCCCGCATGTGCTGCCCAAGCTGTTCGAACCGTTCTTCACCACCAAGGAACAGGGCAAGGGCACGGGCCTTGGACTTTCGACCGCCTACGGGATCGTCAAGCAATCGGGCGGCTTCATCTTCGCCGACAATATCACCGACAAGACCGGCCACCCTACGGGCGCGCGTTTCACGGTCTATTTCCCCGTCCACCGCGGCGAGGTGCCCAAAAAGCGTCCGGTGCAGGAGCTGGTCTCGTCCGACTGGTCGGCGGGCGGCAAGGTGCTGCTGGTGGAGGACGAGGACATGGTCCGCGTCGTCGCCGAACGCGCGCTGACGCGGGCGGGTTATGAAGTCACCACCGCTGCCAATGGCGAGGAGGGGCTGGCCGCGATCACCGAGGGCAAGGCGCAGTTCGACATCGTGGTGAGCGATGTGGTGATGCCCGGGATGGATGGCCCCGCGATGGTCCGCGCCATCCGCAAGCAGCTGCCGAAGATGCCGGTGCTGTTCATGTCCGGCTATGCCGAAGAACAGCTGCGCCGCGATATCGACATCCCCGACATGCACTTCATCGCCAAGCCTTTCAGCGTCGCGGCGATCGGCGACAAGGTCGGCGCGGTGCTGCGGCAGGCGCGCAGCGAACAGGGTGCAGGGGCGTGATTCCGGCGGGAAACCGCTTTGTTCACCTTGGATAAATTGCACAAGTGGCTCATGATCCCCGTCCGAGGCAGGAGGGGACAGCATGATCACACGCGCATCGATCCGCACAGGCGGGCTTTCGGCAATCGCACTTCTCGCAGGCGCAGCAGCGGCGCAATCGCTCCCCGATCCTGATGCGACTGCTCAGGGCGATGTCTCGCTCACCATCTACAACGGCGGCACCACGCTGGTGCAGGATGTGCGGCAATTGAACATCGCGGGCGGGATCAGCCGGGTCGAATTCCCCGATGTCTCGGCCAGCATCCGCCCCGAAACGCTCAGCTTCGCGGCGGCCGACACCACGATCATCGAGCAGAATTTCGATTTCGATCTGCTGACCCCCACCAAGATGATGGAGAAGGCCGTCGGCCAGACCGTCACGCTCCTGCGCACCAATCCTGCCACCGGCATCGAAACCCGCGAGCGCGCCAAGGTGCTCTCCACCGCAGGCGGGGTGGTGATCCAGATCGGCGAGCGGATCGAGGTGCTGCGCGACGATGGCCTGCCGGTCCGCGTGATCTTCGACCGCGTGCCGCCCAATCTGCGCGCCCGCCCGACGCTGTCGGTCAACCTCGATTCTGCCCGCGCCGGCACCCGCCCTGTCAACCTGCGCTATCTCACCGGCGGACTGGGGTGGAGCGCGGATTATGTCGCGCTTTACAACGAGAAAGGCGGCACCATCGACATGCAGGGCTGGGTGACGCTGACCAACAACACCGGCACCACCTTCCACCGCGCCGATACCGTGCTGGTCGCGGGCAACCCTAACGGCGGCGGCGGGCGCAGCTTCGGCAGCCGCGGCATGACCCGTGCGGGGACCGAGGCCGCCGCGCGCGAACGGCTCGGCGATTTCTACCTCTACCCGATTGCGGGCCGCACCACCGTCGCCAATGCCCAGACCAAGCAGGTCAGCTTCCTCGACGTGCAGGCCGTGCCTGCGCGCAAGATCTACTCGCGCGAGGTCTATTGGCAGCAGAACGACAGCGAGGCCGAAAACGCCGAAAGCCGCATCGCCTTTTCCTCCTCGAAGAACCAGGGTCTCGGCGATGCGCTCCCCGCAGGCACGGTGCGCTTCTACCAGCGTGACAGCGAGGGCACGCCGCAATTCATCGGCGAAAACGCCATCGACCACACCCCGATGGGCAGCGAACTCTCGCTCGTCACCGGCGAAGCCTTCGACATCACCGTGAAGGCCGAGGTCGAAAAGCGCGAGACGATCACGTCGGACGAATGGGAGAAAACCGCCCGTTACCGCGTCACCGATGGCGCAGCCACGCGCACCATCACCCTCGAACGGCCCAAGACCTATTACCGCACCACCATGCGCTACACCCTCACCAACGCCAAGGATGAGCCGGTCGAGGTGCAGGTGACCCAGACCGGCCTCAATCGCAGCTGGTGGGCCGACGATTTCCGCGTCACCGCCGAGGATATCAAGGGCGAACAGCTGAATGCCGACCGGCGGCGCTACACCATCCCCGTCCTCGCAGAAGGCGAGCGGGTGATCCGCGTGACCTACGAAACGCGGTATTGAGGGCGCGAGGCCGTGCGCGTCGCTGCGACCTGTTGGCTGGCTCTGGCGGCAGGCATCGCCGTGCCACTGGCCCCTGCTGCATGGGCGCGCGAGGTGGTGGACGCCTCGCCGCCGACCGATCTTTCGGTGTCGATCTACCGCAACCCCGACCGCGAGGTGGACGAGGCGCTGGAGCGTGACTATCCGCAGGGCTTCGCCATGATCAGCGAAACCCGCCGCGTGACGCTGCCCCCCGGCGAATCGACGATCCGTTTCGAAGGCGTGGCCGAAGGCATGGTGGGCGTCTCCGCCATCGTCACCGGCCTGCCCGGCGGCACGATCGAGAAGAACCGCAACGCCCAGCTCCTCTCGCCCGCCGCGCTGGTGGACGGCACGCTCGGCAACCGCGTGACCATCACCCGCACCAATCCCGCCACCGGCGAGGTGCGCAGCGAACAGGCGGTGGTGCGCACCCGGGCCGACGGGGGCCTGGTGCTGCAATCCTCAGCCGGCTTCGAAGCGGTGCGCTGTACGGGCCTGCCCGAAAAGCTGACCTTCGACCGCGTGCCCGCCGGATTGTCCTCCGCGCCGGTCTATTCGGTCGATACGCGTTCGGAGGCGGGCGGCACCTATGATGTGACGCTCACCTACCTCGCATGGGGTTTCGACTGGCAGGCCAATTATGTCGCCACCATGCTGGACAAGGGTGTCGGGAAGGGGGCGGGCGAGGAGTTCGAGCTGCGGCTGCTCAGCTGGCTGACTCTACTCAACGACAATGGCCAGAGCTTTGACAAGGCGCGGCTCCAGATCATCGCGGGCGAGCTCAATATCGACAGCGATTTCGAAGGGCTGGCCGATCCCCCGGTGGCAGAGCCGTTGCAGTTGACCTGCTACCCCTTCGGCAGCACGGCGGAAGGATCGCCGGTGCCCGATTACAGCCCCGTGCCGCCCCCGCCGCCGCCGCCCGTGGCCTACGCGCCGATGGCAGCCGAGATGATCACTGTGACAGCATCGCGCCGAACCGAGGCGATGATGGACGTGCCGGTCGCCGTCGTCACCGCCGACGAGGAAGACCTCGGCGATCTCAAGCTGTTCCGCGTGCCGGGGCGGATCGACGTTTCGGCCAAGGGGATGAAGCAGGTCGCCTTCCTCAACAAGGACGCGGTCAAGGCGCGTTACCTCTATCAGGCGCCGTGCGATCCGTGGGAATGGATCGGGGAGGGAGGCGAACCGCAGCCCGCCAGCCTGCTGCTGGTGACCAAGAACGAAGTGGCCAAGGGCCTCGGCATCGCCCTGCCGCAGGGTCAGATGACGCTCTATGAACCCACCGCGCGCGGGCCGCAGCTGGCCGGAACGGTGTCCCTGCGTGATTATGCCCGCGGGCGCGATATCGAGCTGGAACTGGCGCAAAGCGCGCAGGTCTTCGCCCGCTGTGCGGCGGTGAACGAGGATGCCAAGCCCGATGACGGGCGCAAGTGGACCGCGATGCGCGCCGAACTCTCCAACGCCAACCCGCACCCTGTGACTGTGCGGCTGCAACTGGGTTGGGCGAGCCAGTTCGAGATCCGCGTGCCGCGCGAAAAGGTGGTGCTGAAGAACGGCTACCGCAGTGTCGAGGTGACGGTGCCGGCCAACCGGACCCGCACGATCGACTGGCAATTGCGCAGTTCCGAACGCGATTGAGCGCGTTGTAGGAAAATTTTCGTTCCCCACTTGTTCCATGAGAACAAATGCGATACATGGCTGTCAACGGCGGCGGAAAACTGCTTTCCGCCCTCTAGGCAAGCGAAGGAGCGCGTGCGATGGCTACCCAATTGAAATTGGTCGAAGAGGACAGAAAAGCCGTGGATCGTCAAAAGGCTCTCGAAGCCGCGCTCGCGCAGATTGATCGTGCCTTTGGCAAGGGTTCGGCGATGAAGCTGGGCTCGAAGGAAGCGATGCAGGTCGAAGCGATTTCGACCGGATCGCTGGGTCTGGATATCGCGCTTGGCATCGGCGGCCTGCCGCGCGGCCGCGTGATCGAAGTCTATGGTCCGGAAAGCTCGGGCAAGACCACGCTGGCGCTGCACGTGATTGCCGAAGCGCAGAAGATGGGCGGCACCGCGGCCTTTGTTGATGCGGAACACGCGCTCGATCCGGTCTATGCCAAGAAGCTGGGCGTCGACATTGACGAACTGATCGTCTCGCAGCCCGATACCGGCGAACAGGCGCTCGAAATCACCGACACGCTGGTGCGCTCCAACGCGATCGACGTGCTGGTGGTCGATTCGGTCGCGGCGCTGGTGCCGCGCGCGGAAATCGAAGGCGAAATGGGCGATTCGCACGTCGGCCTTCAGGCGCGCCTGATGAGCCAGTCCCTGCGCAAGCTGACCGGATCGATCAGCCGCTCGCGCTGCATGGTGATCTTCATCAACCAGCTGCGCATGAAGATCGGGGTGATGTACGGCAATCCGGAAACCACCACCGGCGGCAACGCGCTGAAGTTCTACGCCAGCGTGCGGCTCGACATCCGCCGCACCGGCCAGATCAAGGAACGTGACGAGATCACCGGCAACACCACCCGCGTGAAGGTGGTGAAGAACAAGGTGGCGCCGCCGTTCAAGCAGGTCGAATTCGACATCATGTATGGCGAAGGCATCTCGAAGATCGGTGAAATTCTCGATCTCGGCGTGAAGGCGGGCCTTGTCGAGAAATCGGGCAGCTGGTTCTCCTACGATTCGATCCGGATCGGGCAGGGGCGCGAAAACGCCAAGAACTACCTCAAGGAAAACCCGGAAGTTTGCGACCGGTTGGAAGCTGCGATCCGCAGCCGCACCGATCAGGTCGCCGGGGAGATGATGACAGGGCCGGACGCGGACTCTGACGACTGATCCCCAAGCGGACATGACGGGAGCGTGGTGAGCGCTCCCGGTCCGGAAAATCGGAACGCCGGCGCTGTGTCTCCTCGCGGATGCATGCGCCGGCTTTTCGGTTGCGCAAGGGGTGCGGGGTGCAGGTGGAGGTTAGCCTCGTCCAGACCCCTCTAGACCCCCTCTAGACCCCCTCTAGACCCCTTCCAGGCTCCTCCAGACCCCCGTTTCATGCACCTTTTGGCCATGGTCTGTGACCTGCCTGCAACGCTTGGGAGCGGCGCTTTTGCGCGGTGGATTGCCTTAACCCCGCGCTTTGCCTAACTGCACGGCCATGACCTCGACGAACGACATCCGCCGCTCCTTCCTCGACTATTTCAGTAGGAATGGCCACGCCGCCACGCCTTCGGCGCCGCTGGTGCCCTACAATGATCCGACGCTGATGTTCGTCAACGCGGGCATGGTGCCGTTCAAGAACGTGTTCACCGGCCTCGAAACCCCGGCCTCGCCCCGCGCCGCATCCTCGCAAAAATGCGTCCGCGCCGGCGGCAAGCACAATGACCTCGACAATGTAGGCTATACCGCCCGCCACCATACCTTCTTCGAAATGCTGGGGAATTTCTCCTTCGGCGACTATTTCAAGGAAGAGGCGATCACCCACGCCTGGACCTTGCTGACCCGCGAATGGGGCCTGCCCAAGGACAAGCTCACTGTCACCGTCTACCACACCGACGACGAGGCAGCGGGCCTGTGGAGCAGGATCGCAGGCCTGCCCGAAGACCGCATCATCCGCATTAGCACCAACGACAATTTCTGGTCGATGGGCGACACCGGCCCCTGCGGTCCGTGCTCCGAAATCTTCTACGATCACGGCGACCACATCTTCGGCGGACCTCCCGGCAGCCCCGATGAAGATGGCGACCGCTTCGTCGAGATCTGGAACCTCGTGTTCATGCAATACGAGCAGCAGGCTGACGGGACGCGCCGCAATCTGCCCAAGCCTTCGATCGACACCGGCATGGGCATCGAACGCATCGCCGCCGTGCTTCAGGGGGTGCATGACAATTACGATACCGACACCTTCAAGGCTCTGATTTCGGCGTCGGAATCGATCACCGGTGTCGCCGCACAAGGCGAATCCGCAGCCTCGCACCGGGTCATTGCCGATCACCTGCGGTCTACCAGCTTCCTCATGGCCGACGGCGTGCTGCCTTCCAACGAAGGGCGCGGTTATGTGCTGCGCCGGATTATGCGCCGCGCCATGCGCCACGCCCACCTGCTGGGTGCAAGCGAGCCGCTGATGCATCGCCTTGTCCCCGCGCTGGTCACGGAAATGGGCGCCGCCTATCCCGAACTTCAGCGCGGACAGGCGCTGATCACCGAGGTGCTCGAGCGCGAGGAAACGCAGTTCCGCCGCACGCTCGACAAGGGTCTCAAACTGCTCGACGAGGCGACCGGCGATCTGGGCGAAGGCGGCGAGCTCGACGGCGAGGTCGCCTTCCGGCTCTATGACACCTACGGCTTCCCCTATGACCTCACCGAAGACGCGCTGCGCGCCCGCGGCATCGGGGTCGACAAGGCCGGGTTCGATGCCGCCATGGCCCGCCAGAAGGCCGCCGCCCGCGCCGCCTGGAAGGGCAGCGGCGAGGCGGCTTCGGGCGAAGTCTGGTTCGACATTGCCGAGCGCGAAGGCGCCACCGAGTTCACCGGCTATGCCTCCACCAGCGGCGAGGGCCGGGTGGTCGCCATCGTCAAGGGCGGCGCCGAGGTGCAAAGCGCCACGGCGGGCGACGACGTTGTGATCCTCACCAACCAGACCCCGTTCTACGGTGAAAGCGGCGGTCAGACAGGCGATGCAGGCACCATGGCGAGCCTCGGCGGCTTCAAGGCCACCGTCACCGACACCGCCAAGCCGCTCGGCCGGTTGCACGCCCATCAGGTGCGGATCGAGGCGGGCCAGGTCGCGGTCGGCGATACAGTGGAACTCAAAGTCGATTCCGAACGGCGTGACCGCATCCGTGCCAACCATTCGGCCACGCACCTCGTCCATGCGGCGCTGCGCAACCGGCTTGGCGGTCATGTGACGCAGAAGGGCAGCATGGTTGCCGAAGATCGTCTGCGCTTCGATTTCTCGCACCCTGTGGCGCTGACGCCGGAAGATATTGCCGCGATCGAAGCCGAAGTGAACGCCGAGATCCGCGCCAACGAGGTTGTCAGCACCCGGCTCATGACGCCCGACGATGCCGTTGCGGCAGGCGCGCTGGCGCTGTTCGGCGAGAAGTATGGCGATGAAGTGCGCGTGCTCGCCATGGGCCGTGCGGGTCGCGAAGGGCGCAATTATTCGGTCGAACTTTGCGGCGGCACCCACGTGCGCGCCACCGGTGATATCGGCGTATTCCGCATCGTTTCGGAGAGCGCGGTGTCATCAGGCGTCCGCCGGATCGAGGCGATGACGGGCGAGGGTGCGCGCCAGTGGCTGGTCGCACGCGAGGAGGCACTGAAGGCGGCTGCGGGGGTGATCCGCGCAACGCCTGAAGAAGTGCCCGCGCGTCTCGCCGCGCTGCTCGATGAGCGCAAGCGGCTCGAAAAGGAACTCGCCGAGGCGAAGAAGGCGCTGGCGCTGGGCGGCGGCGGTTCGGGCAGCGGCGCGGCGGCTGCGGACGAGACCGTGGCGGGCGTGACCTTCTCGGGTCAGGTGCTCGAAGGGCTCGACCCGAAAGAACTGCGCCCGCTGCTCGATGCGGCCAAGCAGCGCATCGGCTCGGGCATCGCGGTGCTAATTGCGGTCAATGACGGCAAGGCGAGCATCGCGGCTGCCGTGACTGATGATCTCACGGCACGCTTCAGTGCGGTCGATCTGGTGCGCGCAGGGGTGGAAGCTCTAGGCGGCAAGGGCGGCGGCGGGCGTCCCGACATGGCCCAGGGCGGCGGGCCGGAGGGTGCGAAAGCAGCCGAGGCGCTGGCGGCAGTGAAGGGCGTGCTGGCGGCGGCGACAGCTGCCTGACGCCGCCCGCTACCGCCGGGTCAACTGCTCTGGATTGCGCTGGTGGTGCGCAGCTTCGGCTTTTCGCTGAGCCCGCCTTCGCGTTCCAGCTGCTCGCGGAATTCGTCGCGCTTTTCGTGAATGCTGGCGATCACCGGCCCCATCGCCACGCCGATATCGACCAGCACAGCTTCTGATAGCTGGAGCGAGCTTTCCAGCGTTTCCGGCACGGCATGGCTTGCACCCGCCCGGTACATGGCGGCAGCGTGATCGGTATCGCGGGCGCGGGCGACGATCAGCAGATCGGGGTAGGACTGGCGGAGTTTGGCAACGAGACGCTGGGCCAGCACCGGCTCGTCCATCGTCAGCACCACGGCAGGCGCGGATTCCACGCCAAGCCGTGACAGCGCATCGCCCCGCGCTGCATCGCCGAAGGTGGCGCGATACCCGTCACGCTTGGCCGCCGCGATCAGATCGGGGTTGGAATCGAGCATTACGTAGGGCTTGCCATGGGTTTGCATCATGTCGGCCACCAGCCGGCCCACACGGCCGCCACCGACAATGATGGTGCGAGCGATGTCCGCGTCATCATCGTCCATCGGAGCGGCAACGCCGTCCACCCGCCGGGCCAGCATCGCGCCGAGCTTTGCCAGCAACGGGGTGATGGTAAGGCCGATCGCCGTCACCGTCTGCCAGAAACGGGCGGTTTCGGTGTCGAGCACCAGCGCGCTGGTGGCTGCGGCGAGAATGATCAGCGTGGTTTCGGAAGGCGAGGCCATCAGCACGCCGGTTTCCGCCGCCGTGCCGCGCCGCGCCCCCATCAACCGCAACAGCACCCCGGTCACCAAGGCCTTGAACACCAGCACGCCGACCACCGCGAGGGCAATCGCCCCGATCTGTTCGCCGATCTCGACCAGATTGATGCTCATGCCCACTGTAATCAGGAATACGCCGAGGGCGAGACCCTTGAACGGCTCCATGATCAGTTCGACTTCGGTGTGATACTCGGTCTCGGCAATCAGCAGGCCCGCGATCAGTGCGCCGACGATCGGCGAAAGCCCGACCAGCGCGGTCGCCAGGCTTGCGCCGATGACCACCAGCAGCGAAGCGGCAAGGAACAACTCGGGGCTCTTGGTGCGGGCGGCCTGTGCGAACAGACGGGGCAGGGCGAGGCGTCCGACCACCAGCAGGGCCGCAATCACCAATCCGCCTTGCCACAGGGTCGTGATCAGGCCCTCCCACCCTTCGCCCTGCGCATTGGGTGCGAGCGCGCCGAGGATGAAGATGATCGGCACGATCATGATATCCTCGAACAATAGCATCGAAAGCGCCGCGCGGCCCACCGGTGTGCGGGTACCCGAAATCGGCAGCACGATGGCGGTCGAGGAAAAGGCGAGCGCAAAGCCCAGCGCCAGTGCCGCCGTTGGCGTCATGCTGCCCGCCAGTCCGAGAAACAGCGCCAGTGCGCTGCCGATGATCAGCACTTCGAGCGCGCCAAGCCCGAACACCAGCTTGCGCATCTGCCACAGGCGGTTGAACGACAGCTCCAGCCCGATGGCGAACAGCAGCAGCACGATGCCGAAATCGGCAAAGGGTGTGAGTGCCTCTGGGTCGCTTATCGTTATGTAGTAGAGCCAGGGTATTCGTCCGGTCAGCGAGCCCAATCCGAAGGGGCCGACCAGCACGCCGATCAGGATGAAACCGATGATCGGCGTTATCCGGAACCGGGCAAACACCGGGATCACGATCCCCGCCGCGCCGAGAATCACCAGCGCATCGGACAGGAACGGAGAGAGGGTCAGTTCGCCAGCCACATGGCGGGCTTAACGCGGGCGAGGGGGGCTGTCACCCGTGGCTTTCACAATAAAAAGCCGGGCGGACCGCGGCCCGCCCGGCTTTCCGGATTCATGCGGGACCGATCAGGCCCAGGCAGCCATTTCCTTTTCGAGATTCTCGACAATGGTCTCGAAGAACTGCTCGGTGGTCTGCCATGCCTGGCCCGGGCCAATCAGCAGCGCGAGATCCTTGGTCATGTAGCCCTTCTCGACAGTCTGGATGCAGACGCGCTCGAGCGTTTCGGCGAACTTCACGACATCGGGGGTGCCATCGAACTTGCCGCGATACATCAGGCCGCGGGTCCAGGCGAAGATCGATGCGATCGGGTTGGTCGAGGTCGCCTTGCCCTGCTGGTGCTGGCGATAGTGGCGGGTGACGGTGCCGTGCGCGGCTTCGGCCTCGACAGTCTTGCCGTCGGGGGTCATCAACACCGAGGTCATCAGGCCGAGCGAGCCGAAGCCCTGCGCCACGGTATCCGACTGCACGTCGCCGTCGTAGTTCTTGCACGCCCAGACGAACTTGCCCGACCACTTGAGCGCCGATGCGACCATGTCGTCGATCAGGCGGTGTTCGTAGACGATGCCCTTTTCCTTGAACTGTTCGGCAAAGCCTTCGGTGTCGAACACTTCCTGGAACAGATCCTTGAAGCGCCCGTCATAGGCCTTCATGATCGTGTTCTTGGTGGAAAGGTACACCGGCCAGCCAAGGTTCAGACCGTAATTGAAGCTGGCGCGGGCGAAATCGCGGATCGAATCGTCGAGGTTGTACATGGCCATCGCCACGCCGGCGCTGGGGAAATCAAACACGTCGAGATCGATCTTGGTGCCATCCTCGCCATCAAAGACCAGACGCAGCTTGCCGGGGCCGGGGATGCGGGTGTCGGTGGCGCGATACTGGTCGCCGAAGGCATGGCGGCCCACCACGATCGGATCGGTCCAGCCCGGCACGAGGCGCGGCACGTTGTCGATCACGATCGGCTCACGGAAGACAACGCCGCCAAGGATGTTGCGGATCGTGCCGTTGGGCGACTTCCACATCTTCTTGAGGCCGAATTCCTCGACGCGCTGTTCGTCGGGGGTGATGGTGGCGCACTTCACGCCGACGCCGTACTGCTTGATCGCATTGGCGGAATCGATGGTCACCTGATCGTCGGTCGCATCGCGGTTCTCGATCGACAGGTCGTAATACTTCAGGTCGATGTCGAGATAGGGCAGGATCAGCCTTTCGCGGATCCATTGCCAGATGATGCGGGTCATCTCGTCGCCGTCGAGTTCGACGACGGGGTTGGCGACTTTGATTTTGTCCATGGCTGTTGCCCTATCCTTCTTGCCCCGTCTGCGCAGGGCTGTGTGTGATCGACAGGAAGCTGAATAAGATCCCGCAGGCGCTTTAGCAGAGGAGGGCGGGCTTGCAAGCGCAGGTCTTGCGAATGATTTGCAACAGCTAATGCGCTATGCGCTGCCGGGCGAGGCGGGCACAAAAAAGCCCGCCGGAAGGGCGGGCTCTTTGCGGCTTAACCGATGGTGGGCGTAGCAAGGATTGAACTTGCGACCCCTACGATGTCAACATAGTGCTCTACCACTGAGCTATACGCCCACACCATCGGATGCGCGCCCTGTTGAGGGCGGAGCGGCCCTTTATCGCAGCACCTCGCAAGGTGCAAGCGATTCGGACAGGCTAGCCTCTTGCCGCGTCCGCTTCCTCGAACACGCGCTCCACTTCCAGCACCAGATCGCGCAGGTGGAAGGGCTTTGACAGCACCCTTGCGGCCGGCTGTTCGCGGCTGGCGCGCAAGGACACGGCGGCAAAACCGGTGATGAACATCACCTTGGTGCGCGGGGAAATCTCGGCGCAGCGCTGCGCCAGCTCGATCCCGTCCATTTCCGGCATGACGATATCGGACAACAGCAGATCATAGTCGCCGTTTTCGAGCAGGGGCACGGCTTCGGTGCCGCGATCGACCGCGCTGACTTCGTAGCCGGCGTTGGTCAGCGCCCGTTCGAGATAGGCGCGCATCGCGTCTTCATCTTCGGCGAGCAGAATCCGGGGGGTGCGTGCGACTGTCATGCAGGTTCTGTTAGCAGAGGGGACTTAAGAAATCTTTCTCCCTGCGCCGAAAGGTGCCGCCAATGAGGGCGATCAGGCTTTGACAGGGCGGGGCAAAGGCGGCAGCAAGGGTGGGGAATGACCTCCGCCCCCCGCCCGCCATCCTCGCTTGCTGCCCGCCAGAGCGTGCGTTCGTCCGTGACGGGCGGGCTGGTTCCGGGCCTGCGCGATGCTCCGGCGTTCACGCTGTCGGTTCCGGCGCGGTTGAGCCTGCCGGTGTTGATCGCCGTGCCCCATGCCGGGCGTGCCTATCCGCCATCGGTGGTGGCCCGGATGCGCGACCCCGCGCTGGCGAAACTGCGGCTGGAAGACCGTCTGGTTGACCGGATCGGAGTGGAAATCGCCCGCCAGACCGGCGCGGGCCTGTTGGTCGCCCACGCCCCGCGGGCGCTGCTCGACCTCAACCGCGCCGATGATGATATCGACTGGGACATGGTCGAAGGTGGCTTGCCCGAAGGCGTCATCGCGCCGGTAGCGGGGCAGGGCGGCAACCGCCGCGCCCGCAGCGGTCTCGGGCTGGTGCCGCGCCGCTTGCCGGGATCGGGCGAGATCTGGCGTGGGCGGCTTGATCCTGACGAGCTGGCCGGACGCATCTCCGGCATCCACCGCGCCTATCATTCCGCGCTCGCCGACGAGCTGACGCGGATCAAGGCCGGGTGGGGCGCGGCGCTGCTGATTGATCTGCACTCGATGCCGCCACTGAAACCCGCACAGGGTGAAACCCGGGCGCCGCTGATCGTGCTGGGTGACCGGTTCGGGGCATCGTGCCACAACCTGCTGATGGGCCGGGCGCTTGGCCATCTCGACCGTCAGGGCGTTCCGGCTGCGCAGAACCAGCCCTATTCGGGCGGCTATGTGCTCGACCGGCACGGCGCGCCGCAATCGGGCGTGCATGCGATGCAGATCGAGGTGTGCCGTTCGTCCTATCTCGATCGCACGATGGCAGAGGCCGGTCCGGGCTTGCCCGCCATGGCGGCCATGCTTGCCGCTCTGGTGCGCGAACTTGGGGCGGAAGCGGCCTTGCTCGGCGGAGGCGATGGGATGTTGCAGGCGGCGGAATAGGCTCGGCAGCTTGAGCACTTTCCGACCACTCCGGGTCACCCTGACGGAGCCGGTTTGGGCTCAGGGCGAGGCGCGAGGAGCGAGCGATGCAGCGCATCGTGAGCGACGAGCAACGTGGCCCTGAGCCCAAATCGGCCCGCCCCTTCGGGGTCGCATGAGGAAGCCCGCTGGCTTCGTCACGCCGCTTGCAGGGGCAACCAGCCCCTGCTGCGCGCCGTTCCTGTCCAGCGGACTTCCTGATGCGATCAGGGTGACCCGGAGTGGTCGGAAAGTGCTCTAAACGGGCAGGGGGCCCGTGCCCGCCTGCCCGCCTGTTTTGCAATGCCATCCGGAGCGCGAAGGCTCCGGCAGCGGTCAGTTCAGCGTCGGCGCCGCGTCAGCCGGCATCGGCACGCGGCCCTGCGCCAGCTGGCGTTCGAAGATCGTGCGCATCAGGTTCAGCGAGAACAGGTGCGCATAGATCAGCATCAGCATGCCGTTCTTGGCGAGGCCATCGAGTGTTTCGGGCGAAAGCTCGCGCAGCTTGTTTTCATCGACCATGCGGAAACCGCGATAGATGAACGGCTTGTCGGGCATGTCGTTACGGGTGATGGCGATTTCGCCGTCCATCATGATGTCGAGCTTGCCCAGCTCTTCCATGAACAGCTTGGTGCGCTGGCCGGCTTCTTCGAAGCGGCGGCAGAAATCGAGCACGCCCTGAGTGTATTCGGTCGGCTGGCCGGCATCGTCGAACAGCGCGAGGCCTTCATCGAACTTGCCGAGCAGGTTCGCGCTCGGGTCGAAGCAGAGCGACATGTCGTCGCTGTTCGGCTGGAGCTTGGCGAGGATGAAGGGGTAACGGCGCGCGTAGGCGGGCAGATAGATCGCTTCGTTGATCTTGTTGTCCGCGCCCACGAAGGTGTTGACGCCTTCGTTGAGACCGAACAGCGCGATCGGCAGCGGGGTTTCGCCCGAAGTGAACACGATCGGGAAGTGGCGCTGGGCATCGACGAATTCGTCGGTGGTCAGCGGAATGGCGTGGGTTGCCGCGAGATAGGCGGCACTCTCCAGCGTTCCGGCCTTGAAATCGGCGTGGTCGCGGCTGTTGAGCGGCAGAAGGTCGTTGTAGAACAGCGGAAGTTGCGGTTGCGGCGCGCTGGCCATGACGTCGTCTCCGGAAAAACGGTGGTGGATGATCCCCTCAGCGGAAAAACGAACCCCCCGCCGAAAGCGCGGCCCTTAAGCGTTTGGCGGGGCTGGCGCAAGCCGCGAGGGTCAGCTTGCGGGCGGCATGTGCAGCAGTTTCCCCGGATTGAGGAGATTGGCAGGGTCAAGCGCGCGCTTTACGCGTTGCATCAGCGCCAGCGCCGCAGGATCGTGCAGGCGCGCGAGATCATCGATCTTCATCTGGCCGATGCCGTGTTCCGCACTGATCGATCCGCCCCATGCGGTGACCAGATCATAGACCTGCGCGCTGACCGCCTTGCCTTCGGCTTCCTCCCACACGCCGCGCACGGCACCCTCGGGCGCCATGACGTGGAAATGGACATTGCCGTCACCCAGATGCCCGAAGGCTATGGCGCGGGTGCCGGGAAAGGCTGCCTCGATCGCCGGCGAGGCGGCAAGGATGAATTCGGGCATTTTCTCGACCGGCACCGAGATGTCGTGCTGCATGGCCGGACCGATCGCGCGCTCGGCGGCGGATATGCCGTCGCGAAGAGCCCAGAAATCCTCGGACTGGGTTTCGTTGGCGGCGATCACCGCATCAGCGATCAGCCCCTCCTCCAATGCCCCGGCCAGCGCCGCTTCGATGGCCTCGTTGAGCGCGGCACTGTCGCTGGAGGATGATACGCACTCGATCAGCGCATTCCATGCGTGCCGCTCGCCCAGCGGTGCACGGGCTGTAGGTTGATGGGCCAGCACCGCATCGAGGCAATGGGCAGGCACCACCTCGAACCCCTCGAGCGCTTCGCCCATCGCCCGCTCAATCCGGCGCAGCAGCGTGCGTGCCTCGATAATCCCGCCAAGGCCGACCCATGCCGTCACCCGTCCGACGGGGGCGGGCAGCAGCCGCAGGGTTGCGGCGGTGACGATCCCCAGCGTGCCTTCCGATCCGATCAGCAACTGCTTGAGGTCGAACCCGCGGTTGTCCTTCTTGAGCGGGGTGAGCTGGTCAAGCACCGTGCCATCGGCCAGCACCGCCTCCAGCCCCAGCACCTGGGCGCGCATGGTGCCGTGGCGTAGCACCTGCGTGCCGCCTGCGTTGGTCGAAACCAGCCCGCCGATGGTGGCAGAACCCTTGCCGCCCAAAGTCAGCGGAAAGCGCATCCCTGCCGCCTGTGCCGCATCATGCAGATGCTGGAGGATCACGCCCCCCTCGCACAGGACTTGCCCGGCCTCGGCATCCAGCGTGCGGATGGTGTCCATCCGGCGCAGCGACAGGATGATCGCGGTGCCACTGGCATCGGGGGTCGCGCCGCCCGCCATGCCGCTGTTGCCGCCTTGCGGCACGATCGGCACACCATGCCTGCCGCACAGCCTTACCAGCGCGGCGACTTCGGCCGTCGAGGCAGGCGAGGCGAGCGCCAGTGCGCGACCGGTGTAGCGCCCGCGCCAGTCGGTCAGCCATGCATCTATCCGCTCGGGATCGGTGGTAAGCCCGCGCGGGCCGAGCAGTGCGGCAGCCTCGGCCAGAAAATCGCGGGCAACGGGAGAGGCAACAGGGTGATTCATTGTGGCCTCCATGCCACAGTTGCGTGGCAATGTGCCACCGGTTTCGGGCAAAGCGGCCCGCCAGTTAAGGCACGGTTCAATTCGCGGGACTATCGCAGTAGCGCAAGACCTACCCGATCCCCGCAAGGAGAGTTCCCCCGCATCATGCACAGCCTGTTCGCCATCGCGGCGCCGCTGGCGCTGATGCTGCCTGTGGTTACGGGGAGCGATGCGTTGGAAAGCGAAGCTGTGCCTGCGCCTTCGGCCCCGCAATGCGAAGCGGCTGAAGCGCAGGATGCCCCCATGCTGCCGAACCCGCTGTCGGCGATGCGCGCGGGCGAGAACTGGCGCCAGATCCGGATCGAACAGCGCGTTGTGGTGCGCATCGCGCCGCAGCCGCCTGCAGCCCGCCAGAACATGCTTGCCGACCTGCCCCAGCGCGAACTCGCCCCCAAATTCGAGGAGCGCAAGAAGGAAAAATGCGTCGCCCTTGAAGGGATTGCCGGCGTCCAGACCGGCAGCGGCAACCGTCTGGTGCTGTTCCTGCGGGACCGGCGGATGATCTCGGTCAACCTCGAAAAGGCCTGCCGCGCCCGCGACTTTTACTCCGGCTTCTATGTCGAAAAGAGCAAGGACGGGCGGCTATGCGTCGAACGCGACAAGCTGCAATCGCGCACCGGCGCACGCTGCGAAGTCGAGGCGATGCGCCAGCTGGTTGAAGTGCGCGACTGAAGGTCGGGTTCGCGGGCACGCGTTTCCTTGACTTTTGCCCCTTTTTAAGGAAAAGGCGCGGCAGCCAGATGCCGCCGGGGGGTCGCGTCAGGGCCACCAATCCCGGCAGGTCATCCTGCCCGCTATTTTCGGACATCACACACCGCATGACCTTCGCCGATCTCGGCCTTTCGCCCGAATTGCTCAAAGCCGTGGAGGACGCGGGCTACACCACGCCGACCGCTATCCAGGCGCAGGCGATCCCCACGATCCTGATGATGAAGGATCTTATCGGCATCGCCCAGACGGGCACGGGCAAGACCGCGAGCTTCGTTTTGCCGATGATCGACGTCATGGCCGCGGGCCGCCGCCGCGCACTGATGCCGCGTTCGCTGATCCTCGAACCCACCCGCGAGCTTGCCGCGCAGGTCGCCGAGAATTTCGAGAAGTACGGCAAGAACCACGATCTCAAGATGGCGCTGCTGATCGGCGGCGTGCAAATGGGCGATCAGCTGAAGGCGCTCTCCGACGGGGTCGATGTGCTGATCGCGACACCGGGCCGCCTCATGGACCTGTTCGAACGCGGCAAGATCATGCTCAACGGCTGCGAGCTGCTGGTGATCGACGAGGCTGACCGGATGCTCGACATGGGGTTCATCCCCGACATTGAGTTCATCTGCTCCAAGCTCCCCGAAACGCGCCAGACCATGCTGTTTTCGGCCACCATGCCCGCACCGATCGAGAAGTTGGCCAAGAAGTTCCTGAACAATCCCAAGCGGATCGAAACCGCCCGCGCGGCGACGACCAATGCCGATATCACCGCCTTCAAGGTGCCGGTGAAGTCGCGCCAGAAGCGTGAAACGCTGCGCTGGTTCCTCGAAAACGATCTGGTCGAAACCGCGATCATCTTCGCCAACCGCAAGACCACGGTGCGCGAGCTCAACCAGAGCCTCAACCGCCACGGCTTCCGGTCGAGCGAAATCCACGGCGACATGGACCAGTCCTCGCGCCTGAAGGAACTCGACCGGTTCAAGAAGGGCGAGGTCAATATCCTCGTCGCCTCCGACGTCGCCGCCCGCGGCCTCGACATCAAGGGCGTGAGCCACGTCTTCAACTTCGACACGCCCTGGCACCCGGATGATTACGTCCATCGCATCGGCCGCACGGGCCGGGCCGGTGCCAAGGGGCGGGCCTTCACCTTCGTTTCGGAAGAAGACGCCGAAGCCATCGCCAATGTCGAGAAGCTGACCGGCGCTGCGATCAAGGTGTTCGGCAAGGAAGACGTGCGCGTCGACCTTTCCGAAGTCATCGCCAAGGCCGAAGCGGCAAAAGCCAAGGCCGAACCTGAGGAGCGCGAGGAGCGCACCGAACGGAAGCCCCGCCGTGCCCGCGAGGAGGAGCGCGCAGAACGCGCCCCGCGTGCAGAACGCGCCTCGCGCGACGAACGCCCGCGCCGCGAAAAGTCCGCGCCGCGCACAGACCGCGTCACCGCCAGCGACAACAGCAAACCGCGTCGCCGCTATCACGAGGACGACGAGCCTGTGCCCGCCGGCGAATGGAACGGCCCGCGCCCGAGCTTTCTGGACGTGGGTTTCGGGTAAGCCTTACTGTTCGGGCGGAAACGCCGGGGGTGATGCCGTGATGGGGCCAAGCCAGAATACGCCGTAAAACCGTCGCGCCAGCTGTGGGTCGGCAAGGTTCCCGGTCGTGATATGAGGCGCGCGGTCGCCTGATCCTTCCGCGCCCGCACGGGATGCGCCGCAGGTGATCATGTCGTCCGTTATCTCCTGTCCCGGTGCAAGCTTGGTTCCGGCGGCGAGCTGACAGCTCCACGATTCCCCGCCTGCGTGCCGCATCCCGAGACTGAGCACCGAGCCGTAACCACGCAGCCGCACCGCCATCGGATCGAACTCCGGCCCGCCGATGCTGAGCGGCGCGATTTCGGCATGGAGATTGCCGACCAGCACGATCACCCGGTCATAGTCCTTGCGCGCAGCAGCCTCGGCGATGTTCTCGGCCTGCGCCGCTTCGTGCGGGCCTTGCGCGGGCAGATGGGCAAAGCGGGCGCGCTGGGCGTCATCCCCGGCGCCGTTGAAGGCGACGATGTCGATGGCGGCGCCCTGATCCTTCAAGGCATGGGCGCCCGTCACCAGCGCCAGCATCGCCGCGCTCGCCACCCCATCGTCGCGCCCGCGCCAGCCGAGATCGGGCAGGGCCTGCCGGAACGCCGCGTGCGGCAGCGCCCATGCCTCTTGCCAGGCGGCGTTCTGCCATGAGGAGTGCTCCACCGCGAGCAACAAGCGGCGGCCCAGCCTTGCCTCGGCGCAGATGATCCGGGCGACGAATGCCGGGGCCTCAGTGGTTCCGTGCAACTCACCGAACACAACGAAATCGGGATCGCGTGCGACAACCTCATCCCAGCCCTCCGGCGCGGCGCAATCAGCTTGCGTGGGTGCGGGAGGCGAGTTTGCGTCCCCGGCAGAGACTGGAACAGCGATGACAGCCGCAATCAAGGCAATCAGGGTCTTCATCCGCAATCTTCCGCTTCAGCGTCTTCACTGAGAGAGTAGCATCGCCTTGCGGGAAGCAAACACAATATCTTTCAGCGCTCTACCCCACCACCGTCACGAAACTGTCGAGCACGCGCTTCTCCCCCGCATCCTCGAACAGGATGGTGAGCTTGTTGCCCTCCTGATCGATCACGCAACCGGTGCCGAACTTGGCGTGGGTGACCATTGCGCCAATCGCGATGTCGCTGCGGGCAGGGGCGGCGAAGCTGGCGGCTGAGCGGGTGTTTTCGCGCACGCGGGCGGGTTTGGTTTCATAGCCCGATGTCAAAGCCCGCTGCCATCCGGGGCCTCGTTGCTGTGCCTTGGCGGGATAGTCGCGGGCGACATGGGCGAAGGGGTCTTCCTGCTCGCTCCAGTTGGCGCGCCACAGGGATGCGCCGCCCGACAGCGTGCTTTCCTGCTCGATATGCTCTTCCGGCAATTCCTCGATGAAGCGCGAGGGGATGGAGCTGACCCACTGGCCGTAGATCCGGCGGTTTGCGGCGTGGAGGATGGTGCAGTGCTGCTTGGCCCGCGTGATCGCGACATAGGCAAGGCGGCGTTCTTCTTCTAGGGACGCAAGGCCCCCTTCGTCGATGGCGCGCTGCGAGGGGAACACGCCTTCTTCCCAGCCGACGCAGAACACATTGTCGAATTCCAGCCCCTTGGCGGCGTGGATCGTCATGATCGTCACCGTTTCGCCTTCGCCGGCGCGGTCATTGTCCATGACGAGGCTGACATGTTCGAGGAAATCGCCGAGGCTGTCGTATTCTTCCATGGCGCGGGCGAGTTCGGACAGGTTTTCGGCCCGGCCTGCGCTTTCGGGCGAACGATCGGCGGCGAGCATCGCGTTATAGCCCGATTCCTCCAGCACCAGTCGCAGCAGATCGGCAGGGGAAAGCACTTCGGCCTGTTCGCGCCAGTGCAGGAATTGCCGCATCAGCCCGCCGATCGTGATCGCCGCACGCTTGGGCAATTCGTCGCTGTCAGCCAGTTGCAGCGCCGCCGCCGCCAGCGGCAGTCCGGTGCGGCGGGAGTGGGAATGCATCGCTTCCAGCGCCTTGGCACCCAACCCGCGTTTGGGGACGTTGTGGATGCGTTCGAATGCCAGATCGTCCTGCGGCTGGGCGATCAGGCGCAGATAGGCCAGAGCATCGCGGATTTCGGCACGCTCGTAGAAGCGGAAGCCCCCGATGATGCGGTAATTCACCCCGATCTGGATGAAGCGGTCTTCGAATTCGCGGGTCTGATACTGGGCGCGCACCAGAATGGCGATACTGTCGAGCGAGGCGCCTTCGCGCTCCAGCCGTTCGATCGCCTCGCCCACGCGGCGCGCTTCTTCAGGTGCGTCCCACACGCCGATGACCTTGACCTTGTCCCCGCCATTGACCTCGGTCCACAGGGTCTTGTCATGGCGCTGGCTGTTGGCGCGGATCAGGCCGGCCGCCGCACCCAGAATGTGCGGGGTGGAGCGGTAATTCTGTTCGAGCCGGATCACTTCCGCGCCCGGAAAATCTTTTTCGAACCGCAGGATATTGGCAACTTCTGCCCCGCGCCATGAGTAGATCGACTGGTCATCGTCTCCCACCACGCAGATGTTCCTGTGCCCCTGCGCCAGCAGCCGCAGCCACAGATACTGCACCGCGTTGGTATCCTGATATTCGTCCACCATGATGTAGCGGAAGCGGCGCTGGTAATCGGCGAGGATATCGTGATGCTGCCGCAGGATGTTCAGCATGTGCAGCATCAGATCGCCGAAATCGCAGGCGTTCAATGCCTTCAGCCGCTGCTGATACCGCGCATAGAGCGCCGCGCCCTTGCCGTTGGCATAGGCTTCGTTTTCCACCGCATCGAGATCGGCGGGGTTGAGACCGCGGTTCTTCCAGCGGTCGATCAGGCCGGCCAGCTGGCGCGCAGGCCAGCGCTTCTCGTCCAGCTCTGCCTCGGCAATCAGGGCCTTGAGCAGCCTGATCTGGTCGTCCGTGTCGATGATGGTGTAATTGTGCTGCAAACCGACAAGCTCCGCATGGCGACGCAGCATCTTGGCGCAGATCGAATGGAAGGTGCCGAGCCACGGTATGCCCTCCGCCCCCGGCCCGAGATGGTGCGCCACCCGCTCGCGCATCTCGCGCGCGGCCTTGTTGGTGAAGGTGACGCACAAAATCTGCGAGGGATAGGCGCGGCGGGTCGCCACCAGATGCGCCAGCCGTGCGGTGAGCGCTGCGGTCTTGCCCGTCCCCGCGCCTGCCAGCATCAGCACCGGGCCTTCGGTTGCCAGCACGGCAGCACGCTGCGGCGGGTTGAGCCGCGCGGCATAGGCCGGGACATTGTCGTGCGCAGGGTCATGCGCAGGCGCGGGCGAGGGCAGGTTGGTGCTCATGGTGTGATGCGAACAGGTAGGGAACAATTGCGGCGCGGGCAAGCCGCTTGCCGCGCTTGTCCGCCGCTTGCTTCAGGCGGCAGGCGGGGCGAGCCGCATCAGGCTGAGCTTGCCCTTGCCGACCCGGCGTTCGGCCTCGATCACAAGGCCTTCGATCGCCGGATCCTCGTTGAAAGCGGTCTCCAGCGAGATCCATGTCTCCGGCCCGATCCAGCCAAGCCGCAGCAACCGGTCCAGCGCAACCTCGCCTGCGCCGGTGTGGTAGGGCGGATCGACGAGGATGATGTCGAGCGGCTTGGTCGCTGCGCGCAGCTGCATCACCGATCCGGCATCGACCCGCGCCGTTTCGCGGGCGCCGAGCGTGGCGATATTGGCGCGGATGGCATCAAGCGCGGCGCGATCCTGCTCGACGAACAGGCATGAAGCCGCGCCGCGTGACAGGGCTTCGAGCCCGAGTGCGCCTGATCCTGCGAACAGATCGGCGACCTGCAAGCCTTCGAAACTGCCGAGGCGGCTGGTCAGCATCGCAAACAGCGTTTCGCGCATCCGGTCCGCCGTCGGCCGGGTGGCATCGCCCTTGGGCGCGACGAGCTTGCGCCCGCGCCACTGGCCGGTGATGATCCTCACGAGCGCGGCCCGCGCGGCGGCGTGTTGCCACGGGTTGGCTTGGGCCGGCTGCGGGCCGGTGCCCGCCCGGCAGGACGCGCAGCACCGGGACCGGCGGGGCCTTTGCGACGGTCAGTTGCCGGGGTGTTTTCCCGCTTGCCCGGTGCAGGCCGTGCATCGGATTTGCGCGCAAAGGGTGCGCCTTCAGCCGCCTTTCGCGGGGCCGGTTTTGCGGGTGCAGCCTTGCGTGCCTCGGGGCGGGGCGGCCTCGCCGGAGCGGCGATTTCAACCTTGTCTGCCTTTTTCACGCCGCCGCGCGGGATCGGCTCGCCGGTCATCTCCGACAGGAAACGCGCCACCGGCTTGCCGGTCAGCTCCACCGCCTGACCACGCGGCAGATCGCCGAGGTTGAACGGGCCGTAGCCGACGCGGATAAGGCGGTTCACCTGCAATCCGAGATGTTCGAGCACGCGCCGCACTTCGCGGTTCTTGCCTTCCGTGATGGACATCTCGATCCACAGGTTGCGGCCCGAGGAGCGCTCGAGATTGGCATTGATCGAGCCGTAGCGCACACCGTCGATCTCCACCCCTTCGATCAGGTCCTCGAGCTGTTCCTGGGTGACCACACCGAAGGCGCGGGCGCGGTAGGTGCGCGGAACACCGGTGGCGGGCAATTCCAGCGTGCGCTTCAACCCGCCGTCATTGGTGAGCAGCAGCAGCCCTTCGGTGTTGAGATCGAGCCGCCCGATCGGCATCAGCCGGGGCGTGCCTTTGGGCAGGGCGTTGCGCAAGGCGGTGTAGATCGTCGGACGGCCCGCCGGATCGCGCTCTGCGGTGATCAGGCCGGTTGGCTTGTGAAAGGCAAACAGCCGCGTCGCTTCTGCTGCGGCGACGGGATTGCCGTCCACTGTCACGCCCTTGAGGCCGGGCAGGATCGTGGCGGGGGTGTCGAGCACCTTGCCATCCACCGCCACGCGGCCATCGGCGATCATCCGCTCGATCTCGCGGCGGCTGGCCACGCCTGCGCGGGCAAGCAGCTTGGCGATTCTTTCACCTTTTGGGCGTTCGCCTTCGGGGCGACCTTCGGAGCGAGGGGGAGTGGTGGGCATGGCGAGGCCGAGTAGGCCTTCAGCCCGCCGCCCGCAAGGCTTCGCTCACGATCTGGTCGAACCGTGCAATCCCGCCTTCGAGCGTGCCGAGCGTAATGTGGCTCACCGCGCCGCTGGAGAGCCCTTGCTGGCCGAGTTCGGCAGCGCGGAAATCCTCGCTCGCGAACACGCCCCCGTCGAGCAGGTTCCAGCTCTTTTCCCAATGCGCCAGCGCCTTTTCGGATGCCGGGGCTTCGGGGATCAGCATGAAATCCTCGACCAGTGTCAGATCATGCGCCTGCGGCATCAGCACCATCACGTTCACGTAATCGGGGCTGGGGACGATGATCGTGGCGGGCAGCAGCTGATAGGCGAAGGTGACCACCCGGCGGAGTGCCGCCATGTCGGTGAGGTCGACTGTCTCCATCTCCTCCAGCCGCCCGACGGCGCTGCGCTGGTGCGGGCCGATCTGGTCGCCTGCGGTGATCCCGTCCTTGAAGAACGGGCCGATGGTGGCGGCGTGGAGGCGGGTCACATGGTAGCTTTCAAGGAAGGCATCCATGATCAGCTTCCAGTTGCCCTTCACCCGATGCAACTTGCGCCGGAACAGGTGCGATTGGCGCAAGGCAAAAGCATCGAGATCCTCGCCCAGAGCCCTGGCATCTGTGAAATCAGCGCCCTCGACCGGAGCAAACCAGATCAGCCCGCCTGCTTCGACGCTTGGCAGTTCGACGAGACCGAAATCGGCCTTGTCCATGCCGGGGAAGGTCTCGGGCCGGGGCAGGGCCAGCAGGCCCCCGTCGAGCCGGTAAGTCCAGGCATGATAGGGGCACACGAGCCTCTTGGCGCATTGCACCTCGCTCCCCTCCACCAGTCGCGTGCCGCGGTGGCGGCAGACATTGAGGAAGACGTGCGCCCTGCCGTCATTGTCGCGGGTGATCAGCAGCGGGCGGCCGGTGGCATCGTGCGGCACGGCCATGCCGGGATCGGGCAGCAGTGCGGAAGGGCAGATCACCTGCGGCAGCCGGTCGAACAGCGCCGCCTTCTCGCGCGCAAAGTGATCGGGGCAGGTATAGTTGCTGGCGGGCACGGTCTGGATGCCGCCTGCCTGCCTTCCCACCCCGCCGCGGATTGCCTCCGCCAGCGCCAACTGGCCGGGCGTCGGAGACAAACGGGGCATATCTGTTGTGGGGGCGTTCATCGCTCTTTTCTCATCCTCTCCTGCCCGTTTAGTGTGGCATGAAATCGGGCCGGAGCAAATCCGCCTCAGCGAATATGGGATCGTCAATGGCCGAAGCTGCTTTCCAAACACCCTCGCGCCTGTCGCGCTGGCTGACATTGCTGGCGGCGCTGCGCCATCCCAAGACCGGCTATGTGCTGCTGTTCGGCTTTGCCAGCGGGCTGCCCTATGCGCTGCTCCTCGGCACGCTCTACGCCTGGCTGACCGATGCCAAGGTCGATGTCGAGACGATGGGCGTGTTCTCGCTGGTGGGCCTTGCCTATGCCTTCAAGTTCCTGTGGTCGCCCGCCTTGGACCGGGTCGATCTTCCGGGGCTGAGGCGGCTGGGCAAGCGCAAGCAGTGGATCGTGACTGCGCAATTGCTGCTGGGCGGTATTCTGGTGACACTATCCTTGCTCAACCCGCTGACATCGCTTGGCATGTTTTCGCTGCTGGCCGGGATCGGTGCCTTTGCCAGCGCGACGCAGGACGTGGTGATCGATGCCTGGCGCGTCGATGTGGCGGACGAGGTGGCGACGATCGATATCCTCTCGACCGTGTTCCAGATGGGGTACCGCGTTGCCGCGCTGGTGGGCGGCGCGCTGGCGCTGTTCATGGCCGAGCGGATGGGCTGGCCGACGGTGTTTGCGAGCATGGGCGCAATCCTGCTGTTCGTCGGCTTCCTCGGCCTGTTTGCCCCCGATGCCGAGCGGAGCACCGCTGCGCTGGCGGACGAGCGCGCCAATCTCGGCACGCTGCGCCATGCAGGGCAGATGACACCCCGCGTGAGAGCCTATGCACTGGCTGCCGTGGCGCTGCTGTGGGGCTGGGCGCTGGTGACTGTGCTTACTTTCATGATCCGCTCTCTCGGCGCGACACCCGAAACGCGGCCGGATTCGACCGAATTCGTCAGCCAGATGGGCCCGTTGATCGTCATCGCGACAGTGGTGATCCCCGGACTCATTGCCGGGTGGCTGGAGGCGATGCGCAAGCAGGGCCGCTATGTGCTCAGCCACGATGCTCCGGCAAGCGGTGCGCTCGATACCGCGCTCGATCACGGCTACCGCGCGCTGATCCTGCCGCTGGCGGAGATCATCGGTCGCCTGAAATGGGCCGCGGTGCTGGTGATTGCACTGGTGCTATCCTACCGCATCACCGACGCGATCTGGGGCAGCTTTGCCTACCCCTTCTATCTGGGCGAGCTGCAATACACGAAAGACGAGGTGGCGATCGCCTCGAAGTTCTTCGGCGTCGGCGCACTGATTGTAGGGTTGGCGCTGGGCGGCACGCTGCTGACGGTCATCGGCCGCATGACCACGCTGACGCTGGGCGCGGTGATCGCGGCGCTGACCAACCTGCTCTATGCCGACCTCGCTGTCGGCGGAGCGCGGATGCAGGCCGCGAGCGACCTGACAGGCTTTACCTGGCTCGCCGGGCAATTCGGCGCTGATGACCGGATGTCACGGCTGATGCTCACCATCGGGATGGAGAACATCGCGGTCGGCATCGCCGGGGCGGCCTTCGTCGCCTACCTCTCCAGCGTGGTCGCCAAGGGCTACAGCGCGGTGCAATATGCGCTGCTGTCCTCGCTGACGATGCTGGTGGGGACATTGGGCCGCCCGGCGCTCGGCCAGATGATCGAGGAACGCGGCTATTACGACGTGTTCCTGCTGACGACCGCAATCGGCGGCTTTGCCGTGGTGCTGTGCCTGATCGAGTGGGCGCGGCAGGCGCGTTCGGGCCGGGCGGAGAACGCCCCGCCGCCCGAGCCGGAGATCTAGTCCGGCAGCTCGTCGTTGAGCCTGAGCACCTCGCCCGCGAGGTAGAGCGAGCCGGCGATCAGCACCGGTAGGCCGTCGTCGGGGATCATCGCCAGCGCGCTCGGCACATCGGGTGCCGCGCGTGACGAGGGGCCGAAGGCTGATGCCGGATGCCAGTCATGCCCCGGCACCGGGACGGCGGTGATGCTCTCCAGCAGCGTGGCTAGTGGAGCGGTCAGCGCCGTGGGATCCTTGCCCTCGATCATGCCGATTATGAGGTGGATCGGCCTCAATTCGCCTGTCGCGCGTATCCGGTCGGCATAGATGTGCCGGTTCAGGAAACTGAACAATCGCTGCGCCGCATTCGGGTTATGGCCGCCGTCGAGCCAGACCTCGCGGTGCCCGGTCAAAGGACCTCGGGCAAGGCGCTGCAGCCTTGCGGGCCATTTCGCAGCGACCAGTCCCTCGGCGATGGCTTCGATGGAGATGCGCACCTGCCGCTGGTGTCTCAGCATGGCTATGGCGAGCCCGGCGTTCTCAATCTGATGCTCGCCTGCAAGGCTGGGCCGGGGCAGCACGAACGACGTCTGCTTGCCGCTGCTTTCCTGCCAATCGGCGTAGCGGACCTTCTCCGGTGACCGCCAATTGGCTTTGATGGCCCACGCGCCCGCGTGTCCACCGACATGGAGCGGGGCGTCGACTTTCTCGGCCACGTCCTCAATTGCCTCAAGCGCCTCGGCCTCATAGGGCGTGAGCACGATCAGCGGCACACCCCGCTTGGCAATCCCCGCCTTCTCGAAGGCTATCCGCGCCATCGGCTCGGTGGGCACGCCTTCCTCGGGCGCGAGCAGGAAGCGTTCGTGATCGAGGCCCAGCGCCGCGATCCCGCAGGCGGCGAGCACATCCGGCTCCAGCACATTGGTCGCATCGAAGCGCCCGCCCATGCCGACTTCGACCACGCAGGCATCGGCAGGAGTGCGACTGAAGGCGAGGAAGGCAGCTGCGATGGTGACTTCGAAGAAGCTGGGGCCGAGGTCGTCGCCCGCGTCAAGCACCTCCGCCAGCACATCGGCCAGCATGGCGTCCGAGATCAACTCACCCGCCAACCGGATGCGCTCGTTGTAGCGCACCAGATGGGGCGAGGTGGTGACGTGGACCTTGTAACCCTCGGCCTCCAGCATCGCGCGCAGAAAGGCGCAGGTCGAGCCCTTGCCGTTGGTGCCCGCGACATGGAACACCGGCGGCAGCTTGCGGTGCGGGTTACCGAGCCGCTCCATCAGGGCACGGATCGTCTCCAGCCCCAACCGCCCTTGCGGCAGGCTCAGCGCGGCGAGGCGATCAAGCTGGGCCTGAACGCGCGGGTCGTCGGATTTGCCGAAGTCTCTCATGCCCACCCCCGGCCCCTCCCGCAGGCGGGAGGGGAGGACTTACGCCGCCTTCACGGGTGCGAGATAATCCAGCACCTGCGCCAGCGTTGCCTTCAGGTCGCGGCGGTGAACCACCATGTCGACCATGCCGTGCTTGTGGAGGTATTCAGCGCGCTGGAAGCCTTCGGGCAGCTGTTCGCGGATCGTGTCCTGGATCACGCGCTGGCCGGCAAAGCCGATCAGTGCGCCGGGCTCGGCGATGTGGATATCGCCGAGCATGGCGTAACTTGCCGTCACGCCGCCGGTGGTCGGATCGGTCAGCACCACGATATAGGGCAGACCCGCCGCCTTCAGCCGCCGCGTCATCACGGTGGCACGCGGCATCTGCATCAGCGAGAGGATCCCCTCCTGCATCCGCGCACCGCCAGCGGCGGTCACGACGATATAGGCACAACCGCGATCCAGCGCCTTTTGCGCGCCTTCGCAGAAGGCCTGCCCCACGGCCATGCCCATCGAGCCGCCCATGAAGCTGAAGTCCTGCACGCCGACCACCGCGGGCCGCGTGTCGATGGTGCCGGAGCCGGTGACGAAGGCATCCTCATGCGGATTGGCGGCACGTGCGGCCTTCAACCGGTCGGTGTATTTCTTGGTGTCCTTGAACTGCAGCGGGTCTTCGGTGACCTTCGGCAGAGGGAGAATCTCGAAGCCCGGATCGAGCAGCAGGCCAAGGCGCGCATCGGCCCCGATGCGCCCGTGATGCTCGCATTTCGGGCAGACGCTGAGGTTGTCCTCGTACTCTGCCACGAACAGCATTTCCTGGCAGGACGGGCACTTGATCCACAGATCCTTCTCGGTGGACTTCTTCTCGGGCGCGAAGCCCAGCGAATTGCGGACGCGGGTGAACCAGTTCATGGGCGGTGTCCTAGAGTATTTCGCTCGTCATTGCGAGAAGCGCAGCGACGAAATTCTAGCGGGCGTTGTGAACCGCTTCGGCAAGCGCAGCGGTGAGTTCGCGAAGGTGTGCCGGAGCCTCGGCGCCATACTGCCCGCAAATCTCGACCAGCGCGCTGCCGACGACCACCCCATCAGCCACCTTGGCGATTTCCGCGGCCTGTTCGGGCGTGCGCACACCGAAGCCCACCGCCACCGGAATGTCGGTCGATTGCTTGATGCGAGCGACGTTCGCCTCGATGCTGGCGATCTGCGCCTGCTGCTTGCCGGTGATCCCGGCGACCGAGACGTAGTAGAGGAAGCCCTCGCTCCCCGCGAGCACCTGCGGCAGGCGCGCGGCGTCGGTGGTGGGGGTGGCGAGGCGGATCGGGGCGATGCCCTTGGCGCGCAAAGCCGGGCCGAGCGCGTCGTCTTCCTCGGGCGGAATGTCGACGCAGATGACGCCGTCCACGCCTGCAGCCGCCGCGGCCTCGGCGAACCATTCCGGCCCGCGGCGGACCATCGGGTTGGCATAGCCCATCAGCACCAGCGGCACTTGCGGGTGCCGGGCGCGGAACTCGGTGGCGTAGCGCAGCACGTCGGCGGTGGTCGTGCCCGCGCCGAGCGAGCGCAGATTGGCGCTCTGGATCGCGGGGCCATCGGCCATCGGATCGGTGAAGGGCATTCCCAGCTCGATCACATCCGCGCCGCCTTCGACCAGCGCATCGAGATTGGCCGCGGTATCGCCATCGCCTGCGGTGATGAAGCAGACGAGCGCGGGGCGGGGCTGGGCGAAGGTGGTGGAGAGGCGGGTCATCGACGAACTCGCAATGCAGCTAGAATAAGGAATCCTATGGCGCAAACCGGGAGCGCCAAAGTCAACGCTTCGAGGATCATGCCAAGCGAGGTCGTCAGGTCATCGATACATCCGATGCACGTCTTGATCCCGTCGCTTTCGAAGCAGTTGTCACCGGGCAAGAATTGGCCGTTGCAGGAGGCTTCCGCAAACGCGATCACCGACACAAAAAGCGCGATGCAGATCCCGAATGCAATCAAGGGTGGTTTCCATCCCTTAGTCAAAGCTCCACCCCCAGACGCTCCGCGACCGTAAAGATATCCTTGTCGCCGCGCCCGCACAGGTTGGCGAGGATGATGCTGTCCTTGGGCATCGTCGGCGCGACCTTCTTCACCGCGGCGATGGCGTGCGAGGGTTCGAGCGCGGGGATGATCCCCTCGGTCGCACAGAGCAGCTGGAAGGCGTCAAGCGCCTCCTCGTCGGTGACGGCGGTGTAATCGACCCGGCCGCTTTCCTTGAGCCACGCGTGCTCGGGGCCGATGCCGGGGTAGTCCAGCCCCGCGCTGATCGAGTGGCCTTCGGTGATCTGGCCGTCCTCGTCCTGCAACAGATAAGTGCGGTTGCCGTGGAGCACGCCGGGCGATCCGCCGAGCAGGCTCGCGGCGTGTTCATCGCCATCGAGGCCGTGGCCCGCCGCTTCGACGCCGAGCATCTTCACGCTCGGATCATCGAGGAAGGGATGGAACAGCCCCAGCGCATTCGACCCGCCGCCGATCGCCGCGACCAGCAGATCGGGCAGGCGGCCGGTGCGGTCGAGCATCTGGGCGCGGGCTTCCTTGCCGATCACGCTCTGGAAGTTCCTTACCATCTCGGGGTAGGGGTGCGGGCCGGCCGCGGTGCCGATGATGTAGAAGGTGTCGTGGACGTTGGCGACCCAGTCGCGCAGGCCCTCATTCATCGCGTCCTTCAATGTCGCCCCGCCGCTGGTGACGGGGACGACTTCGGCCCCGAGCAGCTTCATGCGGAACACGTTGGGCGATTGCCGCTTCACGTCCTCGGCGCCCATGTAGATCACGCAGGGCAGCCCGAAGCGCGCGCAGACCGTCGCGGTCGCCACCCCGTGCTGGCCCGCGCCGGTCTCGGCGATGATGCGGGTCTTGCCCATGCGGATCGCCAGCAGGATCTGGCCGATGCAGTTGTTGATCTTGTGCGCGCCGGTGTGATTTAGCTCGTCGCGCTTGAACCACACCTGCGCGCCGCCCCCAGGATTCCCTTGGGAATCCGCCAACAAACGAAGCTCTTCCGTCAGGCGCGGGGCGAAATAGAGCGGCGAGGGGCGGCCGACGTAATGCTCCAGCAGGTCGTCGAATTCAGCCTGAAACGCCGGATCGGCCTGCGCCTTGCGATACTCGCGCTCCAGATCGAGCACCAGCGGCATCAGTGTCTCTGCGACATAGCGCCCGCCGAACTGGCCGAAATGGCCGCGCTCGTCCGGCAGGTTGCGGAAGGAATTGAGAGGTGTGTTCATATGCGGGTCGCTTTGCAGAAGGCCGCGATCTTGTCCACGTCCTTGATACCGGGGGAACGCTCGACCCCCGAAGAAGTATCCACCAGACCTGCACCGGTCAGCCGGATCGCCTCGGCGACGTTGGCGGGGGTGAGGCCGCCTGCAAGGCCCCAAGGGGTCGGTGCCTTGTAAGCCCTGAGCAGACCCCAGTCGAAGCGGGTGCCATTGCCACCGGGAAGCCCGCTCGCCGGGGCATCGAAGAGCAGCAGGTCGGCAGCGCCATGGTAGCGCGCGGCATCGGCAAGGCTTGCGGCATCCTTCACGCCCAGCGCTTTCCACGCCGCGATGCCGGTCTCGGCGCGGACGCGGGCGAGGGTTTCGGGCGTTTCCTTGCCGTGGAACTGCACCACATCGGGCCGCACCTCGCGCACCGCTTCGGCCAGCAGTGCGGGCGAGGGGTCTACCAGCAGCAGCACCACTTTGGCATGGGGCGGCACTCCGGCGCGCAGCCGCGCCGCTTCGGCCAGCGCGACATGGCGCGGGCTGTTTTCGAAGTGCACCAGCCCGACATAATCCGCGCCTGCCTGCACGGCTGCCGCGAGGGTTTCAGGCGTTGAAAGCCCGCAGATTTTGACAAGAGCGCCAGCCATGCGAGCGCCCTTACGCGGGGCCGAGCGGCTTTTCCAGCACCGTGAAAGTGATCGGCGGATTGCGCAGCACGGGGAAGGGCCGTGTCTCGCCGGTGCGCAGATAGCCGCGCCGTTCGTACCACGCGATGAGGCTGGCACGGCTGTCGATCACGGTCATCTCCATCGCCGCGATGCCGAGGGCGCGGGCGTGATCCTCTGCCGCATCGAGCAACCGCCGCCCGAGGCCCGCCGATTGCAGGGTTGGCAGCACACACAGCATCCCGAGATAGGCGAGGGCGGTGTCTTTGCGAGTCACGGCAACGCAGCCGACAAGGCTTTCGCCATCCTGCGCCGTCAGGATCGTAACCGCCGGATCGGCAAGCATCGCCTCCAACTCGCCGGGCGCGATGCGTTCGTCATCGAGAATGTCGGCCTCGTGATTCCAGCCCTGACGCGCCGAATCGCCGCGATAGGCAGCTTCGAGAAGGGCCTTGAGCGCCGAAGCATCCGCAGGGGATGCTGCAAGTATTGCTGTCAAAGCGTCGCCTCGATCGCCCGCGCTGCGGCTTCGGGGTCGTCGGCGCGGCTGATCGGGCGGCCGATCACCAGCACGCTCGCGCCGTTGTCGCGGGCCTGACGCGGGGTGACAACGCGCTTTTGGTCGCCGGTGCCATTGCCGTTGGGGCGCAGGCCGGGGACGACGAAAAAGCCGTCCTTCCACGCCTTTTTCACCATGCCGACTTCCTGCCCCGAGCACACGATCCCGTCGAGGCCCGCCTCGTGCGCCAGTTCGGCCAGCCGCATCACCTGCGTTTCCGCACTGCCATAAACGCCGGTCGCGGTGAGATCGGCGGCATCGAGGCTGGTGAGCATCGTCACCGCCACCACCTTGCAGCCTTCCGCTGCTGCCGCCTTGGCATCCTCCATCATCGCGCGGCCCCCGGAAGCGTGGACCGTGACGATCGCGGGCTCATAGACATGGATCGCCTGCATCGCCTTGGCGACGGTGTTGGGAATGTCGTGGAATTTGAGATCGAGGAAGATCGGCAGGCCCATATGGGCAATTTCGTGCACCCCGTGCGCACCGTGGGCGCAGAAGAACTCCAGCCCCAGCTTGACCCCGCCGATATGCGATTTGACCTTGCTGACCAGCGCCTTGGCCGGTTCAAGGCTGGGCACATCAAGCGCGAGATAGACCGGATTGCTCACTTGCCACTGCCTCCATCGGCACCGCCATCCGCCGGACCCAGCGGATCGGTGCTGTCTCCCGCATTTTTGCCGGGCTTATCCACAGGTGTATCCGCCACCGGAGCCGCCGCCATTTCGGCCTGACGCGCCAGCGCGGTGTTCTTCAGCGAGGTTTCCAGCGCCCGCACGCGGCGGTTCAGACCCCATACCACGCTGCGATGCACCGCCCACATCGGCAGGAAACCTGCCGCAAAGGCCAGCAGCGCCAGCATCGGCACCTTGGTTTCCAGAACGAGGTTCTGCCACAGCGTCAGTTCGACCGGCCGCCAGTTGTAGATCGCGAAGATCAGGAACCCCAGCGCCACGAACACCCAGATGATGGTGCGAAGAATCTTCACGAAACCCGGCCCTCCCGTTGGCACGAATGCCGAGGAAACCTAGGCGATCTGGCGTTCATGTCCAGCACCGGCGGCGACTATCCGAACACCCGCGCGAAGATCGTATCGACATGGGCGAAGTGGTAGGCGAGGTCGAACTTGTCTTCCAGCTCGGCTTCCGAAAGCGCGGCGGTGACTTCGGCATCGGCTTTGAGCAGATCGAGCAGCGACAGCGCGCCGTCCGATTCCCACACCTTCATCGCGTTGCGCTGAACCAGACGGTAGGCATCCTCGCGGCTGACGCCGGCCTGCGTCAGCGCCAGCAGCACCCGCTGCGAATGGACAAGACCGCCCATCGCATCGAGGTTTTTCTGCATCCGTGCAGGGTAGATCAGCAGCTTCTCGACCACGCCGGTCAGACGGGCCAGCGCGAAGTCGAGCGTGATCGTCGCATCCGGCCCGATGAAACGTTCGACCGAGGAGTGCGAGATATCGCGCTCGTGCCACAGCGCCACGTTTTCCAGCGCTGGCAGGGCATAGGCGCGGATCATGCGCGCTTGCCCCGTGAGGTTTTCGGTCAGGATCGGGTTGCGCTTGTGCGGCATCGCCGAGCTGCCCTTCTGGCCGGGCGAGAAATACTCTTCGGCTTCCAGCACCTCGGTGCGTTGCAGGTGGCGGATTTCCACCGCGAGCCGCTCGATGCTGCCTGCGATCACGGCAAGCGTGGCAAAATACATCGCATGGCGATCACGCGGGATCACCTGCGTGCTGACCGGTTCGATGGCGAGACCGAGCTTTTCGGCGACATGCGCCTCGACCCGCGGATCGACATTGGCAAAGGTGCCGACCGCGCCGCTGATCGCGCAGGTGGCGATTTCCTTGCGCGCCGCGACCAGCCGTTCGCGGCAACGGTCGAACTCGGCATAGGCCTGCGCCAGCTTGAGGCCGAAGGTCACCGGCTCGGCATGGATGCCGTGGCTGCGGCCGATCGTCGGCGTGTATTTGTGCTCCTCGGCGCGCTTGCGGATGGCGGCCAGCAGCGCGTCCATGTCTTCCAGCAAAATATCGGTCGCGCGGGCGAGCTGCACCGACAACGTGGTGTCGAGCACGTCGGAGGAGGTCATGCCCTGATGCATGAAGCGCGCTTCATCGCCCACCTGCTCGGCAACCCACGTAAGAAAGGCGATCACATCATGTTTGGTCACCGCCTCGATCGCGTCGATCGCGGGAACGTCGATCGCCGGATTGGTCGCCCACCAGTCCCACAGCGCCTTGGCCGCAGAGGGCGGGACAACGCCGAGTTCGCCGAGCTTTTCGGTCGCATGCGCCTCGATCTCGAACCAGATGCGGTATTTCGCTTCCGGTTCCCACAGGGCGGTCATTTGCGGGCGGGCATAACGGGGGACCATCGGCGGCTCCGGACAAGGGGTCTGACTCGCGGCAGCGGCTAGGCGGGGCGGGCGCGGTTGGCAAGCCTGTCAGAGCAAGCCCTTCGCCCGCAACGAGGCGTGCCCCTCGCGCCCGATGATGACGTGATCGTGCACGGTCACGCCCAGCAGCCGTCCGGCCTCGGCGATGCGCTGGGTGATCTGGATGTCGGCGCGGCTCGGTTCGGGATTGCCGCTGGGGTGGTTGTGGACAAGGATCATCGCGCTGGCGCCCACATCCATCGCCCGGCGGATCACCTCGCGCGGGTGGATTGCGGCCTCGTCGATCGAACCGTCGCCCACGTGATGATCGTCGATCAACCGGTTCTTGGTATCGAGATAGAGCACCCGCACGCGCTCCACCGTCAGGTGCGCCATATCGGTGGTGAGATAATCGATCAGCGCCTGCCAGCTGCCAAGCACGGGCTTGCCCATGATTTCCCCCCGCGCCATGCGGCGGGCGGCGGTGGCGACCGCCTTCAATGCGGCAGCGGAGTTTTCACCCACGCCCTTGACGCGCTGCAAGGCCTTGGGGTCGGCGTTCATCACGCCGGCAAGACTGCCGAACTGCGCGAGCAGGGCCTTGGCTATCGGCTTGGTGTTGCCGCGCGGGATGGCTGCGAAGAGGAGGTATTCGAGCACCTCGTAATCGGCCAGCGCCTCTGCCCCGCCGGTCAGCAGCCGGGCGCGCAGGCGCGAACGGTGCCCCTCACCGGCGGCCTTGCCCGCGTCCCACGCCGGCGCGGCATCATCGAGAAAATCGAAACCCTCTTCAGCTTCCGGCAATGCGACCTCCGGGAATGGGATGAAACCCTTGTGCATCATTGCCTTTGGCCGATGATGCGCGCAAGGGTCGGGAGCGATGCCGGTGGCTGAAGAGCAGCAGATGGAGGGGCCGCAGGGCGGCGGCAAGCGGGGCTTCCGGCCGCGCCGCTGGCGCACCCGAATCGCGCTTGGCGTTGCTGCAATCGCGCTTGTGGGTGGTTCCGGCGCATGGATCGACCGGGAACGCATCGCCCGCGATGTGGTCGACGATTATCTCGCGCAGAACGGCGTCGCTGCGCGCTATGACATCGTCAGCATCACTCCCGATGTGCAGGTGGTCGAAAACCTCGTGATCGGCGATCCGGCGCGGCCCGACCTGACGGTGAAACGGCTGGTGATCGAACTCGGTCTCGGCTGGGGCGGGCCCGAGATTTCGCGGGTGACGGTGGAAGGCGCGCGCGCTTTCGGCAGCTACCGCGATGGCACCTTCAGCCTCGGCGCGCTTGATCCGCTGCTGTTCACCGATTCGGCAGAGCCGCCCGCGCTGCCCGCGCTGAACGTGGCCGTCCGCGATGGCCGCGCCTTGATCGAGAGCGATTTCGGACGGGTGGCGCTGGCATTGGACGGGGCCGGGCCGCTGGATGACGGCTTTGCCGGAACGCTCGCGGCCACTGCGCCCGGGATCGGGGTGGAAGGCTGCCGCGCCACCCGCGCCACGCTTTACGGCACACTGACGACCGACGACGGCGCGCCTGCTCTCGCCGGCCCGCTGAGGCTGCGCGATCTCGCGTGCGGCGGGGCGAGCCTTGCCAGCGCCGATATCGGCACGGACCTCTGGCTCGCCCGCGATTTTGCCGCAGCTACCGGCGATCTGCGGATCGAGGGCGGGGCGTTGTCCTTCGATTCGCTGGCGAGCGAAGGCCTGACCGGCACCGCCCGCCTGACCTGGGGCGAAGGCGGGCTGGGGCTTGCCCATGATCTGGCCCTGACCGGAGTGACCGCGCCGCAGGGCCGCATGGCGCGTCTCGCAGCCGAGGGCGCATGGCGCGGCCCGGCCGATGGCAGCCGCGGCCAGTGGGAAGGGCAGTTGCGCGGCACCGGACTTGTGCCCGACGCCAGCCTCGCCGCCAGCCTCGCCAGCGCGCAAAGGGGCCTCGAAGGCACACTGTTCGCACCGCTCATCGCCCGCGCCCGCACCGGACTGACCGGCGCGATCACCGGAGCAAGCCTGACTGCCGATGCCATCATCCGCCACAACGGGGAGGCAATCACCGTGCTCCTTCCCGAAGCGCGCCTTGCCAGCCGTTCCGGCACGCCGGTCGTTGCCCTGTCGCAGTTCAGCGCGGGGCTAGGCGCAAGCGGATTGACCGGCCTGCGCGGCAATATCCTCGCCGGCGGAGAGGGCCTGCCCGATATCAACGGCCGGATGGAGCAGGAGGCCGATGGCGGCTGGGCGCTGCGGCTGGCGATGGCGGAATACAGCGCGGGCCGGAACCGGCTGGCGATCCCGCGCCTTGCCGTGCGGCAGGTTCCGGGCGGAGCGATCCGGTTCGAGGGGCAGGCCAGCGCGAGCGGCGATCTGCCCGGCGGGGCTGTCACCGACCTGTCGCTGCCGCTAGAGGGCGCGTGGTCCGAAGGTTCGGGCCTTGCCATGGGCCAGCGCTGCTTGGCGCTGCGCTTTGCCGCGCTGTCGCTGTCGGGCCTCGCGCTCAGGGGGCAGGGGGTCACGCTCTGCCCGGAAGGCGCGGCTCCGATTCTCGCCTATGACGGCGCCTTGCGGTTTGGCGCGGCGACCGGCCCGGTCACTCTTGCCGGAACCATGGGAGACAGCCCCGCCAGCCTCGCCGCAGAAAGTCTGCGCCTGCGCTACCCTGCTCCCTTCGCGATCGAAGGCCTCGCCGCCCGCATCGGTGCGCCGGGCAGCGAGGTGCGGCTTTCCGCCGCGAGCCTCACGGGAAGCCTTGCCGGAGCGACCGGCGGCAGCTTCACCGGCGGCGCGGCGCGAATCGATGCCGTGCCGATGGATCTCGGCAACATGGCGGGACGCTGGGCCTTTGCGGACGGGGTGTTGCGGGTGGAGGACGGCGCCTTCACCCTCTCAGATCGCCCCGAAACCGGGCTGCCGCGTTTCAATCCGCTGGCGGCGCGGGGTGCGGGGCTCGTGCTGGCGGATAACCGTATCACCGCCGACGCCCTGCTGCGCCACCCGGCATCGGGCCGCGTGGTGGCGGGGGTAAGCATCGCCCACGATCTCGATACCGCCGCAGGCTCCGCGCGGCTCGATGTGCCGGGGATCACCTTCGGCGGCGATCTTCAGCCCGAAGACCTCTCCTACCTCGCCAAGGGCGTGATCGCCTTTGCCGATGGCACAGTGACTGGCAGGGGCCGGATCGACTGGCGCGGCGAATCGATCACCTCCTCGGGCACCTTCGGCAGCGACGGCGTGGACTTCGCCGCCGCCTTCGGGCCGGTGCGCGGCTTGCAGGGGCAGGTGGTGTTCACCGATCTGCTCAACCTCACCACCGCGCCCGACCAGACGGTGCGGATCGCCGCGATCAATCCGGGGATCGAGGTGCTGGACGGCACCGTGCGCTTCGAGGTCAGCGAGGGCACGCTGCTCAGCCTTGAGGATGCGCGCTTCCCCTTCATGGGCGGGCAATTGCAGATGCGTCCGCTGGTGATGGATTTCAGCCAGCCCGAAGAACGCCGCTATGTGTTCGAGATCACCGGGCTGGATGCCGCGATCTTCGTTGCACAGATGGAACTCACCAATCTTGGTGCGACCGGCGTGTTCGATGGCACGGTGCCGATCATCTTCGACAAGGACGGCAACGGCCGGATCGAGGGCGGGGTGCTGGTTGCGCGGCCCGGTGGCGGCAATGTCGCCTATATCGGCGAGCTGTCCTATGAAGACCTCGGCACGATGGGCAATTACGCCTTTCAGGCGCTGCGTTCGCTCGATTACCGCCAGATGCGGGTCGGGCTCGACGGCAATCTGGCGGGCGAGATCATCACCAATTTCGATTTCGACGGGGTGCGGCAGGGTGCCGGCACCAGTCAGAACTTTGTCACCCGCCGCCTCGCGAAGCTGCCGATCCGCTTCCGTGTGAATGTCCGGTCGGAGAATTTCTACGAACTGGCCACGATGGTGCGATCCTTCTGGGATGCCGATTACCTCGGCAATCCGGTCGACAAGGGGCTGCTGACCACCCGAAACGGCCGTTTCGTGCCTGCCAGCCCCGGCGGCAAACCCGTTCAACCTCCCGAAAGCGAAGACCAGCCATGATGCATCACGAATTGACCGCGCCATCACCCGCTGTCACATCCCCGCGACACAGCGGGGCAGGGGAGGCGGCGATGGCGCGGCAAGGCAGGAACAAGCGCCGGGCATTGATGGCCGGAGCCGCGATCCTATCGGCCACTCTGGGCGGATGCATCAACATCGCCGCGCCGGACGAACCGATCGTGATCGAGCTCAACATCAATATCCGGCAGGAAGTGATCTACCGGCTGGCGGAAGACGCGGCCAACACGATTGACGAGAACGCGGATATCTTCTGATCCCGCTCGTCGCATTGGAGGAATGATGATGCGCAAATCAGCTCTCGCCGCGATTGCCGTGCTGACGGTGGCCGGACTTGGCGCAGGTGCGGCCTATGCCCAGCGCGATCCTGCCTATGCCGCCGCGCGCGAGGCGGGCAAGGTGGGCGAGCAGGCCGATGGCTATCTCGGCATTGTCGGCGCGCCCGATGCCGCCTTGCAGCGGCTGGTCGATGATATCAACATCAAGCGCCGCGCCGTCTATGCCGAAAAGGCAAAGGAAAACAACGCCACGCTGGAAGCCTATGCGCTGACCGCCGGATGTCAGGCGGTGGCCCGCACCACGCCGGGCGAGAAGTATCGTGCGCCCGATGGCAGCTGGCAGACCCGAACAGCCGCACCCCCGATCCGCGACCCGCGTTGTCCCTGATATTCGCACTTGCACAAACTCGCCCCGCGCGATGTTGACTTGGCTGTGACCCCCTTCTAAGGGGGCGGCGCCCTCGGCGGGCACCTCGTAGCGCGTGCCTTGTCGTTCCCCTGACGGAGCATGGCATGAGCGACGAGAAACCTGCCCGAGAACCTGTCACAGAGGATGCGCGGATCGATGCGCTCGAAGCGCGGCTCAAGGCCGCACGCGAGCGTGAAGAACAGCGCAACCGGCCGAAAGTGCAGGGGGCCGATGCGAATTACCGCAGCGGCAACCGCGCCTTGGCCAATCTTCTGGGCGGGATTATCGGTGGTCTGGTGATCGGTTTTGCGGTGGATTCGCTGGCCGGCATTGCACCCTGGGGTCTGTTGACGGGATTGTTCCTCGGAACGGTGTCGGCCTTCAGAAGCATCATCATTGGCGCAAAGACGCGCCCCGAAGTCGAGGTCGAGCGGCCCGATAGCGAGGTTTAGACCCCCGCTAGACCGCTCCAGACCCCGTTTAGGGGCGTGTTTCACGTGAAACATTCGAGGACCGACAGACCGTGGCAGCCGAAGAAGGCAAGGTCGATCCGATGAAGCAGTTCACCATCGAACCGATTTTCGGTTCGGACTGGCAACTGGCTGACGGGATCAACATCGCATTCACCAATTCCGCGCTGTGGATGGCGATCACCGCCATTCTGGTGACGGTGTTCGTCGCCGGCGGCATGAAGCGGCAGGTGGTGCCGGGCCGCTGGCAGATGGCGGTCGAAAGCATGACCGGCTTCATCGACGATTTGCTTGAAGCCAATATCGGCAAGGCCGGGCGCAAGTATGTGCCTTACATCTTTACGCTTTTCATGTTCATCCTGTTCGGGAACCTGCTCGGCCTGGTGCCGGTCGGTCTAATCCCGGGGGTGCACGCCTTCACCTTCACCAGTCACTTCACGGTGACCGGTGTGCTGGCGATCATGAGCTTCTCGATCGTGCTGATCGTCGGATTCCTGCGCCACGGGTTCCACTTTTTCTCGCTGTTCGTGCCTGCGGGAACCCCGCTGCCGATGGTGTTCTTCATCGCCCCGATCGAGTTCATCTCGTTCATGGTCCGCCCCTTCAGCCTTGCCCTGCGACTGTTCGTCGCGATGATGGCAGGCCACGTGCTGCTTAAGGTGCTGGCGAGCTTCGTGATCGCGGGCGGCGCCGGTGGCCCTGCGCTTGGCGCGGCGGTGGGCGTACCCAGCTTCATCCTGATGGTGGCGATCAGCGCGCTCGAAATCCTGGTTGCGGGCATCCAAGCCTATGTTTTCGCGCTGCTGACCTCGCTTTACATCAACGACGCGGAAAACCTTCACTGAGGGCTGCGAGGCTCTCTCCAATACCCTCATCAACTATCCGATTTTTCTCAAGGAGTTTACTATCATGGACGCAACTGCAGCTGCTCTCCTCGGTGCCGGTCTCGCCGCGATTGGCGCCGGTCTGGCCGCGCTCGGCGTGGGCAACGTGTTCGCCTCGTTCCTCGAAGGCGCGCTGCGTAACCCGGGTGCTGCCGACGGTCAGCAGGGCCGCCTGTTCATCGGCTTCGCGGCCGCCGAACTTCTCGGCCTGCTCGCCTTCGTTATCGCCGTTCTGCTGATCTTCCGCTAAGATCCGGTGCGCCGGGCAGGGCGGGCGATTGCGTCCGGCCCGCCCGGCGCTCCTTTGCGAACAGCCGGTAACCCAATCGGTAACAAGGGCGACCAATGCCTCAGATCGAACAAATCGCTGCGACGCTGTCGAGCCAGGTTTTCTGGCTGCTGGTGTTCTTCGGCATCACCTTTGTCGTGGTTGGCCTCGGCATGGTGCCCAAGATCATGGGTACCGTTGACCTGCGCGACCAGCAGATCGCGGGCGACCTCGCCGCAGCCCAGGCTGCGCGCGATGCTGCCGACAGCGAGGAAGCTGCCTGGCGCAAGCGCGAGAACGAGAACCGTGCCAGCGCACAGGCTCTGATCGCAGAGGCGAAGGCCAAGGCGGCCAAGGCCGCCGAAACCAAGCTCGCCAAGGCACAGGCCAAGCTCGACACGCGTCTGGCCGAGGCCGAAGCCGCGATCGACGCCGCTCGCAACAGCGCGATGGCCGAGATCGAAGTCGTGGCTGCCGAAGCCGCGCGCGAAATCGTGGCCCGCATCGCCGGAACCGAAGTTGAACCCGCCGCTGCCGAGGCTGCGGTCAAGGAGGTAATGGCTCATGGCTGACATTCTCGCCCTGCTCGCCAGCGGTGCCGAAGGCCATGCAGAGCCTTCGATCCTCGGCCTCGATTCGTACCAGTGGGTCGCGCTCGCGATGGCGGTGCTGATCGCGGTTTTCATCTGGAAGAAGGTTCCCGGCCTGATCACCGGCGGGCTCGACGCCAAGATTGCCGAGATCCGCAATTCGCTCGACGAGGCAAAGTCGCTGCGTGCCGAAGCCGAGGCCCTGCGTGACGAATATGCCGCCAAGATTGCATCGGCCGAAAAGGACGCCGAAGCGATGCTGGCCGGTGCCCGCGAGGAAGCCGATGCGATCCTCGCTCGCGCCGAGGCCGACAGCGAAGTGATGGTGGCACGCCGCCAACGCATGGCCGAAGACAAGATTGCTGCTGCCGAGCGTGCCGCGGTGGCCGAGGTCAAGGCGAGCGCCGTGTCCGCTGCCGCTGCCGCCTCGCGCAAGCTGATTGGCGAGCGTCACGACAGCGCCGCCGACAGAAAACTGGCCGACGAGGTGATCGCATCGCTCTGAGCGATCGGTTTTCCGGTTACGGGGAATAGGGCGGTCCGGCGAGGCCGCCCTTTTTCTTTTGGGCGCGGGCAGTTATCTGTGGGCGATGCAGGAGGCTGGCATGGGGTATGTGACGAAGCGCTGGTTGATTGTCGCAGGCCTGCTGGCGGCCATACCGCCCGCGGCGCAGGCGGAGGGTCCCGTCGTGCTGTGGGGCCAGTTCACCACCGCCACGCCCAAGGCCGAGGTAAAGGCTTTCATGGACAGCCTTCCGAAACGCCAGATGGATGTGATCCCGGGATGCCCCGGGCCGTTCGGCTATCGCAGCGGTAAGGGCGGACTGGTGACGATCACCTTCATGGGCTCGCAGGCCCCGGCTGGCTGCTTCGAGAAATTGCGTGCCAAATTCGAAGCCGAACTGGGCGAGCCCGAGCTGGATACCGCTCCCTTCGGCTCGGTGACCGGTTACGGCGGCGGCGGGGTCATCGACACAACTTCAGACGGGCTGATGCTGATCTGGCGCGATGGCGAGAAGAAGACCAAGCTCATCCGGACGCCTTATGGCGGCTACAACCTGATCTTCACCGTGCGCGAGGACAAATACCTCTATTGAGGCGCGGCGCTATCGGCCGGGCACGAACACCACTTTGCCCACCAGTTCGCGGTTCGCCATCGCCGCGAAGCCTTCGCGCCACCGCGACAGCGGCAGGATGCGGTCGATCGCGGGGGTGATTTCACCTCCCTCGGCCAGCTTTGCGATAGCCTGCTGGATAGCGCGGCCCCGTTCGGGGAAGCGGCGGGCATATTCTCCGGCGCGCAGGCCAACGATGCTGAAGCCCTTGATCAGCGGGATATTGGTGGAAATGTCGGCAATCCGCCCGCTGGTGAAACCGACCACCACCAGCTTGCCGCCGAATGCGACGCAGCGCGTCGATTCGTCGAACACGTCGCCGCCCACCGGATCGAACACGATATCGGCGAGGCGGCCGCCGGTCAGTTCGGCCACCTGTTCGCGGAAGCGGCCCTCGGCAAGAATGACGGCATCGGGACGGGCGAGGGCGGCGATGCGGTCGACCTTGGCCGCGCTGCCGGTAGTGGCGATGACCTTGGCGCCCAGCGCCCGCGCCAGATCGCAGGCGGCAAGCCCGACCCCGCCGCTCGCGCCGTGGACCAGCACCCATTGGCCCGCCTGCAATCCGCCGAGCTCGACGAGGCCGGTATAGGCGGTCGAATAGGCCGCTCCCATCGCGGCGGCCTGCGGGAAATCCATGCCGCGCGGCATGGGGGAGAGCTTGTCGGCAGGCGTGCAGGCCAGTTCGGCGAAGGCACCGATCTTGTTGCCGCCCGTCACCCTGTCGCCTGGGGCAAAGCCGCTGGCCGCGTCGGCCTCCAGCACTTCGCCTGCGAATTCGAGGCCGCTGGTGAAAGGCACCGCGGGTTTGAACTGATACTCGCCTCGCGTCATCAGCAGATCGGGAAAGTTGAGCGATGCAGCCCGCACCCGCACCAGCACTTCGCCCGCTGCACGGGCAGGGGGTGGCAGGTCAGCCAGTATCACGCCGGACAGATCGTCCGACAGGCGCTCGACCCTGAGGGCCTGCATCGGCCTAGAAATTGTCCTTCGCCGCCCGCAGCGCCGCGAAGGTTTCGTGCGGGGCGGTCCCGCCCCACTTGGCCATCATCGCCGGATCGTCGGCGCGCAGGAAGGGGTTGGTCGCCAGCTCGCGTTCAAGCGTGGTCGGCACGGTCCATTCATCGCGGGCGCGCTTGGCCGCGATTTCCTCGGCATAGGCGGCGAGCGCCGCATTATCGGGGTCAGCATGGAGCGCGAACCTGGCGTTCGACGCGGTGTATTCGTGTGCGCAGTAGAGCAGCGTCTGCGGGGGCAGGGCCTTGATGCGGCTGAGGCTGCCCCAGAACTGCTTGGGCTCGCCTTCAAACATCCGCCCGCAGCCCAGCGCAAACACCGAATCGCCGACAAAGGCGACACCTGCTGTGGCGAGGTGGAAGGCGATGTGGCCGTTGGTGTGGCCCGAGACGTCGATCACCGCCGCCTCCACACTGCCCAGCATCACGGTATCGCCGTGGCCGACAATGCGGTCGATCGGGAACTTGCCTTCGATCTCGGCCGGGCCGGTGATGGTGCACCCGGTCGCCGCCTTGATCGCTTCGTTGCCTCCCGCATGATCGGGATGCCAGTGGGTGTTCCAGATCTGGGTGATGCGCCAGCCCTTCAGCTCTGCCTGCCGCAGGTACTCGGTGGCATCGGGGGTATCGATCGCCGCAGTCTCGTGGCTGTCGGTGTCGTGGACGAGGTAGCCGTAGTTGTCGCTAAGGCACGGGAACTGGTGAACATGGATCATGCCTGCGACCTTACGCCGCCCGGCCCCAAAGGAAAAGGCCCGCCTGCCGAAGCAGACGGGCCCTTTTTGTGTCCTATCGCTGCACTACCTGAGGACGGGGTCGACACCGCAGGTGTCGCAAGGCCGACTGGCCGTCCGCAGGTGCTCGCGCGAAGCGCGAAACGCACCGAGGACGCTCCCGCGGAGGCGGGAGCGCCTCAAGATCACTCCTGACCCTTCTTGAGGGCAGCGCCGAGGATGTCGCCGAGCGAAGCGCCCGAATCCGACGAACCGAACTGCGCCACGGCTTCCTTTTCTTCGGCGATCTGACGCGCCTTGATCGAGAAGTTCGGCTTCTTCGAACGGTCGAAGCCGATCACCATCGCGTCGACCTTGCTGCCGACCTGGAAGCGGTCGGGGCGCTGCTCGTCGCGGTCGCGGCCGAGGTCGCTGCGCTTGATGAAGCCGGTCGCGCCGTCTTCGCCAACCTGCACTTCGAGGCCGCCGTCGCGCACTTCGAGCACGGTGACGGTGACGGTCTGGTTCTTGCGCAGGCTGCCTGCGGTCGAGGCGCCTTCAGCCGACGGCGCACCCTTTTCGAGCTGCTTCATGCCGAGGCTGATGCGTTCCTTCTCGACGTCCACATCGAGCACCACGGCCTTGACCATTTCGCCCTTGCGGTGGAGCGCCAGCGCGTCCTCGCCCGAGATGCCCCAGGCGATGTCCGACATGTGCACCATGCCGTCGACGTCGCCATCGAGGCCGACGAACAGACCGAATTCGGTCGCGTTCTTGACTTCGCCTTCGACGACCGAGCCAACCGGATGCTTCTCGGCGAACTCGTCCCACGGATTGCGCTGGGCCTGCTTGAGGCCGAGGCTGATGCGGCGCTTGTCGCTGTCGACTTCGAGGACCATGACTTCGACTTCCTGCGAGGTCGAAACGATCTTGCCGGGGTGGACGTTCTTCTTGGTCCAGCTCATTTCCGAAACGTGGACGAGGCCTTCGATGCCGGCTTCCAGTTCCACGAAGGCGCCGTATTCGGTGATGTTGGTCACCTGGCCCGACAGCTTCATGCCGACCGGATACTTGGCTGCAACGCCATCCCACGGATCGCTTTCCAGCTGCTTCATGCCCAGGCTGATGCGCTGGGTTTCGGCGTTGATGCGCACGATCTGCACGGTCACGGTGTCGCCGATGGCGATCACTTCGCTCGGGTGGTTGACGCGCTTGTAGCTCATGTCGGTGACATGCAGCAGGCCGTCGATGCCGCCGAGGTCGACGAAGGCACCGTAATCGGTGATGTTCTTCACGACGCCGTCGATGATCTGGCCTTCGACCAGATCGTTGATCAGCTCGCTGCGCTGCTCGGCGCGGGTTTCTTCAAGCACGGCGCGGCGCGAGACGACGATGTTGCCGCGGCGACGATCCATCTTGAGGATCTGGAAGGGCTGCGGAACGTCCATCAGCGGGGTGACATCGCGCACGGGGCGGATATCGACCTGCGAGCCGGGCAGGAACGCCACGGCGCCATCGAGGTCGACGGTGAAGCCGCCCTTGACGCGGCCGAAGATGCGGCCTTCGACGCGCTTGCCTTCGCCGAATTCGTTTTCCAGCTTGTCCCACGCGGCTTCGCGGCGGGCACGGTCACGCGACAGCATGGCTTCGCCGTCGGCGTTCTCGACGCGGTCAACGAAGACTTCGACTTCACCGCCCACGGTCAGGCCGTGGTCGTCTTCGCCGCGCGAAAATTCCTTGAGAGAGATGCGGCCTTCGCTCTTGAGGCCGACGTCGATCACGGCAAAGCCGTTTTCGATTGCAGTGACGGTGCCCTTGACGACACGGCCTTCGAAGCCGTCTTCGCCGGCGCCGCCGAGCTGTTCATTGAGAAGCGCCTCGAAATCGGCGCGGGTGGGCATTTGCGTTGCCATAGTGGATCAAAGTCCTGTTTCGTTTTGCTACCGGCCGCCGGTTTTTCCGGGGTCTTTCTCCGCTTCCCAGGCACCATTGCCGGGGCTGGCGGGGCAAGAGGCAGACTTCTCCGCAAGGCCCCATGCCTGTGCGAAGGTTCCTTCAACCAGTGATGATTGGGCAGAACGGGGGCGCGCCTAGGCGAGAGCGGCGCAAAAAGCAAGGAAATAGACCTCAGCCGATCCGCGCCAGAACCGCCTCGATCGCAGCCTCGATCGCTGCGTCGCGGCCGAAGTGGGTGGTGTCGAGCACCAGTGCGTCGGCTGCGGCCACCAGCGGCGCATCCTTGCGGCCCATGTCGCGGGCGTCGCGGGCGGCGATGTCACGCTCGATTTCGGCGAGTGGAACCGCGATCCCGCGGCCCTGCATCTCCAGCCAGCGGCGGCGGGCGCGCTCTGTCACGCTCGCGGTGACGAACAGCTTCACCGGCGCTTCCGGGGCGATTACCGTGCCGATATCGCGCCCGTCGAGCACCGCGCCGCCTTCCTGAAGCGCAAAGGCGCGCTGGCGCTGGAAGAGCGCATGGCGCACCGCCGGATGGACCGAGACGCGGCTCGCAAACCCGCCGACCTCCTCCGAACGCAGGATGTCGTCGTCCAGCAGGGCATCGGGGAAGGCGCAGGCGGCGAGGGCGTCTTCGGGAGAGTCGGGATCAGCGGCGTTCAACTGCACTTGCCGACCGACAGCGCGGTATAACAGTCCGGTGTCGAGATGGGGCAGCCCGAAATGGGCGGCGAGCGCTTTGGCGATGGTGCCCTTTCCGCTCGCTGTGGGACCGTCGACAGCGATGATCATGCGGGCTGCTCCGCACGCCCGCGCCAGGCCCTAACCAGTCCGACAATCGCGATCCCTGCCCAGAAAAACTCGAGCACGAGACTGGCCCAGTTGGTGTGATAGACCAGCGAGACCGTGAGCAGACCCGCGCCCAGCAGGTTGGTGCCGTGGAGCAGGAAGGGGTTGGTCGCTTTGGCGAGCGTCAGATAGGCGTAGGCGGCGATGATGCAGGCGGTGCCGCAAAATCCGACCATGCTCGCCCAGTCCAGCGGTGCGTTCACGCCGCCGCCTCTGTCAGCAGGCCCATGAAAGTGGGGAAACTGGTGTTGATCGGGCTGGTGTCATCTACACGCACCCCGCCCACGCTGACGAGACCTGCCACTGCCATGCTCATGGCAATGCGGTGATCGAGTCGGGTGGCAACGCTCGCGCCTTCCGGCGTGCCGGGTAAGGGATCGCCGCCAGTGCCATGGATGGTGAGGCCGTCCTCGTGCTCTTCAACCCGTGCACCGGCCAGCGACAAGGCGGCTGCCATGGTGGCGAGGCGGTCGCTTTCCTTGACGCGCAGTTCCTCAAGTCCGGTGGTGCGGGTTGTGCCCGAGGCGAGAGCTGCGGCGACGAACAGCACGGGAAACTCGTCAATCATGGCAGGTGCGATGGCCGGATCGACATCGATTCCCGAAAGCTGCGCATGGCGCACGCGCAGATCGGCCACCGGCTCGCCGCCAACTTCGCGCGCGTCGACCTCGGTAATGTCCGCCCCCATCTGGCGCAGCACGTGGAGCAGCCCGGCACGGGTCGGGTTGAGACCGACGTTGCGGATCGTCAGGTCGCTGCCGGGAACCAGCGTCGCCGCGACCATAAAGAAGGCGGCGGAGGAGGGATCGCCGGGCACGGTCACATCCATCGGCTTCAGATCGGCTTCGCCGTGAATGGCGATCACTGTCTCGCCATTTTCCTCGCCCACTTCGAGACTGGCACCGAAGCCGGTCAGCATCCGCTCGGTGTGGTCGCGGGTAGGGACGGGTTCGATTACACGGGTGATGCCGGGGGTGTTGAGGCCCGCGAGCAGCACCGCACTTTTCACCTGCGCGCTCGCCACCGGCAGGCGGTAGGTGATCGGCACGGCGGGCGATGCACCGCGCAGCATCAGCGGCAGGGTGCCACCGGCAGAGGCTTCGATGCTGGCGCCCATCTGGCTCAGCGGATCGATCACCCGCTTCATCGGGCGCCCTGAAAGGCTGGCGTCGCCGGTAAAGGTGGCGGTAATCGCGTGGCTCGCGACCAGACCCATCAACAGGCGTGTGGAGGTGCCCGAATTGCCCATGTCGAGCGCTTGGCGGGGCTCCAGCAGGCTGCCCACGCCTGCGCCATGCACGGTCCAGATGCCATCGGCTCCGCGTTCGATCTGCGCGCCGAAGGCCCGCATGGCCGCGGCCGTGGCAAGCACATCCTCGCCTTCGAGCAGACCGGTAATCCGGCTTTCTCCCACGGCAAGGCCGGCAAACATCAACGAACGGTGGCTGATCGACTTGTCGCCGGGGACGTTGATCGTGCCGCGCAAAGGAGCGATATGGGCAAAGGTATGGCTGGTCATCAGGCCGCGGTCTTTGACAGCGACCCGCGCTTCTGGCAAGGCGCGCCGCGCATCCGGGAAGGCTCTTGATAAAGGGCTTGCCGGAACCCAGATTTGCTGGTCAATCCACCCACGACTTTCCAGCCGTTCCGCCCGCTTCATGCTTCGGGACCGGCCTGTTTTTGAGGAAGAATAATGGCGAAGCCTGAATGGGGTACCAAGCGTACCTGCCCCAAGTGCGGCGAACGATTCTACGATCTGGGCAAGGAAGACCCGGTCGCCTGCATCGAATGCGGCGAGACCTGGACGCCCGAGCCCGTGCTCAAGTCCAAGCAGCCGATTCCGTTCGAGGAAGCCGAGAAGAAGAAGGATGTCGATGCCGACGCCGATCTGGGCGGCGATGACGACATCGACGATCTGGAAGATATCGAGGACATCGACGAGGACGGTGATTCGCCCGACAACGACGTCGATCTCGGCGGTGACGATGATCTTGGCGTTTCGACCGGCACCGGCGACGACGACGATCACGAAAACTGATTTTTCCTCTTGCCAAGGGATGGCGGCCCTTCTAATGGCCGCCTCCCGCAAGCAGGGCGCAAGCGCGCTGTTTGCTCGATGACTGGTTCGGGGCCTTAGCTCAGCTGGGAGAGCGCAACACTGGCAGTGTTGAGGTCAGCGGTTCGATCCCGCTAGGCTCCACCAATCATCACCCGATCAAAGTCGGATTTGCTGGTCTCAGCTTGAGACGCATATTCGCAACGCTGGCCGACGAGGTTTCGTCCGCCGGCGTTTTTCGCATTTTCCGGGCGCCCCGGTGTCCGGCAGGAGAAGCAGGCGATGTTCGACACGCTGTCCGACCGTCTTGGCGGGGTCTTTGACAAGCTCAAGGGCCGTGGCGCGCTGCGCGAACAGGATGTGCGCGATGCCATGCGCGAAGTCCGCATCGCGCTGCTTGAAGCCGACGTTGCGCTGCCGGTCGCCCGCCGCTTCATCGATGCCGTCACCGAAAAGGCCGTGGGGCAGGACGTTCTGCGTTCGGTCACGCCCGGCCAGATGGTCATCAAGATCGTCCACGACGAGCTGGTCGAAACCCTCGGCGGGATGGAGGTCGAAGGCCTAAGGCTCGACGCCCGTCCGCCGGTCGTGATCATGATGGTCGGCTTGCAAGGCTCGGGCAAGACGACCACCACTGCCAAGCTGGCCAAGCTGATCCGCGAACGGCACGGCAAGAAGGCGCTGATGGCCTCGCTCGACGTCAACCGTCCGGCGGCGCAGGAACAGCTGGCGGTTCTGGGCAAGCAGGTCGATGTTGCGACTCTGCCGATCATCGCCGGCCAGCAGCCGGTCGACATTGCGCGCCGTGCGATGGAAACCGCGCGGCTCCAGAACTTCGACGTCCTGCTGCTCGACACCGCAGGCCGCCTGCATGTTGACGATGCGCTGATGGCCGAAATGAAGGCCGTCGCGGGCGTGTCGGCCCCCAACGAAGTGCTGCTGGTGGTCGATTCGCTCACCGGTCAGGACGCGGTCAATGTCGCGCAGAGCTTCACCAATGAGGTGCCGCTGACCGGCGTGGTACTGACCCGTATGGATGGCGATGCCCGCGGCGGTGCGGCGCTCTCGATGCGTGCGGTTACCGGCAAGCCGATCAAGTTTGCCGGCACCGGCGAGAAGCTCGACGCGATCGAACCCTTCCGTCCCGGTTCGGTCGCCGACCGCATTCTTGGCATGGGCGACGTTGTCAGCCTGGTCGAAAAGGCTGCGGCGACGATCAAGGAAGAGGACGCCGAAAAGCTCGCCCGCAATATCGAGAAGGGCAAGTTCGACCTCAACGATCTGGCCATGCAGTTGCGCCAGATGCGCAACATGGGCGGCCTCGGGATGCTGGCGGGCATGATGCCGGGCATGAAGAAGGCCAAGCAGGCGATGCAGGCCAGCGGCATGGACGATAAGGTGCTGATCCATATGGAGGCGATCATCTCCTCGATGACCGCCAAGGAACGCGCCAACCCCGATCTGATGAACGCCAAGCGCAAGAAGCGCGTTGCGGCGGGCAGCGGCACCGATGTGCAGACGGTGAACAAGCTGCTGAAGATGCATCAGGAAATGGCCCGCGCCATGAAGCAGATCAAGAAAATGGGCGGCCTCAAGGGCCTCGCCGCGATGTTCGGTGGTGGCGGTATGGGCGGCATGGGCGGTTTGCCCGGTGCTGGCGCCGGCGGCCTGCCCGGTCTGGGCGGCGGCGGCCTTCCTCCGGGCCTGCCCGGCTTGCCGCGCAAGAAATAATTTCAAGTCAATCGTTTCGGTTCAAAAATTCAATTCACTCGAAAGGTAAGATCACATGTCCATTTCCATCCGGCTTTCGCGCGGCGGTGCCAAGAAGCGTCCGTACTACCGCATCGTTGTCGCCAACAGCCGCTCGCCCCGCGACGGCAAGTATCTCGAGCAGATCGGCACCTATAACCCGCTGCTCGCCAAGGACTCGCCCGAGCGCGTCAAGATCAACGAAGATCGCGCCCGTTACTGGATCGGCGTCGGCGCGCAGCCGACCGACCGCGTTGCCCGTTTCCTCGACGCCGCCGGCGTGAAGGAGCGTGCGGCCCGCAACAACCCGAAGAAGGGTGAACCTGGCGACAAGGCCAAGGAGCGCGCCGAAGAGCGTGCCGCCAAGATCGCAGAAGCCGAAGAAGCCGCACGCGCCGCTGAAGAAGAAGCCAAGGCCGCTGCTGCTGCACCGGCTGCCGAAGAAGCGCCCGCCGCTGAAGAAGCTGCCGCCGAAGAAGCTCCGGCTGCCGAAGACACTGCCACCGAAGAACAGGCCGAAGGCTGAATTCGGTCATGACCAAGCCCGTTACCCTTGCGGCCATTGCCGGCGCGCACGGGGTGACGGGCGAGGTCCGCCTGAAGCTGTTTGGCGAGGGCGTGGCTGCGCTCGCGCAGCACAAGCGCTTCAATGACGGCGCGCTGACGCTGGTCAAGGTGCGCGATGACGGCAAGGGCGGCGCGGTTGCCCGATTTGCCGAAAGCGCCACCCGTGCCGACGCAGAACGCCTGCGCGGCACCGCGCTCACGGTTCCGCGCGAAGCCCTGCCGCCGCTGGCCGAGGGCGAATTCTATCATGCCGACCTGCTGGGGCTGCCGGTCGTCACCGATGCGGGCGTAGCGATCGGCACCGTGCTCGCGATCGAGAACTTCGGCGCGACCGATATCATCGAAATCACCCGTGAACCCGCGCCCGAAAAGGGCCCGAAGACTTTCATGGTGCCCATGATTCCCGCAGCGGTGATCGAATGGGACGAACACCGGCTTGTGATAGGCGCCGCTTTCGCCGAAGACTGACGCCATGGTTGTCGGACTTCTCGCGTTCATCCTTGTCCTCGTCTTCCTTGTCATGGTGACACTTGGGGCTGTGTTGCTCGCCCGGTTCGTACTGGGCGCGGGCAATGCTGCGGGGCGGATCATCACTGCGGCCATCGGCGGGCCGCTGGCGATACTGCTGCCGGTGTTCGCCATTGCCCTGATTGACGATGGCCGGCGAGCGGGGGCGGGGCTGGGCGTTTCCTTTGTCGTGGTGTCCGCGCTGTTGAGCTTCGTCGCCTGGCCGGTGGCGCATCTGGCTACGCGCAAGCTTGACGGGTTGCTCAGATTCGACCCGCAAGTGTTCGAGTAGTTCGGCGGTGCGGGCCGAAGGCTCTGCCTTGTGGCAGCGCATCAGTGCCCACATCATCGGCCCCGATGATGCCCCGCTCACTTTCGCGGCCAGACTTGCTCGCGAAAACCGCTGGAGCCTGCCCTTCGCCGAGCGGGTGATCGGGGAATACCGGCGCTTCTGCTATCTCGCGATGACCGCCGGGCATGAAGTCACGCCGCCTGATGCTGTTGATCAGGCCTGGCACCTCCACCTCACCTACAGCCGCGATTACTGGCAGACCTTCTGCCCCATGGTGCTGGAAGGCGAACTGCACCACGGCCCGACAAGGGGCGGACCGGCAGATCGCGCACGCTTCTATCACCAGTATGCCGCAACGCTCGCCGCCTACGAGGCGGCTTTCGGCGCGCCGCCGCCTGTCGATATCTGGCCGGCGGCGCACCGGCGCTTTGCGGTCGGCAGCTTGGGGGTGCGTATTAACCTTTCGGGTGTTATCCTTCTCCCACGCCGGGTCGCGCTGGCGCTGGGACTGGCCCTCCTGACGGTGGGCTGGCTCGCGGGAAGGATAATGTAATGCAGCTGTTCTCGTCGTGGACGGGCAGCGATTTCCTGCTGTTTTACATCGCGCTGCTGGGGTTTTGCGGCCTCGCTGCGTGGTGGATACCGGCCAACCTGCGCCCGGCCGGTCGCCGAATCGAATCATTGGAGGCAGAAGACCTCGCGGTGCTTGCAGGCGGTCGCGAACGGTTCGCCGATTCGGTTCTGGCTGATCTCTACGCCCGGGGGGGGCTGATCACGACTGGCAGTGGCAAACTCGAAGCGGTGCGAGAGAATCTGCCTGCGACCCCGGTCGGCAAGGCTCTGCTGGTGCAGGACGCGCCTCTTTCAGTAAAGGCCGCGCATCGGCTGCTGGCGGTTCATGGTGACCGCGTTGCGGCGCGATTGCGGCGCGGCGGGCTGTTGATGCGGCCCGATGAGTTGACGCGGCTTCGCTGGCTGTCGGTCACTCCGTTCATCGCCCTTCTGCTGCTCGGCATTTACAGGCAGCGGGCAGGCAGCGCGCTGGGTGAGCCGACCGGCTTTCTGGTGATCTTGCTGGTGCTGACTTTGGCGATCGGGCTTGTGCGTCTGGTCAAGGCCGATCCGCGCACCCGCGAGGGAATGGCGGTGCTGATTAGGGAGCGCAAGCGGTCAGACCGGCTCGCCCGTGCGCCCCGCGCCGAGGAAGTCGGGCTTGCAGTGGCGCTGTTCGGGACAGCAGTGCTTGTCGGGACGCCGTGGGCACCGGTTCACGCCATGCGCCAGCAGGGCGGGGACAGCGGCGGCGGGGGCGGTGACAGCAGCAGCGACAGCGGCGGCGGCGACGGGGGCAGCGGCTGCGGTGGTTGCGGGGGCTGACCGGCGCGGGTAAGCGCACGGGCATGACGAAGCTTCCTGTCGCCGTTGTCCAAGCCGCGCCTGTCCCGCTCGATTTTCAGGCGGGGATCGACAAGGCGCTGCGTCTGGCGCGTGCGGCTGTGGAGAGCGGGGCGAAGGTCGTCGCTTTCGGCGAGACCTTTCTGGGCGGCTATCCCCTGTGGCTCGACGAGGCGCCGGGCGCGGCCTTGTGGGATCATCCGGGGGCGAAGGCGCTGCACCGTATCATGCTCGAACAGGCAGTCGTGGCGAATGACGAGCGGCTCTTGCCCTTGCAGGAACTCGCCGATGCGAGCGGGGCGATCATCTCCATCGGCGCGCATGAGCGGGTGCGGCGCAGCCTCGTCAACAATCAGCTGACTTTTCGGCCGGGCCTGCCGGTGCTCGACCACCGCAAGCTGGTGCCGACCCATGGCGAGCGCCTGATCTGGGCGCGCGGCGATGGTTCGACCTTGGGCGTGCATCAGGCCGAGTGGGGCCGCCTCGGCACGCTGATCTGCTGGGAGCACTGGATGCCCTTGGCGCGCGCGGCGATGCACAATCTCGGCGAGGATGTGCACATCGCCGCCTGGCCGACGGTGCGCGAGAGCCACGCGATCGCCTCGCGCCACTATGCGATGGAGGGCCGGTGCTTCGTGCTGGCGGCGGGGCTTGTGCAGGCGAAGGACGATCTATTCGACGGCTTGGCGCGGGTGGGCGGCAATCCCGAAGTCAAGGCGCTGTTCGAAGCGATCCCGAGCGAGGTGCTCAACCGCGGTGGCTCTCTGATCGCCGCCCCCGACACCCGCGTCATCGCGCAGGCGGGCGAAGGGGAGGAGACGCTCTTCGCCGACCTCGATTTGGCCGAGGTCTCCGAGGGATTGGCGAACCTTGATACCGATGGGCACTATTCGCGGCCCGATGTGTTCGAGCTGACGGTGGATACGCGGGCGAAGGATGGGGTGGCGTGGTCTTGAGCTTTGAACCCCCTACGAATGAGCCGTCCTTGTTGCTCGGCGTGATCGGGTTCGGTTCGATAGTTCTGGTTGCTGCCGTGGTGTCGTGGCTGGCAGCGCGATATCTCGCCTGGGCCATGGCGCCGCGTCGCTTCTGGTTGCGCGTGGCGATAGCGGGAGCATTGCCGGTTAGCATCATTATCGGAGTATTTGTCGCCGTCGACCTCTCGCGGGGACACGAAATCCTGTCGGCTGTAGCCAAGCTCGGCAGGGTCACTCTCATCGGCCAACTTCTTATGCTGGCGTTGCTTTTGACGGGTATGGGCGCTTCTTGGTTGACGGCGTTGCGCAGAAGACGTCGCGATTTAGACCGAGCCCACGCTGCATACGAGATCTTCCAGTGACCTTCGCCGCCACCATCCTCACGCTCTACCCGGAGATGTTCCCCGGGCCGCTCGGGCATTCCATCGCGGGGCGCGCGCTGGCTGAGGGCAAGTGGGCCTGCGAGACGGTGCAGATCCGCGACTTCGCCACCGACAAGCACCGCACGGTCGACGATACGCCTGCGGGCGGCGGGGCCGGGATGGTTCTGAAGTGCGATGTGCTGGGGAGGGCTTTGGATAGTGTGGCGGGTGAAGAAGAACTCCGTTCGTCTCGAGCGAAGTCGAGAGACAGCGACGAAGAGCCCGCCCAAGGTGTCTCGACTTCGCTCGACACGAACGGGCAAAGGGCTCCGGATCGCCCCATCCTCGCCATGACCCCGCGCGGAAAACCCATTACCCAACAGCGCATCCGCGAGCTTGCCGCTGGCCGCGGCGTCATCATCCTGTGCGGGCGGTTCGAGGGGTTCGATGAACGCCTGTTCGAAGCCCGGCCCGAGATCGAGCAGGTCTCCCTCGCCGACATCGTCCTCTCGGGCGGCGAGATGGCGGCGCTGACCATCCTTGACGCTTGCATTCGGCTCATTCCCGGCGTAATGGGCGCGGCCTTGAGCGGGGCAGAGGAGTCGTACGAAAACGGCCTTCTCGAATACCCGCACTATACCCGACCTCAGGAATGGGAAGGGCGCACGATCCCCGAAGTGCTGCGATCGGGGGATCATGCGAAGATCGCTGCTTGGCGCAAGGCAAGGAGCGAAGACGATACTCGGTCACGCAGGCCGGACTTGTGGGAACGCTATAGTGGCGATCCGGTCCAACCTGCCTCTGGCGCGCGGCGAAAAGACAAGGAACCGGACCAGTGAACCTGATCCAGCAGATTGAAGCCGAAGAAATCGCCAAGTCCGGCAAGGACATCCCCGAATTCCGCGCAGGCGACACCGTCCGCGTCGGCGTGAAGGTGAAGGAAGGCAACCGCGAGCGTATCCAGGCCTATGAAGGCGTGGTGATCGCCCGCTCGAACCGCGGCATGGGTTCGAACTTCACCGTGCGCAAGATGAGCTTCGGCGAAGGCGTCGAGCGCGTCTTCCCGCTCTATTCGCCGATCGTCGAGAGCATCACCGTGGTTCGCCGCGGCGTGGTGCGTCGCGCCAAGCTCTATTACCTGCGCGGCCGCACCGGCAAGAGCGCGCGTATCGTCGAGCGCAAGGCCTCTGCGCCCAAGGCGTAAGGCTTCCAATCAAGAAAATCGCCAAGGGCGGCCCCGCAACGGGCCGCCCTTTTGCATTGCGGCCAATTTTTCGTCATTGCGAGCGTCAGCGAAGCAATCCATGAACCGCCATGGATTGCCACGCCGCCTGTCGGCGGCTCGCAATGACGAGGTGATTGTTGAATGCGTTTGATTTTTGCTGCTGCCGCCTTGTGTGTCTCGACCTGTCTGACAACCCCGGTGCTAGCGGAGACGATCACCATGCCTGAGACTGCTGCCTCTCCGCTCTCCTTCGAGCGTGTCTTTGCCTCCCCCGGTCTCGATGGCCCTGCGCCGCGGCAGGTGAAGCTGTCGCCGGACGGCCGCTATCTCACGCTGCTGCGCAATCGCGCGGACGATCGCGACCGCTATGACCTGTGGGGCTATGACATCGAAACCCGCGAATGGCGGATGCTGGTGGATTCGCTCAGCCTCGGCAGCGGGCGCGAATTGTCCGAGGACGAGAAGATGCAGCGCGAACGCGCGCGCGTTGGCAGCCTCAAGGGGATCATTTCCTACCAGTGGGCGAGTGACGGCAGCGGCGTGCTGGTGCCGCTGGATGGTGATCTGTTCCTCGCCAAGCTCGATGGCAGCGTTACCCGCCTGACCGATACCGAAGGCACCGAACTCAACCCCAAGCTTTCCAGCAAGGGCGGCTTTGTCAGCTTCGTGCGTGACCGGCGCCTGTGGGTCGGGCCGGTGGGCGGTGAGGCGCAGCCGGTCACCCCGCAGGAAGCCGACACCATCCGTTGGGGCGAGGCTGAATTCGTCGCACAGGAGGAAATGGCGCGGCTGCAGGGCTATTGGTGGTCGCCCGATGACAGCCGCATCGTTGTGCAACGCACCGATGAGGCCAGTGTCGGCATCGTCACCCGCGCCGCGATCGGCGCCACAGGCACCAAGGTGTTCGATCAGCGCTATCCCGCGGCGGGCACCGATAATGCGGTGGTCGAGCTTTACGTGATGAACCCGGATGGCAGCGGGAGCGTGAAGGTCGATCTTGGGCTCAATATCGACATCTATGTGGCGCGGGTCGACTGGGCGCCTGATGCTTCCGCAATCTACGTCCAGCGGCAGGACCGGGCGCAGACGAAGATCGACGTGCTGCGGGTTGATCCGGCGACGGGCGCTTCGCAGGTATGGTTCACTGAGAAAGCGGCGCGACCCGATTACTGGGTGAACCTCAGCGACAATTACCGCTTCCTCAAGGATGGTAGCCTGCTGTGGTGGTCGGAGAGGGACGGTTACGGCCATTTCTACCGCTTTGCTGGCGGTCAGTGGCAGCAACTGACGCGCGGAACTTCGCCCACGACAACGCTGGTCGGCGTCGATGAGGCGGCGGGCACCTTCACCTATCAGGCGACCAAGGATGTGCTGACCCAGCAGATCTACCGCGCACGGCTGGACGGGACGGGGGAGCCGGAACTGCTCACCGATCCCGCTTTCAGCAACAGCGCCAGCATGGATGGCGCGGCGCGGCTGCTCTATGTCACCCGTTCGAGCCCGAACCAGCCGCCGCAGTCCTATCTGGCGACGCCCGATGGCAAGCAGGTTGCATGGATCGAGGAGAACGCGGTTGCCGGCGATCACCCCTATGCACCCTTCCTCGCCAGCCACGTGACGCCCGAATTCGGCACGCTTCCCGCAGAGGACGGCACGCCGCTTCACTGGATGATGCTCAAGCCCAGGATGGAGAAGGGCAAGCGTTACCCGGTATTCTTCAGCCACTATGGCGGCCCCGGCCCCCAAATGGTGACCAGGGGCTGGGGCGGGGCGCTCGCGCAGGCGGTGGTCGACAAGGGCTATATCTATTTCGTGCTCGACAATCGCGGCTCGGCCAACCGGGGCGTGGACTTTGAACAGCCGCTCTACCGCGCCATGGGCGGAGCCGAGGTGCGCGACCAGAAGGCGGGGGCCGAATTCCTCAAGAGCCTCGATTTCGTCGATCCCGCCAAGGTGGCGATCTACGGCTGGTCCTATGGCGGCTACATGACGCTCAAGCAGCTGGAGGCTGACCCCGGCCTCTATGCCGCTGGCATCTCGGGCGCGCCGGTGACGCGGTGGGAATTGTACGACACCCACTACACCGAACGCTACATGGGCGATCCCCGCGAGGTACCGGAGGCTTACGAGAAAGCCAGCGCCATTCCCGATGCCACGAAAATCACCGATCCGCTGCTGCTGATCCACGGCATGGCGGATGACAATGTGGTGTTCGAGAATTCGTCCGAACTGATTTCGGTGCTGCAGGAAAACAACGTGCCGTTCGAGATGATGCTCTATCCCGGCTACACCCACCGCGTGTCCGGCCCGAAGATCGGCCCGCACGTCTGGAACAGCATCTTCCGCTTCCTCGAAAGTCACGGGGTAACCCCGCCCGAGTGATCGCCGGGCGCGAATAGGTCTGCAAGGCGCGGTTTGCAGTTGCGCTGGCCGCGCCCTTCGCTATTTCGCAGCTGCGAAATCATAGGAGAATGCCAAGTGGGTTACCGGGTGGCAGTGGTCGGCGCGACCGGCAATGTCGGGCGCGAGATGATGCAGGTCTTGGCCGAGCGCGAGTTTCCGTGTGACGAGGTGGCCGCGGTCGCTTCGCCGCGGTCGACCGGCACCGAAGTCGAATTCGGCGATACTGGCAAGATGCTCAAGTGCAAGAACATCGAGCATTTCGACTTCGCCGGCTGGGATATTGCCCTGTTCGCTGCTGGCTCCGGCCCGGCCAAGGAATATGCGCCCAAGGCCGCCGCTGCGGGCTGCATCGTGATCGACAACTCGTCGCTCTACCGCATGGACCCCGACATTCCGCTGATCGTGCCGGAAGTGAACCCCGACGCGATTGATGATTACACAAAGCGCAACATTATCGCCAACCCCAACTGCTCGACCGCGCAGCTGGTGGTGGCGTTGAAGCCGCTGCACGATGCCGCCACGATCAAGCGCGTGGTGGTCAGCACCTACCAATCGGTCTCCGGCGCGGGCAAGGCGGGCATGGACGAGCTGTTCCAGCAGAGCCGCGCGATCTTCGTCGGCGATCCGGTCGAACCGGCCAAGTTCACCAAGCAGATCGCCTTCAATGTGATCCCGCACATCGACACCTTCCTTGATGATGGTTCCACCAAGGAAGAATGGAAGATGGTGGTCGAAACCAAGAAGATCCTCGACCCGAAGATCAAGCTGACCGCGACCTGCGTGCGCGTGCCGGTGTTCGTCGGCCATTCCGAAGCGGTGAACATCGAGTTCGAGAACGAACTCAGCGCCGAGGCGGCGATGGACATCCTGCGCGAGGCGCCCGGCGTGATGCTGATCGACAAGCGCGAGGATGGCGGATACGTCACCCCGATCGAATGCGTCGGCGATGCCGCCACCTTCGTGAGCCGCGTGCGCGAAGACCCGACGGTGGAGAACGGCCTGACCCTGTGGTGCGTTTCGGACAACCTGCGCAAGGGCGCGGCGCTGAACGCGGTGCAGATCGCCGAATTGCTGGGGCGGCGTCACCTGAAGAAGGGGTAATCCGAGGGGTGCCGCCGCTGGCGAGGGCGCAAGGCTGGATGCTTGCGGCGGTAGCGCTGGGTGTTCCACTGAGCGCATGGGGTGCGATCTATCCGACCAACACCTGGTTGCAGGTTGGTCCGGTCGCTTTGCTGCTTCCCGCTGCCTACCTTACGTTGCGGCGATGGCCCGTCAGCGACCGGTCGGCAGCATGCATGACAGCCTTCGTGCTCCTGCATCTGTTCGCAGCGCGCTGGTCTTACAGTTTCGTCCCCTATGATGCGTGGATGGGCGAAGGATTCAGCGCGGCGTTGGGGTTCGAGCGCAACATGTTCGATCGGCTGGTGCATTTTCTGTTCGGCGTCTTCGCAATGCCGCCGGTGGTGGAATTGGGTGTGCGCTATTGGCGGCTTGCACCGCGGATGGCAGTGATCTTCGCGCTTCTGTTCGTGCTGGCTGTGGGCGGGCTTTACGAGATTTTTGAGTGGTGCCTGACCCTCGCGCTCGCGCCCGCCGATGCCGGCGCCTATAATGGCGAACAAGGCGACATGTTTGACGCACAGAAGGATATGGCGCTAGCCGGGTTCGGAGCCGTTCTTGCCGTGCCTTGGGTTAGTGGTGCCGGTTGGTGGAAAGGGACGCATAAATGAACCGTGGTTTTGCCCTCCTTGCGATCTCCTGCGCGCTGGCCCTTTCGGCTTGTGACAGCGGCACGGTGCCAAGTCCGGCAGAACGCCAGCAGGGCGAGGCATCGCAGGCTCCGGTGGCGGATAATGTCGTCGAACTGCGCGGCGAGGGGCTGGTAGCGGGGCCGGAGGCGTTCTTCTTCGCAGCCGGCCAGAAAGAGGTCGAGGCTGCGCTCGCCAAGGCTTTGGGCGCACCCTTGCGCAGCGGCGAGAATGGCGAATGCGGGGCGGGGCCGATGGTGTTCACCGATTTCGCCGGCGGCCTGACAGTGCATTTCCAGGAAGGCCGTCTGGTCGGCTGGAACTGGCATCTGGCGCAGGATGGCGACCGGCCTGCCAGCGGTATCGTGAGGATGGCGGGCGAAGTGCAGGTCGGCAGCGCCCGCAGCATTGCCGAGGCGGCACCCGGTTTTGCTCCGGTCGAAGGCAGCACGCTGGGAGAGGAATTCGCGCTGGGCGATGCCATCGGCGGTTTTGTCGCAGGCGATGCGGTCGAGATGCTCTATGCCGGGACGCAGTGCTTCTTCCGCTAGGCACCACCCGCACTATTCGGACAGCACGACCGGCCCTGCAGGGCGCGTGCCGCCGCGCATCAGGAAAGCGAGCGGCGCGGCGGCCAGCGTGATCCACATCATCAGCCAGAAATCGTCCACATAGGCGATCATCGCCGCCTGCCGGTTGACCTCGGCATCGATCAGCACCAGCGCGCTGTCTCCCAGCGCCTGAAACCGGTCGATGGTGGAAAAATCGACGAGGTTGCCGCTGCCTGCAGTCACGTGGGTGGCAAGATCGGCATGGGCGGTCTGGATGTTGCGCGCCAGCAGCACTGTCATCCACGAAATTCCCGCCGATGCGCCCAGCGAACGGAACAGGTTAAGCAGGCTTGATCCGTCTGTGCGCAGTGCCGGCTTCAGGGTGGCGAAGGCGCTGACCTGGAGGGGGATGAACACCAGCCCCATGCCAAGGCCCTGCAGCAATCCGCTGACGATCACGTGGAATTCATCCACATCGAGCGACCATTGCGCCATCTGCCACAGCGAAAAGGCGCAAATCAGAAAGCCGCTTGCGACCACGGGCCGGGCATCGACCCCCCGCCGCATCAGCAGGCCCGAGACCTGCATCGACACGAGAATGCCCACGCCGCGCGGCATCAGCACGATACCGGTGTCGATCACGCCATAGCCGAACAGGTTCTGCAGCATCGGCGGCAACAGCGCCATCACCGCGAACATCACGATCCCGATCACCACCATGAAGGAAAGGGCGATGGCGAAGTTGCGATCGGCAAACAGGGCCCGCTCGAACATCGGGGCTGGGGCGGCGGCGAAATGCACCACCACCATCCAGCCCGCAGACAGGGTCAGCAGCAGGTAGATCCAGATCTCTGCCGAAGCGAACCAGTCGGCATGGGCACCGCGGTCCAGCATCAGCTGGAATGCGGCAAGTGCCACGGCGAGCAGCAGGAACCCGGTAATGTCGAACCGCCGCTCGCGCTGCGGACGCTTGGGCAGGTAGGCGATCAGCGTGACGAGCGAGGCAATGCCGACCGGCAGGTTGACATAGAACACCCAGCGCCAGTTCGCGGTCTCGGTCAGCCAGCCGCCGAGGATGGGGCCAAGGATCGGGCCGATCATGATCCCCATGCCCCAGATTGCCATGATCTGCGGATGGCGGCTCGGGCGGGTGGAATCGAGCATGAAAGACTGGCTGAGCGGGGCGATGAAGGCGCCGGCCACGCCTTGCAGGACGCGGAACACCACCATCTCCTCAAGGCTCTGCGCAAGGCCGCACAGCATCGAGGCGATGATGAACCCCGCCACCGAAAGGATGAACAGCCGGCGTGCACCGATCCGGTCGGCCAGCCAGCCGGTAATCGGCAGGGCGACGGCGGAGGCGATGATGTAGCTGGTCAGCACCCAGCTGATCGAATCGACCGTCGCCCCGAGCGAGGATTGCATATGGGGCAGGGCGACATTGGCGATGGTGGTGTCGAGGATCTGGAGCAGCGATGCCGCCATCACGCCGACGATCATCAGCGGGTAGTTGCCCGAAGCCAGCTCGGGCACATCCTGCACGGGACTTGCCTCCGCCTGAGGCGCGCTCGGGGCGGGTTCAGCCCGGCTTGCCATGTCAGTGGGCCGGGGTCTTGCCGGTGAAAACGGTCACTTCGCTGGACAGCCCGGCGATCAGCCGCCGCGGGCTTTTGCCGGTGATCGCGATCCGCACCGGCACCCGCTGGGTTACCTTCACCCAGTTACCGGTCGCATTCTGCGCCGGCAAAACCGAAAACTCGGCGCCCGTGCCCGCTCCGATTGTTGCGACCCGGCCTTTGAGAACAAGGTCGGGATAGGCATCGAAACGCACCTCGGCAGGCTGGCCGACTGCCATGTCGGCAAGGTCGGTCTCCTTGAAATTGGCTTCGACATAGGTCGATTCCTCGCGCACCAGCGTTAGCACGGGCAGATTGGGGACGACCTGCTGGCCGATCTGCAAGCGTTCCGCCTGTGCGATGCGTCCCGCGGCAGGCGCCCGCACTTCGGTGCGGCGCAAAGCCAGTTGCGCGGCAGCGCGGCTGGCACGGGCAGCGGCAATCTGCGGGTTGACACCCGGCACTGCCGATCCGGTTGCGAGCCGCGCCCGGGCCTCGCGCTGGCGGGCCTCGGCCTGCCGCACGGCCTCGCGCGCCTGCAGCACGGCCTGCTGCGCCGCCTCGAAATCGGCCTTGGTCGAAAAGCCCTTGTCCCGCAGTGCCTGCACCCGCTCGAACCGCGCCTCGGCAAAGCCGACATCCTGCCGCGCCGCGGCGATATCGGTGCCGGTCAGCGCGGCATCATTACTGAGCGCGATGACATTGGCCTGCGCGCCCGCGATGGCGGCATCCGCTTCGGCCACCTGCAAGCGGAACGGTTCGGGATCGATGCGGAACAGCAGCTCGCCCGCTGCCACTTCGCTCCCCTCTTCGACCATGACCGCGATGATCCGCCCGCCGACTTCGGCGCTGACTGCGACCATATCCTGCTTCAGATAGGCGTTGTCGGTCGAGACCTTGCCTTGCAGGCTTTGCCAATAGAGCACGGCCCCGGCGAGCAGCGCCAGCGGCACCACCAGCATCAGCGCCCAGCGTCGCCACGCCTTGCGCGCAGGGGCGGCCTGGGTGGCACTATCGAAGGTGCGGGCGGGATCGGCTTCAGCCATTGGCGGCTTCCTGCTGGCGGGCGGCGGCAAGATTGGTCCCGATGCGTTCCAGCATGCCGGCAAACACAGTGCGCTCGGCCGGATCAAAGCCTTCGAGCATGTCTTCGAACAGGCCCGCGACAATGCCCCGCAGGCGCGTGACGATGCTGCGGCTCTTGTCGGTCAGATGCAGGATGCGGGCGCGCCGGTCAGCCGGATCGCTGCGGCGTTCGATCCATCCGGCCTCTTCCAGCCGGTCGATTATGCGGGTGAGGGTGATCGGCTCGATTTCCAGCCGGTCGGCATAGAAGACCTGGTTTTCATCCGGGTTGTGATCGAGCGCCAGCAGCAGCCGCGCCTGCGGGGCGGTCAGGCCGAGGCTGCGCACCCGTTCATCGAACAGGCGGCGCAGCAGGCGCGAGTTATCGGCGAGTCGGTATCCGGTTTCAAATGACATGATCGGACACATAATAAGCAGGCTTATTATTAGCAAGCCGTCTGGCCGTTGCGGCGAATTCGGGCTAGCAGCCGCTGGATGAGCATTTCGACCGAGCACTTCACCACCTTCGACGGCACCCGCCTTGCGATCCATTCGACCGGCGAGGGGCATCCTGTCATCCTGCTGCACGGGCTGTTTTCATCGGCGCAGATGAACTGGATCAAGTGGGGCCACGACCAGCGGTTGGCCGCGGCGGGCTTCCGGGCAATCATGCCCGATTTCCGCGTTCACGGAGACAGCGAGGCACCACAGGATGCCGCTGCCTATCCTGCCGGCGTGCTGGTGCGCGATGTCGCGGCGCTGATCGACCATCTCGGGCTGGGCGAGGGCGAATATGATCTGGCCGGTTTCTCGCTGGGCGCGCGCACGGCGGTGCATGGCTGCGCCAATGGCGTGTTCGCCCCGCGCAAGCTGGTGCTGGCAGGTATGGGCGTTGCGGGCCTTGCCGACTGGCAGCGGCGTGCGGGCTTCTTCAAGCGCGTGATCGACGAATTCGACACCATCACCCGCGACGATCCTGCATGGCTTTCGCGTCAGTTCCTGAAGTCGCAGGGTGTTGACCGTGTGGCCGCAAGGCTGCTGCTGAATGCGTTCGAGGATCTCGATCAGGCGAGCCTCGCCCATGTTACCGTGCCGACGCTGGTGATCTGCGGCGATCGCGATCAGGATAACGGCTCGGCCAAGGATCTGGCCGCGCTGTTGCCCCATGCCACCTATGCCGAAATCCCCGGCGGACATCTCGACAGCGCGACGAAGCCCGAGCTGGGAGAAGGGATCGTGCGCTTCCTCGCGGCTTGATTCCGGCGCGCCACAGGTTCAAACCCGCCGCCATTGTCAAACGACAGACCGACGGGAAATTTGACCGATGAAATTTGCTGCCCCCTTCCTCAAAAGCGCCGCTGCCGCGCTTGCGATTGCCGCTGCCGCACCGCTTGCCGCGCAGGATGCGCCCGCGCCTGCTGCCGAAGCCGCTCCGCAATATCCGCTCACCCCGCAAGGCGCGAAGGACTGGCTGGCCGCGGTCGAGGCCGATTATGCCGCTTTTGCCGAGGAATACGGCCATATCTCGTGGATCAACGCGACCTATATCAATCACGATAGCGACACGATGGCGGCGCGGTACGGCGCGCAGCTGACGCTCAAGCAAGTGGGCTGGGCCAACGAAGCGGCGCGCTATGCCCGTGTCGAGGGTCTGGACGCCGAGACTGCGCGCAAGCTCGATATGCTGCGCAACGGCATCTCCATGCCTGCGCCTTCCACCCCCGGTGCGGCGGAGGAGATGAATGATATCGCCACCCGCCTCGGCTCGGCCTACGGACGCGGCAAAGGCACCCTCAATGGCCAGCCGATCAACGGCAGCGATATCGAGGCCGAAATGGGCAACCTCGAACGCACGCCCGAAGAGCTCAAGGAAATGTGGGCCAGCTGGCACGACAATGTCGGCGGCCCGATGCGCGCCGATTACACCCGTATGACCGGCATCGCCAACGCGGGCGCCAAGGAGCTGGGCTTTGCCGATCTCGGCGCAATGTGGCGATCGGGCTATGACATGAGCCCCGACCAGTTCGCCGCCGAGACCGAGCGGATGTGGCAGGAAGTGAAGCCGCTCTACGTGGCGCTTCACACCTATGTTCGGCGCAAGCTGAACGAGAAGTATGGCGATGCCGTGCAGCCCCGCACCGGCCCGATCCGCGCCGACCTGCTCGGCAATATGTGGGCGCAGGAATGGGGCAATATCTACCCGCTGGTCGCCCCCGAGGGCGCGGGTGATATCGGCTATGACCTCACCGATCTGATCGCGAAGAAGAACCTCGACGCCAAGGGCATGACCCGCGTGGGCGAGCAGTTTTTCTCGTCCCTCGGCTTCGAACCCCTGCCGGCCACCTTCTGGGAACGCAGCCAGTTCGTGAAGCCCGCCGACCGCGAGGTGGTGTGCCATGCCTCGGCCTGGAACATCGACAATGTCGATGACCTGCGCATCAAGATGTGCATCAAGCAGAACGGCGACGATTTTATCGTGATCCACCACGAACTGGGCCACAACTACTACCAGCGCGCCTATAACAAGCAGGACTTCCTGCACATGAACGGCGCCAATGACGGCTTCCACGAAGCCATCGGCGACATGATCGCGCTCTCGATCACGCCCGAATATCTGGTGCAGATCGACATGCTCGACCCCAAGGATGTGCCCAGCGCCGACAAGGATATTGGCCTGTTGCTGCGGCAGGCGATGGACAAGGTGGCATTCCTGCCGTTCGGCCTGCTGCTCGATCGCTATCGCTGGGGCCTGTTCGACGGGTCGATCCCCGAAAGCGCCACCAACACCGGCTGGAACGACCTGCGCCGGACCTATCAGGGCGTGGTGCCCCCGGTGGAGCGCCCGGCGGACGGGTTTGACGCAGGGGCGAAGTATCACATCCCCGGCAATGTCAGTTACACCCGCTACTTCCTTGCACGGCTGCTCCAGTTCCAGTTCTACAAGGCCGCTTGCGATACCGCCGGGTGGAAGGGGCCGCTGCATCGTTGTTCGTTCTACGGCAACAAGGAAGTCGGCGCGAAGCTCAATGCGATGCTGGAAATGGGCGCGTCCAAGCCCTGGCCCGATGCGCTGGAGGCTTTCACCGGCGAGCGGCAGATGAACGGCACCGCGATGGTCGAGTATTTCGCGCCGCTGATGAAGTGGCTGGAAAAGCAGAACAAGGGCGAGAAGAAGGGCTGGTGATGCAGCGCGCAGGCTTCGTGGCGGGGGCGCTGCTGGCGCTCGCCGCCTGCGCACCGGTGGAGGCGCCGGACAGGGCGGGGGCAGCGATGCCGCCGACCCTGTTCGTCGCGGCCAAACGCGGCAACACGCTCTCGAAGATCGATCTGGCGACCGGCAAGGAAGTGCTGCGCCTGCCAAGCTGCACCAACCCGCACGAGTTGGCGACCTCGCCCGATGGCCGGCACGTCGCGCTCGCCTGCTATGGCGGGACGACAGTGGACATCTTCGCCACGGCCACGCTCGCCAAGGTGGCCAGCATCGACCTTGGCGAAAACGCCCGGCCACATGGCATCGCGTGGCACGCAAGCGGCGATCTCTATGTCACGGCCGAGGGACGCCGGTCGATCTTCCGGTTGCGCGCCCCGCTGACGGACGGGCGCGAGCTGTTCGAATTCGGCACCGGCAAGCAGGGCAGCCACATGCTCGCGGTCAGCCCCGATGCGCGCACGGCATGGACCACCGACCTTGGTTCGCGCACCGTAACCCGCATCGACCTCGTGACCCGCCGCGCCCCGCTGTCGGTGACGGTGGGCGAGGAGCCCGAGGGCATTTCCCTGTCGCCCGACGGCAAAACCCTGTGGGTCTCGGCACGCGGCTCCAATCAGGCCTTTGCGCTCGATCCGCAGACGATGGAGGTGCGCCGCACCGTCGAAACAGGGCGCTTCCCGCTGCGCATCGCGGTGCGCCCGCAGGGCGATGTCGCGGCCACCTCCGATCTTCAGGACGGCAGCCTCAGCGTGATCGATACGGCCACGGCCAAGGTGATCCGCACCATCCCCGTTTCCAGCCCGGCCGAGGCCGAGACGCGGTTTCAGGTGACGATCCTGTGGTCGAAGGACGGCAGCCGCATCTACGTCGCCGAAACCGCCAGTGATACCGTGGCCGAGGTCGATTACGCCACCGGCACCGTACTGCGCAGGCTTGGCGCGACCGGCGGCGGGGACGGGATGGCGATCCTGCCTTGACGCTGCCCAAACCCTTGAAAGTGGTGGGCTGGCGCGAGCTTGTGGGGCTGCCCGATCTTGGCCTTGCGGGCATCCCGGCCAAGATCGACACCGGCGCGCGCACCTCCTCGCTGCATGCCCATGTGCTCGACGAGTTCCGGCGAGAAGGGCGGCGATTCCTGCGCTTTGCGGTCGACTGGGGCGGGGTGCGCCACGTGTGCGAGGCGGTGCATGTCGATGTGCGCGGCATCACCAGTTCGATGGGCGAGCGGCAGGAACGCTTTGTCATAAAGACGCCGCTTGCGATCGGTAAGTCCATCTTCCGGGCGGAAATCACCCTGGCAGACCGGTCCCAGATGCAATTCCCGATGCTGATCGGGCGCACCGCGCTCAGGAGGCGTTTCGTCGTTGATAGCGGTCATTCGTGGCTGCAATCGCCGGCAAATGCGGATATGGGGCCGCTCCGCCGGTAGATCGCCGGTTTCGAAAGGTCTTTCATGAAAATCGCGATGCTGGCGCGCAACGCCAACCTCTATTCGCACCAGCGGCTGAAGGAGGCTGCCGAGGCGAGAGGGCACACGCTCGACATCCTCAACACGCTGCGCTGCACGGTGCATATCGCCAGCCACCGGCCGCAGGTGTTCTACAACGGCGCGCCGATTGCGAACTATGACGCGGTGATCCCGCGCATCGGGGCCTCGATCACCAATTATGGCCTCGCGATCCTCCGCCAGTTCGAAATGCGCGGGATCTGGTCGCTGAACGAGAGTGTCGCCATCGGTCGCAGCCGCGACAAGCTGCGCAGTTTGCAGATCCTCGCCAAGCACGGGCTGGGGCTGCCGCTCACCGCCTATGCCAATGATCCCAAGGCCGCAGAGGAGATCATCAAGGCGGTCAAGGGCCCGCCGGTGGTGATCAAGCTGATCGAAGGCACGCAAGGCATCGGCGTGGTGCTGGCCGAGACCATGAGCAGCGCCAAGTCGGTGATCGAGGCGTTCCGCGGAGCCAACGTCAACATTCTGGTGCAGGAGTTCATCAAGGAAGCGGGCGGCACCGATATCCGCGCGCTGGTGGTGGGCGGCAAGGTGGTCGCCGCGATGCAGCGCACCGGCGCGCCGGACGAATTCCGTTCGAACCTGCACCGCGGCGGTTCGGCGCAGGTGATCAAGATCACGCCGGAAGAACGCTCCACCGCAGTGCGGGCGGCCAAGCGCATGGGGCTGAACGTGTGCGGGGTGGATATGCTGCGGAGCAATCACGGCCCTGTCATCATGGAGGTCAATTCCTCTCCCGGCCTCGAAGGGATCGAGAGCGCGACGGGCAAGGATGTGGCGGGCATGATCATCGATTTCATCGCTGCCAATGCCAAGGACGGGGCAACCAAGACCAAGGGCAAGGGGTAAGCCACTCTGGCCTTGCCGACCGGGCAATGTTTCACGTGAAACATGCCGACAAAAGGGCCTAAAAGGGGTCTAGAGGGGGTCTAGAGCGGTCTAGAAGGGGTCTGGGAACAGTCTCAGGCGTTGCGCGCCATCAGCCCCCCATCGACCGGAATCGCCACGCCGGTGATGTAACTTGCCGCCGGCAGCACCAGCGACAGGGTGATGTGCGCGACCTCCTCCGGCTCGCCATAGCGTTTGAGCGCGGTGCGGCGCTTGGCGAAGATCGCCTTGTGTTCTTCGGCCACGGCATCGGTCATCGCGGTGCGGATCGGGCCGGGGCAGATGCAGTTGACCGTGATCCCTTCGGGGCCGAGATCGACCGCAAGGCCGCGGGTCAGGCCGATCACGCCGGTCTTGGCCGCGACATAGGGCGTATCGCCGGGGGTCGCGCCCAAGCCTTCGGTGCTGGCGATGTTGACGATCCGCGCTGCATCGCTCTGCCGCAGCCACGGCAGGGCGGCGCGCACCATGCGCTGGTGGGCGGTGAGCATCACCGCGATGGCGCGGTGCCATACCTCCTCGTAGGCGGGATCATCGAGGCCGCAGAAGCTGGAGACACCGGCATTGTTCACCACAATGTCGATCCCCCCGAAATCGCCCGCGATCTGCGCGACGACCCGCGCAATCGCCGCGCCATCGGCCACATCGAGTGCATAGCCCTTCGCGCCGCTGCCACACTCTGCCGCCACGGCTTCGCAGGCGGCGGGATCGAGGTCGATCACCGCCACGCGCGCCCCCTCGCTGGCGAACAGCCGCGCGGTGGCCCGTCCCATGCCGCTCGCCGCGCCTGTGACGATCGCGACGCGGCCCGCGATGGAGCGCGTGCGCGTCACCGGAACGGCGGCTCGTTGAACGCCCGCAGTTTGCGGCTGTGCAGCCGGTCGCCCTCGTCGCGCAGTCTGGCGCAGGCGACGATGCCCATTTGCAGGTGCGCGGCGATGGCTTCCTCGTAGAACTTGTTGGCCTGCCCCGGCAGCTTGATCTCGCCGTGCAGCGGCTTGTCCGACACGCACAGCAGCGTCCCATAAGGCACGCGGAAGCGGTAGCCCTGCGTGGCGATGGTCGCGCTTTCCATGTCGATCGCGATCGCGCGGCTTTGCGAGAAGCGCTTGGCCGAGGAGGAATAGCGCAGCTCCCAGTTGCGATCGTCGGTCGTCACCACCGTGCCGGTGCGCATCCGCTGCTTGAGGTTGGCACCCTGCACGCCCGCGACTTCCTCGGCTGCCAGCGCCATCGCCTGCTGCACTTCGGCAATCGGCGGGATCGGCACTTCGGGCGGGAGCACGGGATCGAGCACGTGATCATCGCGCAAGTAAGCGTGGGCGAGCACGAAGTCGCCTATCTTCTGCGTGGAGCGCAGGCCGCCGCAGTGGCCGATCATCAGCCATGCGTGGGGGCGCAGCACCGCCAGGTGATCGCAGATCGTCTTGGCGTTGGACGGGCCGACGCCGATGTTGACGAGAGTGATCCCGCGCCCGTCCTCGCGGATCAGGTGATAGGCGGGCATCTGGTGGCGCCGCCATGCGGTGTCGTTCAACTGGTCCTGCGCGTGCGGGGTGGGCTCGCGGATGTCGAGGCCTGCCGCACCGGTCAGCGCGACATAGCCATCCTGCCCGATCCGCGCCGCGCCCCAGTTCACGAATTCATCGACATAGCGGTGATAGTTGGTGAACAGGATGAAGTCCTGAAAATCGCTCACCTCGCTGCCGGTGTAATGCTTCAGCCGCGCCAGCGAGTAATCGGTGCGCAGGCCATCGAACAGCGACAGCGGCATGTCCTGATCTTCGGCAAATTCGATCCCGTCGGCCAGTTCGTCACCGATCAGCGCCAGATCGGTCGAGGGGAAATGGCTGGCGATATCCTGCGGCGAAATGCCGACCATCGCCGCGCCGGCCTCGCCATCGAGGACATAGGGGAAGGGGATTTCCTGCCGCGAACGTTCCACCGTCACATCGACTTCATACTCGCTGCCGATCAGTTGCAGCTGTTCGGTCAGGTAATGCGCGAAAAGATCGGGGCGGGTGATGGTGGTGGTGTAGGTGCCCGGCATTTCCAGCCGGCCGAAAGCGCGGCTGCGATCACGCGGCGCGCCGACCCCGGCATAGCGCAGGGTGATCTGCGGATAGGCATAGGAGCCGTCCTCGCGCTTGCGGGCCGGCGGGATGGTGCCATCGCGCCCGAAGGCGATCACATCGTCGCGCAGGGACCGCACGGCGTCGTCATAATGCTGCTGCAGCTGGGTGAGGATGGCGGGAATGTCGATCATGGCAGTTGCTCTGCTCCTTTGTTGTTATGGTTCTATGGCAGCACCTTTGCGCGGACCGGCGCTGTTTACAAGAAGGGCGCGGAGATCATGCCGATCGCCGCGCCCCTGATGCGTTGGTCCGGTGAGACGAACTTAGTCGTCGCCGCGATCTTCGAGCAGCTCGGCCGGAATTTCGCCCGGTTCGAGGTTGGCTTCGATGCGGGTGGCATCGGCCTGTTCTTCGATGGCGCGCTGTTCGTCTTCGAACATCGCGGCCAGCACGTCGACGCCTTCGCTCTGCAGCTTGGCTTCGTCGTCCGAACGGGCGACGTTGGCCTTCACCGTCACGCGGACTTCGGGGTGCAGGGCAACGGTGACGTTGTGCATCCCGATGTTCTTGATCGGCGCGCCGAGGATCACCATGCGCTTGTCAACGCTGTGGCCCTGTTCGGCGAGCCCGGCGACGATGTCGCGCACGCTGACCGAGCCATAGAGCTGGCCGGCGTTCGAGGCGGCACGGATCAGCACCACTTCGGCGCCTTCGACCTTTTCGCCCTGCTTTTCGGCGTCCGAGCGACGCGCGGCGTTTTCGGCCACGAGACGTTCACGGTTGGCTTCGAACACCTTTTTGTTGGCTTCGTTGGCGCGCAGGGCCTTCTTCTGCGGGAGCAGGAAGTTGCGGGCGTAGCCATCCTTGACGGTGACGATGTCGCCGATCGCGCCGAGCTTCTCGATGCGTTCGAGGAGAATGATATCCATGTGTCCTGCTCCTCTTACTTCACGATGAAGGGCAGCAGACCGATCTGGCGGGCGCGCTTGATCGCCTGGGCCAGTTCACGCTGCTTCTTCGCCGAAACGGCGGTGATGCGCGAAGGCACGATCTTGCCACGCTCGGACATGAAGCCCTGCAGCAGGCGCACGTCCTTGTAATCGATCTTGGGGGCATCCTTGGCCGCGAACGGGCAGGACTTGCGGCGGCGGAAAAACGGGCGGGCCATCAGTCGCGCTCCTCACGGGTTTCGCGGCGCTTCCGCTCGCGTTCGTTCTTGCGCATCATGACGCTGGGGCCTTCCTCGTGGGCGTCCACGCGGATGGTCATGTAGCGGATGATGTCTTCGTTGATACGGGTCTGACGCTCGAGTTCGGCGACCACCGAGCCGGGGGCGTCGATGTTGAGCAGCACGAAATGCGCCTTGCGGTTACGCTCGATCTTGTAGGCGAGCGACTTGAGGCCCCAGGTTTCGGTCTTGGTGACCTTGCCGTTGTTGGCTTCGATGATTTCGGTGGCTTGCGCCGCCAGCGCGTCAACCTGAGCCTGGCTCAGATCCTGACGCGCAAGAAAGACGTGCTCGTAGAGCGCCATCTTGCGTCCTTTCACTACCTGCCGATCGCTGGCTTGTCCGTCCGGTATACGACGGGGCCCCTCCGGCTTTCTTCGACAATCGCAAGGGCGCATCCCAAGCGAAGCGCGGGCCCTTACAGCTTTGGCGTGCAATTGCAAGTCTTGCCGTGCGGGAACCGGAAGGGCAGGCGGCGGATTAGGGTTTCACGATTCGCAACAGGGGGTTTGCCGTGCCATCAGGACTGGTCGCGCTGCTGGATGATATTTCGGTGATTGCCAAGGCGGCGTCAGCCTCGATCGACGATGTCGCGGTCGCCGCGGGCAAGGCCGGCACCAAGACCGCAGGCGTGGTGATCGACGATGCGGCGGTGACGCCGAGCTATGTCACCGGCCTTTCCCCTGCGCGCGAATTGCCGATCATCTGGAAGATCACCAAGGGCAGCCTGAAGAACAAGCTGCTGTTCCTGCTGCCGGGCGCTTTGCTGCTGTCCGAATTCCTGCCGGGCGCGATCATCTGGCTGCTGATGCTGGGCGGGGCCTTCCTGTGCTATGAAGGCGCGGAGAAGGTGATGGAGAAACTCGGCGCGGCCAAGCATGGCGCGACGCTGGAGGACGAGATCACCGATCCGGTCGCCTTCGAGGACGCCCGGGTGGGCGGGGCGATCCGCACCGATTTCATCCTGTCGGCGGAAATCATGGCGATTGCGCTTAACGAGGTTTCGACTGAAACGCTGGTGATGCGCGGCGTTGTGCTCGCTGTGGTCGCGATCGCGGTGACGGTGGCTGTCTATGGCGCGGTTGCCGGGATTGTGAAGATCGACGATGTCGGACTTTATCTCACGCGGCAGGCAAGCACTGCCAAGCAGGCCTTCGGACGGTTCCTGTTGCGCTTCGTTCCCAAGTTGCTGACCGCGCTGTCGGTGATCGGCACGCTGGCGATGCTGTGGGTGGGCGGTGGCATTATCGTGCACGGCACCCACGAAGTCGGCTTCCATGCTATCTATGACATCATCCACGGCGCGGAATATGCGGTGAAGGGTGCTGCGGGCGGGGTGCTGGGCTGGCTGACCTATGCATCGCTGTGCGCGGTGCTGGGACTGGTGTTGGGCGCGTTTATCGCCTTTGTCCTGCACAAAGTGCTGGGTGTGGGCGCGGGCGAGGGGCATTAAGCCGCCTGCCATGACCGCACCTGTCCTGTACACCTGCGCCCGTTCCCGCGGGCTGCGCGCCACCTGGGCGGCGGAGGAAGCGGGGGTCGATATCGACCTCAGGATCCTGCCGTTCCCGCCGCGCTACCTTGCGCCCGAATACATGGCGGTGAACCCGCTCGGCACCGTGCCGATGCTGGTCGATGGCGACACGCAGCTGACCGAAAGCTGCGCCATCGCCCACTATCTCGCCACCCGCGATGGCCAGACCCCGCTCGCGGTTCCGCCGGGGGAGCGCGATTACGGCGCCTATCTGGATTACACCTACCACGCCGACGCCACGATCACCTTCCCGCAGACGGTCTATATGCGCTTCTGCCTGTTCGAGAAGGACAAGGGGTTGCAGGAGGCCGGTCAGTCTTACGCCAAGTGGTTCCACAAGCGCCTGATCAAGGTCGAGCAGCGCCTTGAGGGCCGCGAATACCTCTGTGCCGACCGCTTCACCATCGCCGATATCTGCGTCGGCTACGCGCTGATCCTCGCCGAAAGCGTGGGGCTGGACGAGGGCGTGCCGGAGAGCCTCAAGGCCTATCGCGCGCGCCTGACCGCAAGGCCTGCCTATCAGCGGGCGCTGGCGCGAGAGGAAGCGGGGCGGGCGGCGTTGGGGAGCACCGGCGGCTGAATTCTTCGTCATCCCGGCGAAAGCTGGGACCTCAAGCGGCAAAGACTGGTTTATGACGCTCTGGGCCCCAGCTTTCGCTGGGGTGACGGTTGCCGCTCGCTCACACCGCCTGATCGGGCGTCACGGGCCTCGCCGACAGCTCCCGCCGCAGCAGCTTGCCGATGGGATCGCGCGGGAGGCTCTCGACGAATTCGATGTAGCGCGGGCGCTTGTATCCGGCGATCTGCCCCTTGAAGCGGGCCGTGATCTCCTCGCGGGTCAGCTGCATTCCCGGCTTCAGCACCACGAAGGCCTTCACCGCCTCGCCCCATTGCCTGTCGGGCACCCCGCAGCAGCCCGCGTCGGCCACTTCGGGCATGGCCGCGAACACCGCATCGACTTCCGCCGGATAGACATTCTCGCCGCCGGTCTTGATCAGTTCCTTGGCGCGGCCGAGCAGGTAGCCGCGACCCCTTTCGTCCATCGTGCCAAGGTCGCCGGTGCGCAGCCAGCCGTGGCCGAGCGCGGCCTCGCTCGCTTCCGGATTGCGCCAGTAGCCGAGCATGACCGAAGGCCCGCGCAAGGCAAGCTCGCCTTCCTCGCCCGGCGGCAGTTGATTGCCGTCCGGATCGAGCACCGTCATCTGCACATGCGGCAGCGTCCAGCCGATCGAGCGCGGGGCTTCCAGCATGTCGGGATAGTCGATGAAGGTGGCAAAGCCGCAGATTTCGGTCTGGCCGTATCCGCCGACAACCCGCGCATCCCAGTCCTTCTCGATGAATTCATACATCTGCGGGCGGCCCATGCCCGCCCCGCCGGTGTAGTTGGTGAGCGGCATCCGCCCCTCGCGCACCGGGTTCATCGCGGCCCACGGAAAGCAGATCGTGGGAAAGGCGCTGGTGGTGGTGCAGCCTTCGCGGTGGAGCAGATCGAGGATCGCGGCGCTATCATCGTCGCGGCCCGCGAAGACGCTCGTGCCCCCGCAGGCAAGCATCGCGGCGACCTGCTGCATTCCGACCACGTGGAACAGCGGGTTGACCGAGAGCAGCACCTCGTCCGCGGTGAAGCGGCGGTGCTGCGCGAAGCCCAAGGCGGAGGCGGCGACCGCGCTGCCGGCTTGCAGGCACCCTTTGGGCTTTCCGGTCGTGCCGCTGGTGTACATCATGTACACCGCCCGCTCCCGCTCCAGCGGCAGGCCGGGCAGGGCCGGTTGCGGCGCGGTGATGATGCTCTCGAAGGCGCCGTGCGGATCGTGGCGCTCGTCCACCGTGATCACTTCGCCCGCATCGGCTTCGGCCAGCAGCGCGGCAAAGCGCGGGCTTGCGAAGGTCATCGCAGGCCCGGCATTGCCGCAGATCCACGCAATCTCGGCAGGCGCAAGCCGCCAGTTGAGCAGCACCGCAATCGCCCCGATTCGTGCCGAGGCGAGCAGCGTGGTGAGGAACGGCGCGCCATCGGTCAGCAGCAGGGCTACGCGGTCACCCGGCGCGATGCCCTTTGCCAGCAGCCATCCCGCGAGGCGGGTGACGCGGGCATCGAGATCTGCCCATGTCAGGCGCTGGCTTCCGTCAACCGTGGCCAGCCGGTGGGCATGGCGGGCCGCGCAGTTGGCCAGCAGCGTATCGAGCGAGAAGTCGCGGGGGTGCATGGAGGAAAGGCTACCTGCGGTCACGCGCCCGGACCATCAGCGATTTTGGGAAGGCGGCGCGTCGAGATCGAGCCCGCAGCGCGTGCAGTGGCGGTTCGGCCAGAACACCGCGAAGCGCCCGCGGAAAAAGGCATTCTTGCCGCAGCGCGGGCAATTGAAGCCGAGGATCGGGCGGTTGACGATGAACAGCAGCACGATCGCCGCGACAAAGGCGAGGGTCGAGTGGCCGAACAGCTGGTCGGATGTCGCGATCAGCAGCATGGCAAGGACGAGCGCGCCCGCCATCTGCCACGCATGGCGCACTGCGCGGGCATAGAGCGTCACGGCAGGCGGGCGAGGATCGATCGGGCGAACTCCGTCAGCGTATCGTCGCGCGCGCCCATCACCGCGATCCGGTCGCCCGGGCGGGCGAGGGCGGCGATGCGGTCGGCGCAGGCGTCACGGTCGGGGATGTGTTCGGCTGTGCCGCCGGCCTCGTTGATCAGCCGCACGATCCGCTCGCTCCCCTCGCTGCGGTCCACGGTGCCGCCGAAATAGACCGGGTCGCAGAACATCGTGATGTCCTCCGGCCCCAGTTCGCGCGCGAAGGTCTGGGCGAGCTCGGCCCCCATCTGGCGCAAGGGGCCGTAGCCGTGGGGCTGGAAAAAGGCGATCACGCGCCCCGGCGTGGCCTTCAATGTGCGCAGGGTGGCGGCGCATTTTTCCGGGTTGTGGCCGAAATCGTCGATCACGCTGATGCCCGCAGGCGAGGTGCCGATCACATCGAACCGGCGGGCGAGCCCGGCAAAGCTGCGCAGCGCGTAGGCAGCATGGCCCACCCCGATCCCGGCGGCGCTGGCAGCGGCAATCGCGGCGAGCGCGTTGGAGAGGTTGTGCAGCCCCGGCATCGGCAGGATCAGCGGGAACACCTCGCGCTTGCGATTGTCGATCACGGCGGCGCGGATGCCGAGTTCGCTCTGGTCGATCGAATCCGCCTCCACCGTGATGTCAGCCTTGGCGTTGCGGATGCCGAAGGTGACCTTGTCCCTTGCGCGGGCGGCCAGATAGGCAGCTTCGGGACTGTCGAGATTGATCACTGCGGTATCCGACGCGGCGAGGTAATTGCCGAAAAGGACGCGCAGTTCCTCGATGCTCTTGTGATCGAGGCTGACGTTGAGCAGCACGCCCACGGTGGGCCGGTAAAGCGCGATCGACCCGTCGCTTTCGTCCACCTCGCTGACGAACAGGCCGGGCTGGCCGATGCGGGCGCTGGCAAAGGGGTTGGCGGGCGAGACGAAGTTCTTCATCACCGCGCCGTTCATCACGGTGGGATTGTGGCCGGCCTCGTCAAGGATCCATGCGATCATGCCGGTCACCGTCGATTTGCCCGAGGTGCCGCCCACCGCCACCGAGAAACCGGCGGCGTTGAACAGGGTGGACAGCAGTTCGGCGCGGCTCAGCCGGGTGCAGCCGAGTTCGCGCGCGCGGGCGACTTCGGGCACGGTGTCCTCGATCGCGGCAGAGGCGATCAGCACCTGATCGGGCGAAGTGATGCCGCTGCCGTCCTGCGGGAACAGGGCAAAGCCGTTGGCTTCGAGCCAGGCGAATTTCTCTGGCGTGCGCCCTGCATCGCGGCTGCGATCCGACCCTGCGACCGGGTGGCCGCACGCCTGCGCGATCTGCGCAAGCGGCAGCATGCCCGATCCGCCAATGCCGCAAAAGAACAGCGGCCGCCCGTCGAGCGTCCCGGCTTCGATCCCGTGGTCCATAATCCGGGTGGTTATTGTCTTGCGCCGGACCTGACAAGCGCCATAGGCTGGCGCGCATGACGAATATCGCGATCTGTGCCCCGGCCACTCCGATCACCCTTGAACAGCAGGCCGCGCTCGAAGCGCTGGTCGCGGCGGAATTCCCTGCGCACCGCGTGACCTTTCACGACCAGTGTTTCGAGCGGCAGGGGCATTTTGCGGGCGATGATCTGCGCAGGCTGACCGCACTGCTCGAATGCGCCAATGATCCGGCCTTCGATGTCGTGTGGTTTGCCAAGGGCGGTTATGGCTCCAACCGCATCGCCGAAGCGGCGGTGGCGCAGATGAATGCCGCAGCCCGCGCCAAGACTTACGTGGGTTTTTCCGATTGCGGCTATCTGCTCGCCGCGCTCTATCGCGCCGGGATCGGGCAGAGCGTGCACGGTTCGATGCCGGTCAGCGCCCGTTCCGAAGGCGGGCGCGAGGCGATCCGGCGGGTGCTGAACTGGCTTCAGGGGGACACCAGCGGGGTCGAACCGAGCCTTGACGGCACCACCCCCGCCGCCGCCTTCAACCTGATCACGCTGGCGATGCTGGCAGGCACGCCGCTGATGCCCGACCTGACCGGCCATGTGGTGATGGTGGAAGAGGTGTCCGAACATCTCTATGCGATCGACCGGATGTTCTTCCACCTTGCCGGAACCCTGCCGCGCATTGCCGGTCTCAGGCTGGGGGCGATCACCGATGTGCCGGAAAACTACGTCGAATTCGGTCAGAGCGAGGAAGACATTGCCCGATACTGGTGCGACCGCGCCGGTATTCCCTATCTCGGGCGGGCGCTGATCGGGCACAATTCTGCCAACAGGGTTGTGCCCTTCGGACTTGCCAGCCCGCCCGCGCGGACGTAACGGCGCGCCCCAATTCACAAGGATGGGGTCTGACATGCGCGCATTCGTTTTTCCGGGGCAGGGCAGCCAGAAGGTCGGCATGGGGGCAGAGCTTGCCGCCGCCAGCGAAGCCGCCCGTGATGTCTTCGGCGAGGTGGACGAGGCGCTGAAGCAGAACCTTTCGGCGCTGATGCGCGAAGGGCCGGAAGACCAGCTGACCCTGACCGAGAACGCGCAACCCGCGATCATGGCCAACGCCATCGCCACGCTGCGGGTGCTGGAACGCGATTTCGGTGTCAGCCTGACGGCGGCGGCCCATTGCGTCGCGGGCCATTCGCTGGGCGAATACACGGCGCTGTGCGCGGTCGGGGCCTTCGGGCTGTCCGACACCGCCCGGCTGCTGAAGCTGCGCGGGCAGGCGATGCAGGCGGCCGTGCCGGTGGGCGAGGGCACCATGGCGGTGCTGCTGGGCGCGGATATCGCGCAGGCAACGGCGCTGGCGGAGGCTGCCGCGCAGGGTGACGTGTGCGAGGTCGCCAATGACAATGACCCCTCGCAAGTCGTGATTTCCGGCCACACCGCTGCGATCGAGCGCGCCGTGGCGCTGGTGAAGGAGCATGGCATCAAGCGCGGGATGATCCTGCCGGTATCGGCCCCGTTCCACTGTTCGCTGATGGCTCCTGCCGCCGCGCGCATGGCCGAGGCACTGGCCGAAACCCCGCCGCAGGCCTTCACCCTGCCGCTTTACGCCAATGTCACCGCTGCCGCCGTGACCGATCCCGAGGCCGAGCGCACCCTGCTGGTCGAACAGGTCACGGGCCGCGTGCGCTGGCGCGAAAGCGTGATGCAGATGCGCGCCGACGGGGTGGAACACTTCGTCGAACTGGGCGGCAAGGTGCTTGGCCCGATGGTGGGCCGGATCGACAAGGACGCGCAGGTGACCAGCCTTGTCACCATGGCCGACCTTGAAAGCTTTGCCAAATCGCTGTGATCGCATAGACTTGCCCCCGGCCCCATAATGGGCGCGAGGGGAGAGGTTGCTTGCAGTCATCGGATTCCCGGCCCTTGTCATGGGCGGCGCTGGCGGTGTTGCTGGGCATCGCGCTGGCGATCGGCGCTGCGGTGTCCCTCACCGCGCCATCGGGCCGCGCCGCTGCGCTGACCTCAGGGGACAGTCTGCGCGGCTTTGACAGCGAGCAGGGGCTGGCGGCTTTCGCCCGCACCATGGCGGTGCGCGAAGGCGAGGCCTTTGCGGTTTACGAAGCGGCGATGGATGCGGCCCCGTCGGTGAGCTACAGCATCACCGTTCCCGCAGATGAACCGCCCCCGCCACCCGAAGAAAGTGCGGGCAGCGAAAGCATCACCAACACGCAGGAAGCGGGCGTCGATGAAGGCGGCATCGTCAAGCGGGCGGGCGATTATCTGGTGGTGCTGCGGCGCGGGCGGCTGTTCACGATCCGCGTGGGCGGCGATGCGCTGGCCCCGGTGGCGATGGTCGATGCCTTCCCGCCGGACAAGCGCGATCCGGATGAAACCTGGTATGACGAAATGCTCATCCACGGCAGCCAGATCATCGTCATCGGCTATTCCTACGGCGATTTCGGGACGGAGGTGAACCGCTTCGATCTCGGCGAGGATGGCGCGCTGGCATGGCGCGATACGCATTACCTGCGGTCGGGGGATTACTATTCCTCGTCCAACTATGCCTCGCGCCTGATCGGGGACGAGCTGGTGCTCTACACCCCGGTCTATGCCCGCTGGGCAGAGTTCGACGCGATGCTGCCCGCGATCCGTGAACGTGATCCCAAGGCCAGGCCCAAGGTGCTGGTGGAGCCGGAGGATTTCCTCGTCGCGCAGCCCTATCGCAGCGGCCGCTATCCGCTTGATATGCTGCATGTGGTGACGCGCTGCGATGTGTCGGCGGCTGACCTTGAATGCAGCGCCACCGCGATTGCGGGCACGTGGAGCCATGCGTTCTATGTCTCGCAAACGGCGGTCTATGCGTGGACGGGTCTGAGCGAGGCGACCTCCGGCACATTCCGGGGCATGACGGCGGGACAGCTTTACCGCATTCCGCTGGATGGCGGGCGTCCGGCAGGGGTGCAGGTGCGCGGTTCGCCGACCGACCAGTTTTCCTTTGCCGAAGATGCCGCAAACGGCGTGCTGCGCGTGCTGCTGCGCGATCAGGGCGCGGGCGAGGGGATGTGGGCGAGCGAGGGCGGCGCGGGGCCGGTGCGGCTGGCCACCATTCCGCTCGGCAGTTTCGGCGATGGATCGGGCGTGCTTGGGGCAGACCGCTATCGCACCCTGCCACAGCCGCCGGAGGGGCGCATTTTCAACCGCTTTGCAGGCGATTACCTGCTCTATGCCGCCGCACCCTATTACGGCGACGGGGCCGAACAGGGCACGGTGTTTGCCGTGCCGCTGGGCGGGGGTACCGTGCAGGACATCGCGCTGCCGCACGGTGTTTCGCGCTTCGACCGGATGGGGAGCGATGCGGTGGTGATCGGCCCTGCACAAGGCGATGCCCGCGGCGACGCGCTCGGCTTCAGCGCCCTGTCGCTGGGCGCGGCTGTGCGGATCGAGGACACCTACGTGCTCCCCGCCGCCAGCGAGGGCGAGAGCCGCAGTCAGGCGTTCTTCTACCGCCCCGATCCCGGCAGCGACGGCGGGCAATCGGGCATGCTCGGCCTGCCGGTGATGCGCGGGGATGACGCCAGCGCCGCGATTGTCTTCCTGCGGCGCAATGCCCGCACATTCGATCCCGCAGGCGCACTGGCCGCGGCTGCGGGCAGGGGCCGCGATGATCGCTGCAAGGCCTCCTGCGTCGACTGGTACGGCAATGCCCGCCCGATCTTCACGGGCGATCGCATCATGGCGCTGATGGGATACGAACTGGTCGAGGGCAGCCTCGCCGCAGGGCGCATTACCGAGCGCCGCCGGACGAGTTTTGCCCCGTGAAAGCTGCAATCCGGCGTTGACCCCCGCGTGCACCCGGCGCAACAGGGGGGCAAAGATCACCCTGTCGAGGAAGAGACGATGTTTTCACTTAAGGGCATGAACGCGCTGGTCACCGGCGCATCGGGCGGGATCGGATCGAGCATCGCCCACGCGCTCACCGCGCAAGGCGCACGCCTCGCGCTGTCGGGATCGAACGCGGCCAAGCTGCGCGCCTTCCGCGACGAGCTGAACGAAGCCTATCCGCACCACGATCACGATGGCCATGTCGAGATCACCTGCGATCTGGGCAATGCGACGCAGGTGGAAGAACTGGTGCCCGCCATGCTCGATACGCTCGGCACGATGGATATTCTCGTCAACAATGCCGGCATCACCCGCGACAATCTCGGCATGCGCATGAAGGACGAGGAATGGGATCAGGTGATCCGCATCAACCTCGAAGCCAGCTTCCGCCTGATGCGCGCCGCCGCCAAGCCGATGATGAAGGCGCGGTTCGGCCGGATCGTCAACATCACCTCCGTAGTGGGCGCGACCGGTAATCCCGGGCAGATGAACTATTGCGCCGCCAAGGCGGGCCTCACCGGCATGACCAAGGCCTTCGCACAGGAAGTCGCCAGCCGCGGGATTACCGCCAATTGCGTCGCCCCCGGCTTCATCCGCACCGCAATGACCGCTGCGCTCGATGAAAAGCAGCAGGCCGCGATCAATGGCCGCATTCCGATGGGCCGGATGGGCGAGGGCGCGGAAATCGGCGCCGCTGTCGCCTTCCTCGCCAGCCGCGAAGCCGCTTACGTGACGGGTGAAACCCTGCACGTGAACGGCGGGATGGCGATGCTGGGATAAGTGCAGGGGCGCTTTGCACCCCCTTATCCCCAGCCCAGTCACCCCGCGCATGGCCGTCCGCTTGCCCGTATTGTCTGCGGCGTTAAGGTTTCGGGGACTTTCCGGCGCTTGAGGGCGATTCCTTCGCCCCCCGGCCATATTGAGGAACGATAGGGACACGCGATGAAGGCCACAATCGAACGCGCGACGCTGCTGCGGTGCCTCTCCCATGTGCAATCGGTGGTGGAACGGCGCAACACCATCCCCATCCTGTCCAACGTGCTGATCGATGCCAGCGACGGCGGATCGGTGCGCGTGATGGCGACCGATCTCGATCTGCAGGTGGTGGAAACCATGTCGGCCTCGTCGGTCGATCAGCCCGGCGCGATCACCGTGTCGGCGCACCTCCTGTTCGACATCGCCCGCAAGCTGCCCGAAGGCAGCCAGGTGAGCCTCACCACCAATGACAACCGTCTGGAGGTCAAGGCGGGCCGTTCGAACTTCAAGCTGCCGACCTTGCCGCGCGATGATTTCCCCGTGATCGTCGAGGGCGATCTGCCCACCAGCTTCGAACTGCCGGCGCGCCTGCTGGCCGAACTGATCGACCGCACCCGCTTTGCGATCTCGACCGAGGAAACCCGCTATTACCTCAACGGCATTTTCCTGCATGTGACGGACGAGGACGAACCGCTGCTCAAGGCCGCCGCGACCGACGGTCACCGCCTCGCGCGCTTCACCCTGCCGCGCCCCGAAGGCGCTGCCGGGATGCCCGACGTGATCGTGCCGCGCAAGGCCGTGGGCGAGCTTCGCAAGCTGCTCGAAGAAGCGCTCGACGGCAACGTGCTGATCGACCTTTCAGCCAGCAAGATCCGCTTCACGCTGGGCGGTGAAGGCGGCGTGGTGCTGACCAGCAAGCTGATCGACGGGACTTTCCCCGATTACAGCCGCGTCATTCCGACCGCGAATGACAAGCTGCTGAAGGTCGATCCCAAGCTGTTCTTCTCCGGCGTCGACCGCGTGGCGACCATCGCCACCGAAAAGACCCGCGCGGTGAAGATCGGTCTGGATCAGGACCGCGTGACGCTGTCCGTGACCTCGCCCGACAACGGCACCGCCGCCGAGGAACTGGCCGCCGAATATCGGGCCGAAGGGCTGGAGATCGGCTTCAACGCCAATTACCTCAAGGACATCCTCGGCCAGATCGACAGCGACACGGTCGAACTGCACCTCGCCGATGCCGGCGCGCCGACGCTGATCCGCCAGACCGAGAATAGCCCGGCGCTTTATGTACTGATGCCGATGCGGGTGTGATCCCCGCCTCACACGGAGGGGAATGCCCATGAATGCCGTTCAGGTCCACGTCCGCAAGGACGCGCTTACCGATGCCGCGCTGGTGGAAGTGCAGCTTGCTCCGCTGGCCGATGGCGCGGTGCGGCTTGCGGTGGAGAGCTTCTCGGTCACCGCCAACAATATCACCTATGCGGTGGTGGGCGACGGGTTCAAATACTGGGATTTCTTCCCTGCGCCTGCCGGCCTGGGCATCGTGCCGATGTGGGGCCATGCGCAGGTGATCGAGAGCCGCCATCCCGATATTGCCGCAGGCGAGCGGGTCTATGGCTATCTGCCGATGGCGAGCCACCTTGATGTGCGGCCCGGCAAGGTCAGCCCCGGCGGCTTCATCGATACGACCGATTATCGCCAGCCGATGAGCCCGGTCTACAACAGCTACACCCGCCTTGCCGCCGATCCCGAGCACGATCCTGCGCGCGAGGCCGAACGTATGATCTTCGGCCCGCTGTTCCGTACCGGCTTCCTGATCGAATACTTCCTGCGCGGGGAAGGCTGGTTCGGCGCGGAGCAGCTGATCGTCACCAGCGCCTCGTCCAAGACCGCGATGGGGCTGGCGAGTGTGGCGCGGCAGAATTCTCCGGATGTGAAGCGCATCGGGCTGACATCAAAGGGCAATGTCGGGTTTGTCGAAGCAAGCGGGCTTTATGACGAAGTCGCCTGCTATGACGATCTTGAACGCCTGTCGGTGCTGCGCAGCGTCAGCGTCGATTTCGCGGGGAATGCCGAACTGCTGGCACGCCTGCACCGCCATTTCGACGCCGCGCTCGTGCACTCTGCGCTGGTGGGCGTCACCCATATCGAAGCGCGTTCGACGCTGGGCGGGGGCGAACCGCTGCCGGGGGCGAGGCCGCAGCTGTTCTTCGCGCCCGACCATGCGGTGGCCTTCTTCAAGGCGCATGGTGTCGAAGAGGGCGGCCAGCTGGTGGCGGCAGCGTGGCGCGAATTTCTCAAGGCTACCGAGGGGACCATCGCGATCGAGCGCCTTGCCGGGCTCGACGCGGCGCGCGGCGTGTTCCTCGAAATGCTGGCGGGCAAGGTCGATCCGGCCAGAGGGATCGTGATCGAACCTTAAGCAAAGGGCGGCGGATTACTCCGCCGCCTGCGCCAGCGCCGCCTGCTGCGGACCGCGGATCAGCCCGCCGGGGACGGCGCCGGTCCATTCCCCGTTGCGGAAGGTCACGACCCCGCTCTTGATCGTGCAGACATAGCCATCGGCCTTTTGCAGCAGCCGCTTGCCGCCTGCCGGAAGATCGAAGGCGAGCCACGGCTTGCCGAGCTTCAGGTTTTCCATGTCGATCACGTTCAGGTCGCCGAGATAACCCGGCGCGATCACCCCGCGATCATCGAGGCCATAGAGCCGCGCCGTATCGCGGCACTGGCGCTTGATCGCCTGCTCCAGCCCGATCCTTGCCCCGCGACGGCGCGACTTCACCCAGTGTTCGAGCATGAAGGTGGGCGAGGCCGCGTCGCAGATCGTGCCGCAATGCGCGCCGCCATCCGACAGCGAGTTCACCGTGTCGTCAGCGTGCTGGAGGGGGTGCAGGAAATCGAGATTGCCGTCGGCGTAGTTCAGGATCGGCAGGTAGATGAAGCCCTTGCCATTATCGCGGCACAGCAGGTCATAGGCATATTCCTGCGGTGCCACGCCGGCCGCCGCAGCGCGGGCGTTGATGCTGGCATCGGCGGCGGGTTCGTAATCGAAATCGGGGTCCATTTCATATTGCAGCGACCAGCCCATGCTGATCGCCATCACCACCCCGCCGATATCCTTGGGCGCATCGCTGTAATCATTGGGTTCGGCGAGAAGCTGTGCCTTGAAGGCGGGATCGAGCAGCTTGGCGCGCTGCTGTTCCCACGGCAGATCGGCAATCGCCATCCAGCCCGGGCGGAAGCGGAAAGGGTGGACGGTGCCCTGCCACGCCATCACGATCCCGTTCCCGCGCAGCGCGATCTGGGCAACGATGTTCGCGCCATTGTCGTTTTCGGCGCGCATCATGGCGATCTGTTCGTCAAGCGGCATTTCCTTGGCGATGGATTGCAGCGCGGCGAAGGTGACGGGGATCTTGGCCTCGCGGCTCAGCTTGCCCATCCATTCGAACTCGTTCCATTCGCGCTTGAGATCGCTCGCCATCTCGAACACGGCATGTCCGCCTGCCGCAGTGGCCCGGCCCATGGCCTTGCCGATCGCGATCAGTTCCTCGGGCGTGGCAGTGGTGCCGGGCACCAGCTCGCCATCGACCGACTTGTGCAGCACCGTGCGCGAGGTCGAGAAGCCGAGCGCGCCTGCACGCACGCCTTCCTCGACGATCCGGCTCATTTCGGCGATGTCTTCGGCGGTGGGGACCGCGCCGGGCTGTTCGCGGTCACCCAGCACATAGGCGCGCACCGCCCCGTGCGGCACATGGGTGCCGATATCCACCGTGCGGGGGAGCTTTTCCAGCGCATCGAGATATTCGGGGAAGGTTTCCCAGTCCCATGTCATCCCTTCGGCCAGCGCGGTGCCGGGGATATCCTCCACCCCTTCCATCAGGCTGATCAGCCATTCGTGGCGGTCGGGCTTGGCGGGCGCGAAGCCGACGCCGCAATTGCCCATCACCACCGTGGTGACGCCGTGCCAGCTCGACGGGGCCATTTCCTGATCCCAGGTGGCCTGCCCGTCATAATGGGTGTGGATGTCGACAAAGCCGGGGGTGACAATCTTGCCGGTGGCGTCGATTTCCTCGGTGGCGGTGCCGCTGACCTGACCCACGGCGGCGATGATCCCGCCTCTGATCGCAACGTCGCCGGTAAAGGCCGCAGCCCCGGTGCCGTCCACGATTGTTCCGCCCCGGATGATCAGGTCATATTGCGCCATTCTGTCTCTCCCTTATGGGAAGGGATGATGTCGCAAAGCGGGCGGGCCGACAAGGGGCCTGCGCCGGAACTGTCAATCAAGGGATGTGAAGATGGGTCGCAATCGGATGTGGCGCTGTGCTGTGCTGGGGTGGGCGATGCTGGCGAGCCCGCTTGCCGCGCAGGATCAGGGCGCGTGGCGGCTCGTGCCCGAAAGCGACCTTTCGGCGATGCTCGATTGCCTTGAGGCTGCGGGGCAGACGCTTGTTTCCGCTCACCGCGGCGGGCCGACGCCGGGCCTGCCCGAAAACGCGATCCCGACGATGGACGCGCTGCTTGCCGCGCAGCCTGCGATCATGGAGGTCGATGTCGGCAAGAGCGCCGACGGGGTGCATTTCCTGCTCCACGACGACCGGCTCGACCGCACCACCACCGGCACGGGCGAGGCCGCGGCGCAAAGCTGGGCGGCGCTCAGCCAGCTGCGGCTCAAGGACAATTGGGGCTGGGTCACCCCCTATGCGATTCCCACGCTGGCCGAGGCGCTGGCATGGGCGAGGGGGCGCACCGTGCTCCAGATCGATTTCAAGCGCTCGGCCGATTACGGCGCGGTCGTCGCCGCTGTGCGCGAGGCGGGGATGGCCGGCAGCGTGATCCTGATCGCCTATTCGGCCGAGCAGGCCGCCACGCTGCATCGCCTTGCGCCCGAAATGCTGCTTTCGGTCTCGGTCGATACTCTGGAGGATGTCGCCGCGTTGAAGGCGGCAGGCATCCCCGAAAACCGCATGCTGGCCTTCACCGGAACCCGCCTGCCGCGCCCCGAACTCTACCGCGAGCTGGACAAGGCCGATATCGAGGTGATCTTCGGCACGCTGGGCCGCCCGCCGCGCTCTCTCGATGCGGTGATCGACCGTTACGGCATGGACGAACGCTATGCCGAGCTTGGCAGGGAAGGCGTCGATGTGCTCGCCACCGACCGCCCGCGCGAGGCGGCTGCCGCGCTAGCGGAAGCCGGGCGCCTGCCCAAGCCGGGGCAGTGCGGGGTGAGCAGGGGCTGAGGGCGCTTTCGCCTCAGGTGGCGGCCATCAACAGGAAGCCGCCCGCCGCGGCTGCTCCCAGTATCCGCAGCACCGGCCACTTCAGCCCGAAGGCAAGGGCAATCGCCAATCCTGCCAGCAGGCCTGCCCGCCAGTCGAAGCTGGCAAGGTCAGGCCAGTAAAGGCGCAGCGGGCCAAGCTGGCGCTGACCGACCTGCGTGAACAGCACGTGCAGCGCGAACCACGCTGTCAGGTTGGCGATCACGCCGACCACCGCGGCGGTCACCGCTGCCAGCCCGCCCTTGAGGCGCACGGCGTGGCTCAACCGGTCGATCCATGGTGCAAAGGCGAAGATCCACAGGAAGCACGGCGCAAAGGTCACCCAGCTGGTCAGCCCGGCGCCCAGCAATCCTGCCACCATGGGCGAAAACGGCTCCGGCGCGCGGAAGGCGGCGAGATAGCCGACGAACTGGGTCACCAGAATCAGCGGACCCGGCGTTGTCTCCGCCAGCCCCAGACCATCGGCCATTTCACCCGGTTGCAGCCAGCCAAAGCCCTGCACCGCTTCCTGCGCCATATAGGCGAGCACCGCGTAGGCGCCGCCAAAGGTGACGATCGCCAGCTGCGAGAAGAACGCGCCGATGTCCCACAGCACATGGCTCCGGCCCAGCGTCACCGCGATCAGCAGCATCGGCGCGGCCCATACCGCACCCCAGATGGCAATCGCCACGATCGTGCTGCGCCACGGGCGTGCGGGCAGGGCCGTGTCTGCTGCGGCGGAGGTGATCCCCAGCAGTTCCGGACGTCCGGCTGCGACCAGCACGCCGATCACGCCAGACCCCAGCACGATCACCGGGAAGGGCAGGTCGAGCAGAAACAGCCCTGCAAAGGCTGCCGCGGCAAGGGCGCGTTTGAGGCCGGTGTCGAGCGCGCGGCCTGCGATCCGCAGCAGGGCCTGCACCACGATGGCCAGCACTGCGGCCTTGATCCCCAGGAACAGCGCCTCGACCCACGCAAGGTTGGCCGCCAGCGCATAGAGCGCCGACAGCGCCAGAATGATCAAAGCGCCGGGGATAATGAACAGCAGCCCTGCTGCCAGACCGCCCCGCCATCCGTGCAGGCGCCAGCCGATCCACGTCGCAAGCTGCTGCGCTTCGGGACCGGGCAGCAGGTGGCAGAAATTGAGCGCGTGCAGAAAGTCCGCTTCGGCGATCCAGCCGCGGTCGTCCACCAGTTCGCGGTGCATCAGCGCGATTTGCCCCGCCGGCCCGCCAAAGCTGAGCAAGCCGATGCGGGTGAAGGCGCGCAGCAGATCGGCAAAGGGGACCGGAGCAGGCGGCACGCTGGCCATCAACGCGCCTGCCTGCCGGAATTTACGCTGCCGCAGCCCGCCGGGCTTCCTTGTCTGTCGCAGGCGCGTCGAGGAACTCGCGGATCGCCGCCACGCTTTCGTCGGCATGGGTCAGCAGAAACAGGTGCCCGCCGCCTGCGAAGGTCAGCAGCCGCGAATTGGGGATCATCGCCTTCAGGATGCGGCCATTGATGACCGGCACGATCTGGTCGTCCTCGCCCATCATGATCAGCGTTTCCTTGGTCATGAAGGGCAGGGCCGGCAGGCTGGTCCAGCCCAGCATGCACATCAGCTGATACATGTAGCCGCGCGGGGAAGGGGGCTTGAGGCGGCCGATATGGCTGTCCTTCTGATGCTCGGCCCCGTCCTTGTCGACCCCGCCATACAGCGTGGCGAAGTGTTCGTTCATGAATTCGGGGTCGATATAGCGGCGCGGGTCGGCCATCTTGGTGAAGGCGGCGGGGTTGCCCGGCACCATCAGCATCCCCGGCGTGGTCGCGATCAGCGTCAGGCGGCGGGTGCGGCCGGGATGCTGGAGCGCGAAGTGCTGCGCCATCGCACCGCCCCACGAAACGCCCATCACGTCGACTTCTTCCAGACCGTATTTTCCCAGCAACTGGGCAGCGGTCCAGCTCATGGTGAAGGGGTTGTAGGGGATCAGCGGATCGGGTGATTCGCCGGTCCCCGGCATGTCGAACATGATGAAGCCGCGTTCCGGCAGCGCCGCGGCCAGCGGGGCCACGGCCTCGATGTTCGCGCCGATCCCGTTGAAGAACAGAACCGGCAGATGATCGGAGGGCATATCGAGCCGCCAGGCCGCAGTCCGTAGCGTCCTGCCGCCCACTTGCTCCATCGAGACGACCGCGTCGTCCATGGGATTGGTCACCTATTCACGTCCTTTCATACGCCCCGCCAAGGGGGCGGGTTGGGCGCGCACACCGATCCCATAGCGCGCGCGCCCACAAGCTTTTGCATCGGGCGTCCGGCCTTCCGGATGCCGCAATGCAGCATTGCTGTATCAGACTTCTTCGACGACGTAGAGTCCCGGTGCCGGATCGCTCGCAGGATAGCTCGCATTGCCGAGCGCAGCGGGTGCGGGCTTTGTCTTGCCCGAACGCTTCTGCACCCATTCCATCCACAGCGGCCACCAGCTGCCCTTGACCTCTTCGACCCCCTGCAACCATTCGTCGGCGGTGGCGGGGAGCTTGCCCGCCTTCTTCTGGACGAAATACTTGGCCTTGGGGTTGGTCGGCGGGTTGAGGATCGCCTGCATGTGCCCGCTCTGCGACAGGACGTAGGTCACGTCCTTCGATCCGAACAGCTGGGTGGAACGATAGGTCGCCTTCCACGGGGTGATGTGATCGGTCACCCCGCCAAGGATGAACAGATCGGCGGTCACCTTGGACAGATCGACCTTGTGGCCCGCCATTTCGACTTCGCCCTGCTTGGTGAAGGCGAGCGTTTCGAACAGGGTGAGGAAATCGCCCATCAGGCTGGAGGAGAGGTTGGTGGCGTCGGCATTCCAGAACAGCACGTCGAAGGCCGGCGGGTCCTGCCCCAGCAGGTAGTTGTTGATGACGTAATTCCAGATCAGGTCGTTCGGCCGCAGCCAGGCAAAGCCGCGCGCCAGATCGTCGGCCTTGATCACCCCCTGCTTCATTGCGCGCTGGCGGGCGAGCTGCATCCCGTTCTCGGAGACAAGCGAGCCGGCTTCGATATCGGTCGGTTTGGGGTGGAGCACGCAGACCATCAGCGTCAGCGTGCCGAGGATCGGATTGCCGGTCGCTGCCAGCTTGGATGCCAGCACCGATGCCGTCTGCCCGCCGGAACACCCCGCCGAGACATTGACCTTTTTCGATCCGGTGATCGAGGCGACCACTTCCAGCGCCTTTTCGCAGGCCGCGATATATTCGGCCATGCCCCACTTGCCCTGTTCCTTGGTGGGGTTGCGCCACGAAATCACGAAGGTCTGGATGCCGTTATCGACCTGCCATTTGACGACCGACTTATCGGGCGACAAGTCGTTGATATACATCTTGTTGATCTGCGGCGGGATGGTCAGCTGCGGGATTTCGTAGACCTCTTCGGTGGAAGGGGCATACTGGATCAGCTCCATCATCTCGTCGCGATAGACGACATTGCCCTTGGACGTGGCGACATTCTCGCCCAGCTTGAACGGCCGCTTGTCCACCTGGCTGACCATGCCCTTGTTGTGGACGATGTCGTTGTAAGCGTTCTGGAGCCCCTTGATGAGGCTCAGCCCGCCCGAATTGATGATCTGCTTCTGCGCGGTCGGATTGCCCGCCAGCGTGTTGGTGGGCGCGAGGCCATCCAGGATGATGTTGGCGATGAAGTTGGCGCGGTTGCGTTCCAGTTCGTCGAGTTCCAGTTCCTCAAGCCAGTTCTTCATGCCTTTCTGGACCGCGAGATAATATTGCGCGCCGGCGCGGAAGAACGGGTTGTATTGCCACGCCGGGTCCATGAACCGCTTGTCCTTGGGATCGGGTGCCAGTTCGCTCTTGCCGGTCAGAATTTTAACCATGTCCTGCGCCATGGCGGTGGAATGGCGGATGAAGCGGGAGGGATCGGAGGCGGTTTCGCGCAGCAGCAGCGCCACGGCGCTGACGAAGTCCTCGCGCGCGACCCCGATCAGCGGGCCAAGCGCATTGGTGGACTGGGCTGCTTCATTCTCGAGCTTCACTTCGCTGCGTGCCATTCAGATCCCCTTTTGTCTCCGGCGTCTTGCGGCCTGTCGCTTCAGCGATGCCGCGATTGCGCCTGTCGGGCAAGAATGCAGCCTCGCCTGCCAAGTTGCAAGCCATTGAGGGGGCCGATCGGCGGTAACCGGGCGCAACATTTTTGCCTCGGCGGTTAACGCTTTTCTTAGCGGTTCTGGCGCATCTGGTGATCCATGTCCGGGGAACCTGTCAGAAAATTTGCAACGCCGAATCCGCGCGTGCCTGGCGGCTTGCGCGAACTTCGCGGTATTTCAGGGGGAAAGCCGTCCGAATCCGACGTGCGTGGCCGTTCGGAACGGCGGCGTCCCGATCGCAACCGCCCCGATGACATCGCCAGCCTCAAACAGGCGGTCGAGGATTCGGCCAGCGAACATGGCTTCTTCCTGCCACGTCAGGCCGGCGCAATGTCGGTCTTCATGCTGGCAGGTTATGTCATCGCGGTGGGCGTTTCGCAGGGGCTTCCTTCCGTGACGACGAGCGTTGCGGCGCTTGCCTCTGCGGTGCTGTTCGCCTGCGGCTCGCTGTTCGCCGCGACCGAGCGGACCGCCGAGACCTCGCGGGCGCTGCGGTTCCTGATGGTTGTGGTCGCAATTGTCCTGCCGATGGCCTGTGCGGGCTTCGCCATGGCGAGCTGGGTCAGCGAAGGCCTGCCCTGGCAATGGGCGATTGCGACGCTGGTGTGCTTCAACGCCGCGGCCGCTGCGGTGTTCGAGGTGCGGATCATCTCGCTGTTCTGCGCCAAGCTGGCCAGCTGGGCCGGATTTGCGGTGATTGCACCGGGCCCGATCACGATCTTCGCGCTGGTCGGCGCCGCCATCACGCTCGCGCTGGTCGGCAGGCTGGAGTGGAAGGCTGCCGAGCGTCGCCGGATCGCCCGCGAGGCGCGGGAACGCGTGGCCGCGCGTGCCGAGGACATTTTGCGCAGCTTCGAGGAAACCGGGCAGGGCTGGTTCTGGGAAACCGATCGCCGTGGCCTTCTGACCTACATCTCGCCCAAGGCGGCAACGGTGCTGGGCAAGACCACCGACGAGGTCTGCGGCAGTCCGCTGAGCGAGATCGTCGATCCCACGGCTGGTGCGAACGATGCCGAACGCACGCTCGCCTTCCATCTTTCGGCCCGTTCGGCGTTTCAGGATGTCGAAGTGCGCGCTGCCACGAGCGGCGATGAACGCTGGTGGGCGCTGGCGGGCCGCCCGGTGTATGACAGCTACAAGAATTTCTGCGGTTTCCGCGGGCACGGCACCGACCTCACCGAAAAGCGGCGCAGCGAACAGCAGGTCTCGCGCCTTGCCCACTATGATTCGCTGACCGGCCTCGCCAACCGCGTGCAGATGAGCCAGGCGCTCGAACAGATCCTTGCCGCCCCGAGCGGGCGCGAGCGGGCCTGCGCGGTGCTGATGCTCGATCTCGACCGGTTCAAGCACGTCAATGATACGCTTGGCCACCCGGCGGGCGATGCCCTGCTCAAGCAGGTCGCGCAGCGGCTGGAGCGTTCGATCGGCCAGGCCGGGCGCTGCGGGCGTCTGGGCGGTGACGAATTCCAGGTGATCGTGCCGGGGCATCAGGACCGTGCGACCCTCGGCCACATGGCGCGGGACATCATCGCCTCGCTGTCGCAGCCCTATTCGATCGAGGGGCAAAGCGTGGTGATCGGCGCGTCGGTCGGGATCGCGCTGGCCCCCGAACATGGCAGCACCAGCGACGAGCTGATCCGCAATGTCGACCTTGCGCTCTACGCCGCCAAGGATGCCGGGCGCGGGGTGTTCCGCTTCTATGCCGAGGATCTCCACGCGGCTGCCGAAGAGCGCGCCGAGCTGGAGCAGGACCTGCGCGATGCCATCGCCAAGGGCGAGCTGGAGCTTTATTATCAGCCGGTCGTCTATGCCGCGACCGAGAAGATCGTCGGCTTCGAAGCGCTGATGCGCTGGAAGCATCCCAAGCGCGGCTGGCTTTCGCCCGCCAAGTTCGTGCCGATTGCCGAGGATGCGGGCCTGATCGACCGGATGGGGCAATGGGCGCTGCGCACGGCCTGCGCCGATCTGGCGCGCTGGCCATCCTCGATCCGCTGCGCGGTGAACGTCTCGGCGCTGCAATTTGCCAACCCCGAACTGCCCAACATCGTCGCCAATGCCCTGGCCCACAGCGGGGTTTCGCCATCGCGGCTGGAACTGGAAATCACCGAAAGCGTGTTTCTGAACGACAATGCCGGCACCGATGCGATGTTCAAGGCGCTCAAGCGGGTCGGCGTGCGTCTGGCGCTCGACGATTTCGGCACCGGCTATTCCTCGCTCGGCTATCTGAAAAAGGCGCCGTTCGACAAGATCAAGATCGACCGCAGCTTCGTGCAGGGTGCCACTGAAGAGGGCAGCCGCAACGGCGCGATCATCGCCTCGATCACCTCGCTCGCCGAAGCGCTGCATATGGATACCACCGCAGAAGGTGTGGAGACGCTCGACGAACTGGAACTGGTGCGCCTGCTGGGGTGCAGCCATGTGCAGGGCTATATCTACTTCAAGCCGATGAACGCCTCGGATGCGACCGCGCTGGTTTCGGGCGATCTCGTGGCCGAGGCAGACGGGCCGCAATCCGCCCGCGCGCCGCGCCAGAATCTGCTGCGCCGCGTGGTGGTGGTGCACAACGGCAACCGCCTCAACGCCACGCTGCGCAACATCTCCGAAAGCGGCGCGATGATCGAAGGCCTGTGGAACATGCCGGCCGGCAGCGCGGTGCGGATCGAGTTCGGCGGCGACAAGTCGGTGACCGCGCAAGTGCGCTGGTCGCGGGAGAACCGGGTCGGGATCGAATTCCACGCCCCGCTCAAGCGCCGGGCCGACGGGGCCTTCGCGGTTCTCAAGGGTGCACAGGCCCAGCCAGCGTCCGGCCATAGCTGGTAGCTCCCAAGAATTATCGTCGGCTTTAGCCCGCAATTTAGCATAAAAATAACCATCGGACTTTACCTCTGCTCAGGACCGGTGCGCTGCCATTGATGGTGCCAGCGACCGATGTCTGGAGGATGTGAACGAGATGTCCCTCAAGGGTCTCTTGTCATCTCGCGGCAGCGCCGCCTCGCGCATGCTGCGCAAGACCCCCGCCTCGGCCCTGTCCGATGGCGAGCGGCTTGCCATGCTTGACGAGCTGGAACAGTCCGGCCTCGGCTGGTTCTGGGCGAGCGATGCTGCAGGCAACCTGACCTACCTTTCCGGCGCGATCGCCGCGCGGCTCGATCTGGAACTCGGCGATCTGCTGGGCCAGCCGCTGAATGCGATCTTCACCGCCGCCGACCGCGAAGGGCGCGGCAAGTCGCTTTCGCTGATGCTGGGCGCGCACAAGGCATTTTCGGGGCTCGCGGTGCGGGCCGCGCGCAAGCCTGATGCCGGGGTGCTGCGGCTTGCCGGGCAACCGCTGTTCAAGCCCGACGGCACCTTTGCCGGCTTTCGCGGCACGGGCGCGGACATCACCGACGAATATCACCGCGAGGTCGAGACCGAGCGGCTGGCGCGCTATGATTCCCTCACCGGCCTCAGCAACCGCCATCGCATGGCGCACCAGCTTGAAGCCACGCTGACTGCCTTCAGGGCCGCGCGTCGCAGCTGCGCGGTGATGATGCTCGATCTCGACCGGTTCAAGCATGTCAACGACACGCTCGGCCATGCGGCGGGCGACGAATTGCTCAAGCAGGTTGCGAGCCGACTGCAGCGGGCGATCGACCGCGAGTGCGAGATCGGGCGTCTGGGCGGCGACGAATTCCAGGTGATCCTGCCCGATATCGACGATCGCGGGGTGCTGGGCGAGATCGCGATGAAAATCATTACGATGCTGCGCCAGCCCTATAGTCTGGAAGAGGGGCGCTGCGTGATCGGGGCGTCGGTCGGCATTGCGATTGCCCCGCATGACGGGGTGACACGGGACGATATCGTGCGGTCGGCAGACCTTGCGCTCTATGCCTCCAAGAACGGCGGGCGCGGTCAGTTCCGGTTCTATTCCGGCGAGCTCGAGAACGAAACGATCTTCCGCCGCCGGCTGGAGCAGGACCTTGGCCATGCGCTGAGCGAGAACCAGCTGTTCCTGCGCTTCGAGCCGATTGTCGATGCATCGAGCCAGGCGGTCTGCGCGCTTGAGGCGCATGTGTGCTGGAACCATGCCGAGCGCGGGATCATCGACGAGGAGGAATTCGTCCAGATCGTCGAAGGCTCGGCGCGGCTGGCCGATGTCGGCCGCTGGGCCATTACAGAGGCGTGCCAGCAGGCGGCGCAGTGGTCTGACAGCGTGCGGGTGGCGGTCAATGTCCCCGAGGCGCTGTTCCTGTCCGACGGCTTTACCGATCTGGTCGCGCAGGCCATCGATGCAGCGGGCATTGCGCCCGCGCGGCTCGAACTCGAAATCAGCGAGGCGGTGTTCCTTGGCGATGCCAGCCAGGTCGACCGCACGCTGGCAGCGCTGTTCAAGCTCGGCGTGCGGCTGACGCTCGATGAATTCGGCAGCGGCTATTCCTCGCTCGCCTATCTGCGGCGTGCGCCGTTCGACAGCATCAAGATCGACGAGAAGCTGATCGCCGAAGCCGAGCGGCACGACAGCCGCGAAATGGGGCTGGTGCGGGCGATTGTCGCGCTGGCCGGTGCCTTGCAGATGGACACCATCGCCAATGGCATCGAAAGTGCGCCGCTGATGGTCGCGCTGACCGAATGCGGGGTCCGCTATCTCGAAGGGCCGATTTTCAGCGAGCCAGTGGATTGCGACACCGTCGCGCAGGAAATGGCGGGCGGCACGTGGAAGATCGAACCCGGCTCCGAACGCACCCGCCGTGCCCGTCGCCGGACGGTGTTCCGCAAGATCCAGGTGATCCACGATGACTATGCCTACGAGGTCACCTTGCGCAACCTGTCCCGCACGGGCGCGCTGATCCAGGGGTTGGCCGATGTTCCCAAGGGCACGCAGTTCGTGGTCGATCTGGGCGGCGGACAGCTGGCCGTGGCGACGGTGATCCGCAGCAATGGCGATGTGCAGGGGCTGGAGTTCGAACAGTCGCTGATCGAAGACGGTTCGGGCGGCCTTTGCACCCGTAACCGCGTATCGCCCTACGCACTGGCGGCCGCAGGCTCCCCGCTGGCAGCGCTGGCTCCGGGCAGCTTTCACGCGATCGACCAGGCCGGAGCCATCCCCAAGTTTGGCTACGCGGTCCATCCTGCCTAGGTGTTGCGTTTTTCTCGAATGACTTTGAGGTGCGCCGACGCTAAGCGGCGGGAGCAATGACAGACCTCTCCAAAATCCGCAATTTCAGCATCATCGCCCACATCGATCACGGCAAGTCGACACTGGCTGACCGGCTGATCCAGTTCACCGGCGGCCTGACCGCGCGCGAGATGTCCGAGCAAGTCCTTGATAACATGGACATCGAGAAGGAGCGCGGGATCACCATCAAGGCGCAGACCGTCCGCCTCAACTACACCGCGAAGGATGGGCAAACCTACCAGCTCAACCTCATGGACACCCCCGGCCACGTCGACTTCGCCTATGAAGTCTCCCGCAGCCTCGCGGCCTGCGAAGGCGCGCTGCTGGTGGTCGATGCCGCGCAGGGCGTCGAGGCCCAGACGCTGGCCAACGTCTATCAATCCATCGAGCACGATCACGAAATCGTCCCCGTTATCAACAAGATCGACCTCCCCGCCGCCGAACCCGACAAGGTCAAGGCCGAGATCGAGGACATCATCGGGCTCGACGCATCGAACGCCGTCCTCGCCAGCGCCAAGTCCGGCATCGGCATCGAGGAAGTGCTCGAAGCCGTGGTCGAGCGCATTCCGCCGCCCAAGGGCCGGATCGACGCGCCGCTGACCGCCAGCCTCGTCGATTCCTGGTACGATCCCTATCTTGGCGTCGTCATCCTTGTGCGCGTGATCGACGGCAAGCTGACCAAAGGCCTCAACATCAAGTTCATGCAGGGCGGAACGCAACACCTTGTCGACCGCGTCGGCTGCTTCACGCCCAAGCGCACCGACCTCCAGGAACTGGGCCCGGGCGAAATCGGCTTTATCACGGCGCAGATCAAGGAAGTCGAACAGGCCCGCGTCGGCGACACCATCACCACGGTGAAGGGCGGAGCGAGCGAGGCGCTGCCGGGCTACAAGGAAGTGCAGCCGGTGGTGTTCTGCGGGCTGTTCCCGGTCGATGCCGCCGATTTCGAGAAGCTGCGCGAGAGCATCGCCAAGCTGCGGCTGAACGATGCCTCCTTCTCCTACGAGATGGAATCGAGCGCGGCACTGGGCTTCGGCTTCCGCTGCGGGTTCCTCGGGCTGTTGCACCTTGAAATCATTCAGGAACGCCTCAGCCGCGAATATGATCTCGATCTGATCACCACCGCGCCCTCGGTGGTCTATCGCGTCCACCTCGGCCATTCCAAAACGGAAGACGCCAAGGTGATCGACATCCACAACCCCGCCGACTGGCCGGATGTGAACCGCATCGAGATGATCGAGGAGCCGTGGATCAAGGCGGTGATCTACACCCCCGACGAATATCTCGGCAGCATCCTCAAGCTGTGTCAGGACCGCCGCGGCATCCAGACCGAACTCACTTATGTCGGCGGTCGCGCACAGGTGACCTACGAACTGCCGCTCAACGAAGTGGTGTTCGATTTCTACGACCGGCTGAAGTCGATCTCGCGCGGCTATGCCAGCTTCGATTACGAACAGATCGGCAGCCGCGAGGGTGACCTCGTGAAGATGAATATCCTCGTCAACAACGAGCCCGTCGACGCGCTGGCGCTGATCGTCCACCGCCACAACGCCGAAGAACGCGGCCGCGGGATGTGCGAACGCCTGAAAGACCTGATCCCGCGCCACCTGTTCAAGATCCCGATCCAGGCCGCGATCGGCGGCAAGGTGATCGCCCGCGAAACCATCGCTGCGCTGCGCAAGGACGTGACCGCGAAGTGTTACGGCGGCGACATTACGCGCAAGAAGAAGCTGCTGGAAAAGCAGAAGAAGGGGAAGGCCAGAATGAGAGAGTACGGGAACGTCTCTATTCCTCAGGAAGCCTTCATCGCCGCTCTACGCATGGGTGAAGAGTAACCTCTCTCATTCTGAGGATGCGAGAGTGAAGCCCCGCGAGAAAGCGAAGCTTACGATCGAGAGGCTGTAACTCCGGTCGGCGGGGCCGCGAAGCGGAACCCGTTCGACGTCATGGCCGCGGCTTTGCCGCGGCTGTCTTTTCTTCCATTCGGGCTGAGCCAGTGTCGCTGTGCGACAGCTTCGCTTCCGAAGCCTCGTTCTTCTTGCTCAAAGAAAGTGCAGTCCTTCGACAAGCTCAGGACGAACGGTTCTAAGTGGCGAACCTTCAATCCTCTCCTGAAGGGAAGGGGTACCACCTAAGGTGGTGGAGGGGCACGCCGACCTTCGCACACATTTTTCACGCGGCGACGCGGAGACGCGGAGAGATGGCAATTCTCTCCTTCCGCAGGCGGGAGAGGGATTGCACCTGCTTGACTTGATCGCCTACGCACAACAGAAAAGTCCGCATGGCTTTCGGCGTTTTCATGCACAAAGACGGGTCGGGCTATGCCGACATTCCCGAGGAGCGCTACCAGTTCCCCAAAATCTACCTCAGCCGCGCAAAACAAATGGTTGGTGACTGGATTGTGTATCGTGAGCCAGTCAAAATTGCACAATCCAAGGGCTTCTTCGCGGTTGCAAAGGTGGAGCGGATCATTCCAGATCCAGACCGAACCGATCATTTTCTAGCACTGATCGAAGAGGGAAGTTACCTCCCTTTCGAGCCTACAGTTCCCCATGTGGTCGACGGGCAGCCGGTTGAGAGGGATTTGGCGAATGCACAAGCAGCAGTGCGCCCGCTGTCCAATTCTGACTTCGCGCGCATCATCGCTCTGGGCCTACCGGATGAGCAAACACTCCCCCGCGTTGGCGACCCTGAGCCCTCAAACCGCGTGTTTGAAGAGCAAACGCCATTCGAAGTCGAGCGCCCACTTGTCCAATCACTCCTAAACCGCCCCTTCCGTGATCGCGCATTCCGTCGCGCTGTGCTCCACGCCTACGACGGACGCTGCGCAGTGACCGGTTGGCGCTTGGTAAACGGGGGAGGGAGGCTTGAAGCTGAGGCCGCCCATATTCGTCCAGTTGAGCATGGTGGACCGGACTCGATCCGCAATGGGCTTGCTCTTTCTGGCACTGCCCATTGGATGTTTGATCGAGGCTTGATTGGGGTGGCCGATAACTACGAAATCATCATTCACCGCAAAGTAAACGACCGAAGCGGCGTTGAAGCGATCATCAATCCCACCGGAAAGCTCATCGCGCCTACGAGGGAGGCGGACCACCCGCATCCGCAGTTCTTGACCTGGCACAGACGCTTTCACGCATTTGCCGCGTGAGGACGGCAAGCCTGGCTCGCCCCTCCACCATCCTGCGGATGGCCCCCTCCCCTCAAGGAGAGGATCATTCCTCCTCCGCCTCTCCGTCCCCGCCTCGTTCCTGAGGGGGAGGGGCCCGCAGTCGGGCAGATTTGGGCCGGGTAGGAAAATCCCGGAGTTTGTCTTGCGATGATTCATCGTGACATCGCGCGGTTAAGTCGTAAGACTATCGCGACTCACAAAAGCGGGGGCTTTTCAATGATCAGGGTGATGCTTGCCGTGCTGGCAGCTTTCGGCATGGCGATGCCGGCTGCGGCACAGAGGAATGACAAGCCGATCGTCGGCATTGCGCAGATGGAAGATCTGACCGGCGCGGCACAGGCGGACAACTTCATCGCCATGATCGAGACCGCGATCATCGGCAGCGGCAAGTTCCGGATCATCGAGCGCGCGCGGCTGGCGACGCTTCTCAAGGAACAGGGGCTGGGCCGCAGCGGCATGGTGACCACCAACACCAAGAAGAAGACCGGCGGGTTCGAAGGGGTCGATTACCTGATCTACGGCACGATCACCTCGATCTCGGCGGTGAACAAGTCGAACCTTGGCGACAATCTGCTGCGCGGGATGCTGGGCGGCGGGAGCCGCAACCCGCAGTCGGAATGCTTCAACACCAAGGTGCGGATGGAAGCCGATATCCGCATCACCGATACCAACACCGGCGAGGTGCGTTACGCCACGCGCATCAGCGAAGAGCAGCAGTCTGCGACCGTGTGCGGCAGCGGCAGCCAGATCGACAGCGCGGCGCTGCTGCGCGCTTCGGCGGACAAGATCGCCACCGGCCTCGTCACCACCATCTTCCCGATCCAGGTTGCCGCGATCCAGGGCGACGGGACGGTGATCCTCAACTACGGTGCCGGCGCGGTTGAGCGCGGGGACTTCCTGATGGTCTATGGCGAGGCGACCGAAATCCCCGATCCCTCGGGCACCGGCACGATCAAGATCGATGGCGAGAAGATCGGCGCGATCCAGATCACCGATGTGCAGACCTCGTTCTCCCGCGCACAGCAGGTGACGCCGTTTGCGGTGCCGCTCTCGGTCGGCACGGTGGCGCGGCCGGTCGAACCGGGGGTGGTCAAGGAAATGATGAAACCCACCAAGAAGAAGCGGTGAGCGCCATGGCCCGGAACACAACGCCGCTCGGCCTCGCCCTCGCTGCCGCGCTGGGCGGCCTGACGCTCGCCGCCGCACCTGCTGCCGCGCAGGACAAGGAGCGGGTCAACGTCGGCACCATCACCTCGACCCAGACTTGCGTCTATTTCCGCAACTATTCGGGCAGCCGGCTCGAATATGGCGAGGATTACTATGCCCGCGTCTGGGGTGCAGCCGCCGCCGCACGCTATTACGCCGCGCACACCACCTGGCGCAGCTGGGTGGTGAAGGACTGCCAGAGCAACTTCCAGACCCTGCGCGCCGCGGTTGAAGGCGCGCTCGCATCCTCCGGGCGGCTGACGACGGGGCGGGGCGGCTACACGCTCGACATCACCATCTCCGACATCGGCGAGACCGGCCCTGCGCGCAACGTGCCGGTGGACGATCCCAACGGCTACTGGACCAGCTGGGGCACCGCCAAGGCGACCGTCTCCTACGTGCTCAAGGATGCCGCTGGCCGCAATGTCGATGGCGGCGTGGTGACCAAGACGATCGAGATGTCGCGCACCATCGACACGCAGGATTTCACCATGCGCGTGTCGGAGCCGGGCGCTTCGGTCTATGACCTGATGCAGCGCGAGGTGGCGCAGATGCTGGCGCGCAAGGTCGCCTTCGGGATCGAGCCGCTGCGCGTCATCGCTGCCGAGGATGACCAGATCGAGCTGAACTACGGCGGCGCGCTGCTGCCCGTCGGCAGCATCATCGACGTGCGCCGCACGCAGGGCCTCGGCATGATCCGTTACCGCGTGGTTTCCGCCTCGGACCGCACCGCGACCGCCGAGGTCGATGGCGACAACGACACCTCCAGCATCGACGTCGGCAACCTCGCCACCTTCATCGAGGACGACAGCGACGCGGCGAGCGCACGGCGGTTCAAGCGGAAGCGGCTGCCTTAGAGGGCGGGGCACCCGCTATGCGTTTTCATCACAGGAATGCTGTGTTACCAAGGCATGGCATTGGGGGTGAATGATGCAGAAGCTCGGGCCTGAAGTCTTCGCCGCATTCGAGCATGACGCCGAGGCGCGCTTCATCGCGAAGCTCGGCAAGGTGCTGCGCGAGGCGGTCCCCGATCTCGCGTCCGAGCCGGAGCCTGCCTTTTCGGCGCAGGTCCGCCTGCTGGTCGAGGAAGCGCGCTCCTACGGCCTCACCACCGAACAGACCATCGGCGCCTTTGCCATCACCGCGGGGCTGCTGGGGACCGATTTCGTCGAGCAGAACCCGGCCGCCAAGGGCATCCTCACCAGCCACGAAGACGAGTTCCGCAAGGCCGAGCTGCTAGAGGAGTTCACCATCAAACTGTTCCGGATCCTGGAACAGTAAATGGGCTGGGGCACCGCCTTCAAGGTCGCCTTCAAGGTCGCATCGACGACGGCCAAGGTTGCGTACGACACCTACAAGGCGGTCACTTACGTTCAGGACAAGGTTGCCGACGCTGCCGTTGCGACGAAGGATGCGGTTGTTGCGGGCGCCGTGGCAACGAAAGACGCAGTGGTTGCCGGAGCAGTGGCGACCAAGGACGCCGCGGTCTGGGCCAAGGACAAGGCTGTCGAGGGGGCTATTGCTGCCAAGGATGCGGCGGTTGCGGGGGCGAAGGCGGTTGGCGCTGCGGTCGAATATGGCGTTGATGCCGCAAAGGTGGGGGCGATCAAGGTCCGGGAAGCGCAGGCAGCGTTCCAGCACGGGCGGAATAACCTCAGCCAATGCAAAGCAGGCAGCTCTGTTGAAGTCTGTCCGCATAAGGTGGCCGAATGTGCTGAACTGGCCGATGCGCGCAACAAGGCAATCTTGTCTGAAGACACATACAACACCAACCCGTCTCAGGCTGACAAGGATAAGCTTCTTGCAGAAACGGGTTATCGCAGGCTTGACCCCGTCAAGGATGCGCAAGAACTTAGGCAGCAGTTGGGCATCCAGAATCCCAAGGAGCTGCTTGCGCCAGATGGCACCGACTTCAGAGCGAATGTCTATGCCAAAGGCGTTGCGCCGAACGTAGAATATGTGGTGGGATACAGAGGCACCCAGACCGGGGCCGACTGGAAGCAGAACCTGATCCAAGGATCAGGTGGCCAAAGCGACTCCTATGATCGCGCCAAGCGATTGGCCAGCATCACCGATGCCCATGCCCAAAAAAATGGTCATGGCTTGTCATTTACCGGTCATTCGCTGGGCGGCGGCATGGCTTCGGCTGCTTCAGCGCATACGGGGCGCTCTGCAAGCACATTTAATGCCGCCGGTCTAAACGCTAACACGGTCGGGGGTAGCTATCCAAATCCTCCGGCACCGACCAAGGCATACTTCACACCGACCGATCCATTGTCAGCATTGCAGGATAATCGTGCACCATTGCTGGCTGGCATAACTGCCGGTGTTTCAGCAATTCCGCTGATCGGACCGATTTTGGCAAGGGGGCTTGGCGGCTGGGTCCTCGGCAATGAAATCGGCGGCACGCCCGTATTGCCCAAAGCCTATGGAGACCGTCGTCCACTACCGTATCCGCCCGGTCGGCATCCACCGGACTTGAGCCTCGACGGGTTTAAGGAAGCGCATGGCATGGGCCTTGTTGTCGAAGGGATTGACGCCCAGAGAAAGAAACTGGGTTGTCAGTGATGAAATGCGAAGCTCAGGGCCAAAAACCTGTTCCAGAATGGTTGCCGCGGTCCTCCTCGGTGCATTGCTGTCGGCAACCGCCTGTTCCCAGAATGCGAGTAACGGCATGACAACGATCCCCCGTGAGGCCTTTCCCGATCCGGTGGTGCATGCTGCCGCACAAGGAATAGCCGAAAAGGATTTTTTGGCGGCGCTTCATGCTGTGGCCGCACAGGGAAAGATCGATTACGTCGGGCCTGATGGCGACACCCTATTGCTGGTCGCCATCATGGCCAACAATCGTGACGCGGTGGAAGCGATTTTGCAGTTGGGGGCGAACCCGAATGTTCCGAAAGATCGCGCCCCAGTTGGTGTGGCGACATCGGTGGCTTCTTTCGAAATCGTGCAGGCGCTGGTTAAGGGTGGCGCTGACGTGAACGGAAAGGTGGAATCAGAGCCTGCAATCTGGCGTGCAGCCCTCAGTAATCGGCGCGATGTCGTTCAGTTGCTCCTCCAGGGCGGGGCGGCCATCGATGCTGTCAATGATGATGGTGAAACACCTGCGGTTGCGGCGGCTCAGGCCGGTCATTTTTCGATGGCCGGTGCATTGATCGCCAGTGGCTCTTCTCCGTTTGTTGTTCCTTCATCAGGAATGACACTGGGCTTCTGGACGCATCGTTCGCGGTTAGCGTCAACCAGTGAGGAAGGCCGTGCCCGTGACCGGCTCGTCCAGGCGTTGAAGGACCGCGGTCACCCGTGGCCGCCGCCCGGACCGGACGAGGTGCTTGCGATGAAGGCAGCGGGCCAGTGGCCCCCGCACCAATAAGCCCCAACAGCTTCACTTCCCATTCACGAACCCCCTCGCTATACCCCGCGCCATGACGCTCAAGCTTTTTACCCGCACCGCCTCCCGCCGTCTCATGGGCGCCGCGCTCGCCGCCGCCACGCTCGCCACGCTTGGTGCCTGTTCGGGCAGCACCGAGGGCAAGGACGTTGCCTATGTCGCGCGCGATGTCGAATCGCTCTATGCCGAGGCGCAGCGGCGGCTTGATCGGGGCAATACGCTTCAGGCCGCTGCGCTGTTCGACGAGGTCGAGCGCCAGCATCCCTATTCGCCCTGGGCGCGCCGGGCGCAGCTGATGAGCGCCTTCAGCTATTACATCGCCCGCGATTACAACAAGGCGATCCAGAACGCGCAGCGGTTCCTGTCGATCCATCCGGGCAACAAGGATGCGCCTTACGCCTATTACCTGATCGCGCTCAGCTATTACGAGCAGATCAGCGATGTGAACCGCGACCAGAAGATCACCGAGCAGGCGCAGACCGCGCTGCGCGAGGTCAATCGCCGCTTTCCCCAGACCGAATATGCCGCTGATGCGCGGCTCAAGCTCGATCTGGTGAACGATCACCTTGCGGGCAAGGAGATGGAGATCGGCCGCCATTACCAGCGCATGGGCCTGTGGCTCGCGGCCGATATGCGATTCCGCAACGTCGTGGAAAAGTTCGACACCACCAGCCACACGCCCGAGGCGCTCTATCGCCTGACCGAAAGCAGCCTTGCGCTCGGTGTCCCGAACGAAGCGGTGAAGTATGCCGCAGTGCTCGGCGCGAACTACCCCGGAACCGACTGGTACGAACGCGCCTACAAGCTGGTGGGCAAGCACGCAGAGGGCGTGACCGCTTCGTAACCGGCCTGCCGCAGCGCCATCGGCAGCAAGGCTGATGGCCGCTGGTCCCGCAGGGGACGCCACAATGCCCTCGGCGCAGCAAGGGAAATTGGAACACCATGACCGGTTTCGACATCGCGCAGGAACGCCGCATGGCCCGCCTGAAACGCCGCGTGCAGCGGTTGTTCGGGGCGTGGGGCGTGTTTTTCCGCGGCTTTCTGGAACATCCGGTGATGGTCGGCTCGATCATCCCCTCCTCGCGCTACACCATCCGCGCGATGCTTGCGCCGGTGGACTGGGACCAGTGCAGGCTGTTTGTCGAATATGGCCCCGGCGTCGGCACCTTCTGCCAGCCCGTGCTCGACCGGTTGCGGCGCGATGGCACGCTGATCGTGATCGACACCAACCCGCTGTTCATCGACTATCTGAGGCGCACCATCACCGACAGCCGCTTTATCGCGGTGCATGGCTCGGCCGAGGATGTCGAGGCGATTGTCCGCGCCCATGGCCATGAACAGGCCGATTATGTGCTGTCGGGACTGCCGTTCTCGACCTTGCCGGATGGCGTGGGCCTGCGCATTGCCGCAGCCACCCACCGGGTGATCCGGCCCGGCGGAGCGTTTCTGACCTACCAGTTCAGCAAGGTCGCCCGCGATCTCACCGCGCAGTTCTTCGACCGGGTGGATGACGGCTTCGAATGGCTCAACATTCTGCCCTGCCGCCTTGCGTGGGGCTGGAAGAAGAAGCAGTAAACCATCGTGGATTGCCCGCCGGTTGAGGCGTGACGCGGGCGGGCGTGTGCGCTATCTGTTCCGCCGCCTATGCTGACCCGCCTGTCGATCCGCAACATCGTCCTCATCGAAGCGCTCGATCTCGATTTCGCGCGCGGGCTGGGTGTGCTGACGGGTGAGACAGGGGCGGGCAAATCGATCCTGCTCGATGCGCTGGGCCTGATTCTGGGGGACCGCGCCGAAAGCAGCCTGGTGCGCGCTGGCGAGGACAAGGCGTCGGTCACCGCCAGTTTCGAATTCGCCGCGCTACCGCCCGCCATCGCCGCCGCGCTCGACGAGGCGGAGATCGCCATCGAGCCGGGCGAGCCGCTGATGATCCGGCGGCAGGTCAAGGCGGACGGGGGCTCCAAGGCCTTCATCAATGATCAGCCCGCCAGCGTCGCCCTGCTGCGCGAACTCGCGCCCGCGCTGGTCGAATTGCACGGCCAGCACGATGATCGCGGGCTGGTGAACCCGCGCGGGCATCGCCTGCTGCTCGATCGCTATGCCGGCACCGATGTCGCGGGGCTTGAGCGGGCCTATGCCGCATGGGCGCGGGCCGAGGCGCAGCTGGCCGAGGCGCGCGATGCGGTGGAGCAGGCCAAGGCCGATCAGGACCTGCTGATCGCCCATCTGGCCGAGCTTTCCGCGCTCGAACCGCAGGCGGGCGAGGAAGCGCGCCTCGCGCTGACCCGGGCCGATATGCAGAAGGGCGAAAAGCTCTCCGCCGATCTCGAAGCGCTGCGCCACCTGTGGGACGGATCGGACTCGCCGCTGGCCTCGCTCAGGGTGGCGGCGCGCAAGCTGGACCGGATCGCCGAACAGCACCCGCTGCTCACCGAGGCGCTCGCCGCGCTTGACCGGGCAGTGATCGAGGCGAGCGAGGCGGAGGACAAGCTGCGCCTTGCCGCCGAGGCGCTGGTGCATGATCCGCACGAGTTGGAGCGCGCCGAAACCCGCCTGTTCGAACTGCGCGCCGCCGCCCGCAAGCACCGCTGCGAGGTCGATGACCTGCCCGATCTTGCGCGCACGATGCGCAGCCGGCTCGACGCGATCGAGGGCGGGGAGGCGCAACTCGATGCGCTGGAGGCCGCCGCGAGGGAGGCGCGCAAGGCCTATGTCACTGCGGCCGAGGCGGCCCACGCAGCGCGGCTGGCAGGCGCGGCAAAGCTCGACGCGGCGGTCGCGGCAGAGCTGGCGCCGCTGAAGCTGGATGCGGCAAAGTTCCGCACTGCGGTCACCCCGCTGCCGGAAGACCGCTGGAACGCGGCAGGCATGGATGCGGTGGAGTTCCTCATCTCCACCAACCCCGGCGCGGATTTTGCGCCTTTGAACAAGATCGCGAGCGGCGGGGAATTGTCGCGCTTCATCCTCGCCCTGAAGGTCGCGCTGGCGGAGAAGGGCGGGGCCGCGACGATCATTTTCGACGAGATCGACCGCGGCGTGGGCGGGGCGGTTGCCTCTGCCATCGGCGAGCGGCTGGCGCGGCTGGCATCGCGCGAAGGGCAATTGCTGGCGGTGACGCACAGCCCGCAGGTCGCGGCGCGGGGCGGTCAGCACTACTTCATCGCCAAGGCTTCGACCGGCACGGTGACGCGCACCAGCGTGGTGCTGCTCGACCATGCCGGGCGGCAGGAGGAAATCGCCCGGATGCTGTCGGGCGCCGAAGTGACGCCCGAGGCGCGCGCCCAGGCGGACCGGCTGCTGGAGGGGGTGTGAGAGTCTTTCTCCCGCTGGGCCTTCTTGCTGTGGTCGCCTGCACTCCTGCCAAGCCTGCACCCGAGGAGGCGTCTCCCATGGCCCAGCCCAATCATGCCACCTACGGCACCGATGCCAACCTCGCCGCGTCCGCTCCGCAAGCGATCCTGCGCTATGCCGATCATCCACGCGGGTTTGCCGAACTCAGGCTCCCCGAAGGTGCCAAAGAAGGAGGGGGCCCGTTCCCGCTGGCGGTTATCTATCATGGCGGATGCTGGAAGACCGGCATCGCCTCGCAGGCCTACATGGCCCCGCTCGCCACGCGCTGGCAGGAACTCGGCATCGCCACGCTCAATGTCGATTACCGCGAGGTCGGCGATGGCGGCGGTTGGCCGGGGTCGTTCGAGGACTGGGTGGCTTCGGCGAGGCTGATTGACGAAGTTGCGGCGCGTTATCCCATTGACCGCTCCCGTGTCACGCTGGTCGGCCATTCGGCAGGCGCGCTTCCGGCGCAGTGGCTTGCCCGCGCTGACGGGGCCGACGGGCCGTTGGGCGTGCGTGCGGCCACGGCGGTGGCAGGGGCGATCGTGCTCGACGGGCCGGGCGATGTCGGGGCCGAGCGGGCGGCGTTCGATGCGCTGTGCCAGTTTTCCGCTGTCGATCCCTTTATCGGCGGCGAGCCCCAGCGATTCCCCGAACGCTACACCGCGATTTCGCCCTCGACCATTGCCCCGCAGCTGGCGCAGTTGCTGTTCGTGCAGGCGAGGCTGCCGTCGCCGTCCACTGTCACGCTGCAAGCGCTCGGGCGGGGCGGGGCGCGGGTCAGCGTGCGCGAAAATCCGGGCGCGAGCCATTTTGCCATCATCACCCCCGGCAACCCCCTCTACACCGCGAACGAGCCGGCGATGCTGGCTGTGCTGAAGGGCGAATGAGTTTTTCCATGACCGACGTTGCCTCTCTTTCCGAAGCCGAAGCCGCCAACGAGCTGATGCGGCTGGCCCGCGCCATCGCCAAGCATGACCGGCTCTACCACGCCGAGGATTCGCCGGAGATTTCCGACGCCGAGTATGATGCGCTGGTGCGCCGCAATGCCGCGCTGGAGGAGGCCTTCCCGCACCTCGTCCGCGAGGACAGCCCGTCGCGCAAGGTCGGCCATGCGGTCGCGGCCTCGCCGCTGGGAAAGGTCACGCACGAGGTTCGGATGATGAGCCTCGACAATGCCTTCAGCCCTGAGGAGGTCGAGGAGTGGCTGGCGCGGATGCGGCGCTTCCTCAACCTGCCCGAAGGTGAGCTGCTGGCGTTGACGGCCGAGGACAAGATCGACGGGCTGTCGTGCAGCCTGCGTTACGAAAACGGCAAGCTGGTGCGCGCTGCCACCCGCGGTGACGGACAGGTGGGCGAGGATGTGACGGCGAACGTGCAGTTCATCGATGACATTCCCAAAGACCTCCGTTCGTCTCGAGCGCAGTCGAGAGACCTGTTCGGCGACGGCGTCTCGACTACGCTCGACGCGAACGGGACCTGGGATGGCCCCGCCATCTTCGAGGTGCGCGGGGAGGTCTATATGGAAAAACAGTCCTTTACCGCACTCAATGCTGCGCAGCATGAAGCAGGCGGCAAGCTGTTTGCCAACCCGCGGAATGCGGCGGCGGGATCGCTCCGGCAAAAGGATGCGGGCGTCACCGCCAGGCGCCCGCTGCGGTTCTGGGCGCACGGCTGGGGCGCGGCTTCCGCCGTGCCGGGGGCGACCCAGACCGAGGTGGTCGAGGCCTTGCGGGAATGGGGTTTCCCGGTCTCGCCGCTGTTCACCCGCATCGAGGGCGGCGCGGCTGAGCTGGTCGCGCATTTCGATGCCATTGGGCGGGCGCGGCCGGGCCTCGCCTATGATATTGACGGGGTGGTCTACAAGCTTGACCGGCTCGACTGGCAGGAGCGGCTGGGCTTCGTTGCCAAGGCCCCGCGCTGGGCGCTGGCACACAAGTTCCCCGCCGAACGCGCCGAGACAGTGGTGGAGGCGATCGATATTCAGGTCGGCCGCACCGGCAAGCTGACGCCGGTGGGCAGGCTCGCGCCGGTGCTGGTCGGCGGGGTGACGGTGACCAACGTCACGCTCCACAACCGCGACGAGATTGCGCGGCTCGGCCTTCGCGTCGGGGACCGTGTGGTGATCCAGCGTGCGGGCGACGTGATCCCGCAGGTGGTCGAGAACCTTACGCGGGAGGAGGAGCGGCCTGCATTCCCGTTCCCCGATCACTGCCCCGAATGCGGCAGCGAGGCGGTGGCCGAGGAAGGCGAGGTCGATGTGCGCTGCACCGGCGGCCTCATCTGCCCCGCACAGCGCACCCAGCGGCTGGAACACTTCGTCAGCCGCAAGGCGCTCGATATCGAGGGGTTGGGGGAGAAGACGATCGCCCAGTTCTTCGCGCTTGGCTGGCTGGAGAGTCCGGCGGATATCTTCCGCCTGCGCCAGCGGCGGAGCGATATCCTCGGGCTTGAAGGTTGGCAGGACAAGTCTGTGGACAACCTGTTGGCCGCGATCGAAGCCAAGCGCACGCCCGATGCCGCACGGCTGCTGTTCGCGCTCGGCATCCGCCACGTGGGCGAGGTGACGGCGCGCGATCTGATGAAGCACCTCCACGAGCTTCCGGCGCTGCGGGCGCTGGCCGAACGTGCCTATGCGGGCGATAGCGATGCTATCGGCGAGATCACCGCCATCGACGGCATCGGGCCTTCGGTGGTCGAGGCGCTCGGCGATTTCTTCCACGAACCGCACAATGTCGCCGTGTGGGAGGACCTGCTCGGCGAGGTCACCCCGCCGCGTTACGAGGTCAAGACCATCGCCAGCCGCGTGGCGGGCAAGACCGTTGTGTTCACCGGCAAGCTGGAGACCATGAGCCGCGACGAGGCCAAGGCGCAGGCCGAACGGCTGGGCGCGAAGGCGGCGGGCAGCGTGTCGGCGAAAACCGATCTGCTGGTCGCCGGGCCGGGGGCAGGGTCCAAGCTGAAGAAGGCTGCCGAGCTCGGGATCGAGACGATGGACGAGGCCGGGTGGGCGGCGATTGTGGCCGAGGCGCTGGGGGGTTCGGGGGGCGGCGGTTGATGGACCTGCTGCGCGAACTCCATCCGCAGGCGGTGCGCATTGGCGCGCTGCTGCGGGAGCGGGGCGAGAAGGTCGCAGTCGCCGACGGGGCGACCGGCGGCCTCATCGCGGCGAGCCTGCTGACGGTGCCGGGCGCGCTCGATTTCTTCGTGGGCGGCGGGGTGGTTTATTCCTTCCGCGCCCGCGACGTTTTGTTCGCGCTCCCGCGGGAGGCCTACAAGGGGATGCGCGGGGCCTCGGAGGATTATGCGCTGCTTCAGGCTCGCGCCATCGCTGCCAATTTCGCAGGGGATTGGGGGCTGGCCGAAAGCGGCTCGGTTGGCGGATCGACGCATCCCAGCGGCGCGCCTGCGGGCCGCAGCGTCGCGGCGCTGGCCGGCCCTGCGGGGGAGCACACCCGCATGATCGAAACCGCCAGCGACGATCGCATTGCCAACATGGCCGCCTTCACCCGCAACGCGCTGGCACTGCTTGAGGATGCGCTCTCGACCTAGCGCATCCGCCGTCGCCGCAGCCACAGGATCGCCCAGTCGCCGCGCTGGAGCCTTGCGGCCATGCGGAAACCGGCGAGACGCATGGCGCGCTTGACAGCTTCCTCCTGCTCGCCCGCCAGCAATCCGGCCAGCAACAGACTGCCGCCCGGCACCACGGCCTTGCCGAAATCGGGCGCAAGTTCGACCAGCGGCCCTGCAAGAATATTGGCGATCAGCAGGTCGTAAGGCCCGCGCACACGCAGCAGCGGATCGTCCATCCCGTCCGCCACGATCATCACCGCCTCGCCCGGCTTGGGGCCGAGTGCGATGCCGTTGAGCGCGGCGTTCTCCTCGACCACCGGCACGCAGACCGGATCGATATCGGTCAGCGTGACAGCCGCACGCGGCCACAGGGCGAGGGCGGCAAAGCCGAGCAGGCCCGTGCCGGTGCCGATATCGGCGATGTTGCGCGCCACCATCCCGCTCGCCCTCATGTGGCCGAGCATTTCCAGACAGCCCGCAGTGGTGCGATGCTGGCCGGTGCCAAACGCCTGGCTGGCGGGGATGATGAAGTCGATCGCGTCCGGATCGGCCGGATAGTCCGGCGTGTGCACATGGAAGGCCCCTGCACGGATCGGCGCGACATTGTGCTGGCTCAGCGTCACCCAGTCGGCAGGCGGCAGTTCCTCGATGGTGATCGCGGGGGCCTTCCCTGCGAACAGCCCGGCGAGCGCGGCTTTCTCTGCCTTGCCGGGCTTCCTTGGGAACCAGCCTTCCAGCACCCAGTCATCCGGGCGGTCCTCGGCCACCTCGCGCCCGGCGATGACGAGTTCGTAATCCCAGTCGTCGATGGCGTCATGCGCCAGCAGCGCCGCCTGCACTTGCGGCTTGGGGGCGTGGAGCGACAGCTTCCACGTGGTGTTACCGGACAAAGCTGGCTCCGTTGGCGTCGATCACTGCGCCGGTCATGCTGGCGGGCGCGTCGAGCGCGCAGAAGGTGATGATGCTGGCGATCTCGTCCGGCGTGGCCACCCGTCCAAGCGGAATGTCGGCCAGCAGCCCCGGCCCGCCGCGGCTGGCGAGGTAATCGCCCGCCATGCTGGTATCGGTAAAGCCGGGGGTGACGGCAAAGCTCAAAATCCCGTCCTTTGCATAGGCGCGGGCGATGGTCTTGTGCATCCCGATCATCCCGCTTTTGGCCGCGGCATAGTGCCAGTGCGCGGGGGAATCGCCGCGATAGGCGGCGCGGCTCGCCACGTGCACCAGCCGTCCGGCAAAGCCGCGCTGTTGCCAGTGCAGCACCGCCAGCCGCGACAATTGCGCCGCCGCGGTGAGGTTGACCCGGAGCGTATCCTCCCACGCATCGAGCCATTCGATGTCCGAACGGTCGAGCCGGTTGGCCTCGAACCGCCCGGCATTGTTGACCACCACATCGATTTCGCCGCCCGCCAGTTCCAGCGCCGCTTCCCACAGCGATTGCGCGGCGAGCGGATTGCCGAAATCGGCGGCAATGATCGGGGCTGCGCCCTCTGACGGGGCTTGCGGGCGGGTGGCATGGCCGATCACCGGCACGCCGCGCGCGCCCAGTGCCTCAAGCGCCGCCCTGCCAATTCCGCGGCTTGATCCGGTTACAAGAATGTGTCCCATGCAATCGCCTATCCAGAAATTTGCAAGCTGTGTCCACTGCTCGCCGCTTGCCTCGCACGGCAAGGACGCTAAGTGGAGTGGCTCTGACAGGGACCAGACGGGATCACAATGAACCAAAGACCGCTTTCTCCCCATTTGCAGGTGTGGCGCTGGGGGCCGCACATGCTGATTTCGATCCTTCACCGCGCCACGGGCGACGGGATGGCACTGGTCGGCCTTGCCGTGCTGGTGTGGTGGCTGGGGGCGCTGGCCAGCGGGCCGGAAGCCTATGGCACCTTCCAGTCGATCATGGGGTCGCCGCTGGGCATGGTGGTGCTGGTCGGCCTGTCGTGGGCGTTCTTCACCCACATGATGAGCGGGCTTCGCCACTTCGTGCTGGATATCGGCGCGGGTTACGAGCTGAAGACCAACCGCATGTGGTCGATCGCATCACCGATCATCGCTGTTGTTCTCACCGCGGGCTTCTGGGCCCTGATGCTGCTGGCTTGAGGGAGCGGAACCATGGGTAACGGAACTTCCATCGGCCGCGTGCGCGGTCTTGGTTCGGCGCATGAAGGCGCGCATCACTGGCTGGTGCAGCGCACCACCGCGATCGGCAATCTGGTGCTGATGAGCTGGCTTTTGGTCAGCTTCGTCATGCTCGGCGATTTCGGCCATGCCAGCGTTTCGAAGTGGCTCTCGCAGCCGGTCTCGGCGGTGCCGATGATGCTGCTGGTGATCAGCCTGTTCTGGCACGCACGGCTCGGCCTGCAGGTGGTGATCGAGGATTACGTCCACGACACCGGCAGCAAATTCGCCGCGCTTGCGGCACTCAATCTTGCAACTATCGGCGGCGGCGCTTTCGCGATTTTCAGCGTTGCCGCACTCGCATTCGGAGGTCAGGCCTGATGGCTACCGCAGAAGCAAGCGCACCCGGCCTCAAGGGCGCTTACAAGATTATCGATCACACCTATGACGTCGTTGTGGTGGGCGCCGGCGGATCGGGCCTGCGTGCCACCATGGGTTCGGCCGAAGCGGGCCTGCGCACGGCCTGCATCACCAAGGTCTTCCCGACCCGTTCGCACACGGTCGCAGCGCAGGGCGGGATCGCCGCCAGCCTCGGCAACAACTCGCCCGACCACTGGACCTGGCACATGTACGACACCGTCAAGGGGTCGGACTGGCTGGGCGATCAGGACGCGATCGAATATCTCGCGCGCGAGGCGCCTGCGGCGGTCTATGAGCTGGAGCACGCGGGCGTGCCCTTCAGCCGCAATGCCGATGGCACGATCTACCAGCGCCCCTTCGGCGGCCACATGCAGAACATGGGCGCCGGCCCGCCGGTGCAGCGCACCTGCGCCGCTGCCGACCGCACCGGCCACGCGATGCTGCACGCGCTCTACCAGCAGTCGCTGAAGTATGATGCGGACTTCTTCATCGAGTATTTCGCGCTCGATCTGATCATGTCGGATGAAGGCGGCGAGAAGAAGTGCGTCGGCGTGATGGCGATGTGCCTTGATGACGGCACGATCCACCGCTTCCGCGCCCAGTCGGTGGTGCTGGCGACCGGCGGTTATGGCCGCTGCTACTACACTGCCACCTCGGCCCACACCTGCACCGGCGACGGCGGCGGGATGGTGCTGCGCGCCGGGCTGCCGCTGCAGGACATGGAGTTCGTGCAGTTCCACCCGACCGGCATCTACGGCGCGGGCGTGCTGATCACGGAAGGCGCGCGCGGCGAGGGTGGCTATCTCACCAACTCGGAAGGCGAGCGCTTCATGGAGCGTTACGCGCCCTCCGCGAAGGATCTGGCAAGCCGCGACGTGGTGAGCCGCTCGATGGCGCTCGAAATGCGCGAAGGGCGCGGGGTCGGGCCGGAGGGCGATCACATCTACCTCCACCTCGATCACATCGATCCCAATGTGCTGGCCCAGCGCCTGCCCGGCATCACCGAAAGCGGCAAGATCTTCGCCGGCGTCGATCTCACCCGCCAGCCGCTGCCCGTCACCCCGACGGTGCATTACAACATGGGCGGCATTCCGTGTAACTATCACGGGCAGGTCGTCACCATGGGGCCGGACGGCAACCCCGATCACGTGATCCCCGGCCTTTATGCCGTGGGCGAGGCGGCGTGCGTTTCGGTGCACGGGGCCAACCGCCTCGGCTCGAACTCGCTGATCGACCTCGTGGTGTTCGGCCGTGCGACCGGCCACCACCTGCGCGACAATCTGAAGCCCAATGCCAAGCAGCCCGAACTGCCCGCCGACAGTGCGGATTTCGCGCTGACCCGTCTGGATCACTTCCGCTATGCGCAAGGCGGATCGCCCACCGCGCAGATCCGCGCGGAAATGCAGAAGGCGATGCAGAAGCACTGCGCCGTGTTCCGCGACCAGAAGCTGATGGACGAAGGCGTGGCCAAGCTGGCCGAGCAGAACAAGCGGATGGAAGACATCCACGTCACCGACAAGTCGCTGATCTGGAACAGCGACCTGATCGAGACGCTGGAACTCGACAACCTCATGTCGCAGGCCAACGTGACCATGGCGAGCGCCGCCAACCGCAAGGAAAGCCGCGGCGCCCACGCGCACGAGGACTACCCCGATCGCAACGATGCCGAGTGGATGAAGCACACCATCGCCTGGTTCGACGGCTGGGGCGGTCGCGGCTCGAACAGCCGGATCGATTACCGTCCGGTCCACGAATACACGCTGACCGACGACATCAAGTACATCGAGCCCAAGGCGCGGGTGTATTGATGGGTGCGGCGCCCCCTCTCGGGAAGAGAGGGGGCGCCGGTCACGGGTTATTCGCAGGCGGCAATCAGCTTTTCCAAGGTATCGACTTTTCGCTCTTTGGGATCAATCTTGTCGAAGCCGGCAACGACTGCATTTATGCATTCTGGCCGGCTCTTCACTGATTGCGTTTCGCGATTTGCGATGCCTTCAGACAGGCTTTGCGCCGCGACTCCTGTCGAGAAGCTTTTGCCGAGTTTGAGGCTTGCACCAGTGTCCGCACCGGCCTTTCCGTCGACTTTGCCACTGAATGTCCCGAAGACCGAAAGCGCGTCGTTTCTACCCAACGATGAACCGTTCTGCTGCGGGATCAACTTAAGAAATTCACCGGTCAGGTTCTTGAGTTTGTCCTTGTCCTGATTCAGCGTTTCGCGTGTCGCTTCAACCGCTTCGCTAGCGGCGGAACTTTCGCCTTTGCTCCTTTGGAGTTCGTCTTCAATTTGCTTCTTCTTAATAATCCGTTCGGCTTCCGAAAATTCGGCTCCCTCATCATTCTGCGTTGTCGATAACCGCTCAAATTCTTTCTTTGCCTCTTCGGCCACGCTCACGTCTGATCGCGCCTTCGCCTCGCGCGACAAAGCAGCGGAGTAACTGTTCGCAGTTCTAACCATCTTGTCACTGAGTGCATTCGCATCGTCGGCCAATTGCTTGATCCTGCTCTTGTCATTTTCGGTCAGCGATTCACTTCGACCCGTGATTATTGCAATGTCTTTGAGATGTTTGGCGCAAACTTTCATCATCTCCAAGGACTCACCTTTGCATGTCCGAGCCACTGCGACCGGGACATAGGCGGCATCGGTTGCATCAAACCCAATCATCAGTTTAGCCCCGGGCGTCTCGGCAGAGCCGCTCTCGACGTTGACGCCAACTTTCACTGTCGACACATAAACCAGTGGCACCTGATCGACCGAGGAGCATCCGGCCAGTGCCACCGATGCTGCTCCCAAAACCGTCACAATAAAACTCTGTTTCATTTCGACCCCCCTGTGCTGCAAATCTGTCCTTCCGGGACCACCCCGGCGAGTATGGCGGCGAGTTCGCTGACCGTTGCCGCGTCCGGTTCGAACAGGACGATGCGGCATTCGTCTGCGCTGCCCAGCGCCACGACTGTTTCGTCCGCATAGCCCAGCGTCACACCGTTGCGGCCCGGAACCAGGCCGAGGCCGCGGCTGCGATAGGCGATCATCGCGTCCCCGGCTTCGGGCGCGATTGTCAGCACGCCGGGATAGACGCGGGTGACCTGAGCCGGGCCGTCGATCCTGACGATGGTGCAGCCCGACAGCCCGACAGCGCCGATCACGCCCGCAAGCGCCCAGGCGGCCCGTCGCCATTGGCCAGTAAGCTGCATTGCCGATTGCCCCCAATCGCCTTGCCGCGAGTATGGGAAAACCCGCGGACAGGCTGATGATGACTTGGAATGATCGGGATTGATTGTAAATAAAGGACATTATTGGCAGTAATCCTGCCAGCAAGCGGCGCGTGCCGGGCATTGTCCCTCGCAATATCCCGCTTGACCGCCATCTGCCGCCGCGTCACCTTGCCACCCGATGAACAGGGGCCGGATCATCATTGCGCTGCTGGCGGCTGTGGCCGCCGCCCCTGCGCTTCCCCAGCCGGCCTCCAGCCCCAATCAGCCCCCGCCGCACACCGCGCCTTTCCCCGATCTCGGCAGCGGGGAGGGGCGGGCCGAGCGGCGCAAGTCCTACGAACTCAGCCCCGAATTGCAGCGCGGGTTCAGCGCCGCGCAGGTGCGCGAACAGCAGCGCCGGCTCGATGCCGCGCTCGCCGCGCTGCCGCGCCAGACGCCGGGGACGTCTGAGGCCTATGTCCTCACCATCGCGCTCGACAGCGACCCCGTCTTCGCGCGCGAGGCGCGGGAGGCGGCGCGGGTGCTGGGGGCGCGTTACAATGCGAAAGGCCGCACGCTCACGCTGGCCGGGCCGGACGGGACGCGTGACGATCATCCCCACGGATCGATCACCGCGCTGCTGCTGGCGATCAGCCATATCGGCAGCCTGATCGACCCTGCCGAGGATGCGCTGGTGCTCTATACCACCAGCCACGGCATGGATATGGGCCTTGCCTATCACTACGGCGATAGCGGCTATGGCATCCTCAGCCCCGCCAGTCTGAAAGCGGCGCTGGAAGAGGCGGGCATCCGGCGGCGGGTGTTGATCATCTCGGCGTGCTATTCGGGGGTGTTCGTGCCCGCGCTCGCCAGCCCCGACACCGCGATCCTGACCGCCGCTGCCAGCACGCGCACATCCTTCGGCTGCGTGGCGGAGAATGACTGGACCTTCTTTGGCGATGCCCTGATCAACCGCGCGCTGCGCCAGCCGGTCGCGCTGGAAGAGGCGGCGCGGATGGCCGGGCGATCGGTGGCCGAATGGGAGACGCAGGCGCGCTACCTCGCCTCGCTGCCGCAGGTCAGCATCGGACCGGAGGTGGGCACCTGGCTCCCCGCGCTGGAGGCGGGCAAGCCGCGTATCGCCAGCGCACCGGTGGGGCGCCCCGCCTTCGACCAAACGATGCTTACGGCGCCGGCGCCGGTGCGCGCCGGGCAGAAATGATCTTCACCGGCCTGGCGATCATCTCGCCCTTCATTGCGCCTTCGCCCGCGTCGGGATCACGCGGCGCGGCGTGGATCGCGGCGACCACATCCATCCCTTCGGTGACATAGCCGAACATCGCATAGCCGTTGCGCCAGGCGGGATTGTCCGATTTGGGATCGGCATCGAAACCGGTCTGATCCTCGATCATGATGAAGAAATCACCGTCGGCGGTGCCCGGCCCCAGCATCGCCATCGACACGCCGCCATGGGTGTGGGTGAGGCCGGTGACATTGGTTGGTTCATGCGGGATCGGCGCGCGCACCTTCTTCGGATCGCCGCGCGGCCCGCCCTGCAACAAGCCGTTGGGCTGGCGGTCGGCCGGGAAATGGACGGCGCGGTAGAACTCCGTCCCGTCGAGCCGTTTTTCATCGACATACCGCAGGAAATTGCCCGCGGTGACCGGTGCCTTTTCGGTTTCGAGCGCAATGGTGATCGGGCCGAGGCTGGTGGTGATCACCACGCTGACGCTGGCGGCATCGGGGAAAGGACGCTTGCCCGGACGCGAGGTGGGGGCTGCGGCATAGGCTTCGGGCTCGGTCGGGGCTTCGGGCGGCGGCGGGCCCTTGATCTCGAACTTCATCACCAGCGTGCGCTGGCAGCCTTTGCCGGGCTTCGTCTCGCAATTGCGGAAATTGTCGTCCGAGACGAGGTAAAGGAACGTGCGCCCCTGATCCTCGCGCACCGCCAGCCCTTCGAAATTGTCGAGCGTCAGCGGCGGGGCAAGCACGGCGAGGGTCTTGGCATCGGCGTTGGGGGCAAGCGCGACGATGGCGGCGCGATTGCCTTCGCCGGGGTTGAAGCTGCGGAACAGCACGTAGCAGGTGCCATCGGCCTTGCAGGCGGCATCGGTCGGCACGCCGCCCGCTTCGGCGATGCCTTCGGGCGCGGGAAGGTGGAAGCGGGGGGCGCCAAAGGCCGTGGCAAGCAGGCAATTGGGGCGCGCCGGATCGACCCATTCGCCGCAGGCCAGCAGTGTGTTGTCGCTGGCCGCCATGGTTTCGAGACCGCGATTGGGTTCAGCCGAGGCGACCAGTGCAACCATCGCCGCAACATCGCTCCGCCCGGCCGGATCGACCGCACTGCCGCCAGGTTCGGCATATTGCCAGATGCGGTGTTCCTGTTCGAAGGCGATCAGCCATTCGCCGGTCGGCAGACGGGTGAGCGCTTCGGCATCGCCGCGGGTCTTGGCCCCCAGCTTTGCGCCTTTCACATCGCGCAGATCGCCGATCGTGACCGAGGAGATATCGACCATCCTGAGGCCCACATCCTCGGGCGTCAGGATCAGCCAGCGCCCGTCATCGGCGACGGCATGGAGCGCGCCGTCGTGCCATTCAAGGCTGGAAATCCCTCCGATTCCGGCCTTGTCGGGCGCGATCTCCACCCCGCCGCGAAAGATCAGCTCGCCCGCCTCGAAATCGGGCTGCCCTTCGGCCAGTTCGACCGGAGAGGTCAGCGGCAGGAATTCCTCCTGCGCGGCAGCGGGTGCGGGCAGTGCCAGCGCCAGCGATGCGCAAGGAAGGGCGAGGGCGAAAGGGGAAAATGCGCGCAGCCATGTCATTCATCCGGGTGTATCGCCACTTCGACGAAGCGCAAGCCGGAGCGACTGCCGTTCATCGGGGAGCAATGTTTACAGCCGTAGTCGTCGTGACTACAGATGTAATCACAGGCAAGGGAGACGCAGCGTGCCCCCGTCCGATGACAATTCCGGCATGGCCCCGGCCGAACGCATCACCGATGCCGAACACGCCGTGATGGAAGCCTTGTGGAACCGCCCGCGCCAGACCGCTGCCGAGGTGTGCGACACCGTCTGCACCGAACGCGGGTGGAGCCTTGCCACTGTCAAGACGCTGCTCTCGCGGCTGGTGCAGAAGGGCGCGCTGGCGGCCGAGCCTGACGGGCGGCGGTTCCTCTACACCCCGCTGCTGGCCCGCGACGACTATGTCGGCGGCGAATCGCGGCGGCTGCTCGATCGCCTGTTCGGCGGCAATGCCGCTTCGCTGGTGGCGCATCTTGCGGAAAGCGAGGCCTTGACCGCTGATGATCTGGCCGAGATCGAGGCGCTGCTGAAAGGGCTGAAGCCGTGAGCGCGGTTCTGATCGAAACGCTGGTCTGGACCGGCGCGCTGATCGCGGCGGTGCTGGTGCTGCGTCGCCCGGTGGCGAAAAGCTTCGGGCCGCAGGCGGCCTATGCGCTGTGGGCCTTGCCCGCGCTGCGGCTGGTGCTGCCGCCGGTGATCCTTCCTGCATGGATGGCCCCGCCAGAGCCAGCGCCCGCGCCCGCGCCTGATCGCGCCGCGCTGGCAGAGACTGCTTTGCCCCCTGGCGATGCCGCGGGGCTGGCCACAATGACCGCCCCGGCGCCGCTGCCCGCCGCCGAACCCGTTTTCGACGCCGCGCTCGATTGGGCGCAGCTGGGAGAGGCCTTGCTGCTGGTGTGGCTGGCCGGGGCCGGGGTGTTCCTGTGGCGGCGCTTTGCAGCCTATTTCGACCTGCGCGACATGCTGCTGGCCGAAGGGCGCGAGGTCGGGCGGGTGCGGCTGCGGCGCGGAGCGATCCGGCTGGTGGAAACGTCTGCGACAGCCGCGCCGCTCGCCTTCGGGGTGATCGACCGCGTGATCGCCTTGCCGCCCGGCTTCATGGCGCTGGCTGACCGGCAGGCCCGCGATCTGGCGCTGGCGCATGAACTGGCGCACCACCGGGGCGGCGATCTGCTGGTCAATGTGCTGGTGCAGCCGCTGTTCGCGCTGCACTGGTTCAATCCGCTGGGCCGCTATGGCTGGCTGGCGCTGCGCCGCGATCAGGAAGCGGCGTGCGATTCCCGCGTGCTGGCAGACCGCCCCGCGCAGGAGCGTGCCGCCTATGCTGCGCTGATCACCCGATTTGCCACCGCCCCGGCGCTGTCCGGCGGCGCGGCCCTGTCAGCGCCGATGGCCTGTCCGGTGCTGGGCGAGAAATCCATCATTCACCGTCTGAGGAGCCTGTCGATGTCCGATCTTTCCCCCCGTCGCCGCATGGCGGGCCGTGCGCTGCTGGGCGCGGGCCTGCTGGCCCTGCCGCTGACCGCGTCGATCAGCTACGCCGCGAGCGAGGCAGCCCGCACAGAGGCTCCCGCGCCGCCTGCACCCCCTGCGCCTCCGGCTCCGCCCGCCGCGCCCGATGCGCCCGTGCCTCCGCCGCCGCCCGCGCCGCCCGAAGCGCCCGCCATCGAAGCGATCATCGCAGTCGATCCCGATGGCGCTGCCGGGGACGACAATACCGAGGTGATCGAACAGGTGATCCGCACCGAGGATGGCAAGGAAAAGCGCGTGCGGATGGTGTTCCGCGGCAAGCCCGAAGCCTTCCACTGGCATGACAAGGCCCGCGAAGGCGCTGCCGCCGGCGAGCGGGAGAGGCACGAGGCGATGCGCAAGTCGCTCGAAGTCGCGCTGGCCGAGGCGGAGAAGGCACGCGCCGATGCACCGCGCATTGTCCGTCTGACGCGGATCGAGGCCGATGCCGCCCGCGGCGCGGCGCCCCGCGTGATCATGATGGACAAGTGCGACGGCGAGCCGACCGAGACCATCACCGGCAGGGATGGCAAGAAGGTCATGCTGTTCTGCAAATCCCGCGTGATCGGATCGGCGCTGCAAGGCCTGGAGGAAGCCCGCGCCGAGATCGCAAAGGACGCCGACATCCCTGAAGATGCCCGCAAGCAGGTGCTCGAAACGCTCGACCGGCAGATCGCGCGCTGGAAGGCCACTGAGGGCTGATACCAAGGCGCGATGAGCTTGACTCATCACGCCTCGGTTAAGCCCGTGCGGCGCCTGAGCATTTCCAGCGCGTGATGCGTCAGCATCTTAGCGCGCTGGTATGAGGCAGCCTATCTTTCGGCAGGCTTGGGGCGGGCCGGATAGGCGCAGCCGCGGCCCAGCCCCCAGCCTTTGAGGAAGGCACGCCGCGCCATGCCGGCGGTGTAGGCGGCGCGCATGGCGCGGTCATTGCTGGCTGCGCCTGTCACCTCGCGCACGATCCCGCGAAACGGGATGATCGAGCCGACGATGCTCTGCCCGATCCGGCCCTCGCTGATGCGGTCTTTCCCGTCGCCTTCGGCAATGTCGTAATCCGCGCCCAGCACGCTATCGAGCGCCGCGATTTCGGTGACGAGGGCATTGCAGCGCTTGAGCCCTTCGGTGGCATAGGGGGCAGCGGCAGCCTTTTGCAGCACCTCGGGAATGTCGCGGGCGTCGATATTGAGATCGCGCAGCGGGGTCTTGGCCACTTCCTTCACATCGGGTTCGGGCATTACCTGCGCCGCGGCGGGCGCACCCGCCGATGCAAGGGGCAGGGCGAGCGCGCCAAGCGGAGCAAGGAACCGGCGCGCCAACATCATTCGAAGAAGACGTTGCAGGCCGACAGGCTGCGGCTTTCCAGACCCAACCGCAGCGCATCCATGCGCTGGCGGCTGGTGCCGTGGGTGAAGCTTTCGGGATTGACCCGCTGGCCGGCGTTGCGCTGCAAGGTATCGTCACCAATGGCGCTGGCGGCCTTCAGACCTTCTTCGAGATCGCCCGGCTCTATCAGGTTGCGGTTCTGGCTGGCCCACATCCCGGCATAGCAATCGGCCTGCAACTCCATTGCCACCTGCAACCGGTTGGCGGCGGCGGGATTGCGTTGCTGCGCCTCGCGCACCTTGGGCGACAGGCCGGTGATGGTCTGGATGTGGTGGCCATATTCATGCGCCAGCACATAAAGCCGCGCAAAATCGCCGCCGGTTCCCGCCATCTGCGCCAGCTGGTCGTAGAAGCTGGTGTCGATATAGATGCCCTTGTCTGCCGGGCAGTAGAACGGCCCCACCGCCGATGTCGCACTGCCGCAGCCTTGCGTGGTCACGCGGCCATCGCGGTAGAGATCGAGCACCGGCTGTTCGAAGGGAATGTTGCTGCGCGCAAAGGCGGCTTCCCAGGTGGTGTTGAGGCTGGTGAGCGCGTTGCAGGCTTCGGTGGCATAGGCGCTGGTGGCGCAGACCTGTTCCTCGGTGAGGTCATTCCCGCCGCCTGCCTGCACCGGCCCGGCCTGCTGCTGCACGCCTTGCACCATGCCGATGGTCTGCATCGGATCGAGCCCGAACACCACCGCCCCGATCAGCGCGATCACCAGCGTGCCGCAGCCGATCCCGCCGGCCCGGCCAACCCCGCCGCCACCACCGGCGCTGCTGGAGCGGACCTTGATGTTGCCCGTGTCGAACGGCCCCAAGCGCATAAGCAATCCTCCCTTTCGCGCCCGCGATGAGCAATTTGCTGGACAGCCGCAATCGCTGCGGCAAAAGCTGGCGCGACTGGCCCGAACGTGCAGGAGTTGCGGCAAATGCTCAAGGAAAAGCGTGCACTTGTCACCGGCTCGACATCGGGAATCGGGCTGGCAATCGCACGCGCCTTTGCCGCCGAAGGGGCAGAGGTCATCCTCAACGGGTTGGGCGATCCCGACGAGATCGCCGCTTTGTGCGATGAACTGGGGGCAACCTATCACGGCGCCAACCTGATGAAACCCGACGAAATCGCAGCAATGATGGCGGCGGTCGGCCCGGTCGATATTCTCGTCAACAATGCCGGGATGCAGCACGTCGCCCCGGTCGAGGAGTTTCCGCCCGAAAAGTGGGATGCGATCATCGCGCTCAACCTTTCGGCTGCGTTCCATACGACCCGCCTCGCGGTGCCGGGGATGAAGGCCAAGGGCTGGGGCCGGATCATCGCCACGGCCAGCGCGCATTCGCTCACCGCCTCCCCGTTCAAGAGCGCCTATGTCGCGGCCAAGCACGCGATGGCGGGCTTCACCAAGACCATCGCGCTGGAACTGGCGACCCACGGGATCACCGCCAATTGCATCTCGCCCGGCTATGTCTGGACGCCGCTGGTGGAAAACCAGATCCCCGACACCATGGCCGCACGCGGGATGACCCGCGAGCAGGTGATGAACGACGTGCTGCTTGCCAAGCAGCCGACCAAGAGCTTTGTCCTGCCCGAAGATGTCGCCGCGATGGCGCTGTTCCTGTGCGGCGATGCGGCGCGCAACATTACCGGCGCGAATTATTCGATCGACGGGGGCTGGACCGCGGAATGAGCGCCGCCCGCTTCAGGCTGCTGGTTGTCCTGCTGGCGAGCCTGTGGCTGGCTGCCTGTGCCCGCCCGCCGGTCGAAAGCGCGCAGGTCAGTGACCGCGATGCCATCGCGGCGCGGATGATGGCCGATATCGAAGTGCTCGCCAGCGACGGCTTTGGCGGGCGCAAGCCGGGCACGCCGGGCGAAGAGGCGACGCTCGCCTTCCTCGAACAGCGCATGGGCGGAATCGGGCTGGTTTCGGGAACGGGCGATCCGGGCTCCTACTGGCGAATGCCGGTCGATCTGGTGTCGACCCGTGCGCTGTCCGGCCAGCTGACCCTGACACAGGGCCGCAACAGCGTGATCGTGCCCGAAAGCGATGCGGCGGTGTTCACCCCGCGCCGCCGTGCGCTGGCCACCAGCGGCCCGGCGACGGGCGTTCCGGTGGTGTTTGTCGGCAAGGGTGACGGGCTGGTGCTGTCCGATGACAGGGCGGGGGCGGTGGCGGTGATGCTGGCCGATCCCGGCCGCGACACCGCACGGCGCGCAGCACTGTTCGATCAGCGCGCAACGGCCGTGGTCACCGTCGTTCCCGACGAGGCAGCGATTGCCCGCCTGCGCCGCAGCGGATCGCGCGAACGCGTGCGCCTCGCCAGCGAGGACCGCGATACGCTGTCGGCCTATGTCACCGATGCCGCGATGGCCGGTGTGATGGGCGAGGCCCGCTGGGCGCGGCTGAAGGCCGATGCCGAAGCGGCGGATTTCTCCCCGATCGAGATCAACCTCGCGATCACGCTCGAAGCATCGGCAGAACGGCGCGAGTTCACCAGCTACAATCTGGTCGGCAAGATCCCCGGCAGCACGCCTGAGGCAGGCGCGGTGCTGCTGCTCGGCCATTGGGATCATCTGGGCGAATGCGGTGCTGCCGATGCCGAAGACCGCATCTGCAACGGGGCGGCGGACAATGCCAGCGGGATCGCCGCGATGCTGGAGCTGGCGCAGCGGCTGAAATCAGGCCCGGTGCCGGGACGCGACATCTACGTGCTCGCCACCACGGCAGAGGAATCCGGCCTGCTCGGCGCACGCGCCTTTGCGCAGGATCCGCCACTGGAATTGTCGCGGATCGTGGCCGCGTTCAATTTCGATATGGTCGCGGTTGCTCCGGCGGGCAGCGCGCTGGGCTTCATCGGGCAGGGCTCGACCCCGCTCGACAGCGTGATCATCGACCACGTGGCGAAGGGCGGACGCACGTTGGGCGATGCGGCGCTCGCTGCCAGCTTTGTCCAGCGGCAGGATGGCGCGGCGCTGCTCAATGCGGGCGTGCCCACGGTGCTGCTGTCGAGCAGCTATGGCACCCGCGAGATCCTGCAACCCTTCCTCTCCAGCCGCTATCACCGGCCATCCGATACGGCGGCGGCGCTCGATCTGTCGGGCGCGGTGGAGGATCTGCTGCTGCACGAAGGCCTGATCCGGATGATCGCCGATCCGGCGCGTTACCAGCCGCCCGAGCCTGTCCTGCAAAGCGAAGAGGCTGCACCCTAGCGCTGGCGCACATCTGCGGTTACATGGGCCGCCACGATTCTCCGGCACAGGAGAACCCTCTCTCATTCTCGCGAAAGTGGCGCCCATGGATATCCCGCTCGGTCTGACCTTCGATGACGTTCTGCTCCGCCCGGCGGAAAGCAGCGTCTTGCCGAGCATGGCGGATACCTCCACCCGCCTGACCCGCGACATCGCGCTCAATATCCCGGTGCTCTCCTCGGCGATGGACACCGTGACCGAGGCGGACATGGCGATCGCCATGGCGCAGCTGGGCGGCATCGGCGTGCTGCACCGCAATCTCGATATCGACGCGCAGTGTGCCGCTGTGCGGGCGGTGAAGCGCTATGAAAGCGGCATGGTGGTGAACCCCATCACCATTCACCCCGACGCCACGCTGGGCGAGGCGCAGGCGCTGATGCAGGCCAACCGGATCAGCGGGATTCCGGTGGTTGACGCAGGTGGCAAGCTGGTCGGCATCCTCACCAACCGCGACGTGCGCTTTGCCGAAAATCCCCTGCAGCCCGTGCGCGAGCTGATGACGACCGAGAATCTGGCCACCGTTCCGCTTGGCACCGGGCAGGAAGAGGCGCGCCGTCTGCTCCATGCCCGCCGGATCGAAAAGCTGCTGGTGGTCGATGATGCCTTCCACTGCATCGGCCTCATCACGGTCAAGGACATTGAAAAGGCGGTGAACTACCCCCACGCCACCAAGGACGGCACGGGCCGCCTGCGCGTGGCGGCGGCGACCACGGTGGGCGATGCCGGCTTTGCCCGCACCGAAGCGCTGGTCGAGGCGGAAGTCGACGTGATCGTGATCGACACCGCCCACGGCCACAACATCGAAGTCGCCCGCGCGGTCGAGCGGGTGAAGAAGCTCTCCAACGCGGTGCAGGTGATCGCGGGCAATGTCGCCACCGCCGAGGCGACGCGCGCGCTCGTCGATGCCGGGGCCGATGCGGTCAAGGTCGGGATCGGGCCGGGCTCGATCTGCACCACCCGCGTTGTCGCGGGAGTGGGCGTGCCGCAGCTGACCGCGATCATGGAAAGCGCGGCCGAAGCTGCCAAGTCGGGCGTGCCGGTGATCGCCGATGGCGGCCTGCGCACAAGCGGTGACGCGGCCAAGGCGCTGGCGGCAGGCGCTTCCAGCGTAATGATCGGATCGATGCTCGCCGGCACCACCGAAAGCCCGGGCGAGGTGTTCCTCTATCAGGGCCGCAGCTACAAGGCCTATCGCGGCATGGGCTCTGTCGGCGCGATGGCGCGCGGCTCGGCTGATCGTTATTTCCAGCAGGACGTTTCGGCGATGAAGCTGGTGCCCGAAGGGATCGAGGGCCAGGTGCCGTTCAAGGGCCCTGCCGCCGATGTCGTCCACCAGCTGGTGGGCGGGATCAAGGCGGCGATGGGCTACACCGGCTCTGCCACCATCACCGACCTGCAACAGCGTGCGCAATTCGTGCGCATCACCAATGCGGGCCTTTCGGAAAGCCACGTGCACGATGTCGCGATCACCCGCGAGGCTCCCAATTACCCGACGCGCTGAGGCCTCGATATGACACCCGCCGCTAGAATACAGGCGGCGATCGAGCTGCTCGACGCGATCATCCCTGCCGCCCGCAGCAAGGGCGCGCCGGCTGACCGGATCATTGCCGATTATTTCCGCGCCCGCCGCTATGCCGGATCGAAAGACCGGCGGGCGGTGCGCGATCTGGTCTATCAGGCGATCCGCCTGTGCGGGCCGGTGCCCGAAAGCGGGCGGGCGGCGATGCTGGCGGTGGCCGGGCAGGACGAAGCCATTGCGGGCCTGTTCGATGGCTCGCCCCATGGCCCCGCGCCGAAGGGCGATGGCGAAGAGGCGGCGAAAACCGGCCTTGCGCCCAAGTGGCTGGCCGCGCTGCTGCGCAATTCCGGCCTTGGCGGGCGCGAGATTGCCGCGCTGCTGGGCCGCGCTCCGCTCGATGTGCGGGTCAATGCCTTGAAGGCCGACCGCGCGGGGATCGACCTGCCCGAAACGGGCGAGCCGCTCGCCTGCGCGCAGGGGCTGCGGTTCCCCTCCGGCACGCCGGTCGAACAGTGGGACGCCTATACCCAAGGCCTGATCGAAGTGCAGGATCTCGGCAGCCAGCTGATTGTCGAGGCGCTGCCGGTGGCGCCGGGCGATACGATCATCGATCTGTGCGCCGGCGGCGGGGGCAAGACGCTGGCGCTGGCCGCAAGGCTGGGCAATGCCGCAAGCCTGATCGCTGCCGATACCGACAAGCGCCGCCTCGGCAACCTTGCCCCGCGTGCCGCCCGCGCCGGTGCGGCGATCGATCAGGTCGTGCTGCTCGATCCGGGCCGCGAGATGCAGGCGCTCGCACCGTGGCAGGGCAAAGCCGATCACGTGCTGGTCGATGCGCCGTGCTCTGGCAGCGGGACATGGCGGCGCAGCCCCGAAGGGCGCTGGCGACTCGATCCGGCAGAGCTTGCGCGGCTGAACCAGTTGCAGGACCACGTGCTCGATCTGGCAGCGCAGCTGGTGCGGCCCGGCGGCAGCATCGGCTTCGTCACCTGCTCGGTGCTCGATGCCGAAGGGGCGGACCGCGTGGCGGCCTTCCTCGTGCGCCATCCCGGCTGGCAGGCAGAGCCGCTTTCCCTGCCATCGGGACGGGAGCGCGGGGGCGGAATCCGGCTCGATCCGCTCCACGACGGCACGGATGGTTTTTTCATCGCCTGCTTGCGTTCACCATGATAGCTTCGCATGATATGACCCAGCCCATCGGTTTCCGGTCTCATGCACTGAAGGAGCTTCTGATGCGTTTTGCAGCCCCTGCTGCCGCTCTGTCCCTGTGTCTGGCCATGTCGGCGAGCGTGCTGAACGCAGGCGCCGGCGCAACCCCCGATCCGCGGGCCGCCGCGCTGATTGCGCAAGGGCGTGCGGCGTTGAACGCGGGCGAGACGCAGGCGGCGGTCGATGCCTTCGAAGCGGCGCTGGCGGTTGATCCGTCCTACACCCCGATCTTCATCGATCTGGGCGAGGCTGCGCGCCAGAGCGGGCTTCAGGGCAAGGCGATCCGTTACTACCGCGAGGCGCTGGAGCGTGATCCGGGCAATTTCGCCGCGATTTCGGGCGAGGGCGCGGCGCTGGTGGAAAAGGGCGCGCTGGAAAAGGCCAAGCGCAATCTGGCCAAGCTGCAAAGCCTGTGCGGCGATCGCTGCCCCGAAACCGTTGCCCTGCAAAGCACCATCGCCCGCGGGCCTGCCGCAAGGCTGGCGGCAGACACGGCGGAAGGCGCGCCGGTCAGCAACTGACAGGCGTCAGATCAGCGGCAGGAATTCTGCCACCAGCTCCTCGTAAACCGCCCGCTTGAAGGGCACGATCAGCTCCGGCAGCAGCCTCGGCTCGATCCAGCGCCATGCGTGGAACTCGGGCGGATCGTGCGCTTCAAGGTTGATGTCGCTATCCTGCCCGAGGAACCGGCCGAGGAACCAGTATTGTTCCTGCCCGCGATACTTGCCCTTCCACACCCGGCCCAGCAGCTCGGGCGGCAGATCGTAGAGGAACGGGCGCGATCCCTGCGCGATGATCTCGACCATGTGGGCCGCGACGCCGATCTCCTCTTCCAGCTCGCGCAGGGCGGCGCTGCGCACGTCCTCGCCCTTGTCGATCCCGCCCTGCGGCATCTGCCAGAAGCCGTGGGCCGAGGCATCGATCCGCTCGCCGACGAACACGAGGCCTTCGCGGTTGACGAGCATGAAGCCCGCGCAGGGGCGGTAGGGGAGGCTGTCGGGGTTCATGCGGGGTTCGCCAGCATGAACTGCATCGCGGCGATGATCCGTTCAAGATCGCGCTGGGTCGAAGGTACCATCTGCCTGAGGTTGGTGAAGGAATGCGTCACCCCGCGCATTTCGAGGAACACGCAGTCGCGGCCCGCATCCACCAGCGCCTTGGCATAGGCGCGGCCCGAATCGCGGATCGGATCGAGACCGGCGGTGACGACGATGGTGGGGGGAGCGCCCGTGTGATCGCCCAGAATCGGAAAGCCCCGCGGGTCGGCGCGGTCGGCGCCATAGGCGGCATCGAAAAAGGCCATGGTTTCGGCGGTCAGCAGATAGCCCTCGGAGAAGGCGGCCATGCTCTGCGAACCAATGGCGTCGGCCACCAGCGGGAAGACGGGGACTTGCAGCACCACGGGGACGGCGGCGGGGTTGGCGGCGAGCAATTGCCCGACGACCACCGTGGCATTGCCGCCCGCGCTGTCGCCGATGGTGATGATGCCGCTGGCGCTGCGGCCCAGTTCGGCGGGGCTTCCTGCCACCCAGCGCGTCGCGGCTTCGCAATCGAGGATCGCGGCGGGGAAGGGGGCTTCCGGCGCGAGCGCGTAATGCACCGCCACCAGCGGCAGATCGATCAGCGCGGCGATCTCGGTGCACAGCGCGTGATGGGTATCGAGATCGCCGATCACGAAGCCACCGCCGTGGTAGAAGACGATCACCGGCGAGGGTTCGGTGCGGCTCTCGCGTGCGTCATAAAGGCGCAGCGGAATGTCGCCGCCGGGGCCGGGACAGGCGAGATCGCGGATCACGGGGAGGGCGCGGGCCGGACGGTCGGCGATGCCATGCATCTTCACATAGGAATCACGCGCTTCGGCCAGCGTCATGTCGGCCATCTTCGGCCCGTTCACCTGCGCCATCATGTCGAGGAAGGCCTTCATGTCGGGGCGGATATAGGGCGCGTCGGTCATTGCTGGTTTTCTCCCGTGTCTGTTGGCGGTGCGATAGGCGCTGGCTGCGCGGATTTCCACTCGCTTGATTGAGGGTGGCGCGCTAACCGGCAAAGCGATGGACAATCTGACACATAGCCTTGTCGGCGCGGTGCTGGGGCAGGCGGGGCTGAAGCGCACCACGGGCCTTGCGATGCCGGCGCTGATCATCGGCGCGAACCTGCCGGACGTGGATGCGGCATGCTTCTTCTGGCTGGAGGGCACCGAGCACCTTGGCTTCCGCAGAGGCATCACCCACGGACCGCCCGCGCTGGTGTTGCTGCCGCTGATATTGGCGGGGATGCTGTGGGCGTTTGACCGCTGGCAGACCAAGCGCGGCACGCGGCCCGAAGCGCGGCTGCCGGTGCGGTTTGGCTGGCTCTACGCGATGGCGTTTATCGGCTGCCTGAGCCACCCCTTCTTCGACTGGCTCAACGTCTACGGCATCCGGCTGCTGGAGCCGTTCTCCTCGCAATGGTTTTATGGGGATACGCTGTTCATCATCGACCCGTGGCTTTGGGCGATGCTGATTGCGAGCGTCTGGATGTCGCGGCGGCGGGAGAAGGCGGGGGCGGAGTGGATGCGGCCCGCGCGGGTGGGGATTGCTGCGGTGCTCGCCTATATCGGGGTGAATAGCTGGATTTCATTCGTTAAGGCTGAACCAGTCGACGCTTCGGCTCAAGTGATCAGTAGTCCGCTGCCAGTTCTTTCGTTTGCTAGAGAGCAGCTCTCCGGGAGCAACGGCGTTTGGTTTTACTGGGACGATTCTGCACAGAACTGGATACCAATCCAGCGCTCTACAACCCAATGCAAGCTCCCCGACCTGACCGAGGCCCGCCGCACCAATTCCCAACTCGACGCCTTCCTGTTCTGGTCGCGCGCGCCCTTTGCGACGCGGGCGGCTGACGGCTCGGTGATCCTCTACGATGCCCGCTTCTACGATCCGCGCGCGCGGGACCGGTTCTCGGTCGCCTTGCCGGATGTGCGGTGTGAGGAACTTACCCAGCCCTAATTCGTCATTGCGAGCGAAGCGAAGCAATCCATGGACCGCACTCTTCGTCCATGGATTGCCGCGGGGACTGCGTCCCCTCGCAATGACGACGGATTGAAAGACCATCATGACCCAAATCGTCTGGCTGCGGCGCGATCTGCGCTTGGCTGATAACCCTGCGCTCTATCACGCCGCCAAGGCTGGCCCCGTCATCGCGGTCTATGTCCTCGATGACGAAAGCCCCAGGCACCACGCCTATGGCGGGGCCTCGCGCTGGTGGCTGCATCACTCGCTGGCGAGCCTTGCCAAGAGCCTCGAAGCCAAGGGCAGCAAGCTGATCCTGCGGCGCGGGGAGGCTGTGGCGGAGCTGACCAAGCTGGCGCAGGAAACGGGCGCGAGCACCATCCACGCCAACTGCCATTACGAACCCTGGTGGCGCAATGCCGAGCGCAAGCTGGCCAAGAGCCTCGACCTCAAACTCTACCACGGCAATTACCTGATGCCGCCGGGCAGCATCACCACCGGCACCGGGGGGCAGTACAAGATCTACACCCCTTTCAGCCGCGCCGTGCGGGCCGAATTCCCGCCGCGCACCGAAGTCCCCGCGCCCGAGCGTCTCGAAGCCCCGGCGACATGGCCTGCCTCCGACGATCTGGCGTCTTGGAACCTCCTCCCCACCAAGCCCGACTGGGCCGGGGGAATGCGCGATTTCTGGGAGGTGGGCGAGGATGCCGCCCACGCGCGCCTCGCCGCATGGGAAGCGGACGTCGACGACTATGACGACAAGCGCAACCTGCCGAGCGTGGACAAGGTCTCGCGCCTCTCGCCGCACCTGCATTTCGGGGAAATCTCGCCGATCCAGATCTGGCACCGCTTCAAGGACCGCCGCTCGAAGGGTTGGGAGACCTTCGAGGGCGAGCTGATCTGGCGCGACTATTCGCAGAATGCGATCCTGCAATTCCCCAAATACGCGACGCAAAACTACCGCGAGGATTTCGACCGCTTTCCCTGGCGCGATCCCGCGACCGATCCGGCGGCCGCGCGTGACCTGAAGGCATGGCAGCAGGGCCGCACCGGTTACCCGATCGTCGATGCCGGAATGCGTCAGCTGTGGCAGACCGGGTGGATGCACAACCGCGTGCGGATGATCACCGCCAGCTTCCTCATCAAGCACCTGCTGATCGACTGGCGCGAGGGGGAGAAGTGGTTCTGGGATACGCTGTGCGATGCCGACTACGCCTCCAACGCCACCAACTGGCAGTGGACCGCAGGGACGGGGGTGGATTCCAATATGTTCAGCCGGATCATGGCACCGCTCAGCCAGTCGGAGAAGTTCGACGCCGCGCGCTACATCCGCACCTATGTTCCGGAATTGAAGGGGCTGGAGGAGCCTTACGTCCACGATCCCGAGGAATTCGGGCGGCGGCCTGCGGGCTACCCCCGCAAGATCGTGCCGCACAAGGCGGCGCGCGAACGGGCGCTGGCGGCGCTCAAGGCGATGAAGGACGCCTGAGGGGCTTGCCCACAAGCCCCGCGCCCGCCTAAGCCTGATGCCGAGACAATAACACGGGAGAGAGTGATGCGCGGGATCGGAACCTTGGCTGCGAGCGCGGCGTTGGCGGCACTTCTGGCGGCAGCGTCCGGACCGGCTGCGGCGCAGGAGCCGCTTGCCGTCAGGCTGGCGCCGGAGGGTGAAGTCACGCTGACCCAGCCTCCGGCGCGTGACCAGTCGGACCTTCAGGTGCTGTTCTGGAGCGACGAACAGCGCAGCCAGCGCTTCCGGGCGATGGAGCAGTGGTTCGCCGGACACGAAGTCCCCGCGCCGGTCTCCACCCGCCCGCTGGAAAAGGGCACACCGCTCAGCCCCGCGCTTCAGGCCGAGATCACCGCGCTGATGAAGGCCACCGGCACCGCAGGTGTAATGGTGCTGGCCGATGGCAAGGTGGTGCACGAGGAATATGGTCTCGGGATGGGGCCGAAGGACCGCTGGACCAGCTTTTCGGTCGCCAAGAGCTTCACCTCGACCCTGCTGGGCGCGGCGGTGAAGGATGGCAAGATCGCCAGCATGGATGATCCGGTGGTGAAATATATCCCCGGCTTGGCAGGTAGCGCCTATGACGGCGTCACCGTGCGCCAGCTTGCCACCATGACCAGCGGGGTGCGCTGGAACGAGGATTACACCGATCCCAACAGCGATGTGGCGCAGATGAACCGCTTTGTGGTCGAATACGGCGCGGATGCGATCGTCGCCCAGATGAAGGCGCTCCCGCGCGAGGCGGAGCCGGGGACCAAGTGGGTCTACAAGACCGGCGAGACCAATCTGATCGGCTTGCTGGTGGAAAATGCGGTCGGCATGTCGCTCGCCGAATATGCCCAGCACCACATTGTTGCCGCTGCCGGGTTCGAGGGCGGGCTGTTCTGGATGGTCGATCCGCGCGGCGGCAATATCGGCGGGTGCTGCCTCTCGATCCGGCTGTCAGACTATGCGCGCATGGGCCAGTTTGCGCTCGAAGGCGGCGGGGCCGAGGTGCCGCTGGACTGGTTTGCCGAGGCGACCGACAGTGCGGTCGATTTCGGCGACAGCGGCTTTGGCTATGGCTACCAGTGGTGGACCTATCCGCAGGGCACCTATGGCGCGCAGGGAATCTTCGGGCAGGGGATCACGATCTTCCCCGAACAGAAGGTGGTGTTCGCCTATATCGGAAACTGGGCCACCGCGAGCGGCGGGCCGGAACGCGGGCAGTTCCTCGACCTCGCCCGCAAGGTTGCCGCCAGCGTCGAAAAGTAGGACAGGTTTGCGGGGATCTAGACCCGTTTAGACCCCCTCTAGACCCCTTTTAGACCACTTTCAGGCCTGATTTCGCCGATGTTTCACGTGAAACATCGCCTCTGGGGGCGTGGTCAGATCACCTGCCGGTAAACGCCGACATTGCTGTAGCGTTGCAGGATGTTGTCGTGGACGATCGGGCTCAGCAATTCGCTGAAGGCACAGCCGACGATGCAGTTGTCCCACCACACCACCTCGGCCTGAAGCGCCTCCAGCCCCGGCAGGGTCAGCCAGCACAGCTGGCCTTCGTGCATGCGGTTGATCGAGGCGGCGGAAAAGCCCGAGATCGAAAGATCGTGGACCACGCTCTGGAACGCACGGCCGCCCGATGCCCGCAAGGTCGCGGGGATCGTCAGCCGGGTGCGCGGGGCGCAGCGATCTTCCTGCGCAGCCTTGCGATAGGTGTCTGAATCATGCGGCATCGCTGTCAACCCTGTCTCGGAAACCTGCGGTCTTTCGATAATCTGGTCCGCATGCGCCTATGCAGACCAAATCCCTAAAGGCAGATTTCAACCAAAGGTTAACGCGGTGCTAGGGACGATTGCCGGTCAGTCGATCCGTTCGCGGTGGAGATTGTCAAACCCCTGAACCAGCAGGGCAACCAACCGCTCGGCCACGACTTCGGGGGCCTTGACCGTCTGCGGGTCTTCGCCCGGATAGGCACGGGCGCGCATCTCGGTGCGGGTCGCGCCGGGATCGATGATCGCCACCCGCAGCGGGCTCAGACGCTCGACCTCGGCGGCATAGGTCGCCAGCAGGTTTTCAAACGCCGCCTTGGTCGATCCGTATGCGCCCCAATAGGGACGCGGCGCCGCACCGACCGAGCTGGTGAGGCCGATGATCCGCCCGGCCTCGGCACGGCGCAGCATCTGGTCGAACCCGGCGATCAGCGCCTGCGTGGCGACCACATTGGTCAGCAGCGCCTGGTTGAACTGCTTGGGCTCGATCTGCGAGGCCGGGGTCAGTTCGGGCAGATAGGCCGCCGCGAGCACCATGATGTCGAGCGTCTGCCAGCGGCCGGCGATGGCTTCGGCCAGCCGGGTCACGGCGTCAGGCTCGGTCAGATCGATCGGGGCAATGGTCGAAGTGCCGCCAGCTGCGTGGATGTCATCCTCCACCGCCTCCAGCGCCTTCACCTTGCGGGCGACGAGGATGACGTGCGCACCGGCGGCGGCAAGCGCCTTGGCGGTGGCAGCGCCGATGCCGCGGCTGGCGCCGGTGACAAGCGCGGTGCGCCCGGAAAGCGGTTTACTGGTGTCGGTCATGATCTGTCAGGCAGCCTTGGGGTCGGCAAAGGGAAGCTCGGCAGCCTTTTGTTCGGCCAGCGCGAGGTCGGTCAGCGAGGTGGGATAATCGCCGGTGAAGCAGGCATCGCAGAACTGCGGGCAGGCGGCATTGCGCCCCTGCGAGCCGACGGCGCGATAGAGGCCATCAATCGAGATGAAGGCGAGGCTGTCGGCCTTGATGAATTCGCGCATCGGCTCCAGCTCCATGCGCGCGGCGAGCAGCTTGGAACGTTCGGGGGTGTCGACCCCGTAGAAGCAGGAATGCGCGGTCGGCGGGCTGGCGACGCGGAAGTGGACCTCGGCAGCGCCCGCCTCGCGCATCATCTCGACGATCTTGAGGCTGGTGGTGCCGCGCACGATCGAATCGTCGATCAGCACGATCCGCTTGCCTTCGACCAGCGAGCGGTTGGCGTTGTGCTTGCGCTTGACGCTCGAATGGCGGACGCTGTCGGACGGCTGGATGAAGGTGCGCCCGACATAGTGCGAGCGGATGATGCCAAGCTCGAACGGCACGCCCGAGGCTTGCGCAAAACCGATCGCGGCCGGCACGCCGCTGTCGGGCACGGGCACGACCAGATCGGCCTCTGCCGGAGCCTCGAGCGCCAGCTGCATCCCGATCGCCTTGCGGGTTTCATAGACGCTGCGGCCTGCAAACACGCTGTCGGGGCGGCTGAAATAGACGTGTTCGAAAATGCAGGGGCGCGGCGCGGGGCTGCCGAAGGGGCGGACCGAGCGGATCTCGCCCGAGAAATCGACCAACACCAGTTCGCCCGGCTCAACCTCGCGGATCACCTCGGCGCCGACGACATCGAAGGCGACCGTTTCCGAGGCGAACAGGATCGCCTCGCCCATGCGGCCCATCACCAGCGGACGGATGCCGAGCGGATCGCGGCAGGCGATCATGCCTTCGGGCGTCATCACGATCAGCGCATAGGCACCCTCGACCAGCCGCAGCGCGTCCACCAGCCGGTCGGCGATGGTAGGGTAACGGCTGGTGGCGACGAGGTGGATGATCACTTCGGTGTCCGAGGTCGACTGGAAGATCGACCCCTTGTTCACCAGATCGGCGCGCAGCATCATCGCGTTCGAGATATTGCCGTTATGCGCCACGGCAAAGCCGCCGCTCGCCAGATCGGCATAGAGCGGCTGGACGTTCCTGAGGCCCGATCCGCCGGTGGTTGAATAGCGAACGTGGCCCGCTGCCATGTGGCCCGGCAGCCCGGCGATGGCATCGGGCGAGGAGAAGTTTTCCGCCACATGGCCAAGCCCGCGGCGCGAATAGAATTCCTTGCCGTCCCAGCTGACGATTCCTGCTGCTTCCTGGCCGCGATGCTGGAGCGCATGCAGGCCCAGCGCGGTCGCCGCAGAGGCGTCAGAGGCGTTGATCGCGCCGAAAATACCGCATTCTTCCCGCAGCTTGTCGCCATCGGCGTCAAGGAAGGGGTGAGTCACATTGATGGGTGTCATCGGCATCACCAGACCTGTTCGCGGGATCACCGCCGGAGCGCACCGCCCCAATGGCGATGTGACGGATCAATTACAAGGAAAAGCGCACCCGCGATGCCCGCCTTTTTGCTGACCGGCGTGTGACATCAGGTTGCTGCGGGGGACAGGATTGTGCGCGGGATTGCGACCGTGCCGCCTGCGCACTACAGGCATTGTTCACACAACAGGCAGCACTGACCCTCTCATGCTTTCCCCGTTCGAATGGATGATCGCCAAACGCTACCTCTGGCCCGGCAAGGGGGAGGCGTTCATCGCGCTGGTGGCCGGTATTTCGGTCGGCGTGGTGATGCTCTCGGTCGCGCTGTTGATGGTGGTGATGAGCGTGATGAACGGCTTTCGCGCGGAACTGCTCGACAAGATCGTGGGGCTGAACGGCCATGCCATCGTGCAGGCTTACGGCGGGCGGCTGGATAACTGGCAGAGCGTGCTGGCGAACCTTGAGCGTACGCCCGGCGTCACCTCGGCCTCGCCGCTGATCGAACAGCCGCTGCTGACCAGCTACAATGGCCGGGTCGAGGCGGTGTTCGTGCGCGGCCAGACCGACGAGGACATCAGGGACCTCGGCGAAAAGGTGATCCTCGGCGATATCGGCAGCCTCTACCAGCCTTCGGCGCAGGGCGCGGCGGGCAAGGTCGCGATCGGATCGCGACTGGCGCAGAACATCGGGGCGCGGGTGGGCGACACCATCACGATCATCAATCCGCAGGGCCGTGCGACACCCTTCGGCACCTCGATCCGCCAGATCGGCTACGAAGTCGGCGCGATCTTCGAAGTGGGCATCTATGACTACGACGAAAAGTTCGTGGTGCTCCCCATCAAGGACGCACAGACCCTGCTGCTGATGGGCGATTCCATCGGCATGATCGAAGTCACCGTGGAAGACCCCGACCGGGTGGGCGAAATCCTCAAGCCCGTGGCCGACCGGCTGTCAGGGCGGGCGGTGATTGCCGACTGGAAGACAATCAACTCCGCCCTGTTCGAAGCGCTTCAGGTGGAGCGGGTGGCGATGTTCTTCGCATTGAGCTTCATGGTGCTGGTGGCGGCGTTCAACATCCTGTCGAGCCTGGTGATGCTGGTGCGCGCGAAGACCCGCGACATCGCGATCATGCGCACGATGGGGGCAACACGGCGATCCTTGCTCAAGATCTTTGTCACCACCGGCACCACCGTGGGCGCAATCGGCACCTTTGCCGGGCTGGTGCTGGGGTCGATCGTGCTGTTCTTCCGCGAGCCGATTGTCAGCTTCATCGCCTTTACCACCGGCCAGCAGATCTGGGATCCGCAGGTGCGTTTCCTCTCCACCCTGCCTTCGCGCACCGATCCGTGGGAAATCGCGGGCATCGTGACGCTGGCGCTGGTGATGAGCTTCCTTGCCACGCTCTATCCGGCGTTCAAGGCGGCCAATACCGATCCGGTGCAGGTGCTGCGTTATGAATAGTGCCGCCGCCGCCCAATCTCCAATCGTCAGCCTGAAGGGCCTGAAGCGCGCGTTCGAGCAGGGGGGCACGCGCATCGAGGTGCTGCGCGGGGTCGATCTCGAGATCATGCCGGGCGAGATCGTCGCGCTGCTCGGCCCCTCTGGCTCGGGCAAATCGACCATGCTGCAAGCGGTCGGCCTGCTCGAAGGCGGGTTCGAAGGCTCGATCAGCATCGCGGGGGAACGGGCCGAAGACCTCGCCAGCGATGAACGCACCCGGCTGCGGCGCGAGCATCTGGGCTTTGTCTACCAGTTCCACCATCTGCTGCCCGATTTCGACGCGCGCGAGAATGTGGTGATGCCGCAGATGATCCGCGGCGTTCCCCGCGCCGAAGCCGAAGCGCGGGCAGACAGCCTGCTGGAAAGCCTCGGCCTTGGCCACCGCCTGACTCACCGGCCCAGCCAGCTTTCGGGCGGCGAACAGCAGCGCGTGGCGGTCGCCCGCGCGCTTGCCAACCGGCCGACGCTGGTGCTGGCTGACGAGCCGACCGGCAATCTCGACGAGAAAACCTCCGATGCTGTGCTCGGCCAGTTCCTCGGCCTCGTGCGGGGCGAGGGCAGCGCCGCGCTGGTGGCGACCCATAACGAACGCCTCGCCGCGCGCATGGACCGCGTGGTGCGCCTCAAGGATGGTGTGCTGATCAACGGGTTTTGAAGAAGGAACCGGGCCTATGACGACGATTGCCGACTTCACCGTAACCACCAACCGCGGCGAAAGCCTCGACCTGAAGGACAAGCTTGGCACGGTGCTGCTGGTGGTCAACACCGCCAGCAAATGCGGTTTTACCCCGCAGTATGACGGGCTGGAAAAGCTCTACCAGCAATACAAGGATCGCGGGTTCGAGGTACTGGGCTTCCCCTGCAACCAGTTCGGCGCGCAGGAGCCGGGCAATGCCGACGAGATTGCCGAGTTCTGCAAGGTCAATTTCGGTGTCACCTTCCCGCTGATGGCCAAGGTGGAGGTCAACGGTGCGCACGCCTCGCCGCTCTACGACTGGCTCAAGACATCGGCCAAGGGGCTGATGGGGTCGACCTCGATCAAGTGGAACTTCACCAAGTTCCTGATCGACCGGACAGGCAAGGTGGTGAAGCGTTACGGCCCGACCGACAAGCCCGAAGCCATCGCAAGGGACATTGAAGCGCTGCTGTAATTTTTCCCGCCCCTGTGGAGAATTAAGCCGGCGGTGCGCTTCCGGAATCGGCGCAAATTCCTAAACTGTGCGCCATGTCCTTCGCCCCCTTCGTCCCCCTGCGCGTGCTGTCGTCCTTCTCGATGCTCGAAGGGGCGATCGATCCCAAGGAAATTGCCAAGCTGGCGAAGGAACGGGGCTATCCCGCCATCGCCATCTGCGACCGCAACGGGCTCTACGGGATCATGGCCTTCGCCGCCGCCTGCAAGGGCGAAGGCGTGCAGCCGCTTATCGGGGCGCTGCTGGGCGTGGCGCGCGGGGGTGACAGCCGTGAAGTCGATTATCTGCCGCTGTTCGTGCAGGATGACGAAGGCTACGACAACCTGTGTCACCTCGTTTCCTCGGCGCACCTCGATCGCCCGCTGGAGTTTGACCCGCATGTCACGCTGGCCGATCTCGAAGGCCGCACCGCGGGGCTGATCGCGCTGACCGGCGCGGGCGAGGGCGGTTTGACCCGCCTGCTGGCAGAAGGCCAGCACGATGCCGCCGCACGGCTGGCCGACCGGCTGGAGACGCTGTTTCCCGGGCGGCTCTATATCGAGATCGCCCGCCATGGCGATCCGGTGTGCGAGCGCGCGGACGAGGCGCTGGTCGATCTCGCCTATGCGCGGGGTTTGCCACTGGTGGCGACCAATCCGGCCAACTTCGCCGAGCCGCACATGCACAAGGCGCATGATGCGATGCTGTGCATTGCCCATTCGACCCAGATCGAAGCCGATGATCGCCCGCGTTCCAATCCGCAGGCTTTCGTCAAACCGGCGACGATGATGGAAGAAGCCTTTGCCGATCTGCCCGAGGCGACCGCCAACACGCTCGTCATCGCGCAGCGCTGCGCCTTTGCTCCGCCCTATCGCAAGCCGATCCTGCCAAGCCTTGCCGGCGACCTTGCGGGCGAGGCCAGGATGCTGGCGGAGGATTCGCGCGCCGGGCTTGAAGCGCGGCTCGCGGCCTATCCCGATCTCTCCGAGGAAGAGCGCAAGGTCTATTTCGACCGCCTCGAATTCGAGATCGACGTGATCGTGAAGATGGGCTTTCCCGGCTACTTCCTGATCGTTGCCGACTTCATCAAATGGGCCAAGGACAATGGCATTCCGGTGGGGCCGGGGCGCGGGTCCGGTGCGGGTTCGGCGGTGGCCTGGGCGCTGACCATCACCGATCTCGATCCGATCAGGCTGGGCCTGCTGTTCGAACGTTTCCTCAACCCCGAACGCGTGTCGATGCCCGACTTCGATATCGACTTCTGCGAAACGCGGCGGGCTGAGGTGATCCGTTACGTGCAAGCGAAATACGGCAGCGATCACGTCGCGCAGATCATCACCTTCGGCAAATTGAAGGCCCGCGCCGTGCTGCGCGATTGCGGTCGCATCTTGCAGATGAGCTACGGGCAGGTGGACAGGTTGTGCAAGATGGTGCCCAACCACCCGACCGATCCCTGGACCCTGCCGCGTTCGCTGAACGGGGCGGCGGATTTCAAGCGCGAGTATGACAACGACAAGGAAGTGAAGCGCCTCGTCGACCTCGCGATGCAGCTGGAAGGCCTGCCGCGCAATTCATCGACCCACGCGGCGGGCGTGGTGATCGGTGACCGGCCGCTGGCGCAGCTGGTGCCGCTCTACCGCGATCCGCGTTCGGACATGCCGGTGACGCAGTTCGACATGAAATATGTCGAAAGCTCCGGTCTGGTGAAGTTCGACTTCCTCGGCCTCAAGACCCTGTCGGTGCTGCGCAAGGCGACCGATCTGCTCGAACAGCGCGGTATCACCATCGATCTGGGCGCGCTGCCGCTGGATGACCAGCAAGTCTACCACCTCATGCAGACGGGCAACACCGTGGGCGTGTTCCAGCTGGAATCCGAAGGGATGCGGCGCACGCTGAAGGCGGTGAAGCCGACCAATTTCGGCGACATCATCGCGCTCGTTTCGCTCTATCGACCCGGCCCGATGGACAACATCCCGCTGTTCGGCCAGCGCAAGGCGGGCGTGGTGCCGATCGAGTATCCGCACCCCAAGCTTGAGGGCATTCTGGCGGAAACCTACGGGATTTTTGTCTATCAGGAACAGGTGATGCAGGCCGCGCAGGTGCTCGCCGGTTACTCGCTCGGCGATGCAGACCTCTTGCGCCGCGCCATGGGCAAGAAGGTGCAGGCCGAAATGGACGCCCAGCGCGGGCGCTTTGTCGAAGGCTGCAAGGCTGTGTCGGACATCGAGGCAAAGCAGGCCAACGAGCTGTTCGACTTGATCGACAAGTTCGCAGGCTACGGCTTCAACAAGTCGCACGCGGCGGCTTACGCGCTGCTCGCCTATCAGACCGCGTGGATGAAGGCGCATTACCCCGAGGAATTCTACGCCGCCTCAATGTGTTTCGACATGCACCAGTCGGAAAAGCTGAACGTGTTTGTCGATGATGCGCGGCGCTATCCCAATGGTCGGGGCGGAGTGGAGGTGCTCGCGCCGTGCATCAACGCCTCCGAGGCCGAATTCACCGTCGAGCAGACCGACGAGGGCTATGCGGTGCGTTACGCGCTCGCCGGGATCCGCAATGTCGGCGAAAAGGCGATGGAGGCCATCGTTGCCGAGCGCAAGGCGGGCGGGGCGTTTGCCAGCCTCAAGGACCTGTTCGAACGCCTGCCGCAGGGCACCATGAACCGCCGCCAGCTGGAAGGGCTGATCTGCGCGGGCGCATTCGATGCGCTGGAGCCGGACCGCGGGCTGCTTTATGCCAATGCCGACATGCTGATGGCGGTGGCCGATGCGGCGATCCGCGAACGATCGAGCGGGCAGGCGGGTCTGTTCGGCGGCGAGGATGCGGCGGCAGAAGGCCTGCGCCTGCAAGCCGCGCCCGCATGGAGCCGCAGCGAGCGCATGGCGAAGGAGCGCGAGAATTTCGGCTTCTATTTCTCCGCGCATCCGGTGGCGCAGTATCGCGATGTCGCCTCGGCCAATGGCGCGCGCACCTATCAGAGCCTGATGGAAGCCGGGGCGCCGGTGGGCGGACGGGGGTCTGCGGTCATGGCAGTGCTGGTCGAAGGCATCACCAAGGCACGCACCCGCAAGGGCGGAACCTTCGTGCGGGCGGATTTCTCCGACGCTTCGGGCCAGTTCTCCGCCGCCTGTTTCGAAGAGGCGCTGGTGCCCGATTTCGAGCGCTGGGCGCAGGCGGGCGAGTGCCTGTTGCTGACGGTCGAACTCGATGCGCCAAGCCCGGACGAGCCGCCGCGTCTGACAGTGCGCGGTGCGCGTCCGCTGGCTGCAGTCAGCGGGGCGACGCCGATGGAACTCACCGCAGACATCGCCCACATCGATGCCTTGCGCGAATTGCAGATCGAACTCGCTGCGGCGCAGGCAGACCGCCCGACCGGCAGCGGAGAGGTGGTGGTGCGCCTGCACCTTGCCGATGGCGGGGAAGCGCGGATGCGGCTCGGATGCAATTTCGTCCTGACCGGCGAACTGGCAGAACGGCTTGCTGCGGTCGAGGGTATTGGCAAGGTCGCGCTGGTGCCGCTGAAGAAGCGCGGCAACCTGCGGCTGGTGGCTTGATATTACATCACCGATTGTGTCGCTGCCCGATTGCCAAGCGATGCTGCGGCGGGCAATGTTTCGCCCTGATTCACCCCCATAACGCGCAACAATCTGCGCCCAGAACACGGAGAGAGAGAAACCATGGCCACCACGCGCCTCGGAGCAATGCAGGAATGGACCATGCGGGTCACTGCGGTCATCGATCACGCCGCGCGCGAGGCACCGACCCGCGAGATCGTGACGCGTTGGGCCGATGGCACCATCACCCGCACCGATTGGGCCGGTATCCGCCGCGACGCGCTGAAGATGGCGCAGGCATTGCAGGCACTGGGTCTCAAGGCGGGCGACAAGGTGGCGAGCCTCGCCATGAACCATTCGCGCCATCTGGTGAGCTGGTACGGTGTCGCAGGGATGGGCGGAGTGCTGCACACGGTGAACCCGCGCCTGTTCGACGACCAGCTCGAATACATCGTCAACCACGCCGAAGACCGGGTGCTGTGTTACGATGTGGCCTTCCAGCCGATTATCGACCGGATGAAGAGCCGCTGGCCCACGGTCGAGCACTACATCTGCTACGATTCCGGCGAGCACACGACGGCGTTCGAAGACTGGATCAGCGCGCAGGACGGTGATTTCGAATGGGTCACGGGCTCCGAAACCGATCCCTGCATGATCTGCTACACCAGCGGCACCACCGGCAATCCCAAGGGCGTGCAATACGAACACCGTTCGACCGTGATGCACGCGCTGGCGGGCCTGCAACCGGCTGCGTTCAATTTCTCCAGCGCATCGGTGATGCTCCCCGTGGTGCCGATGTTCCACGCAGCCAGCTGGGGCCTGCCCTATGCAGGGGCGATGGCGGGGATCAAGTTCGTGTTCTCGGCGGTCAATGATCCGGCAGTACTGCACGATCTGATGCTGAAGGAGGGCGTCACCGATTCTGCCGGCGTGCCGACGGTGTGGCTGGCGCACTTCCAGTATTGCGATGCCAACGGGCTCGACCTGCCGCCGCTGAAGGCCGCGACCATCGGCGGCTCGGCCGCACCGCGCTTCATGATCGAGCGGCTGCTGAAGAACGGCACCCGTGTGCAGCACGCCTGGGGGATGACCGAAACCAGCCCCATCGGCACGGTCGGCGGGCCGACCTGGGACTGGGATCAGCTGACCCTAGAGGAAAAGGTCGAGAAGACCGCGATGCAGGGGCGGCCGATCTTCGGCGTGCAGCTGCGCACCGTCGATCTCGACGACATGGCAACCGAGCTTCCGCGCGATGGCAAGACGGCGGGCGCGCTCCAGATCCGCGGGCCTTGGATCATCAAGCGCTATTTCAAGGCGGAAACGGATGCCGCCAACAATGAAGGCTGGTTCGACACCGGCGATGTCGGCATCATCCACCCCGACGGCACCCTGCAACTGACCGACCGCACCAAGGACGTGATCAAATCGGGCGGCGAATGGATCAGCTCTGTCGAGCTGGAAAATGCTGCTTGCGGGCACCCCGCCGTGGCCGAAGCCGCCTGCATCGGCATCTACCACCCCAAGTGGGATGAACGTCCGGTGCTGTTCGTGGTGAAGAAGGCGGGCGCGGAGGTGACCGGCGGCGAGATCATCGAACACCTGAAGCCGATCGTCGCCAAGTGGTGGCTGCCCGACGCGTGGAATTCGTCGACGACATCCCGCACACCGCAACCGGCAAGATCAGCAAAAAGGACCTGCGCGACCGGTTCGCGGATTACACGCTTGCCTGATGTGACGGTCCGGCCTGCGCGTGCCGGTGACGCGCAGGCCGTTTGCAATATCTACGCCTTCCACGTTGCGCACAGCACCGCGACTTTCGATACCACCGCCCCCGATGTGGCGGCATGGGCAGAGAAGATCGCGGCTGTCACGGCACGTTGCTGGCCATTCCTTGTGGCCGAGCGGGGCGGGGTGGTGGCGGGCTATTGCTACGCCACGCAATTCCGCGATCGCGCCGCCTATGCGCGCACCTGTGAAGACAGCATCTACGTGGCCGACGCAGCACGCGGCAGCGGTGTAGGCTCGGCACTCCTCGTCGCACTGATTGCGGCGGCGAGGGGCTGCGGGTTCGAACAGATGATCGCAGTCATCGGCGGTGGCGAGCCTGCCTCGGTGGCGCTCCACGGCAAATGCGGTTTTGTCCATGCAGGCCGGATGCGCAATGTCGGCTTCAAGTTCGGCCGCAGGCTCGATACGGTCTATATGCAATGCGATCTTACTGCGACGGAGGCAGAGGCATGACCTGCGAAACCTATATCGATCCAAGCCCGGCGAACTTCCAGGCCTTCAAGGACCTGCCGCGCAATACTCCGATCAACATGCTCAACCTGCTGCTATACCGTGACCTTGCGGAATATCCCGAGGGCCATGAGCACGCGGCCAAGGGCTGGAGCGGGCGGCGCGCTTACGAGGAATACGGCATCACCAGCGGCCCGATCTTTCGCCGGCTCGGCGGGCAGATCTTGTGGCGCGGGCGGTTCGAGGGCGTGGTGACGGGGCCGGAGGGCGAGCGCTGGCACGACGCCTTCATCGCGCAATACCCCGATGCTGGCGCGTTCTTCGCCATGATCAAGGATCCCGATTACCAGCAGGCAGTCGTCAACCGCACCGCTGCTCTGATCGACAGCCGCCTCGTGCGCTTCGCTCCGGGCGAGGCGGGGGAAGGGTTCGGTTAGAGCGCTTTCCGACCAATCAGGGTGATCCGGATTGGTCGGAAAGTGCTCTAGACTTCCTTGAGGCGCGGCATCAGTTCCACGAAGTTGCAGGGCCGGTTGCGGCTGTCGAGCTGCTCCGCCAGGATGCCATCCCACCCGTCCTTCACCGCGCCGTTCGATCCGGGCAGGGCGAAGATATATGTGCCCCGCGCCACCACCGCACAGGCCCGCGATTGCACCGTGCTGGTGCCGATGCTCTTGTAGCTGAGCCAGCGGAACAGCTCTCCGAAGCCGGGAATATCGCGTGCGCCATTGATCATGGCCAGCGCTTCCGGGGTGACATCGCGGCCCGTAAGGCCGGTGCCGCCGGTGCTGACGATGGCGTCAATGGCGGGATCGTCGATCCACGCCTCGAACTGCGCGGCGAGGGCAGCGGCGTCATCCTTCACGATCATGCGGGCAGCGAGGGTATGGCCTGCGCCGGTCACCCGCTGCGCCAGAATATCGCCCGATGTGTCATTTTCCGCCGTGCGCGTATCGGACACGGTCAGCACCGCAATGTTGATCGGTTTGAAAACGCGGGCCTCGTCGATCGCCATTACGGCTCCAGCCTTGCCGAACGCACCGTGCCTGCCCGCGGAAACTCCGGCCAGCGACCCTGTGCCAGAGCGCGGCGGCTGGGCGAGGCGACGCCGGCGGCGCGTTCATACATCCAGTAATTGCGCATCACGATCGCGACACAGCCGCGGGTTTCCCAATAGGGGATCGATTCCATCCACAGCAGCGGATCGCCCTGATCGTTGATCTCGGCATTCCAGCGCCCGATCGGGGTGAGGCCGGCGTTATAGGCGGCCATGATCTTGGGCAGGACCCCGCCGGTCGCCGGATGATCGCGCAACATGGCAAGATGCCGCTGGCCATAGGCAAGGTTGACCTGCGGATCGTTCAAATCCTCGTAAGAGGCGCCAAGGCTGAGGCGGCCCGAATGGTCGCGGGCTGTGCCGGGCATGATCTGCATCAGCCCGCGGGCGTTGGCCGGGCTGACAGCATTGGCACGGAAGTTCGATTCCTGCAGCGCGTGGGCGAAGGCGAGCGCCGGATCGACTTGCCAGCCGCCCACCGGCTGCCAGTGCGCCACCGGGAAGCGCAGCGAGGGATCGCTGCTCGCACCATAGGGCGCATTGTGCGCCATCCACAGTTGGGTCGAGGGCAGTCCCAGTTCGCGGGCAAGGCGGGACAGCGCGCCGAACTGGCCGGCAGGGCCAATCTTTGCCTCGTGGCGCAGCACTTCATCGGCCATGCCCGCGCGCCCGATTTCGGTGAGTGCTACCGCCACGCGGACATTGCTGCGGCGCGAGAGTTGCTCCCAGTCATCACGCCCGAACGGCGGCGGCGGCGCATGGGCGGGCAATTCGACGCCAAGCTGGTCGGCGGCGAGCATGCCGTAGAGCGTCTCGTGCATCTGTGCAGCGGCATTGAGATGCTGCTGCGCCTGCCCCGGTTCGCGGCAGCGCACCAGCGAACGGTGCGCCCAGTAATGTCCTGCGGCAGCCAGTTCGGGATTGGATGCGCGGCCTGCGGTCCGGGCAAAAGCCTCGGCAGCGAGCGAGCAATAGCCCAGTCGCCACGCGGCCAGGCCTTCGGTCCAGGCACCTTCGGCGACCCATTCGCCGGTGCCTTCGGCCGCGGTGCGGGCGAGTTCCAGTGCGGCGGTATCATTGTTTTCGATATAGTGGCTCCAGGCGACGCGCTGGCGCCACTCGGCGCGGGCATCGCTGGATAGCTGCCAGTCAGCCTCGGCCAGCAGGCGCTGGGCCTCGGTAGGGTTGTCGGCCTTGATCGCGGCGAGAATGGCGCTCGCAGTGGCGGCGGGCATGGTCCCGTCGCTGACCGTGCGCGGCAGGATGCGCTTGGGCGCATAGGGCTGGCGGGCAAAGCCCTGACCTTGCGGAAGGGCAGGCAGAGCAGTCACCCCGCGCTTGGCACCCATCCGCGCCAGCTGTTCGGCTTGCGGCAGATCGACACCTGCGTTGAACCATGCCGCAATCTGCTCGGGCGCGATCTTGGGGCTTTTAGCGTGAGTGTAATAGGCCGCCTGTGCGGTCTGGGTCAGCACGCCGTCAGGGCGTTTGGCGAGCAGTTCTTCCACCAGAGGCCATTGTTCACGGTCAATCGCGGCAAACAGCTGGCGGTAATGTTCACGATCCTCGCCCGAGAGCACGGGCTTGAGCGCCGCCTCGCCGCGTGCTTCGCCGCGCCAGTCGGCCACCAGTGCGCCCGATTGCGCCTGCGCGGCGACCGGCAATGCCAGTCCCGCCAGCGCCATCGCCGCCATTCCGGCGCGCGCATACCCATTCATCAGGCTGACCATTCCATCCATCTCTTCCAGAACCGCGCCTTCAGACGCGGCATTTCCATCAGGGCGTCAAGCGTTTCGCTGACCATAACCGGGACCTTGCCATGGGCATGGTTGATTTCACGTAAAGGCTGTTCGCCAGACCGCGGCAGCAGCGCGGCAAGGCCGGTGCCGAACACCAGCAGCCGTTGCGGTGCAGCCAGCGCGATGTGGTGGGCCAGCACCGCGTCCATCCCGCTAGCTGCGAGCATCGCCAGATCGGCCACCGGCATATGGCTGGGGAGCGCGGAGGCGATGTAGACCACCTCGTCCCTGATACCCATGGCCGCCAGAATATTGGCGAGCAGGCGACCTTGCGGCCCTTCCAACAGGCGTTCCCGGTCGCCTTCTTCGGGTTGCGGCACCAGCACCATCAGCGCGGAGCCTGTTTGTCCGCGTGGCGCAATCCGTGGAAAAGTGCGGGCGGCATCAAGTGCATCGCTCTCCAGCCACCACTGGCGGAACGAAGGCAGATCGGCAGGCGGCGAATCGCCCAGAAGATTGCGGCGGATAACCTCGGGCAGAGGTGATGGCTGAGCCGGCGCAGGCGCCCGTGGCATCGCATCGCGCACCGCGCTGCCTGCCTGAACGCCCCCCTGAGACGCACCGGACCGCCTCGCCCCGGCTGCCGGCGGCGGCGCATCGAGCGGCGCATCGGCCAACCACGCCGTAGCGTCATCGGTGAAGTCATGGTCCACCCCCGCCGCCTGCCACCAGGCAAGCGCCGCTTCGAATTCACGGGCAAGGGAGAGCGTCGGTTGGGCCATGCTAGCAATGCGGGGTCTTGACTGTCCGAATCCCAGTTAGCAAGTGCACAGGGACTGCATTTCGCCGGAATGTGCGGCGAGCGCGCCAAAACTTGTCGAGGATCAGGAAAGCCCCATGAGCGAACGTGAATCAATGCCCTGTGATGTCGTCATCGTCGGGGGCGGGGTGGCGGGCCTTGCGGCGGCGATCAAGCTCAAGCAGCTCAATGCCGAGCTTGAGGTGATCGTGCTCGAAAAGGGTTCGGAGATCGGCGCGCATATCCTGTCGGGCGCGGTGGTCGATCCCAAGTCGCTTGACGAATTGCTGCCCGAATGGCGCGAGATGGGCTGTCCGATGGCCGAGACCCCGGTGACCGACAACTGGCACTGGGTGCTCTCCAAGACCGGCAAGACCTCCTTCCCCCACGCGATCATGCCGCCGCTGATGAGCAACCATGGCTGCTACACCGGCAGCCTCGGCAATCTCGCGCGCTGGCTCGCCGAACAGGCCGAGGGGCTGGGCGTGATGGTGTTCCCCGGCTTCCCGGCTGCCGAAGTGATGATCGACGAAAGCGGCGCGGTCGCGGGCGTGATCACGCAGGACATGGGCATCGCCGCCGATGGCTCGCACAAGGGCGACTACCAGCCGGGCATGGAGATCCACGCCAAGTACACCCTCTTCGCAGAAGGCGCGCGCGGGCATCTGACCAAGCAGATGAAGGCGAAGTATGATCTTGAGGCCAATTGCCAGCCGCAGGTCTACGGCATCGGCATCAAGGAGCTGTGGGACATTGATCCCAAGAAGCACAAGCCCGGCCGCGTGATCCACACGCAGGGCTGGCCGCTGACCGAGAGCGACAGCTGGGGCGGGGGCTTCCTCTACCATCAGGCCAACGGGCAGGTGGCCTTGGGTTTCGTGACCGCGCTCGATTACAGGAACCCCTGGGTCTCGCCCTATCAGGAATTCCAGCGCTGGAAGAACCACCCGGCGATCCGCGAATATCTCGAGGGCGGCAAGCGCGTCAGCTACGGCGCGCGGGCGATCAACGAGGGTGGGTGGCAGTCGGTCCCCAAGCTCGCCTTCCCGGGCGGCGCGCTGATCGGTTGCGCGGCGGGCTTCGTCAACGTGCCGCGCATCAAGGGCAGTCACACCGCGATGAAGAGCGGGATGCTGGCCGCGGAAAGCATCGCGGCGGCGATTGCGGCGGGGAGCGCCAATACCGAGCTGTCGGATTACGACGCGGCGGTGCGTTCGAGCTGGATCGCCACCGAGCTGAAGCTGGTGCAGAACGCCCAGCCGGCGGTTGCCAAGTATGGCGGCGATATCGGCACCGCGCTCGCCGGCATCGACATGTGGATGCGCACGCTGAAGATCGGCCTGCCCATCAGCATGAAGCACAAGCCGGACTACACCTACACGGGCCGCGCCGATCTCTACCCGAAGATCGACTACCCCAAGCCCGACGGCGTGATCACCTTCGACCGCCTGACCAACGTCGCTTACAGCTACACCAACCACGCCGAGGATCAGCCGGTGCACCTGCAGGTGGCCGATCTGGGCTTGCAGCAGGCCAGCGAGCTGGCGGTGTTCGGCGGCCCCTCGACCCGCTACTGCCCGGCGGGGGTCTATGAATGGCTCACCGACGAAAAGACCGGCGCGCCCAAGTTCCAGATCAACTCGCAGAACTGCGTCCACTGCAAGACCTGCGACATCAAGGACCCCAACCAGAACATCAAATGGGTGACGCCGGAAGGCGGCGGCGGGCCGAACTACCCGAATATGTGATTTAGTTGCTCCAGTATTTGAGGTGAGCTTTGCCTTGGTTTAGTGAAAGAAATCGGGATCGTTCGGCCAAATACTGCAGTATTGCGGGTGCAATCGCAGGCTTATTTTGGGGATTCTCGCTAGGTGGTTTGGGTGGAGCAATTCTTTTTGTAATCTTGGGGTTGGTTGCAGGATTGTTTGTTGGTGCTTTTGTTGGCATCATATTTGACAAGCGAGAGATGGAGGAAATTGGGGCGGGCTGCCTTTTAATTGGTATACCGATCCTGCTACTGGCCATAATTGCATTGCTCTGGGGTGTGGGAAGCTAAGGCGTTGATCGAAACCGCCTACGCCAAGATCAACCTCGCGCTGCATGTCCGCAGGCGGCGGGAGGACGGGTATCACGAGCTTGAGACCCTGTTCGCCTTCGTCGATGCGGGCGATGTGCTCAGCGCAGCGCCTGCCGCCACCGACAGCGTCACCACGCTGGGCGAGTTTGCGGGCGGGCTGGATAATCCCTTCGACAATCTTGTGGCTAAGGCCCTTAATGCCCTGCCTCGTCCGCAGGGTCTCGCGGTGACGCTGGAGAAGAACTTGCCGGTGGCGGCTGGCCTTGGCGGCGGATCGGCGGATGCGGGGGCGGTGTTTCGCATGGTCGAGGCATTGCGCGGCCTGCCGGACGACTGGCCAGCGCGCGCCGCAAAACTCGGCGCGGATGTGCCTGCCTGCGTTCTAAGCCGCACCCATATCGGCCTCGGCACCGGCACCGAGCAGGAGGGTGTCTCGGACGACCTCGCCGGAACCCCTGTCCTGCTGGTCAACCCCCGCGTGCCACTCTCGACCGGGCCGGTGTTCAAGGCGTGGGATGGCGAGGATCGCGGCACGCTCCCCGATGGCCCCGCCAGCCGGATCGCGAGGGAAGGGCGCAACGACCTCGAAGCCCCTGCAATTTCGCTATGCCCTGTTATCGCTGAGGTGCTCACGGCCCTGCAAGCCACTAACCCGTGGCTCGCCCGCATGTCCGGCTCGGGCGCGACCTGCTTTGCACTCTACGACACCCCCGAGGCCCGCGATGCGGCGGCGGCGGCCATGCCTGCCGGGTGGTGGACGATGGCGGGGCGGCTGCGGTGATCGCTCCAAAGTCCGTTCGTGTCGAGCGTAGTCGAGACACCCTGTACAAGCCTCTCGACTTCGCTCGAGGCGAACGGAGGTGGGGGCATGAGTGAAGCCTACCGCCAACTCGGCACGCCCACGCCCGGCGGGATCGTGCTGGTCGCCGACCATGCCTCGAACCACGTGCCCGCGGACATCGACCTCGGCATCCCCGCGCACCTGTTCCACGAACATATCGCGCTCGACATCGGCACCGAGGCGATCGCCGTGCTACTGGCGAAAGACCACGCCATCCCCGCCCACATCGCCGCCGTCAGCCGCCTCGTGTGCGACCTCAACCGCGAGGAGACCGCCCCCGGCCTCGTCCCGCCCGAGAGCGACGGCCACCCGATCCCCGGCAATTTCGGTGCCGACCGCGAAGAGCGCCTGAACCGCTTCCACCGCCCCTATCACACCGCGCTGGCCGCGTGGCTGGCAGCCGCAGAACCGGCCCTGATCCTTTCGCTCCACTCCTTCACCCCGCGCCTTGCCACCTCCGAGGCGGCGCGGCCGTGGCAGGTGGGGGTGCTCTACAATCAGGATGATCGCGCCGCGCGCATCGCCATCCCCTTGCTCGAAGCCGAGGGGCTTAATGTCGGCGACAACCTTCCCTATTCGGGGCGCGATCTCAATTACACCATGAACCGCCATGCCGAAGCGGCGGGGAGACCATATCTCGGCATCGAACTGCGGCAGGATCTGACGCAGACGCCGGAGGATCACGCCCGCTGGGCCGCTTTGCTCAGCCAGATCGCGCAAAGGGTTGCGTCCGCGCTTTGCTGAAGGCAAGGGCATTTCGCAAACCGCCTTCACCGGGAAATCTTATGTCGCAGAAGTTTGACAAGTCGAAGCTCCCCAGCCGCCACGTGTCGGTCGGGCCGGAGCGCGCGCCGCATCGTTCCTATTACTACGCGATGGGCATGACCGAGGAAGAGATCGCCGCGCCCTTTGTCGGCGTGGTCAGCGCGGGCAACGACTCGGCCCCCTGCAACACCACCCTGAACGCGCAGGCCGATATCTGCCGCGAGGGTGTGATCGCAGGCGGCGGCACCCCGCGCCGGTTCAACACCATCACCGTGACCGACGGCATCGCAATGGGCCATCAGGGCATGAAATCCTCGCTCATCAGCCGTGAGATCATTGCGGATTCGATTGAAGTGTCGGTGCGAGGGCATTGTTATGATGCGCTTGTCGGCTTTGCAGGCTGCGATAAGAGCCTGCCCGGCATGATGATGGCGATGCTGCGGCTGAACGTGCCGAGCATCTTCGTTTACGGCGGCTCGATCCTCCCCGGCACCCATCGGGGGAACGATGTGACCGTGGTCGACGTGTTCGAGGCCGTGGGCCAGTTTGCTGCTGGCAACTGCCCGCTGACCGAGCTGATCGCGCTCGAAAAGGTCGCCTGCCCCGGCCACGGCGCTTGCGGTGGGCAGTTCACCGCCAACACGATGGCTTGTGTCGGGGAGGCAATCGGATTGTCTTTGCCCAACAGCAACATGGCGCCTGCTCCTTACAGATCGCGTGACGATATCGCGGTTGCCGCCGGCAAGCAGGTCATGGAGCTTGTCGCCCGCAATCTGCGCCCGCGCGATATCTGCACCCGCGAGGCCTTTATGAACGCCGCGCGCGTGGTCGCTGCCACCGGCGGCTCGACCAACGCCGCGCTGCACTTGCCCGCGATGGCGAGCGAGGCGGGGATCGACTTCGACCTCTTCGATGTTGCCGAAGTCTTCAAATCAACGCCTTACATCGCGGACTTGAAGCCCGGCGGGAAGTATGTCGCCAAAGACATGCACGAGGCGGGCGGGGTCTACATGGCGATGAAGACGCTGCTCGACGGCGGTTTCATCGATCCCAACCCGATCACCGTCACCGGCAAGACCATCGGCGAGAACCTTGAGGAGATCACCTGGAACCCTGACCAGAAGGTGTTCTACGATGTGAAGACCCCGATCACCCCCACCGGCGGCGTGGTCGGCCTCAAGGGCAGCCTCGCCCCCGATGGCGCGATCGTGAAGGTTGCCGGGATGGCGCGCCTGCAATTCTCCGGCCCGGCCCGCGTGTTCGATTGCGAGGAAGATGCCTTTGCCGCCGTCGAAACCCGCGACATCGCGGAAGGCTGCGTTATCGTGATCCGCTACGAGGGCCCCAAGGGCGGTCCCGGCATGCGCGAAATGCTCTCCACCACCGCCGCGCTTTACGGGCAGGGCATGGGCGAGAAGGTCGCGCTGATCACCGACGGGCGCTTCTCGGGCGCCACGCGCGGCTTCTGCATCGGCCATGTCGGCCCGGAAGCGGCCGATTGCGGCCCGATCGCGCTGGTCGAGGATGGCGACATCATCTCCATCGACGCCGTGGCGGGGACCATCGATCTCGAAGTGGCCGAGGAGGTGCTGGCCGAGCGCCGCGCCAAGTGGCAGCCGCGCACCAACGACTATCAGGCGGGAGCCTTGTGGCGTTACAGCCAGGTCGTCGGCAAGGCGCGGTACGGCGCGCTCACCCATCCCGGCGCGAAGGCGGAAACCCATGTGTTTGCGGATATCTAGCACCCTCGCGATGCTTGCCCTGCTGGCGGCATGCGGCGCTGAAAGTCCGCTGCCGCCGGGGGATGATGTCGATTGCGCGATCGGTGCTGGTGCGGATTTTTCGGCTGTCTGCACGCTGGAGCTGGCAGGGGACGATATTGTCCTTCACCATCCCGATGGTGGCTTCCGGCGTTTGACCCGCGACCCTGAAACGGGCGCACTTGTACCGCGGGACGGCGCGGATGCGCTGGTGGCAGAGCAAAGCGATGGCGGGATACTTGCATTTGCGGTCGGCGCAGACCGCTACCGGATCCCGCTGAACCTGATCGATCCGCCCTCACCGTGACCGATGCACAAGTCCTCACCGCCGAACAGATGCGCGCTGCCGAGCAGGCGCTGCTGGATGCGGGGACAAGCATCCCGGACCTGATGGAGATTGCCGCAGGGGGCGCGGCTGAATGGGTTAGGCGCGTTGCGGCAGGACGCAGTGTCACGGTTCTGTGTGGCCCCGGCAATAATGGTGGCGATGGTTATGTGATGGCCCGGCGCTTGCGGGAGGCGGGCAATTCCGTCTCTGTCATCGCCCCGCTGGTTCCCGCGACAGAGGCGGCGCGGAATGCGCGGCAGCGCTGGGGCGGTCCGGTGGTTACCGCAGACAGCGGCGGGCATGGTGAGGTGTTTGTCGACTGCCTGTTCGGATCCGGCCTCACCCGCCCACTGGTGGCCGAACACGCGCTGTTGCTGCGCGATCTTGCAGCGCGTCACCGTTACCGGGTGGCGATCGATGTGCCATCGGGCATTGCCAGCGATAGCGGCGCGGCGCTCAACGAGCGGCTGCCGGCCTATGATCTGACACTCGCGCTTGGCGCGTGGAAGTTTGCACATTGGCGCCTGCCGGGCCGGGCCATGATGGGGCAACTGCGGCTGGTGCCAATCGGGATTGCCAGCATCGAGGGGGCGGCGCAGCTGGTTACTCGGCCACGCATCGTGCCTCCCGCGGCCGATAGCCACAAATACCGCAGGGGGCTGGCAGGGATTATCGGCGGGGCCATGCCGGGGGCAGCCCTGCTTGCCGCTGCTGCCGCGCAGCGCGCCGGAGCTGGCTACGTCAAGCTCTTCGCCCGCACGCCTGATCCGCGTACACCTGCCGATGTCGTGACCGAAACCGCGCCCTTGTCAGAGGTGCTGGCCGATCCGCGCATTGCTGCGCTGCTGGTCGGGCCGGGGCTCGGCAGGGATGCAGCGGCGCAGGCCATGCTGCGCGATACCTTGCGATTGGCCCCCGCGCTTGTGCTTGATGCCGATGCGCTTGGCCTGATCGCGCCGGATATGCTCGCGCGCGAGATTCCGCTGCTCGCCACCCCGCATGATGGCGAGCTTGAGACCCTATGCCGCAATTTCGGGGTGATAGCCGAAGGGCGCCAGGCGCGGGCTCTCGCTCTGGCCCGGGTCAGCGGGATGGTCGTGCTGGCCAAGGGGCCGGATAGCGTGGTTGCCGCGCCCGATGGCAGACTGGCGCTGGCCGCCCCGGCGCCAAGCTGGCTGTCGGTGGCAGGGACGGGTGATGTGCTTGCCGGCATTGCAGTCAGCCGCATGGCGTGCGGCGCGGATCCCTTTGCTGCCGCCTGCGAGGCGCTGTGGCTGCACGGCGAGGCTGCACGGCGGGCCGGAGCGGCCTTTACCCCATCGCAGCTTGCCGAACGGGTGGCAGAGGCGCTAGCGGCCTGCCTGTGAGCAATTCCGAAACGATTATCCGCCTCGCCGCCAAGGGCGATGGCGTGACCGCAACCGGCCGCCATGTCGCTGGCGCTGTTCCCGGCGACAGGGTCGACGAGGCTGGCGCAATTACGCCGGGGCCGCACCATATTGCGCCCGCCTGCCGCCATTTCGTCACCTGCGGCGGATGCCAGTTGCAGCATGCCGATGACGAGGCGCTTGCGCAATTCGTGGAGGGCCGCGTGCTCTATGCCGCAAAGGGGCAAGGCTTGGAGCCGGAGGAGTTGCTGCCTGTTCACCTTTCTCCGCCTGCCACGCGTCGGCGTGCCGGGCTGCACGGATTGCGGATCGCAGGCGGTGCGGCCTTGGGGTATCGTGAAGGCGGATCGCACCGGATTGTCGATCTTGCCGAATGTCCGGTGCTGCATCCCGCGCTCGCGGCGCTGGTGCCGTCGCTGCGGCGATTTGTCGCAGCCCACGGCCCCAAGGCGATGGTCGGGATCGACCTGACGCTTGCCGATCAGGGGGTCGATGTCAGCCTCATGCACTTTCCGCTCGAAGGGTTGGGGCCGACCGAGGCGGCGCTCGATTTCGCGCGCGATCAGATGCTTGCGCGGCTGACCATTGATCAGGGCTACGGGCCGGAGACAGTGTGGGAGCCTGAGCCTGCCACAGTCACGCTTGCAGGCGTGCCGGTCAGCCTGCCGCCGGGCGCCTTTCTTCAGGCAACGCAGGATGCGGAAGGACGGATGGTGGCCGATGCGGCCGCATGGCTGGCAGGCGCGCGGATTGTCGCCGATCTGTTTGCCGGTCTCGGCACCTTTGCCTTCGGCTTGCGGGAGGGCCGCAAGGTGCTCGCGGTCGAGGCGGAGCGCGCCGCGCACCTCGCCTGCAAGGCGGGGGGCGCAAGGGCGGGGGGCAATGTGCTGGCGCTCCACCGCGATCTGTTTCGCAGTCCGCTGCAGCCTGACGAATTGAGCCGTTTCGACGCAGTGCTGCTCGATCCCCCGCGGGCAGGTGCGCGGGCGCAGGTGGCTGAAATCGCTGCGAGCACCCTGTCGCGGGTGGTCTATGTCAGTTGCAACCCCTCAAGCTGGGCGCGTGATGCCGCAGTGCTGGCGGGGGCGGGGTTCCGGTTGCGCAAGCTGCGTCCGGTCGGCCAGTTCCGCTGGTCGACCCATGTCGAACTGGTCAGCCTGTTCGAGCGTTAAGATCTTAACGCCGCGAGGATTTCTGCCGTCAGCCAGTCCCGGTGCTGCGGTTCGACATAGGCGTGCCCTGCGCCTTCGCAGCGGCGGATGCGCGGGTCTGACGTGTCCCATGCGGCCTCGAACACCTGTGCCGTGCGGTCTGCTGTCGCAAGCAGAATGCGGACCTCGCCGCCGAACGTGGCCAGACCTTCACGCATTTCCTGCGCAAGGTTTGAAGGCGGCGGGGCAGGGCGCAGTGATCGCAGCAGGCCCTTCGCCAGCTTGCCAAGGTTCACCCCGCCGCCCAGCAGACGCATGATTTCGCGGGGGTTCTTGAGCTTTTCGAGATAGCGGGCACGGATGGCTGCCGGGGGCGGCGTATCATCCGTCTCGCTGCCGCCTTCGTCCTGCTCGATGGTCCAGGGGTTGGACAGCACCAGCCCGTCAAACCCTGCACCGCCCGCCAGCATCAGCGCCGAGGCCGCGTCGCAATTGCCGAAAGCGACCACCCGGCCAAGCTGCGGGGCCATCGCCCGGAAGGCGTCGAGCGCTGCGGCTATGTCTCTGGCTGAATGGCGAAAACCGCGATTCTCGCCCTCGCTGTCGCCGATCCCGCGGCGGTCGAAACGGAACACCGGAAAGCCTGCGGCGGCGATCCGGGCAGCAAGATCGGCCTGCCCACCGAAGGCGCCCGAGCGGATCTCGTTGCCGCCGCTGACGATCAGCAGGCCGGTGGTGCCGGGGGCGGTGTCGAGCGTGCCGGCCAGCAGCAAATCGCGGCAGCCGAAGGTGTGCGAGAGGCGGGTCATGCCGCAACCTCTTCGATTCCTGCGATAATCAGCGCAGCGAGGCGGTCCGCCTGTCCGGCATCATGGTCCGGTTCGGCGCGCAGCCACAGGCCGGGGCCGCCGATTTGCGACTGGGCGATATCGGACTGGCCGGGGGTGGGAGCGGGCTCGGCACCTTCGAGTTCGCGGAACATCGCTGCGCCGATGGCCCAGCCGCCCAGCGTCAGCCCCTCGCTGCGCCCTGTTGCCATAAGCCCTTCCGAAGTCTCGGCAATTCCGGCCTCGCGTGAGGAAATCGTGCGGGCGCGGATCATGCCGCGCAGCATCTTCGGTCCCGATTGCGCGGCATAGTGCCAGCCGGGCAGGGTTGCCGGAGCGACCAGCGCCCCCGCACGGATTGCCAGCACATGGGTCGCACCAAGGCCCGTCGCCGCTGCGGCCATGGCCGAGCGCCAGCCTGCAAGTGTCTGATCTTCGAGCCGAACAAGGCTCTCGTTGCAGCCCGGCAGATCGGGCAGGAAGCTGTCGATCCCCGCCCGGTCGAGCCGCCGCATCACCTCGACCGTGAAGCGCCTGAGCTTGTTCGCCTCGTCGAACCATGCAGGGCACACCAGCACCCGCACCGGCCGCCCGCGGTCAAAGGCGAGCAGCTGTTCCTCTTGGGAAGCAGCGTTTTCAGCAGCAGGAATGTTCCACGTGAAAAACACGCAAAGACGGGCCTGGAGGGGGTCAAGACGGGGTCTGGAGGGGGTCTAGCTTGGCCTGGGCGAAGGCCAGCAGGCCGCCATAGGTTTCCAGCATTTCCCCGTCGACATCGTCATCCTCGATCACGATGCCAAGCCGGTCTTCCATTTCGGTGAGCAGGCCAGCGACCGCCATCGAGTCCAGTTCCGGCAAATGCCCGAACAGGCCCGAATCCGGCCCGAAAGCAGCGGCCTGCGCCGGGTCGAGCCCCAGCACATCGGCGATCAGCGCCTTCAATTGCCGGTCGAGCGCGGCTTCGTCCAACGGACCTTCGGTGAATGGCGTGGTGCCCATGACGCTACCCTGTTTTCTGCGTGCGACCGTGGGCGCGGGGCTTAGCCATGCGCGGGCGCGGGCGCAAGCGCCGTGGCTTGGCCGGGATGACGCAGCGACCGCAGCATCCGCTTGGCGAGCGGCGCCCAGCTTTTCGGCTGTGCCGGGTCGAGACAGTCGATCCGGAAACGGGGACGCACGGCTTCCATCCAGTCCGCCTTGTAGCTTTGGTCGCCGGTGCCGAAATCCACCAGCGCGACCTTGTCGGTATCGATCACATGGGCAAACAGCGCGGCGCTGAGGGTCGTGCCTGCCGAGAGCGGCTTGTGGCTTTCAAGGTGCGCGAGCTTGTGGATGTAGGCAATTGAATTCTCGACGGTCCAGCACTGCGCGGCCACTGCCAGCCCGTCAGCCCGCGCCACTCCCAGCCGCAACCGTCCCGCCGCGCCTTCCTCTTCGGCGAAGGCGCGCAGCATCGCGGGCTGATCTTCGGCCGGTTTCCAGCTGGCGGCGTAGATCGCCTCGTATTCGGCCCAGACGGCCGGATCGAAGTGCGTCAGCACCTCGGTTTCGACCTTTTTGGCCTTGCGCTTCAAGGTGGTGCGCAAGGTTCCGGGGCGGCTTTCCCAGTATTCGGCAAAGCTGCGCCCGCGCACGTCCAGCACGTGGTTGGTGTCGCATTGTTCGACCGCGACGTGCCAGCCTGCCGCACGGAATGCCTGCACCAGCCGCCGGGCAGAGCCATCCTCGCCCGGAACGGGTTCGAGAGTCACGCGCCAGCCTTTCGCCTTCAGTCCGCGGGCGATTTCGGCCAGCAAGCGGTCACCCGCAGCCCCTGCCGGTGCCAGTTCGCGCCAGGTGAAGCTGTACCAGTTGCGCAGCGGCGTGATTCGTCCGCCTTGCGCCGTCAATGCGAGCGCCGCGCTGTTATCCGCATCGCTGGCAATCGCCACCAGCGGGGTCAGGCCGGTTTGTGCGAGCAGCGCATACCACTCCGCCCGGTCGAACGGCGCAGCGGTGCCTTGCTCCGCAGCTTTGGCGCTCAACGCTTGCAAGACGTTAACGCTATCGTGATACCGCGCTTCGATCACTGGAAAAGAATGCTCCCGAATATGCCGCATCAGCCCGATCCTCTCCCGCGTCCGCTCGATCACCTTGCCGAACTGGCAGGGCCGGCGGGGCGTGGGGAGAGGCCCGCGCTGGTGCTTCGCGAGGTCACGTTTAACCACAATCAGTTAAGACAGCGTGTCGCGATGCTGGCGGGCTGGCTGGCGCAGATGGTGCCCTACAAGGGCGCAAGGGTCGCAAGCTGGGCGGCCAAGGGCGAAATCACCTGCCTGCTGCCGCTGGCGGCGGCGCGAGCCGGGCTGGTGCACGTGCCGGTCAATCCGCTGCTGAAACGGGCGCAGGTGGCGCATATTCTGGCCGATAGCGGCACAAGGCTGCTGATCGGCACCGGTGCGCGGCTCGCCACGCTGGAGCCGGGCGATTTGCCCGCAGGCTGCGCAGCGCTGGGCGAGGGCGAGGCGCTGGCAGCGGCAGAGGCGGCGGGTGCAGAACTGCCCGCGTCGGATGCCGATCCTGCCGAACTGGCCGCGATCCTCTATACCTCAGGCTCGACCGGACGGCCCAAGGGTGTGATGCTGAGCCATGCCAATATGTGGCTGGGTGCGGTCAGCGTGGCGCATTATCTGGGTCTGGCCGATGATGATGTGACGCTGGCGGTGCTACCGCTGTCGTTCGATTACGGGCAGAACCAGCTTTTGAGCACGTGGTATGCAGGCGGCTGCGCGGTGCCGCTCGATTTCCTGTTCCCGAAGGATGTGGCCAAGGCCTGCGCGAAGCACGGCGTGACGACGCTGGCTGCGGTGCCGCCCTTGTGGGTGCAGCTGACCGAGTTTGACTGGCCCGCCGAGGCCTCGGCGCCCTTGCGGCGGCTGACCAACAGCGGCGGGGCGCTGACAACCGATCTGGTGCGCAAGCTTCGTGCGATGTTCCCGCAGGCGCGCCTGTTCCCGATGTATGGCCTGACCGAGGCGTTCCGTTCGACCTTCCTCGATCCGGCGCTGGTCGATTCGCACCCGACTTCGATGGGCAAGGCGATACCTTTCGCGGAAATTCTGGTGATCAACGATGCCGGAAATATCGCCGCCGATGACGAGGAGGGCGAGCTTGTCCATTGCGGCCCGCTGGTGGCGCAAGGGTACTGGCAGGATCAGGAGCGCACCGCCGAACGCTTCAAGCCTGCGCCGGCGGCCTCTGCCTATGGCGGCACGGCGGTATGGTCGGGCGACCGCGTGCGGCGCGACGCCCAGGGGCTGCTCTATTTCGCCGGGCGGCGCGATGCGATGATCAAGAGCGCGGGCAACCGCATCAGCCCGCAGGAGGTGGAGGAGGCTGCGATTGCCACCGGGCTGGTCGCCGAAGCGGTTGCGCTTGGCGTTGCCGATGCGCGGTTGGGTCAGGCGGTGCATCTGGTGGTGCGCGGCGCGGCTGATCCAGCGGCGCGGGCGGAACTGCCCAAACGGCTCCAGCGCGATCTGCCCAACTTCATGCAGCCCCAGCACATCCACTGGCGTGATGCCATGCCGATCAACCCCAATGGCAAGATCGATCGCACGGCCTTGCAAGCCGAACTCAACAAGGAATTTGCTGCATGAAGCCTGTCGGCCCGATCCCTGCCGGATATGAAATGGTTGGCGGCGAGCTGGCGATTGGCGGGAAGACCGCCAGCGCGCTGGTGGCCGAGGCGGGACGCACGCCGCTGTTCGTCTATTCGCGTGCCCATCTTGATGCCCGCGTGGCGCAACTGCGCGCCGCTTTGCCCGCGCGTATCGGGGTGAACTTCGCAGTCAAGGCCAATCCGCATCTGGCGGTGATCGGCCACATGGCTCCGCTGGTCGACGGGTTCGACATTGCCTCTTCGGGCGAACTGGCCCTGTGCATGGCGGTGGGGATCGACCCTGCGCGCATCAGTTTTGCCGGACCGGGCAAGCGCGATGACGAGCTGGAGGCGGCGATTGCCGCAGGCGTCACGCTCAATTGCGAAAGCGAGGGCGAGGCATCGCGCTCGCTCGCCATCGGCCAGCGGCTCGGCAAGGCGCCGCGCATTGCCATCCGCGTGAACCCGTCGTTCGAGATGAAGGGTTCGGGGATGAAGATGGGCGGCGGGGCCAAGCAATTCGGCGTCGATGCCGAGCGGGTGCCCGATCTGGCGCGCTTCGTGATCGGCGAGGGCGCCGAATGGCGGGGCTTGCACATCTTTACCGGCAGCCAGACCCTGAGCGCCGATGCGATCATCGAGGCGCAGGCCAATGTGCTCGACCTTGCAGCGCAGCTGGCGGACGATATCGGCCACGGCCTGCCCAAGCTGAACATGGGCGGCGGGCTGGGCATTCCCTATTTCCCCGGTGACGAGCCGGTCGATCTGGCGAAAGTCGGCGCGGCGCTGGCGGGTCGGCTGGAGCAGCTTCCGCCGGTGCTGGCCGATACCGCACTGTGCATCGAACTTGGCCGCTATCTGGTGGGGGAAGCGGGGGTTTATCTGACCCGCGTGATCGACCGCAAGGTCAGCCACGGGGTCACCTATCTCGTCACCGATGGCGGGCTGCATCACCAGCTGGCCGCATCGGGCAATTTCGGCACGGTGGTGCGGCGCAATTATCCTTCTGCGATTGCAACGCGTTACGGCGAAGAGCCGGTCGAGGAGGTCAATATCGTCGGCTGCCTGTGCACCCCGCTCGACCGGCTCGCCGATGCGGCGATGATGCCGCGTGCCGATGTCGGCGATCTGGTCGCGGTGTTCTGCGCCGGGGCCTATGGCGCGAGCGCCAGCCCTTCGGCTTTCCTCGGCCACGGACCGGCGGCCGAACTGCTGGTCTGAGGCGTGCGGTCGCGGGGGTGTTAACTCCCGATAAGCCATTGTCCCGAAGCGGGATGGGGGTGCATTGGGCGCTGTATAACTAACCAGATGTTCACCATTTCCGGCGACAAGAGACCCCATACCCGGAGGTCGCGTGTCGCAGGTCGCTCCTGCACAATGCATGCGGCTCCGGCTTCGAAACGGCCAAGGATCCTCGTGCAATGCCCCAAAGTCTGCCCCTTTCCCGCCTCGCCGCCCTTGGCCTCGCCACGGCGCTGACGACTGCCTGCGCCGGAGGCGGCCCGCAGCTGCCGCAGGCCAATTATTCGAGCAACTCCATCGCCCCGAGCGAGGAATACACCATCGGTCCGCTCGACGAGATCACCATTCACGTCTGGCGCAACCCCGAACTCAGCGCCGACAAGGTGCGCGTGCGCCCCGATGGCCGGCTGACAATTCCGCTGGTGCAGGACATCCCCGCCGTGGGCAAGACCGCCACCCAGCTGCAGGAATACATCGCGGGCGAGCTGTCGAAATACATCGAGCAGCCGATCGTCTCGGTGATCGTCAACACCCCCGAAGGCAACTTCACCCAGCAGGTGCGCATCATCGGCGCGACCGCGCAGCCCGCCTCGCTGCCTTACCGCGCCAACATGACCGTGCTCGATGCGATGATTGCTGTCGGCGGGCTCAACGAATTTGCTGCCGGTAACCGCGCCAAGCTGATCAGGCTGAATCGCGAGACCGGCAAGCAGGTCGAATACCGCGTCCGCCTGTCGGATCTGATCCGCAAGGGCGATTCGACCGCCAACGTCATGCTGATGCCGGGCGACACGATCATCATCCCGGAAAGCCGGTTCTGAGGGAGCGGCTGCGGCCATGAGCGAAATTTTCGACGAACTGCGCGCGGCGCTCTGGTCGGTCTGGCACCGGCGGTGGCTGGCGATTGCGGTCGCCTGGGGCGTGTGCCTGCTGGGCTGGCTGGTGATCGCGATGATTCCCAATTCCTATGAATCCAAGGCCCGCGTCTATGTCGACGTGCAGGATGTGCTCTCCAAGCAACTCGGCATTGCCGGTGACGGCAAGGAAGAGATCATGCGCGTGCGCCAGACCCTGTCGAGCGCCAAGAACCTCGAAAAGGTGATCACCTCGACCCGGCTCGGCGAGGACGTAACCGAGCGCGGCGCGCTCGATGCGATGATCGGCGAGCTGGAAAAGAAGGTGAAGGTGACGAGCGAGCAGGACAACCTGTTCGAAATCACTGCCGCAATCGGCCGCAGCGATCTGTCGGATGCGGAAAACGCCGTGCTGGCCCGCGATGTCGTGCAGAAGCTGCTCGATATCCTGCGCGAGGAGCACATCGTCGGCAACCGCGCCGGGATCAGTTCGGCAATCGGCGACCTCGATCGCCAGCTTGATGAACGCAAGCTCGAACTGGAAGAAGCCGAACAGCGCCGTCTGGCGTTCGAGGCGCAGTATCCCGATCTTATCGGCGGGTCTGACAGCCTGTCGAACAAGGTGCAGCAGGCGCGTGCCGAACTGCGCGATGTCGATGCCAATCTTGCCGCCGCGCAAAGTGCGCTCGCAGCGATTTCGGGGCAGCTGGCCAGCACCCCGCGCACGCTTGCGGGCGGTCGCGATGCGGTCGGCCCGCAAGCGGCGCTGATGCAGGCCCAGACCCAGCTGGCCGAACTGCGCGCCCGCGGATTGACCGACAGCCACCCCGATGTGGTCTCGACCACCCGGCAGGTTGCGATCCTGACCAAGCAGGCGGCTGCCTTCGGGGCAGATGCGGGCGGTGCGCCCAATCCGGCCTATGCCTCGCTGGTGGCGATCAAGAGCGAGCGGCAGGCATCGGTCGAAGCCTTGCAGGCCCGCCGCGCCGCGCTCCAGAGCAATTTTGCGGCCCTGATGGCTAGCCAGGCGAGCGAGCCGGCCATTGCAGCCGAAGCCAACCGCATCAGCCGCGATTACGATGTGCTGCGACAGAACTACGAAAAGCTGCTGCAGGACCGCGAGGCGCTGCGCACGCGTGGCAAGGTCGAGGACAAGGCCAGCCAGTTCCGGTTCGACATCATCCAGCAACCCGGCGTCCCGCAAAAGCCCGCCGCGCCCAACCGCCCGCTGCTGCTGTTCGGCGTGCTGATCGTCGGCCTCGGGGCAGGCGTGGCGGTGGCCTATGCCGTGAGCCAGTTCCGCTCGACTTTCGCGACCCCGCAGAAGCTGGAGCGCGCTTTCGACCTGCCGGTGATCGGCGCGGTGTCGCTCACCATGTCGGATGTCGCCCGCAAGGTCGAACGCCAGCGTCTGAAGCAATTTGCCGGAGCCTGCGGCGGGCTGTTCGCCATTTTTGTGATCCTGATCGCCATCGAGATCGTCTCGATCGGGACGATTGCGTGAGGGTGGAGGAAACACGATGACCGATCAGGGCAAGATCAACCGCGAGGGCGCACGGCCCGCTTCGCTGTTCGAACGGGCGGATGCTGCCTTCGGGCTTGGCCCGGTGGCAACGCCTGCCGTGCCACCTGTCCCGCAGGCACCGGCGGCCTTGCGCCGTCCCGCTGCGGCTGCGGCGGCCCCCGTCCAGCCTGCCGGTCCGGCTCCGGACCGCGGCGAGCGCCCTGCTGCGCAGGAGGCCCCGGCACCCAAGGTGCAGTTCTGCGGCCCGCGCGCTGCAATCGACCGCGATCACCTGCGCGATTCCGGCCTGATTGTGCCCGAAGACCCGGTGACCGGGCTGCTGGAGGAGTTCCGGATCGTCAAGCGCGAGCTGCTGGCCGATGCCCGTGCGGGCAATTCGGCGCTCTCGCGCCGCATTCTGGTCTGTTCGCCCCATACCGGCGAAGGCAAGACCTATTGCGCCACCAACCTCGCCATCGCACTGGCCGCCGAACGCGGGATCGAAGTCCTGCTGGTGGATGCCGATGTGGTCAAACCATCGATCACCGAAAGGCTCGGCATCGAGGCGGAACAAGGCCTGATGGATGCGCTCGCCGATCCTTCGATCAGGCCCGAAAGCCTCGTGATCCGCACAGATATCGAAGGCCTGTTCGTGCTGCCTGCCGGCACGGCGATGACGCTCGATGCCGAATATCTGGCAAGCGCCCGCACCGGCCAGCTGCTTGACCGGCTGACGCAGGGCGCGCCTGACCGGATCATCATTTTCGACACGCCGCCCGCGCTGGCTGCCTCGCCCGCTGCCGAGCTTGCCCAGCATGTCGGGCAGGCGCTGCTGGTGGTGCGTGCCGACGAGACGAGCCGCGCCGCACTCGACGATGCGCAGCAACTGCTGTCGGCCTGCGGCGATATCAAACTGCTTCTCAACGCCGCGCGTTACAGCCCCTCCGGGCGGCGCTTCGGCTCTTATGGATCGAGGGGGAAATGATGATGCGTCCCCGCATAATCGCAAACGTGCTGCTCGCTGGCGCCGCGGCTTCGGCGCTTGCTGTGCCCGCTGTCGCCCAGTCGCAAGGGCAGGGCCAGGGTCAGGGCGGCGATGTTCCCGGCCAACGCGCCAACCGCGTGGTGCAGCCCTATATCGAAGTCGGCCAGGTGGTTTCGGCCGAACTCAGCCCCGGCAACGATGTCGTCACCTTCACGCAGGTTGCGGTCGGGGTCGACATGAACGTGCAGGGCCGCAACAGCGGCGCGGCGGTTTCGCTGCGCTATGAACGCAACATCGGATACGGCGACGACAGCATCGACACCGACACGATCAGCGGGGTCGCGCGCGGCACGCTGGCGCTGGTGCCCAATGCCCTCAGCCTTGAAGCGGGCGCGCTTGCCTCGCGCACGCGGATCGACGCAAGCGGGGCGGCGACTGCCAACCCGCTGGTGCGCGAGGATGCCGAAAGCCGCTTCTACAGCGCCTATGCCGGGCCGAGCCTCAACACCCGCGTCGGCGATGTCGATGTGCAGGGGGTGGCCCGCGTAGGTTACAACCGCTTCGAGGTGGATCAGGCACTGGTGACCCCGCAGGGGCAGACCGTCGATGTGTTCGATGACAGCGTGACCTATCTCGGTCAGCTGCGCGCAGGCGTGCGCCCCGGCGAGGTGCTGCCGGTGGGCGTCGCGGTGACGGCGGGCGGATTTCAGGAAGATATCTCCAACCTCGACCAGCGGGTGCGCGATCTTTACGTGCGCGGCGATGTGACGCTGCCGCTCAGTCCCAGCCTCGCGCTGGTGGCAGGTGCCGGTTACGAGGATGTGGAAATTTCCAGCCGCGATGCGCTGCGCGATGCCAATGGCGCTCCGGTGATCGGCGCGGATGGCCGCTTTGTCACCGATAGCGCCGCACCGCGCCGGATCGCCTTTGCGGTCGATGGCCTGCTGTGGGATGTGGGCGTGCTGTGGCGTCCCTCGTCGCGCACCAATCTGGCAGCTTCGGTCGGACGGCGGTACGATTCGACCACCTATTACGGCACCTTCACCTACGCCCCCAGCCAGCGCAGTGCCTTTGCCCTGTCGGCCTATGACGGGGTGAGCGGCTTCGGCGGATTGCTGAACAACAGCCTTGCCGGGCTCGACAGCGACTTCGAGGCGATCCGCAATCCGGTCACCGGCGATTTCGGCGGACTGGTCAGCGGCACGCAGGGACAGGCGCTGATCGGCGGGCTGGGTTCGGCCCGGTCGGCGGCGTTCCGCGGGCGCGGGGTGCGCGCTTCCTACCAGCGCCAGATGGGCCGCACGACGGCGGCGATCGGGGCAGGGTATGACCGGCGCACCTTCATCGCGGCGGCCGGCACGGTGCTCAGCCCGCTCGATGGGCTGACCGATGAAAGCTACTACGTGATCGGCGGCCTGACCCGCGAGATCGGACAGAGCGCGAACATCACCACCAATGCCTATGTCAACTGGTTCGATCCGGCGGGGGCCAACAACAATGTCACCGCGATGGGGGCATCGGCGGCTTACAACCAGTCGATCACCCAGCGTCTGACGGGCCGTGCGGCGCTGGCAGTCGATTACTTCGACAGCCAGTTCACCGCCGAAGACTTTGCCTTTGCCACCGCGCTGGTTGGCCTGCGTTACAATTTCTGACGGGGATCAGAGCCTCATGTACGAACACCACTACGGCTTTAGCGCACGGCCCTTCCAGCTGACGCCCGATCCGAGCTTCTATTTCGAAAGCACCAGTCACAAGAAGGCGATGAGCTATCTGGGCTATGGTCTTTCGCAGGGGGAAGGCTTCATCGTTATCACCGGCGAGGTGGGCGCGGGCAAATCGATGCTGGTGGCACACCTGATGGAGCGGATCGACCCGCAAGCGCTCAGCGTGGCGCAGATCGTCACTTCGGCGCTCGACGGGGCGGAGATCGTCCATGTCGTCGCGCAGGCTTTCGGGCTTGCGGTCGAAGGACACGACAAGGCGGGTGCGCTCGGCGCGATCGAGCGCTTCCTGCAGGACGAGGCCCGCGCCGGCCGCCGCTGCCTGCTGGTGGTGGACGAATGCCAGAACCTTGAACTGACCGCGCTGGAAGAGCTGCGGATGTTGTCGAACTTCCAGCTCGGCTCGCACCCGCTGCTGCAAAGCCTGTTGCTGGGCCAGCCGGAGTTCCGCCGTACGGTCGCGCATCATCCGGGGCTTGAACAATTGCGCCAGCGGATCATCGCCTCGCACCATCTCGAAGCGCTGGATAGCGGCGAGGTGGAGGATTACGTCCGGCACCGGCTGGGGCAGGTCGGCTGGACCGGCCATCCCGGTTTCGAGACCGGGCTGATCGATGCGCTCTACCGTCACACCGATGGCATTCCGCGCCGCGTCAACCAGGTGATGAACCGCCTGCTGCTGCTCGGCGCAATCGAAGGGCGCGACCAGCTGACGCTGGCCATGCTCGACGATGTGATCGCCGAAATGGCATCCGACCAGACCCGCGGCGCGCGCGGCGGCAGCGATTTGCGCGCTGCACCGGTTGCTGCTGCTCCCGGAGCGGCGGGTCCCGCTCCGCAGGGCAGTCTGCCGGCGACCGAAGTTGCAGCCCTTCTGGCCCAGCGCGATGCCCGCACTGCCGAACTCGAAGCTGCGATCAGCGAGCTTCAGGCGGCTGGCACCAACCGCAAGGACAGCGATGGCGAGCCGCTTTCCCCCGATCAGATCCGCATCGCCGAGGCCCGCTTTGCCGCGGCGCTCGAACGGATCGAGGCGCGTCTGGAGGAGCAGGAGCAATCCTTCCGCCATGTGCTGACGATGCTGATCGAATGGCTTGAGGAAGACCCGTCGCGCGAGGCCGCCTGAGCCATGAACGCACACACCCCGATCCTGCCCGATGATACCGGCACCGCGATCGTCAACGGCCTGTCGGTCGATGTCGAGGACTGGTTTCAGGTCGGCGCGTTCGAAAACGTCATTGCCCGCGGCGAGTGGGACAGCATAAGGACCCGCGTGGAAGACAATGTCTACCGCGTGATCGACCTGTTCGCCGAGGCCGATGTGAAGGCGACCTTCTTCACGCTCGGCTGGGTGGCGCAGCGTCATCCGCAGATGATCCGCCGCATTGCCGAGGCCGGGCATGAACTTGCCAGCCATGGCTATGACCACGCCCGCGTGTTCACCTTCAGCCGCGCCGCGTTTGCCGAGGATATCCGCAAGGCCCGCGCAATCATCGAGGACTGTTCGGGCGCAAAGGTGACCGGCTACCGCGCCCCCAGCTTCTCGATCGATCAGCGCACGCCCTGGGCCTTCGCCGAACTGGCCGAGCAGGGTTACGCCTATTCCTCCAGCGTCGCGCCGGTGGTGCATGATCATTACGGCTGGCCCGAAGCTCCGCGCTTTGCCTTCCGCCCGCTGCCATGGTCGCAGATGATCGAACTGCCGGTAACCACCGCCATGCTTGGCGGACGGCGCGTGGCAGCGGGCGGGGGCGGGTTTTTCCGCGTGTTGCCCTATGCTTTCTCCCGCTGGGCGATCCGGCAGGTGAACCGAGACGAGCACCGTCCGGCGGTATTCTATTTCCACCCGTGGGAGGTCGACCCAGATCAGCCGCGTGTCGGCCATGCGCCGATGCGCTCGCGCCTGCGTCACTATACCGGCCTTGCGCGGATGGCCGACAAGCTGGGCGATCTGGTGCGCGAATTCCGCTGGGGCCGGATGGACATGATCGCCCACCGCGAGGCGGCACGGGCGGAAGAACTCGAACCGCTCGAACTGACCGCGGAAATCGCCTGATGAACGCGCCGGTCAAGGTGGCCGACACCGTGCGGCTGGCCGATTTCGGCGATGCGGCAGACCTGCGCCGTATCGAGGGCTTCGTGGGGGAGCAGCGCGGAAGCATTTTCCATCGCCCGGCATGGCTGCAAGCGGTTGCCGCAGGCACCGGTCAGCGCGCTGCCGGGCTGGTGAGCGAGCGGCTGGGCGTCATCACCGGCTGGCTCCCGCTCACCGAGGTGCGCTCTGTGCTGTTCGGCAAGGCACTTGTGTCGAGCGGGTTCGGTGTCGGCGGCGGTCTTCTGACAACGGGCGAGGGCGCGGTGCGCGCGCTGGCTGAAGCGGCACAGGCCCATGCCATGCGCGGGGGCTTTTCCGGTGTCGAACTGCGCGGCGGGCCGATTCCTGCGGGCTGGGACCAATGGAGCGACAAGCATTGCGGCTTTGAACGGGCCCTGGCCCCCGATGACGAGGCGGAACTGCTCGCCATTCCGCGCAAGGCCCGCGCCGAAGTGCGCAAGGGGCTGGGCTTTGGCCACCGTGTCACCATCGGGCGAAACGCCAGCGATCTTGCGGCGCATTATGCCTGCTACAGCGAAAGCGTCCGCAATCTTGGAACGCCGGTGTTCCCGCGCGCCTTGTTCGGGGCGATGCTGGAGGCCTTTCCCGCCAGCAGCGATATCCTCACTGTGTGGCAGGGAGACACTCCGCTGGCGAGCGTGTTGAGTTTCTATCACGACGGTGCGGTGCTGCCGTTCTGGGGCGGTGGCAGCCATGCCGCCCGCGCTGCCCGCGCCAATGAACTGATGTATTATGAACTGATGCTCCACGCCCGCAGGCATGGGATGCAGCGGTTCGATTTCGGGCGGTCCAAGACCGGCAGCGGCCCGTTTGCCTTCAAGAAGAACTGGGGCTTCGATCCCGTGCCGCTGACCTATGGCGCGTGGACCGCACCGGGCGCGCCACCGCGCAATATCGACCCCACCGACGCAAGCTACAGCCGCAAGATCGAACTCTGGAAGAAGCTGCCGCTCCCGCTCGCCAATTTCGTGGGACCGTGGATCGCACGTGGGCTGGCCTAGGGGACTGGCGTGATGGGAGACATCCTGTTCCTCGCCCATCGTGTGCCGTTTCCGCCCGATCGCGGCGACCGGATCCGTTCGCACCATCTGCTCAAGGCGCTTGCACGGCTGGCGCCCGTTCATGTCGGCTGCTTCGGAGAAGGGGATGCGGCGGCCGCTGCCGACCTTGCACGGCTTGCTGCAACCTGCTGTATCGCGCCGCGCACCAAGCCGCTGCCGCTGGCGGGGATCGAAGCGGTCCTTGCGGGAAAGCCGGTCAGTCTGACCGCGTTTCATTCGCGCAGGCTGGCGGGCTGGGTGAATCAAACCATCGCCACGCGGGACATTGCCGCGATCGTCGTCTTTTCCGGGCAGATGGGACAATACGTCCCCGATGACTTCACTGGCCGCGTGGTGATCGACCTGTGCGACGTCGATAGCGCCAAGTTCGCCAGCTACGCCGAGGCAGGCGAGCGCGTGTGGCTCAATACCCGCGAGGCGCGGTTGCTGGCGGCAGAAGAGGAACGCCTTGGCCGGCGCGCCGATGCCACGATCCTGATCTCCGCCGCCGAAGCCGCGCTGTACCGCAGCCGTCTGACGCAGCCGGAGACGGTCGAAGTTCGCGTGATCGGCAACGGGATCAACTCCGCTATCTTCAATCCCGATGCCGTGCGCCCCCATTCCGTGATTGGCGGCCTGCCGGGGCGGCATTTCGTCTTTACCGGGCAGATGGATTACCGTCCCAACGAACAGGCCGCGCTGTGGGTGATCGAGGCGCTTTTGCCCCAACTGCGCTCCCGCTTCCCGCAAGCTATGTTCCATGTGGTCGGGCGTAATCCGACTGGCAGGCTGATGGCGCATCACGGCACTCCGGGCGTGCAGGTGTGGGGCGAGGTGCCCGATGTGCGTCCCTTTATCGCCGCTGCCGACGCCGTGCTGGCTCCGCTGCTGATCGCGCGCGGGGTGCAGAACAAGGTGCTGGAGGCGATGGCGATGGCCAAGCCGGTGGTGCTGACGCCCGATGCCGCGACCGGCATTGCTGCAAGCGACGGGCGCGACTGGGTGGTGTGCCCGCCAGACCCCGCTGCCTTCGCCGGCCGCATCGCCGCGCTGCTCGCCGATCCTGCGGCTGCCGGGCAGATGGGTCATGCGGCACGCCGGTTCGTGTGTGATCACCACGGCTGGGACGCCATGATGGCCCCGCTCGCCGGTCTGCTGGGCGAGGGCGGGGAGGGGAAACGCCATGCCGCCTGAACCTGCGGCCTTGCCTGCTCCTCCTGCTGCCATGTCGCAGCGCATCCCCGAAGCATGGCGCTCGCCGCTGCTGGCGCTTGCTGCTGCCGCAGTCGCCCTTATCGCCGTCACGGCTGCCAGCTGGGGCGAGATCCTGCATCAGTGGTGGAACATCGATACCTATAACCACCTCCTGCTGGTGCCCTTCATCATTGGCTGGCTGGCACTGCTGAAGGCGGGCGAGTTGGCGAAGATCACGCCGCAGCCGTGGCTCCCCGGCCTTGCGCTGGTTGCCGCCGGATTGGGCCTGTGGTGGGCAGGCCGCGCAGCCGGCATCAACCTTGTCGCCCATGCGGGTGCTGTCGGCGCTTTGCAGGGGGCAGTGGTGGCCGTGCTCGGCCTGCGCGCCAGTCTGCTGCTCGCCCTTCCTCTGGCGATGGGCGTGTTCCTTGTGCCCTTCGGTGACGAAATCATCCCGCCGCTGCAATACATCACCGCCGACATCACCATTGCGCTGACCCGCTGGAGCGGCGTTCCGGCCGAGATCGACGGCATCTATATCGACACGCCCGCAGGCCTGTTCATCGTCGCCGAGGCCTGTTCGGGCGTGAAATTCCTGATCGCCATGGTCACGCTGGGTGTGCTGGTGTGCTTCACCCGCTTTGCCAGCTGGAAACGGCGCGCCGTTTTCCTTGCCGCCTGCGTGATCGTGCCGATCCTTGCCAACGGGGTGCGGGCCTGGGCGACGGTCTATGTCGCGCAATATGTCGGGGCGGAGAAGGCGAGCGGGTTCGACCATATCGTCTATGGCTGGATCTTCTTCGCGATTGTGGTCGCTGCTATGCTGGCGGGGGCATGGCGCTGGTTCGAACGCGAGCCGGAGGATTACGGCTGGACCGCCAAAGCGATCGAGCCTCAGCGCTGGGTCGCCCGCGCCGAAGCCCGCAGCCCTTCGCCCTTCGCCACCGCGCTGGTGATCGCCGCTTTTGCAGCGATTGCGGCGCTGGCCACCATGCTTTAGGCCGCCGCAAATGTGCGGAATTGCCGGGATCTTTCATGCCGAAACCCCGAAGCCGGTTGATCCTGCGCGGGTCGAGCGGATGTGCGATGCACTCGCCCATCGCGGGCCTGACGGGGCGGGGGTTTGGACCGATCACGGGGTAGGGCTTGGGCACCGCCGCCTGTCGATCATCGATGTGGCCGGATCGCCGCAACCGATGCATTCGCCCGATGGCAGGGCGGTGATCGTCTTCAACGGCGAAATCTACAATTTCCGCGAATTGCGCGCAGAGCTGGAACAAGCGGGCTTTACGTTCCGCACCAGCGGCGACACCGAGGTGATTCTGGCAGCCTACCGGCGCTGGGGCGTCGATTGCCTCGCACGGCTCGACGGGATGTTCGCCTTCGCGCTGTTCGACCGCGACAAGCGCCAACTGCTGCTCGCCCGTGACCGGTTCGGGGTGAAGCCGCTGTTCCATGCGGCCTTATCGGATGGCTCCATCGCCTTTGCCTCGGAACTCAAAGGCCTGCTCGCGCACCCGCTGCTGCGCCGCCGTGTGAATCCGCAGGCGATCGAGGCTTATATGACCTGGGGCTATGTGCCTGACAGCCATTCGATCCTTGCAGGGGTCGAGAAGCTGCCTGCCGGGCATTTCTGGCTGCTTGAACAGGGCAAGGCGCCGGGCCGTCCGCAGCGGTGGTGGGATATAGACTTCACCGCCCGCGAAAAGGGCAGCGAGGCTGATCTTTCGGCGCAGCTGATCCACCTGATGCGCGAAGGCGTGCGTTCGCGCATGGTGGCGGACGTTCCGCTGGGTGCTTTCCTTTCGGGAGGCGTGGATTCCTCGGGCGTGGTCGCGCTGATGAGCGAGGCGAGCGCGTCGCCGGTGCAGACCTGCTCGATCGGCTTCGATGTCGCCGCCTATGACGAGACGTCCTATGCCCGTCAGGTTGCGGCGAAGTTCGGTGCTGATCATCAGGAGCGGATTGTCGCGACCGACGATTTCGCCGCGATCGACACTCTCGCCGCGATGTTCGATGAGCCGTTCGCCGATGCTTCTGCCCTGCCGACATGGCGCGTGTGCCAGCTGGCGCGCGAACGGGTTACTGTGGCGCTGTCGGGTGATGGGGCGGACGAGGCCTTTGCCGGATACCGCCGTCAGGTGTTCCACCATCACGAAGAACGCGCCCGTTCGGTGCTACCCGCCGGTTTACGCGAACCCCTGTTCGGTGCGCTGGGCCGGCTCTGGCCCAAGGCCGATTGGGCACCCCGTCCCTTGCGCGCCAAGGCCACCCTGCTGGCGCTCGCGGAGAGCGGCGAGGAGGGCTATGCCCGCGGCCTGTCGGTGACACTGCCGGATGCGCGGCGGGCGCTCTATTCCGAAGGCTTCACCGCCAGCCTTCAGGGCTTTCGCGGCGAGGATGAACTGGTTGCGCTGATGCGCGCCGCTCCGGGTCGTTCGGGTCTCGACCGGGCGCAATATGCCGACCTGATGTTCTGGATGCCCGGAGACATCCTTACCAAGGTGGACCGCACCAGTATGGCGGTAAGCCTCGAAGCGCGCGAGCCTCTGCTCGACCACCGTCTGGTGGAGTTTGCCGCACGCCTGCCCGAAGCGATGCGGGTGAGAGGCGGGACCGGCAAATTCCTGCTCAAGAAATCGCTCGAACGCTATTTGCCGCATGACATTCTCTACCGGCCCAAACAGGGTTTCGTGACCCCAATCGCCGAATGGCTGCGCGGCCCGCTGGCAGGCGCGGCGCGGGGAATTGCCAGCGGCAGTCTGGCGCAAACCGGGTTCTTCGATCGCCAAGCAATCGGTGCATTGGCCGAGGCGCATATTGCAGGGCGCGCCGATCATTCGCGCACCCTGTGGCAATTGCTGATGCTGGAGAAATCGCTCGGGCAGCTCGGCGTCTCCGCCTAGCCTTCCGCTCCGTGGCCCAGCGCCATGTAATCGTCGCTCTGCATTTCGTTGAGCCGGCTCACCGTCCGCTCGAATTCGAACGCGCCGTCGCCTGACTGATAGAGCTGCTCCGGCTCGGCTGCGGCGGTGGCGAACAGTTTCACGCGGTTTTCGTAAAGCGCGTCGATCAGTTTGGTGAAGCGGATCGCCTCGTTGCGGTTTTCCGGCCCCATCTTCGGGATGCCGACAAGGATCACCGTGTGATAGGCATGGGCGATTGCGAGGTAATCCGCTGCTCCGCGGTTTTCGCCGCACAGCTTCTTGAAGCTGAACACGCCAACGCCCTTGAGGCTCTTGGGCACGTAGAGGGTGCGGCCGCCGCCAAGGTCCAGTTCGCCGCTGGGGACATTGGCAGCATCCTCGGGCGCGAAGTCGGTCAGGCGGAAGAAGGCTTCCCGCACCTGCGCGGTGGCGGCATCGCCGAGCGGCGCGTGCCAGGTTGCCAGCCCGCCGATCCGTTCCAGCCGGTAATCGGTTGGTCCGTTGAGGCTGAGCACATCCATGCGTGCCTCGACCAGATCGATGAAGGGCAGGAACAACGATCGGTTCAACCCGTCCTTGTAAAGGTCGCGGGGCGGTCGGTTGGAGGTGGTGACGATCACGGTGCCGCTTTCCATCAAGGCGGTGAAAAACCGGCCCATGATTGCAGCGTCGGCGGTGTTGTTGACGACCATCTCGTCAAAGGCGAGGCAGCGCACTTGCTCTGCCATGCGCATTGCCACCGCGATCAGCGGGTCCTGCCGCTGGGCCTTGCGCTCGGCGGCGATCAGCCGGTCAACCTCGAGCATGAATTCATGGAAATGGACGCGGCGCTTGGCGGAGATGCCGAGTGTTTCGACGAACAGGTCCATCAGCATCGACTTGCCGCGCCCGACGCCGCCCCACAGGTAGACGCCGCGAGGATCGGGGGTGGCTGCTGCGGTTCCGGTGAGGCGGGCAAACAGACCCTTTTTCGGCGGCGGCGCTTCCAGTTCGCGCTGCAACCGGTCGAGCCGCTCGGCCGCGGCACGCTGGTCGGGGTCTGCGCGCAGTTCTCCGCTGGCAATCAGCGCGTCATAGCGCGCCAGCAATCCGCTCACGGTCGTTGCTGCATCTTGCGCACGATGCCCGAAAAGCTGGCGACGACATCGCCGTCCTGCTCCACCATCCCGCGCACGAACACAAGCTTGCCGGTTTCGCGCACAATCTCGGTCACCGCATCCAGCGGCCGTTTCGGATCACCGCCGCCCACGAATTGCGTCGAAAGTTCCAGAGTAACCGAAGGCCCCGCATTGCCGGTACCGATCCGGTGCATGGTCACGAACAGCGAGATATCGATCAGCGCGAGAGTGATCGCGCCATGGATGACACCTTGGAGGTTTTCGTGCCTGCGCTCCGGAAACATCCGGAGCCGCGCCTTCCCGTCGGGATCGACACGGGTGATGAGCTTGCCCATCACCGCGCCGTTGAACAGCGTCTGGTCCTTGAGGTTCCAGTGGTTCCAGCCCGGATTGTCCGGGTCCGGCCCGTGCTCGAACACGTCGTCCTTGAAAGTCACCGCGTCAGATGGCCCGCTCGGCCATCATCTTCTTGGTCTCCGCGATCGCCTTGGCCGGGCTCAGGCCCTTGGGGCACACGTTGGCGCAGTTCATGATGGTGTGGCAGCGATAGAGCCGGAACGGGTCTTCGAGCGCATCGAGTCGTTCGCCGGTCATCTCGTCGCGGCTGTCAGCCAGCCAGCGATAGGCCTGAAGCAGGATCGCCGGGCCAAGGAACTTGTCGCTGTTCCACCAGTAGGACGGACACGAGGTCGAGCAGCAGGCGCACAAGATGCATTCATACAGGCCGTCGAGCTGTTCGCGCTGTTCGGGCGATTGCAGCCGTTCCTTGCCGCTCGGCGTCGGGCTGACTGTTTGCAGCCAGGGGCGGATCGAGGCGTATTGCGCGTAGAAATGGGTGAAATCGGGGACCAGGTCCTTGATCACGTCCATGTGCGGCAGCGGCGTGATGCGGATTTCGCCCTTCAGGTCCTCGATTGCGGTGGTGCAGGCGAGGCCGTTCTTGCCGTTCATGTTCATCGAGCACGAACCGCAGATGCCTTCACGGCACGAACGGCGGAAGGTCAGGGTCGGATCGATCTCGTTCTTGATCTTGAACAGGGCGTCCAGCACCATCGGGCCGCATTCATCGAGATTGATCTCGAACTTGTCATAACGCGGGTTCTGGCCGGAATCGGGATCGTAGCGGTAGATCTTGAACGCCTTCACGCGCCCGCCCGATGCCTTGTGCACCTTGCCGGCGTTGTTGATCTTTGAATTCTTGGGCAGAGTGAAGGTTGCCATGAACTGATCCCGTTTTGATTTGCACCCTATCTAGCGCCATTGTCCCGCCGCGCAAGCGGGCGCAGTTGCGCGCTTTTGCACAACCGTTGAATGCGCCTCACCGTTCGGAACCAAGCGGCTCGCGGGGCGCTTGAGCAGCGATGGCAATGACAGCACAAGTATCGAAAATGGGGTCACAATGGCCGCGCAGCGCCTGCGTGTTCGGGGCGAGCGGGGGGATCGGCCGGGCGCTGTGCGAGGCACTCGCGGCTCGCGGCGTCGGGCAGGTCTTTGCCGGTTCGCGGTCTGGCGAGGGGCCGCGGCACGCTGCGATCCGTCCCTTCGCCTTTGACCTTGCCGATGAAGCCAGCATTGCTGCTGCTGCCGCCATGATGCGGGATGCCCCGCCGCAATGGGTAATTATTGCCACCGGAGTGCTTACCCTTCCCGATGGCACCGGACCGGAGCGCACCTACAAGCGGCTTGATGCTGCGGCGATGGCGCAGGTGTTCGCGCTCAACACCATTGGCCCGGCACTGGTCGCCAAGCATATGCTGCCGCTGATGCCGCGCAACGAACGCTTTGTATTTGCGGCCTTGTCGGCGCGGGTCGGGTCGATCTCCGACAATCGCCTCGGGGGGTGGCATTCCTATCGTGCGAGCAAGGCCGCGCTCAACATGCTGATCCGGAACTTCGCGTTGGAGATGGCACGCACCCATCCGCTGGGCGTGATCGCCGGCTTGCATCCGGGAACGGTCGACAGCGCACTTTCCGCACCGTTCCAGTCAGGCTTGCCCGAAGGGCAGCTGACTGCGCCGGGCGATGCCGCTGACAATCTGCTCGGTGTGCTGGCAGGTCTTGCCCCTGATCAGTCTGGGCGGGTGTTCGATTTTCGCGGCGAGGAGGTTCCGGCCTAGTCGAACAGTCCAACCGCAAGGTGCGCCCAGATCGTCAGGAACATCAGCACCGCTAGCATGATCCCGCCGATGCGCCAGCGCGGGGCATCCAGAAAGTGCAGCGCAGCCTCGATCGCGCCGCATAGCAGCGCGAGCAACAGCGTCATTGCCGCGAAGTCCTCAAGGCCCCAGTTGACCTCCTCGCTCATCATCGTGCCGAGTGCGGGAAAGGCGAGCAACATCGCTGCTCCGATCCACAGCCCGGGATGGAAACGGAACCCCGATCTGGAGGCGGAAGCGCCGGGGTTGGTGGTGGACATGAAAGGCATCCTCCCAGAAGCCGGTTTGGCAATTGCGCCATAACGTGCCACGCCTTGTCGCAGAGGGAAAGAGGCGAAGCGAGGGAAGCATCGATGGGACTGAAAAGCTGGTACGAGGCGAATGTGATGCCGCGCTTGATCACCTGCGCATGTTCGCAGGGGCAGGTCATGAAGCGGCGCGCGGCCGTCGTGCCGCGAGCTGCCGGTGACGTTTTCGAGCTGGGCTGCGGTGGCGGGATCAATCATGCGTTCTACGATCCTTCGCGGATCACATCCTACGCGGGGATCGATCCGCATGAAGGCTTGCTTGATGGTGCACGTGCCGCTGCGAGGGACAAGGGCTGGGCCGCCGATCTCAGGCAGGGGCGGGGCGAGGCGATCCCATTTGCCGACGCCAGCTTCGATTGCGTGGTGTGCACCTTTACCCTGTGCTCGGTCGATGATCCGGCGCAGGTGATGCGCGAACTGCGCCGTATCCTTCGGCCGGGCGGACAGGCGCTGTTCCTTGAACATGGCCGCGCGCCCGATGCATCGGTGCGGGGCTGGCAGGAGCGGATAGAGCTAGTGTGGAAACGTCTTGCAGGCGGCTGTCACCTCACTCGCCCGATTTCGGAAGCGCTTTCCGGCGCGGGCTTCGATGTCGAGACGCTGGGTCAGGGCTATACCCCCAAAGCACCGCGATTTGCCGGGTGGATGGAGTGGGGCATCGCCCGCAAGCTGCCATAACAAAGGGCGGGAGCAGTTGCCTGCTCCCGCCCCTGAAATTCGCCCGGCTTGTTGCCGTTATTCGCCGAAAGTGCGGCTCCACCAACCCTTGCGCGGCTTTGCTTCGCTGGCCGGGGGGGCATCGCTTTCTGCTGCGCTTGCGGGCGCTTCCGGCTCGGCCTGAGAGACTTCGGCAGTTTCTGCCGGAGCCGCATCAGCAACCTTGGCCTTGCGCGGGGCGCGCTTGCGCTTGGGCTTCTCGACTGGAGCCTCGGCCTCAGCTTCTGACTCAGGAGCAGCTTCTGCGACCGGTTCAGCCTCGGTCTCGGCAGCTGCGGCTGCATCGGCTTCCGCCGCGAGCATCGCCTTGGTCTTGCGCGGGGCGCGCTTTCGCTTCGGCTTTTCCGCGGGGGTTTCTTCGGTTGCAGGCTCAGCCTCTGCGACTTCCGGCGTTGCCGCTACTGCCTGAGGCTCGGACGCTTCGGCGGTTACCTCGCCGTCCTCGCCACCACCACCGTCCTCGGTGTTTTCGCCTTCTGTCGCTTCGCCGGCGCCATCGCGCCGCTTGCGACCGCGCCCGCCACGACGGCGACGCTTTTTCGGACGACCTTCGGCATCGGTGCCATTCTGCTCTTCACCTTCCGCCGAACCGGCGTCGCCTTGAGCGTCGGCCGTCTCGTCGGCATCGCCGCTTTCGCCGCTTTCGCCTTCGAGGCCATCTTCGCGATCACCGCGGTTGCGGTTGCGGCCGCCCCGACGGCGGCGGCGCTTTTTCTTGCGGCCACCATCGTCCTCGTTGTCCCCGCCCTCACGCCGCTCGCGGCGGGCGCGCGGTTCGCGCTGTTCTTCTTCCTCCTCGGCGAAGTCCTCTTCCTCCTCGGGGAGGTCCTCGTCCTCGTCTTCGTCGATGATCGGTTCGAACTTGGGCGCGTGCGACGGGCGGGGTCCGGAACTGGACACGCTCATCTTGGCGCCTTCGTCCTCGCCTTCCGGCACGACTTCAACGCTGACGCCGTAACGCTGTTCGATTTCGACCAGATCGGCGCGCTTTTCGTTGAGCAGGTAGATCGCCGCTTCGGTGCTGGCTGCCAGACGGATCTGCGTGCCCTTGCCCTTTGCCGCCTCGTCCTCGATCAGACGCAGCGCCGAGAGGCCCGCCGAGGAGGCGGTGCGCACAAGGCCGGTGCCATCGCAATGCGGGCAGGGGCGGGTGGTGGCTTCAAGCACGCCGGTCCGCAGGCGCTGGCGGCTCATCTCCATAAGGCCGAAGCTCGAAATGCGGCCGACCTGAATGCGGGCGCGATCGTTCTTCAGCGCCTCCTTCATGGCCTTTTCGACCTTACGGACGTTGTTGGAATACTCCATGTCGATGAAGTCGATCACGACCAGACCGGCCATGTCGCGCAGGCGCAGCTGGCGGGCGATTTCCTTGGCGGCTTCAAGGTTGGTGTGAAGCGCGGTCGCCTCGATCCCGTGTTCCTTGGTGGAGCGGCCGGAGTTGATGTCGATCGACACCAGCGCCTCGGTCGGATTGATGATCAGATAGCCACCGCTCTTCAGCTGCACCATCGGATCATACATCGCGCGCAACTGGTCTTCGGCGCCATAGCGCTGGAACAGCGGCACCGGATCGGAATAGGCCTTCACCCGCCGCGCGTGGCTGGGCATCAGCAGCTTCATGAAGGCCTTGGCCGACTTGTAGCCTTCCTCGCCCTCGACGACGACTTCCTCGATTTCCTTGTTATAGATATCGCGGATCGCTCGCTTGATCAGGTCGCTGTCCGAATGGATCAGCGCGGGCGCCACCGATGCGAGCGTCTTTTCGCGAATCTCGTCCCACACGCGGGCGAGGTAATCGAAGTCGCGCTTGATCTCAGGCTTGGTGCGGCTCATGCCGGCGGTACGGACGATCAGGCCCATCGATTTGGGCAGCTTGAGGTCCGAAACCATGTCCTTCAGCCGCTTGCGATCGCTGGTCGAGCTGATCTTGCGGCTGATCCCGCCGCCATGCGACGAATTCGGCATCAGCACTGTGTAGCGCCCGGCAAGGCTGAGATAGGTAGTCAGCGCCGCGCCCTTGTTGCCGCGCTCTTCCTTGACGACCTGAACGAGCAGCACCTGCCGGCGCTGGATAACGTCCTGGATCTTGTAACGGCGGCGCAATTCCTGCCGCTTGGCGCGAACTTCGTCGACCTGCTTGGCGCGGCTGCGGCCCTTGGCAGTGTCATTACCCTTGCCCTGACGGCGCCGGCCGCGACGGCCACGCCCGCGATCCTGACCAGCCTCGTCGGTCTGCTCTTCATCGCCATTATCGTCGTCCGAACTGTCCTCGTCGGAGGTGCCGTCTTCGATCGTGGCAACGTCGTCCTTGTCGGAGGTGTCGACTTCCTCGACCCCGTTTTCGGCGAAGTCTTCGGCCAGTGCTTCACCACTATCGTCTTCGGCGTCGTATTCGTCACCCGGAGAGATGCCTTCGGCTTCCTCTTCGGCGCGAAGCCGTTCCTCTTCCTCGGCAGCTTCGGCATCGGCAGCGAGAAGTGCGTCACGATCCGCCTTGGGGATCTGGTAGTAATCGGGATGGATTTCGCTGAAGGCGAGGAAGCCGTGACGGTTGCCGCCAAAGTCGACGAAAGCCGCCTGCAGCGAAGGTTCGACCCGGGTTACCTTGGCGAGATAGATATTGCCTTTGATCTGCTTGTGTTCGGCAGATTCGAAATCGAATTCCTCAATCCGGTTGCCTTGCAGAACCGCCACCCGGGTTTCTTCCGGGTGGCGCGCATCGATAAGCATGCGCGTTGCCATGTAATAGTCTCCATGCGCCCGGCCTTGGCCGCGTGAGCGGGGGAAGGGGGCGCGAATTGTGGGATGAACCGGCCTGCCCGAAGGTCGCGCCGGAAGGGATTGTCGCGCCATGCCCGTGGCGGGCGGTCGGCGCGAAGCTCGTGTCTGCATTGATCGACGTGCGGCAAGCCGCCGCGCATTGACCCGCAACAGCAACGGAGCGCGGGATGCGCATCATGCTGATTTGCGGGAAAAAACGTCGTGTCACTGCATCAACCTGTACTGTGCCGGAAACCGTGAGAATGGAGTGGTCCGGCTCAAGAGGCGGGCGGTCGGAGCGCGATTGCGCCATAATGCTGCCTCTCTGGCAACACCGCTAGCACTGTGGGGCAAACCCCGCAACTCTATTGCGTTTCCTCGGCACAAGAACGTAAGCCGCTTGCAGGATGAGTTATCGCACCCTGCTGCTGATCGTGCTGCTGGCACCCGTGCTGCTGATTGGCGGGGCAGCCGCCCTGAATGTCGTGATCCCGGTGCCGCATTGGGGACGCGATTATGTTCTGCGCTTTGCACTGGAACAGGAAGACCTTGCTATCGATTTGCCGGATATCGCCGGACCTGACGATCCCTCCCGCCCGCTGGTGGTGATCGATGCAGGGCACGGCGGACGCGATCCCGGCGCGATTGGCACCGACGCTGCCGGGCGCAAGATCAGCGAAAAGGATATCACGCTCGCCATCGCCATCGCATTGCGCGACGAACTTTTGCGTGCGGGGAATATTCGCGTTGCGCTGACAAGGGAGGACGATCGTATCTTGCCGCTCCCTTACCGACCTGAAATCGCACGACTTCTCGACGCCGATCTGTTCATCTCCATCCATGCCGACTCTGCCGGAGAGCGCGACGATGTCAGCGGTGCGAGCATTTACACCCTGTCCGAACAGGCATCGAGCGAAGCTGCCGCCCGCTTCGCCGCACGCGAGAATGATGCCGACCGGCTGAACGGGATTGCAATCGAGGGCGCAAGCGAGGCGGTCAGCGCGATCCTTGTCGAACTCTCGCAACAACGCACACAGGAAAGTGCGCTGGAATTTGCCGGGCTGGTGGTGCGCGAAGGAGAAGCGCAACTCGCCTTTCATCCGCAACCCAAGCGCTCTGCCGCTCTGGCGGTCTTGCGCGCACCCGATGTTCCTTCCGTGCTGTTCGAGAGTGGTTTTGTCACCAACCGCACTGACCGTGCCCGGCTCACGACGACGCAGGGAAGGGCGCAATATGCAGCAGCTCTGGCGCAGGCGATCCGCGTCTATTTCGCCAGACGCGCCGATACGGGAGCAGGCGGGGAATAGCAGCCTAAAGCGGCTAGCCTTTCTGCCCGCCCGCGTGCTAGTTGCGCCGCGTCCATGACCGATCAAGCCTCTTCCGAAGCGCCCCTTTCTGGCTGGGCCTATCTGCGTTACCGCGTGAATCGCGATATCGGCGGCGCGCTTGCATGGTTTGCCGACAAGTGGCGGCAGAGCCTGCTGTTCAAACTTGTCGCCAGTGCTTTCGGCGTGTTTCTGGCGATCTGGGTCGCAGTCTTCGTTTGGCTGGCAAGCGACCTCCCCGAGGCCGAGGCCCTTCTGACCTACGAAACTCCGCTACCGACAGTGGTGCGCGGCTATGACGGCGAGATTGTCCACTCTTACGCCCGCGAGCGCCGGGTGCAGCTGCAATATGCCGATTTCCCGCAGCAGTTGATCGAGGCCTATCTTTCGGCAGAGGACAAGACCTTCTTTACCCATGGGGGCATCGATTTTCTTGGCACCGCCAATGCCGTGATCGATTACCTCAACCCCATGCGCACGCGCCGTGCCGTGGGCGGTTCGACCATAACCCAGCAAGTCGCCAAGAACCTGCTGCTGGGTGACGAGTACTCGGTTACCCGCAAACTCAAGGAAATGATCCTCGCCGGTCGCATCGAGCAGGTGCTGACCAAGCAGGAAATCCTCGAGCTTTATCTCAACGAGATCCCGTTGGGACGACGCTCTTTCGGAGTGCAGGCGGCCGCGCGCGCCTATTTCGACAAGGATGTCGATGATCTCGAACTGCATGAATCGGCCTTCCTGGCGATCCTCCCCAAGGCGCCCGAACGCTATGGCCGCAAGGGTCAGGAGCAGGCGGCGCTGACCCGGCGCAATTTCGTGCTCGAACAGATGGAAGCCAACGGCTTCATCACGTCAGCCGAGAAAGCAGCTGCCACGGCAAAGCCGCTCGGTCTTGTGACCCAGCGTCGCGAACGCAGCGTCGATGCAGGATACTTTCTCGAAGAAGTGCGCCGTGAACTGATTGAACGGTTCGGCGAGACTGCCGAAGATGGTGGCAACAGTGTCTATGCGGGCGGGCTTTGGGTGCGCACCTCGCTTGATCCGGATATGCAGATCGCTGCCCGCGATGCATTGCGTGAAGGGTTGCTGCGCTATCATGGCGGCCGTGCATGGACCGGGCCGATCGCGACAATCGATGTGGGTGAGGGCAACTGGGCGGGCCAGCTCGCAAGTTCGCCGCTCGGGATCAACTACAAGGACTGGCGGGTCGGTGTGGTGACCAGCCGCAACGGATCATCGGCGCGGATCGGGTTTGCCGATGGCAGCGAGGCGCCGCTCGGCGGTCTGCCGAATGCGCTGAAGGCCGGCGATGTCATTGCGGCCAGCCCTTCGGGCAATGGCTGGAATGTGCGCACCATTCCCGAAGCGCAGGGTGCGCTGGTGGTGCAGGCCGCGCAATCGGGCCGCGTGCTGGCAATGCAGGGCGGTTTCGATCACCGCCTGTCCGACTTCAATCGCGCCACGCAGGCGATGCGGCAGCCCGGATCGACCATCAAGCCGTTCGTTTATGCTGCGGGGCTGGACAACGGCATGACCCCTTCCACCCAGATAGATAACTCGCGGTTCTGCTATTATCAGGGCGCAAACCTTGGCGAGAAATGCATCCGCGGCGGCACCGGCGGCCAGTTTCCGATGCGGTACGGTCTGGAGCAGTCGCAGAACATCATGACCGTGCAGATCGGCATGACTGCCGGAATGCAAAATGTGGTCAAGGGGATCGAGAAACTCGGGATCGGCAAGTTTCCGGCTTATCCCTCGACCGCGCTTGGTGCTGGCGAAACGACACTGGTGAAGATGGTGTCGGCTTACAGCGCGCTCGCCAATCACGGGCGGCTCAACCAGCCGACTGTCATCGACTATGTGCAGGACCGGCGGGGCAAGGTGTTGTGGCGGGCCGATACCCGCGATTGTCGTGGCTGTTCGATGCCCAAGTGGGATGGCAAGCCGATGCCGCGCCTCGGGATCAAAGGGCAGCAGGCAATGGATGCCCGGACCGCATTCCAGGTCATGCATATGCTGCGCGGCGCGGTCAGCCGCGGAACGGCGACCGTGCTCAACCCGCTCAATCTTCCGCTGTTCGGCAAGACCGGCACCACCACGGGGCCGAAAGACGTGTGGTTCATCGGCGGCACGCAGGCGATGATCGCCGGTGCTTACGTTGGCTTTGATCAGCCGCGCAATATGGGCGGATATGCCTATGGCGGTACGATTTCCGCCCCGATCGTGAAGAGCCTGATCGAAAAGACCAAAGCGAAGTGGTCCGATCTTCCTGCGGTCGCGCCGCAGGGCGTGCGGATGGTGCGGGTCGATCGGCGATCCGGCAAGCAGGTGTTCGATGGCTGGCCGAGCGACGATCCCAAGTCGGCGATAATCTGGGAAGCCTTCAAGCCCGATACCGAGCCCGAACGTTACACCCGGCAGGACGAGATCGCTGCCAAGCGCAACGAAATCCTCGAATTGATCCGGGCTGGGCGCAAGAATGCCGAAAGGGCTGTGGTCGATCCGGTCGAGGAACAGCCAGCTAATCTCGTGGAGCAGCCAGGCGGCATTCAATGAAGCTGTCGCCTTCGCATGGAACCACGCATCCCATCACGGGTTAGTCCGATATGAAACGCGCTCTTGTTTTTGCCGCCGCAGCTCTGGCTGCCGTGATCACCCCTGCTGCTGCCGAATTGCCCAAGGGCGAAAAGGCGCCAGCTTTCGCCACTCGCGCAGCGCTGGCTGGCAAAGAATTTGGCTTCTCGCTCAACGCCGCCTTGGCGAAGGGGCCGGTGGTGCTCTATTTCTATCCCAAGGCCTTCACACAGGGCTGCACCCTCGAAGCCAATGCCTTTGCCGAAGCAATGCCGCAGTTCAAGGCGGCTGGAGCCAGCGTCATCGGCATGTCGGGTGACGACATCGAGACACTCAAGCGCTTCAGCCGCGAGGAATGCCGTGATGCCTTTCCGGTCGGGGTGGCCTCGCCCAAGGTGATTGCGGCCTACGATGTTGCGATGGGCAAGTCTGGCCTGACAACGCGCACCTCCTATGTCATCGCCCGCAATGGCAGGATTGTCGCGGTGCATTCGAACGCCGATTACCGCGGCCATGTCGAACAGACGCTGGCGGCGGTGAAGGCGCTGGGGAAGTAGCGCAGCCAAGTCACGATCAGGCGCACATGCTTTACAATCGCGCCGCCGACGCTAAGCGGGGCCGACTTTTTGGGCGTCACTGAAGGATAGACCATGCGGGCCGAAGGCCAGGCATATATCAACCGGATCGAAGCAGCGCTGGCGCTGGTGCGGCTTTCGCTCGATTGGGATCGGGCGCTTCGGCGTCTTGATGAGCTTAATGCCCGCGTGCAGGACCCAAACCTGTGGGACAACCCCAAACTGGCTCAGGCGATCAGCCGCGAGCAGAAGACGCTGGAAACAGCCGTCAATACCGTTAACGAAATCGCCGCCGAGATGGCCGACGCGGTCGAGTTCATCGAGATGGGCGAGGTCGAAGGCGAGGATTCTATCGTCGAGGATGGTCTGCGCACACTCGCGGCACTCGCCGACCGGGCCGATGCCGACAAGGTGCAGGCGCTGTTGTCGGGCGAGGCGGATGGCAACGACACCTATCTCGAAATCCACGCAGGCGCAGGCGGCACCGAAAGTCAGGACTGGGCCGAGATGCTGCTGCGCATGTACGCCCGCTGGGCCGAACGGCGCGGGTTCAAGGTCGATACGGTCGAATACCAGTCGGGCGAACAGGCCGGCATCAAGTCGGCAACGCTGCTGATCAAGGGCGACGGGGCCTATGGCTATGCCAAGACCGAGAGCGGCGTCCACCGCCTCGTCCGCATCAGCCCCTACGACAGCTCGGCCCGGCGCCACACCAGCTTTTCCAGCGTGTGGGTTTATCCCGTGATCGACGACAGTTTCGAGATCGAGATCAACCCGGCCGACCTCAAGATCGATACCTATCGTGCATCCGGCGCGGGCGGGCAGCACGTCAACACCACGGACTCGGCGGTTCGCATCACCCACCAGCCGACCGGCATCGTGGTCGCGAGCCAGCAGGATCGCAGCCAGCACAAGAACCGCGAAATCGCGATGAACATGCTCAAGGCGCGCCTCTATGAAGCGGAGATGCGCGCGCGCGAAGAAGCCGCCAGCGCCGAACATTCGGCCAAGAGCGACATTGGCTGGGGCCACCAGATCCGTTCCTACGTCCTGCAACCGTATCAGATGGTCAAGGACCTGCGTACCGGTGTGGTCTCGACCTCGCCCGATGCGGTGCTCGACGGGGCGATCGAGCCGTTCATTTCCGCGGCGCTGGCCCAGCGGGTGACCGGCGAGAAGGTCGAGATCGAGGACGTGGAATAGCCATGGCCCGGCGGCGCGCATGGGTGCCGGGGGTGGCCGCGGTGGCAGCGCTTATGCTGTCGGGCTGCGACCAGATCATGCCGGTCACGACGGACAGGCCGGATACCTCGCTCGAATTCCCTGCTCCCGACCGGCCCGTCGCCAAGGTGGTTTCGAACCAGTTTTCCGACGAGGACGTTCGCGACGAGCGCAACGAGGCGCAGGTCGTGATGGACCTCGCCGATATCCGTCCGGGCATGACAGTGGCGGATATTGGTGCGGGCGAAGGCTACTACACCGTAAGGCTGGCCGAGCGCGTTGGTAACGATGGCCGGGTGCTTGCGCAGGACATCAGCCGCGAAGCACTGGAGCGGCTCGGGCGACGGGTAGAGCGCGAGCGTCTCGAGAACATCTCGATCAAGCCCGGCGAACCATCCGATCCGCAGCTGCCGCCAGACAGTTTCGACCGTATCTTCATGGTGCACATGTACCACGAAGTAACCGACCCTTACGCCTTTCTGTGGCGTATGTGGCCAGCGCTCAACGCGGGCGGGCAGATCATTGTCGTGGAAAGCGAAACCACTGTCGGGCGCCACGGGCTGCCTCACACCCTGCTGTTTTGCGAATTCGAGGCGGTCGGTTACGTGCTGGTCGAATATATCGAACGGCCTGATATCAAGGGCTATTTCGCCCGCTTCGAACGCGGCGCCCAGCGGATCGAGCCCGAGGCCATCAGGGTTTGCCGCGCAGGCTAGCAATTGCGCCGTCTCAATCGTTGCGGCGTGCGTATCTGGCCTCTATGTGATCAACCTGCAAATGCGCGCCACGGGACGGCGCGAAGGGGAGTTTTCATTGTTCAAGGGATTGAGCCCGATCGTCTATGGCGGGCGCGAAGTTTGGCCGCTGGTCGAAGGCGGCAAAGGCGTATCGGCGACCAACCACGCCAGTTCGGGTGCATGGGCGGCGGCCGGCGGGATCGGCACTGTCAGCGCGGTCAATGCCGACAGCTATGACGCGGACGGCAATCCGGTTCCGCAGGTCTATCACGGCCGCACCCGCGAAGAACGCCATCAGGAACTGATCCGCTACGCCATCGACGGTGCGACCACGCAGGTCAAAAAGGCCTACGAGATCGCGAACGGCAAGGGTGCGATCAATATCAACGTGCTGTGGGAAATGGGCGGGGCGCAGGCCGTGCTCGAAGGCGTTCTGGAAAACACGCGCGGCATGGTCACCGGCGTCACCTGCGGCGCAGGGATGCCCTACAAACTCGCGGAAATCGCGGCGCGCTTCAACGTCTGCTACCTGCCGATCGTCAGCTCGGGCCGGGCTTTCCGTGCGCTGTGGAAGCGCAGCTACCACAAGGTCCCCGATCTTATGGCTGCGGTGGTCTACGAAGACCCCTGGCTTGCCGGCGGCCACAACGGCCTTTCGAACGCGGAAGATCCGACCAAGCCCGAAGACCCGTACCCCCGCGTCAAGGTGCTGCGCGACACGATGCGTGCCGAAGGCGTGCCGGACAGCGTGCCCATCGTCATGGCGGGCGGAGTGTGGTTCCTGCGCGAATGGAACGACTGGATCGACAATCCCGAGCTCGGCACGATCGCCTTCCAGTTCGGCACGCGGCCGCTGCTGACGCAGGAAAGCCCGATCCCGCAGATCTGGAAGGACATGCTGCGCACCGTGGAACCGGGCGACGTGCTGCTCCACAAGTTCTCGCCGACCGGTTTCTATTCGAGCGCGGTCAAGACCCCGTTCCTCTACGATCTGATGCACCGTTCCGAACGCCAGATCCCGTTCTTCAAACGCGGCGAGGAAGAGGGCACGATGCAGCTGGGCGAAGACGGCAAGGCCCGCAGCTTCTGGGTGAAGCCCGAAGACAAGGCCAAGGCCGAAATGTGGATGCGCGCCGGGCATACCGAGCCGCTGAAGACACCGGACAACACCATCGTCTTTGTGACGCCGGAATCCCGCGAGACCATCCGCAAGGATCAGCAGGACTGCATGGGCTGCTTGTCGCACTGCCAGTTTTCGAGCTGGAAGGATCACGACGACTACACCACAGGTCGCCTGGCCGATCCGCGCAGCTTCTGCATCCAGAAGACCCTGCAAGACATCGCCCATGGCGATGATCCGGACAACAACCTCGCCTTCGCCGGCCATGCGGCCTACCGCTTCAAGCAGGACCCGTTCTATTCGAACGGCTACACGCCCACCGTGGGCGAGTTGGTCGAACGGATTTTGACGGGGGATTGAGGGTCAGTGCCGGTGCGGGTTCATCCCCGCACCAGCGCGTCAAGCACCTGATCGGGCGGGCGGTGGCCGTCGGCCCACATGCGGATGTTGGCGATCACCTTGTGACCCGAATCCTCGCGGCCTTCCGCCGTTGCGCTGCCGATGTGGGGCAGGGTCATGACGTTCGGGTGCGCGATCAGGCGCGGGTCGACGTGCGGTTCGTCGGGATAGACGTCCAGCCCGGCGCCCGCGAGGTGGCCTGATTCCAGAGCCGCAATCAGCGCTTCCTGATCGATCAGTTCTCCGCGCGCGGTGTTCACGATGCTGCTCCCCGGCTTCATCAGCGCGATGCGGCGCGCATCGATCATATGGCGCGTCTCTTCGCTCAACGGGCAATGGAGGGTGAGAATATCGGCCTCTGCCATCAGCTCATCGACATTGCCCACGTATCGTGCGCCCAGCATCCGCTCGACGGCTTCGGGCAAAGGCTTGCGGTTGTAGTAGGCGATTTCGAGGCCGAAAGCGCGGGCGCGGTGGGCAACGGCCTGGCCGATGCGTCCCATGCCGATAATCCCGAGAACCTTGCCGGCCAGCTTTCTGCCGAGCAGGCCGGAGGGTGCCCAGCCGGTCCACTCGCCGCGCCGGACCAGCGCGGTGCCCTCGCGGATGCGGCGTGGCACGCCGATGATCCCCGCCATTGTCAGGTCGGCGGTGTCGTCGGTGAATACGCCCGGCGTATTGGTCACGATGATCTTGCGCGCGGCTGCTGCGGCCAGATCGATATGTTCCGTTCCTGCACCGAAGCTGGCAATCAGGCCGAGCTGCTCGCCCACGCCCGCGATCAGATCGGCATCGATCCGGTCGGTCACCGTCGGCACCAGCACATCGCAATCCTGCATCGCTGCGGCCAGTTGGTCACGGGTCAGCGGAACGTCGGCTTCGTTCAGCACCACATCGAACAACTCGCGCATCCGTGCCTCGACCGAGGGCATAAGGTGGCGGGTCACGATGACGCGCGGGCGGCGGTCGAGCGGGCGGGCAGGGCGCTGTGTCATGTCTACCGGCTAATGCTTCACAGGGCGCATGGTCAAGGCGCGATCCCTGCAATTGCGCGAACACCCCGCTTGAAAGCGCAATGGAAGAGCGGCTATCGGCATAGCCATGCGGAATTTCAGATCTTTCGGCGTCGTTTTCGCAGCTCTTGCGGCGGTGATCGCGGTGCCATTGCACGCGCAGGACCGTGCGTTGCCCTATTGGGCTTCGCTGCGTTACGACGAAGTGCGCATGCGCGTCGGGCCGAGCGAGGAATATCCGATCGAATGGGTCTACAAGCGCAAGGGTCTTCCGGTGAAGGTGGTGCGTGTGCGCGAGGGCTGGCGTCTGGTCGAGGATCCGGAGGGCACGCAGGGCTGGATCGCGTCGAGCCAGCTCAATCCGGCGCGCGGGGCGCTTGTCACCGGCGCCGCACTGGCAGAGGTGAGGGCCGAGCCTTCCGCTGCTTCAAAGGTGAAATGGCGCGCCCAGCCTGGTGTGGTCGCGGCACTGCTCAAATGCCGCGAGGCGTGGTGCGAGGTCGATATCACGGGCCGAAAGGGCTGGGTCGAAGCCGGCCGCTTGTGGGGCACCGAAAAGCTCCCGGGCGACGAGTAAGCCCGTCGCCCGGCTCTGTCGGTCAAACGAGTTCAACCGCCACAGCAGTCGCTTCGCCTCCGCCGATGCAGAGCGAGGCCACACCGCGCTTCTTGCCCTGTGCCTTCAGCGCGGCAATCAGCGTGACGATAATGCGGGCGCCGCTCGCACCGATCGGGTGGCCAAGCGCGGTGCCGCCGCCATTCACGTTGATCTTGTCGTGCGGAATGCCGAGATCGCGCATTGCGAACATGGCGACACAGGCAAAGGCCTCGTTGACTTCGAAGAGGTCTACGTCGTCGATGCTCCAGCCGGCGCGGTCGAGCACTTTGCGAATCGCCGGGATCGGGGCAGTGGTGAACTGTGCGGGCGCTTGTGCATGCGCGGCAGTGGCAACCACGCGGGCAACCGGAGCAAGCCCCTTTGCCTCGGCAACGCTCGTGCGGGTCAGAACGAGCGCGGCCGCACCATCCGAAATCGAACTGGAGGTTGCCGCGGTGATGGTCCCGTCCTTGGCGAAGGCCGGCTTCAGCTGCGGGATCTTGTCGGGGCGTCCCTTCGAGGGAGCCTCATCATGCTCAACCACAACGTCGCCAGCGCGGGTCGAAACCGTGACCGGCACGACTTCGTCGGCAAAGGCACCGCTGGCGATGGCCGCATTGGCGCGGGCGAGCGATTCGATGGAGTAAGCGTCCATCTCCTCGCGGGTCATCTGGTAGGCATTGGCGGTGTCCTGCGCGAAAGTGCCCATGGCGCGGCCCGGCTCGTAGGCGTCTTCCAGCCCGTCAAGGAACATATGGTCATAGGCCGTGTCGTGGCCGATACGTGCGCCCGAGCGGTGCTTCTTGAGCAGGTAGGGCGCATTGGTCATGCTCTCCATGCCGCCGGCAACCACCATGTCGATGGTACCGGCTGCGAGAGCCTCGGCGCCCATGATCACGGTTTGCATGCCCGATCCGCACACCTTGTTGACGGTCGTCGCTTCGACCGACTGCGGCAGGCCTGCCTTGATGGCGGCCTGGCGCGCCGGGGCCTGGCCAAGGCCTGCGGGAAGCACGCAGCCGATGTAGGCACGGTCGATATCCGCGCCGGCAACGCCAGCACGCTCGACCGCGGCCTTGACCGCAATCGCGCCCAGATCGGTCGCGGCAACGTCGGCCAGCGCGCCCTGCATCGCCCCCATCGGGGTGCGGGCGTAAGACAGGATGACGATCGGATCGGTGGGCGAAAGCTGGCTCATGGCGTTATCCTTCCGTGAGGGAATGAAGATTGGCGGCAGGCTCTAATGCTGCATTGCGGTATTGGCAATTGCGCGAGCGCGCAGGCAACATGCTTGTCAGGCGGACGGCTTTGCGCAACAACGCGTCTCAAATAACAACGCATATGTCCGAACGGGAGAACGACATGGCCGACGACCGCCGCGAAGAACTCGAAGCCCTGCTGGCCCGCCAGCGCGCCGCCTTCACCGCATCGCGGCCAGAAGCGATGTCCGTGCGCAAGGATCGCATCCGCCGGGCCATGGCGCTGGTGAAAGATCATGGCGAGGAATTCGCCAAGGCAATGAGCGATGATTTCGGCAGCCGTTCGATGCACCAGTCGATGCTCACCGATATTGCAGCGACGGTTGGCGCCGGCGCGCACGCGCTCAAGCACATGGACAGCTGGGCGAGAACCGAAAAGCGCAAGGTCCAGTTTCCGCTTGGACTGCTCGGGGCAAAGGCAGAGCTGCGTTATGAGCCCAAAGGTGTGATCGGTATTCTCTCACCCTGGAATTTTCCGGTGCAGCTGGCTTTTGGCCCGCTCATGCAGGTGTTGGCGGCGGGCAACCGCGCCATGATCAAGCCGTCCGAATTCACCGAGCGCACGAGCGAGTTGATGGCGAAGCTCACGGCGGAGTATTTTTCGCCCGAAGAAGTGTCGGTCGTCACCGGTGGACCGGAAGTGGCCGCGGCGTTTTCTTCCTTGCCCTTCGATCATCTGGTGTTCACCGGCTCGACCGCGACGGGACGGCGGGTGATGCAGGCCGCGGCTGCGAATCTTGTCCCGGTCACGCTTGAACTCGGCGGCAAGTCGCCGGTGGTCATGGGGCGCAGCGCAGATTTCGCCAAGGCGGGCGAGCGCATTGCCATCGGCAAGATGATGAATGCGGGGCAAATCTGTCTTGCCCCGGATTATCTGATGGTGCCCGAGGATAAGGCGGACGAGGCCGTTGCGGGCGTGACCGGTGCGGCAGCGGCGATGTATCCGCGCATTCTCGACAATGATGACTACGCCTCGATCGTGTCGGACCGGCACTTCGAGCGGCTTCAGGGCCTCGTTGCCGATGCACGCGACAAGGGTGCAGAGGTGATCGAGGTCAATCCGGCCGGCGAGGATTTCGCCAACGCGAACCAGCGCAAGATGCCGCTTACCGTGCTGCGCGGCGTGAGTGATGACATGACCGTGATGCAGGAGGAAATCTTCGGCCCGGTCCTGCCGGTGATGACGTATAAATCGGTCGATCAGGCGGTCGACTACATCAACGATCACGACCGCCCGCTCGGCCTCTATTATTTCGGCGAGGACAAGTCCGAGCAGGAGCGCGTGCTGACCCGCACCATTTCCGGCGGGGTGACGACCAACGATGTGGTGTTCCACGTCTCGATGGAGGACCTGCCGTTCGGCGGCGTGGGGCCGTCGGGCATGGGCAGCTATCACGCCATCGAAGGCTTCCGCGAATTCAGCCATGCCCGTGCAGTCTATCATCAGCCCAAGATCGACATTGCCAAGCTCGGCGGGCTCAAACCGCCTTATGGCAAAGCAACCGAGCAGGCTGCGGCGCGCATGATGAAGTAGGCCGCGTCCGCAACGTCTGTTCGATTTCCTGCAACAACCGTACGGGGTTTTCCCCGAGTCTCGGGCTTGCGCCTTGCGGCTGACAGGCTTAGGGCGACCAGCGGGATTAATAGCTTGGACATCGCTGTGATCGATCTCAGCCAGTATCTGCCGATACTGTTATTCGTGCTCGTTGCCTTCGGGCTTTCGTTGCTTTTCGTCGTGGCTCCGATGGCGGTGTCGCGCCTTACTGGTGTGCACAATCCGGATGCGGAAAAGCTGAGCGAATATGAATGCGGTTTCCCCGCGTTCGAGGACGCGCGCAGCCAGTTCGACGTGCGCTTCTACCTCGTCGCGATCAGCTTCATCGTCTTCGATCTCGAAGCGGCGTTCCTGTTTCCCTGGGCGGTAAGCCTTGGCGAGACTGGCTGGATCGGTTGGGGCGGGATGATGGTGTTCCTGTTCATCCTCGCGGTTGGCCTTGCCTATGAATGGAAGAAAGGGGCGTTGGACTGGGAATGAATAGCATCGTTTCTCCTCCCCAGGGACTTCCGGACATGTCGAAGCTGGCCACCGCGCAGGGCGGTGAGGTTCGCGCACCCGATGCCGATTTCTTCCAGGCGCTCCAGACCGAGGTGACCGACAAGGGCTTCCTTGTCACCTCGACCGAGGAGCTGTTCCAGTGGGCGCGCACAGGCTCGCTGTGGTGGATGACCTTCGGCCTTGCCTGCTGCGCGGTCGAGATGATCCACGTGAACATGCCGCGTTATGACATGGAGCGCTTTGGCGCCGCGCCGCGCGCGTCCCCGCGTCAGTCGGACGTGATGATCGTCGCGGGCACGCTGTGCAACAAGATGGCTCCGGCGCTGCGCAAGGTCTATGACCAGATGTCGGACCCCAAGTATGTGATCAGCATGGGCAGCTGCGCCAATGGCGGCGGCTATTATCACTATTCCTATTCGGTGGTGCGCGGCTGCGACCGGATTGTGCCGGTCGACATTTACGTCCCCGGCTGCCCGCCGACCGCCGAGGCGCTGCTTTACGGCGTCATGCAACTGCAGCGGAAGATCCGCCGCGTCGGCACCATCGAGAGATAAGGGCGAGGCATCATGGCTGTTCTCCATTCCGCCCCGAAGTTCGCTTCCAACGAGGGCGTGATCGAAGCCATCAGCGAGACGATTTCGGTCTGGCTGATCGAGGCCCACGAAGCGCACGGCGAGGTGATCTTCCGTGTCGAGCGCGATGCGGTGGATAAAGTCCTGCGCATTCTGCGCGATGACCACGCCTATCAGCAGCTTATGGAAATCGCGGGGGCGGACTATCCCTCGCGCGCAGAACGCTTCGAAGTCGTCTACATGCTCCAGAGCCTGACCAAGAACCACCGCATCATGGTCAAGTGTTCGGCGAGCGAGAGCACTCCGGTGCCGACTGTCACCACGCTGTGGCCCAATGCAGGCTGGCTCGAACGCGAGGTTTTCGACATGTACGGCGTGACTTTCGCCGGGAACCCCGATCTGCGCCGTATCCTCACCGACTACGGCTTCGAAGGGCATCCCTTCCGCAAGGACTTCCCGATGACGGGCTACACCGAACTGCGCTATTCCGAAGAGGAAAAGCGGGTTGTGTACGAGCCTGTGGAGCTCGCGCAGGAAATGCGCAGCTTCGATTTCCTCTCCCCGTGGGAGGGCGCGGACTACGTGCTGCCGGGCGACGAAAAAGCCCCTTCCGCTCCGCAAGGGGAGGCGAAGAAATGAGCATGCAACGCGAAGAATCGCTCACCACCACGGGTGAGGTGATCTCCAACTACACGATCAATTTCGGCCCCCAGCACCCGGCCGCGCACGGGGTGCTGCGCATGGTGATGGAACTGGACGGCGAGGTTATCGAGCGGATCGACCCGCATGTCGGCCTGCTCCACCGCGGCACCGAAAAGCTGATCGAGCACAAGACCTATCTTCAGGCACTGCCCTACTTCGACCGGCTCGATTACTGCTCTCCGCTGGCGATGGAGCACTCCTATGTGCTCGCCATCGAAAAGCTGCTGAACCTCGAAGTGCCCATCCGCGCCCAATACCTGCGCGTGCTGTTCGCCGAGCTGACCCGCATCTGCAACCACATGCTCAACATGGGCGCGCACATCCTCGATGTCGGCGCGTTCACGCCGAACCTGTGGATCATGGACCTGCGAGAGGATTGCCTCAACTTCTTCGAACGGGCGTCAGGCGCGCGGATGCACAGCGCCTATTTCCGCCCGGGCGGGGTCCATCAGGACGTGCCGGAGAAGCTGCTGGTCGATATCGGCGACTGGCTCGACAACCGCTTCTTCCAGCTTTTCGAAGACGCGATGAGTCTCGTCATGGACAACCGCATCTTTAAGCAGCGCAATGTCGATATCGCCGTTGTCAGCCGCGATGATGCCGTGGCTTGGGGCTTCAGCGGCCCGATGATCCGCGCTGCCGGCATTCCGTGGGACCTGCGCAAGAGCCAGCCCTACGACGTCTATGACCGCATGGAATTCGACATCCCGGTGGGCACCAACAGCGATTGCTATGACCGCTTCATGGTGCGCGTGAAGGAAGTCTACGAGAGCGCCAAGATCATCCGTCAGTGCCTGCGCGACATGCCGACCGGGCCGATTGCCAGCACCGACGGCAAGGTGTCCCCGCCCAAGCGCGGCGAGATGAAGCAGTCGATGGAAAGCCTGATCCATCACTTCAAGCTCTACACCGAAGGCTTCCACGTCCCCGCAGGCGAGGTTTACGTGGCGACCGAAAGCCCCAAGGGCGAGTTCGGCGTCTATCTCGTCAGCGATGGCACCAACAAGCCGTACCGCTGCAAGATCCGCCCCACGGCCTTCTCGCACCTGCAGGCTATGGACTTCATGAGCAAGGGCCACATGCTGCCCGACGCGACCGCCATTCTGGGCGCGATCGACGTGGTGTTCGGGGAGTGCGACCGGTGAAGAAAGTAATCGCCTTCGGCCTCGCTACCGAGATGCTTGTCTACTTTTGCGCTGGGTTCACGACTCTGGCTTTGCTCACGTATGCTGATGATGGTGTGGTCGATATGTCCCGTTCCTTGATAGTAGGTGCGGCTTTGGCGCTATTCCAAGTCGCCCGATTTGGGTGGGATCTTTGGCGTGACACTCGAGATCAAAGCGCCGCAAAGTTGGGCTCTACTCATGGCTGACCGTACCCCCGCTCCCGACACCCCCGAACTGCGCGCCCGTTGGGGTGCGTTCGCATGGACGCCGGAGAACAAGAAAACCGCCGACTGGCATATCGCCAAGTATCCCGAGGGGCGTCAGCGTAGCGCGGTGATGCCGCTGCTCGATCTTGCCCAGCGGCAGGTCGGCGCGGAGACCGATACCCAGGGCTGGCTGCCGCTGCCGGTAATCGAGTATGTCGCCAAGTATCTCGACATGCCTGTGATCCGCGTGCTCGAAGTCGCCAGCTTCTATTTCATGTATAACTTGAAACCCGTCGGCAAATTCCACGTGCAGGTGTGCGGGACGACGCCCTGCATGCTTCGCGGGAGCGACGACATCATGGCCGCCTGCAAGAAGCGCGGCATGAGGAAGGGCGAGGTTTCGGAAGACGGGTTGTGGACCCTCACCGAGGTCGAATGCATGGGCAATTGCGCGACCGCGCCGATGGTCCAGATCAACGACGACAACTACGAGGATCTGACACCCGAGCGCCTCGACGCGGTGCTCGATGCGCTTGCGGCAGGCCAGCAGCCCAAGTCCGGGACGCAGGAGCCGGGCCGTCACACGTCCGAGCCCTCGGGCGGGCCGACCACGCTGACTGCGATGGTCGATGCCAACCACGATTACCGGGGCGAGTGGTAAGGTGGAAACCATCGCCTCCATTTTCGGCGCGCTGCTGCTGGGCTTCATTGCCTACAAGCTGCTGATGGGCGTGATCCGCGTGGGCGTGATCCTGCTCATCGTCGCTGTGCTCGCCGGGCTGTGGCAGCAAGGGGCGATCGGATGAACGGGGTGACGCTGCTCTTTGCGATCCTCGGCCTTACCGGCTTTGCCGCCGGTGCCGTGCTGAGCGCGACCGGAGAGATGAATATGGGCGTGGCCTTGATGGGGCTGGGCCTCGCATTTCAGGTGATTTCGCTGGTGCGCATCAAGCGCGCCAAAAAGAGGGATGGCAGCAATGCTGGCGGATAAGGACCGCATCTTCACCAACGTCTACGGCTTTCAGGACTGGGGCTTGAAGGCGGCGCAGGCGCGTGGCGACTGGGACAGCACCAAGGCGCTGCTTGAACGCGGGCCCGAGGCGATCATCGAGGAAATCAAGGCATCGGGCCTGCGCGGACGGGGCGGGGCGGGCTTCCCGACGGGGCTCAAGTGGTCCTTCATGCCCAAGGAATCGCGTGACGGTCGTCCGAGCTTCCTCGTCATCAACGCCGACGAATCCGAGCCAGGTTCGTGCAAGGACCGCGAGGTCATCCGTCACGATCCGCACAAGCTGGTCGAAGGCGCGCTGGTCGCGGGCTTCGCGATGCGCGCGCGGGCGGCCTATATCTACATCCGCGGCGAATATATCCGCGAAGCCGAGACGCTCCAGAAGGCGATCCACGAGGCCTATGACGCGGGCCTGATCGGCAAGAACGCCTGCGGTTCGGGCTACGATTTCGATGTCTTCATGCACCGCGGTGCGGGTGCCTATATCTGCGGCGAAGAGACCGCGATGATCGAGAGCCTCGAGGGCAAGAAGGGCCAGCCACGCCTCAAGCCCCCGTTCCCGGCGGGTGCGGGCCTTTATGGCTGTCCGACCACGGTCAACAACGTCGAGAGCATCGCGGTCGCACCGACGATCCTTCGGCGCGGGGCCTCGTGGTTCTCGAGCTTCGGGCGCGAGAACAACAAGGGCACCAAGCTGTTCCAGATCAGCGGCCACGTGGAAAAGCCCTGCGTAGTCGAGGAAGCGATGAGCATCAGCTTTGAAGAGCTGATCGAGAAGCACTGCGGCGGCATCCGCGGCGGGTGGGACAATCTGCTGGCGGTGATCCCGGGCGGTTCGTCAGTCCCGCTGGTGCCTGCCGCGCAGATCCGCAACGCGCCGATGGATTTCGACGGGCTCAAGGAGTTGGGCTCCGGCCTCGGCACCGCAGCGGTGATCGTCATGGACAAGTCGACCGACATTGTCCGCGCGATCAGCCGCCTCTCCTATTTCTACAAGCACGAGTCCTGCGGCCAGTGCACCCCCTGCCGCGAAGGCACGGGCTGGATGTGGCGCATGATGGAGCGCCTGCGCACGGGCGATGCAGCAATCGAGGAAATTGACATGCTGCAGGAAGTCACCAAGCAGGTCGAAGGCCACACCATCTGCGCGCTGGGCGACGCCGCCGCATGGCCGATCCAGGGCCTCATCCGCCACTTCCGCCCCGAGCTCGAGCGGCGGATCAACGAACATAACGCGCAATTCCAAGAGGCAGCCGAGTAATGCCCAAGGTCACCGTAGACGGTCAGGAAATCGAGGTCCCGGCAGGCGCGACTGTCCTCCAGGCGTGCGAGCTCGCGGGCAAGGAAATCCCGCGCTTCTGCTATCACGAGCGCCTCTCCATCGCCGGCAATTGCCGCATGTGCCTTGTCGAGGTGAAGCCCGGGCCGCCCAAGCCGCAGGCCTCCTGCGCGCTGCCGGCTGCCGAGGGTCAGGAAATCCGCACCGATTCGCCCATGGTCAAGAAGGCCCGCGAAGGGGTGATGGAGTTCCTCCTCATCAACCACCCGCTCGATTGCCCGATCTGCGATCAGGGCGGCGAGTGCGATCTTCAGGATCAGGCGGTTGCCTATGGCCGCGGCGGCTCGCGCTATCACGAGAACAAGCGCGCGGTGACCGAGAAATACATGGGCCCGCTGATCAAGACGATCATGACCCGCTGCATCCACTGCACCCGCTGCGTGCGCTTCTCGGAAGAGATCGCGGGCGTGGACGAAATCGGCGCGCTCTATCGCGGCGAGGACATGCAGATCACCACCTACCTGGAGCAGGCAGCGGCGCATGAGCTTTCGGCCAACGTCATCGACCTGTGCCCGGTCGGCGCGCTGACCTCGCGGCCCTATGCTTTCGAGGCGCGGCCGTGGGAGCTGAAGAAGACGCTGAGCATCGACGTATCCGACGCGGTGGGCGCGAACATCACGCTCCACTCCAAGGGCCGCGAAGTCATGCGCGCGCTGCCGCGGGTGAACGACGACGTCAACGAGGAGTGGCTTTCAGACAAGGGCCGCTATCAGGTCGACGGGCTGACCAAGCGCCGCTTGGACCGCGTGTGGGTGCGCCGCGAGGGCAAGCTGCAACCGGCTGACTGGACCGAAGCCTTCGGCATGATCGCCTCTGAGCTCGAGGGCGACAAGGCCAGCATCGCGGCGGTGGCGGGTGATTTGCTCGACGCGGAAACGATGTTCGCCGCCAAGGCGCTCGTCAATGCCTGCGGCTCGAACCTCACCGAGGCGCGCCAGACTGGCATGACCTATGACGTGTCGAACCTCGCGGCGGTGAATTTCAACAGCACCTTTGCCGGGATCGAGACCGCCGACGCGATCCTGATCATCGGCAGCAATGTCCGCTGGGAGGCGGCGCTGCTCAATGTCCGCCTGCGCAAGGCGGTGAAGGCGGGGGCGAAGGTCTTCATCATCGGCCCCGAATGGGACCCGACCTATCCGGCGACCTTCCTCGGGTCCGACCTCAAGATCCTCAACCGCATTCCCAAGGAATTGGGTGACGTCATGAAGTCGGCCCAGCGTCCGGCGGTGATTGTCGGCGCGGCGGCTCTGGCCAAGGGCGCGCTGCCGGCTGCGCTCAAGCTGGTGGACAAGTTCAATCTGTTGCGTGACGATTGGAACGGCTTCAACGTGCTGCACATCTCGGCGGCGCGTATGGCTTCGCTGATGCTCGGCTTCACGCTGCCCGGCGGGATGGGCGACATTGCCGCAGCCAGCCCCAAGGTGCTGCTCAGCCTCGGCGCGGACGAGATGGACTATGCGCCTTACGCGGGCAGCCTGAAGGTCTATATCGGCCACCACGGCGACAAGGGCGCGCATCACGCCGACATCATCCTGCCGGGCGCATCCTACGCCGAAAAGGACGGGACTTACGTCAACACCGAAGGCCGGGTGCAGTTCGCCGAGAAGGCCGTGTTCGCCCCCGGCGACGCGCGTGAGGACTGGACGATCCTGCGCGCGCTCGCCGATGCGCTCGGTGTCACCGTCGGCTTCGACAGCTTCGACCAGCTTCAGGCCGCGATGATTGCCGCTGTCCCCGCCTTCGGGGAAGAAGGCCTTGCCGATTACGGCCCGCTGCCCAAGGCGGACAGCGGCGCCAAGTTCGAAGGCGAGATCGCGGGCTACCCGGTCAAGGACTTCTACCTCACCAACTCCATCGCCCGCGCCAGCGCAGTGATGCAGCAGTGCTCGGACGAATTGCTGCACGGGGCTGACGTTAAGGAGGCCGCGGAATGACCGCCTTCTTCCAATCCCTCGGCCTGCCTTACGAATGGGCCTGGACCGTCGCGACGCTGACCGGGATCATCGTGATCTCGCTGCTCGTCATGCTCTCCGTGGCGATGGTGATCTATGTCGACCGCAAGGTGCTCGGCGCGATCATGATGCGGCGCGGGCCCAATGTGGTGGGACCCTTCGGGTTGCTCCAGTCCTTCGCCGATGGCCTCAAGGTCTTCCTGCAAGAGACGATCATCCCGTCAGCCGCGAACAAGGGCATCTTCCTGATCGCGCCGATCATCACCTTCACCGTCGCGCTTGCGGCCTGGGCGGTGATCCCGTTCGATGCGGGCGTGGTGCTGTCGGACATCAATGTCGGCCTTCTCTACATCCTCGCGATCTCATCGATGGGGGTTTACGGCGTGGTGATGAGCGGGTGGGCGTCGAACTCCAAATACCCGTTCTTCTCGGCGATGCGCGCCTCGGCGCAGATGATCTCCTACGAAGTCTCGATCGGCTTCGTGCTGGTCTGCGTCGTGCTGTTTGCGGGGACCTTCAACCTCTCGGGCATCGTGAACGCGCAGCAGGGCTTCGGGCTGGGCCTGATCAACGCCTATGCGGTGCACCCGCTGCTCTTCCCGATGTGGGTGGTGTTCTTCATCTCGGCGCTGGCCGAGACCGCGCGCGCGCCCTTCGACCTCACCGAGGCCGAGAGCGAGCTCGTCGCGGGCTACCAGACCGAATATTCCTCGATGAGCTTCGCGCTGTTCTGGCTCGGCGAGTATGCGAACATCCTCCTGATGTGCTCGCTGAACACGCTGCTGTTCTGGGGCGGGTGGCTGCCGCCGCTCGATATTCCGGTGCTCTACATGGTGCCGGGGATCATCTGGTTCCTGCTCAAGACCTTCATCTTCTTCTTCATGTTCAGCTGGATCTGGGCGACCGTGCCGCGTTACCGCTACGACCAGCTGATGCGCCTCGGGTGGAAGGTGTTCCTGCCGATGAGCCTGCTGTTTGTTGCGGCGACCAGCGGGTACTTGATGGCGACGGGGCACTTTGATGACCAGCGCCAGAGCAGTTTCTTTTCGAGCAAGGACAATCAATACGATTGTTGGGCCAATCGACTAGTAGGCGGTGGGGCTGACAATGGCGCCCTGGATGCGCCCAGACCCGGCGCCGAGAAGCTCCGCCTCGCGTATGGCGTGCCTGATGGCGAAGCCTTTGCAGCAATTATCAACGCCGACGGCTCGGTGGAGCGCGGCAAGATCGTCAGCGCAGGCGGCGGCATTGATGGTGGCGCGGTGCTAGTCCAGGTGAAGCACGAGAAGCTCGGCAAGATCGAAGCGCGTCTGCTTGTTGGCGATCCCGAGAGAATTGATGTCGGCATTGTTCAGGCCAGCTCCGGCAACGAATTCGGCGGAGTTTGTCAGCCTGTTCGCGACACGGCAGGAAAAGCATAATGACCACCGTCTCCCACCTCATCAAATCCTTCACCCTCTGGGAATTCCTCAAGGCGCACGCCTTGACGCTGAAGTATTTTTTCAAGCCCAAGGTGACGATCAACTACCCGTTTGAGAAAGCCCCGCTCTCGCCCCGCTTTCGCGGCGAGCATGCGCTGCGGCGCTATCCCAACGGCGAGGAACGCTGCATCGCGTGCAAGCTGTGCGAAGCCGTGTGCCCCGCGCAAGCGATCACCATCGAGAGCGAGCCGCGCGAGGACGGCAGCCGCCGCACCACCCGCTATGACATCGACATGACCAAGTGCATCTTCTGCGGCTTCTGCCAGGAAGCCTGCCCGGTCGATGCCATCGTCGAGGGGCCGAATTTCGAATACGCCACCGAAACCCGCGAGGAGCTGCTCTACGACAAGGCCAAGCTGCTTGCGAATGGTGACAAATGGGAAAGGGCCATCGCGGCCAATCTTGAAGCCGACGCCCCCTATCGCTAGGGCGCGCCAAAACTTTCGAATGCTGCGAGAGACCGGCGGACACCGGGATTTTGCAAAGGGAATATGGGATCAAACTGGACGGTTTTGCGGTCGGCTCCGCCACATGGGGCAGGGGGCAAAACACGGGGATCATCATGATACAGGCCATCGCCTTCTATTTCTTCGCGACCATCGTGGTCGGCGCCGCCGTGATGGTGATCATGGCGAAGAATCCGGTGCATTCGGTGCTCTGGCTCATCATGGCGTTCTTCAACGCCGCAGGCCTGATGGTGCTGGTGGGCGCCGAGTTTATCGCCATGCTGCTGGTGATCGTTTACGTCGGCGCGGTCGCGGTGCTGTTCCTGTTCGTCGTGATGATGCTCGACATCGATTTTGCCGCGATGCGCGCAGGCTTTTCCCGCAATGCACCGCTGGGGCTGGCGATTGCTGCCGTTCTGCTGGCAGAGCTGCTGCTGGCAGTGGGCGCTTACAACGCGGGCGGCATCACTCTCGGCACGCCTGACGGCGCTGCGATGCAGGCCGCTGACACCTCGAATATCGAGGCCTTGGGCGCGCTGCTTTATGGCCGGTACATCTTGCTGTTCGAAATCGCAGGGATCATCCTGCTGGTCGCAATGATCGGCGCGATCGTGCTGACCTTCCAGCCACCCAAGCCGGGTGCGCGTGCACGGCAGGATGTTGGCAAGCAGATCCGCCGGCGTCCGGAAGATGCAACCGTCATGAAGAACCCGGAAGTCGGGCAGGGGGTCGAGCTGTGATCGGCGTTGAACATTATCTTACCGTGGCTGCGATCCTGTTCGTGCTCGGTGTGCTGGGGATTTTCCTCAACCGCAAGAACGTGATCGTCATCCTGATGGCGGTCGAGCTGATCCTGCTGGCGGTGAACCTCAACCTCGTGGCCTTCAGCGCATTCATGCAGGATCTGGTGGGGCAGGTGTTTGCCATGCTGGTGCTGACTGTCGCGGCGGCCGAGGCGGCCATCGGACTTGCAATCCTGGTGATCTACTTCCGTACCCGCGGCTCGATTGCGGTCGACGATATCAATCGGATGAAGGGGTAATCGCTCGTGAATTCGATCCTCATCATCGTGTTCGCGCCGCTGGCTGCTGCCCTTATCGCAGGGCTGGGCAACCGCATGATCGGCAATGTGGCGGCGAAGTCCGTGACCACCGGGGCGCTGTTCTTTTCGGCAGGGCTCAGCTGGCCGATCTTTCTGGGCTTTATCGGCGGGACCGAAAGTGCCGAAGTCGTGCAGGTATTGAAGTGGGTCGAAAGCGGCACGCTCAGCTTTGACTGGAGCCTGCGCGTCGACACGCTCACCGCGATCATGCTCGTAGTGATCAACTCGGTCTCGGCGCTCGTGCACCTCTATTCGTGGGGGTACATGGAGGAAGATCCGGACCAGCCGCGCTTTTTCGCCTACCTTTCGCTGTTCACCTTCGCGATGCTGATGCTGGTGACGGCCGATAACCTGGTTCAGATGTTCTTTGGTTGGGAAGGCGTGGGCCTTGCCTCGTACCTGCTGATCGGTTTCTGGTTCAAGAAGCCCTCGGCGGGAGCGGCGGCGATCAAGGCCTTCGTGGTCAACCGAGTGGGTGACCTTGGCTTCATGCTTGGCATCTTCGGCACCTATCTGGTGTTCCAGACCACCTCGATCACCGAGATTCTCGCGGCGGCTCCGGCCATGAGCGGATCGACGATCACCTTCGTCGGGATGCGCCTCTACACGATGGACATCCTGTGCATCCTCCTGTTCATCGGCGCGATGGGCAAGAGCGCGCAGCTGGGCCTGCACACCTGGCTGCCGGACGCGATGGAGGGGCCGACGCCGGTTTCCGCGCTGATCCACGCCGCCACCATGGTGACGGCGGGCGTGTTCATGCTGTGCCGCCTCTCGCCGATGTTCGAGACCGCGCCGACCGCGCTCACTATCGTCACCATCGTCGGCGCTGCCACCTGCTTCTTCGCCGCGACCATCGGCACGACGCAGTGGGACATCAAGCGGGTGATTGCCTATTCGACCTGCTCGCAGCTGGGTTACATGTTCTTCGCCGCAGGCGTCGGTGCCTACGGGGCGGCGATGTTCCACCTGTTCACCCACGCCTTTTTCAAGGCGTTGCTGTTCCTTGGCGCAGGGAGCGTAATCCACGCGATGCACCACGAGCAGGACATGCGCTATTACGGCGGGTTGCGTAAGCACATCCCGTTCACCTTCTACGCAATGCTGGCAGGCACGCTGGCGATCACGGGCCTCGGTGTTTACCATCTGGGCGTCGGTTTTGCCGGCTTCTGGTCAAAGGACGCGATCCTCGAAGTTGCTTTTGCGCGCGGTACGCAGGTTTCGACCACCGCGTTCTGGCTGGGAGTCGGCGCGGCTCTGCTGACGAGCTTCTACAGCTGGCGGCTGCTGTTCCTGACTTTCTGGGGCAAGCCGCGCTGGATCGAAAGCGAGCATATTCAGCACGCCGTCCACAAAACACCGGAGCAGGCGGGCGAGGACACCACCGGCGGCTATCACCCGCACGAAAGCCCGGTGCCGATGCTCATCCCGCTGGGCGTGCTGACAATCGGGGCTATCGCCGCGGGGCAGGTGTTCGCTCCCAAGTTCCTGGACGACGCCGCTTTCTGGGCCGGTTCGATCTTTTACAATGAACCGCTGATCCACGCGATGCACGCGGTGCCTTACTGGGTGAAGTATTCGGCCCTCATCGTCATGCTTCTCGGCTTTGCGGGCGCTTACATCGCCTACATCGCCAAGCCCGACATTCCTGCGAAGTTCGTCGCGACCTTCGGCGCTTTGCACAACTTCGTCTACCGCAAGTGGTACTTCGACGAGTTGTATGATGCGATCTTCGTGAAGCCTGCCTTCGCGCTGGGCCGCGCCTTCTGGAAGCTGGGCGATATCGGCACGATCGATCGCTTCGGCCCCAACGGCATCGCCTGGGTGGTCGATCGCAGCGCTACGGCCGCGAAGTCGATCCAGTCGGGCTACGTCTACACCTATGCGCTGATCATGCTCCTCGGGCTGGTCGCCGCTGTCACCTACGTTCTGCTTTAGGAGCGCGCTTCGTAATGGAAGGCCTTCCCATCCTGTCGCTGATGATGCTCGTGCCGCTGGCCGGGGCTGCGGCGTGCCTGTTTGCAGGTGCCAATGCCGCCCGCTGGATCGCATTGACGGCGACGCTTGTCACCTTTGCGCTCGGCGTCGTCTTGTGGTCGAATTACCAGATCGGTGGCCCGCAGTGGCAGTTCACCGAGAAGGCCGAACTGTTCGCGGGCTTCAGCTATGCGCTGGGGATCGACGGGATCGCACTGCTGCTGATCATGCTCAGCGTGTTCCTGATGCCGGTCTGCATCCTTGCAAGCTGGGATTCGATCGAGAAGCGCGTCGGCGAATACATGGCCGCCTTCCTGTTCATGGAAGTGCTGATGATCGGCACCTTCGCGGCGCAGGACCTGTTCCTGTTCTACGTCTTCTTCGAAGCCGGCCTCATCCCGATGTATCTGATCATCGGCGTATGGGGAGGGGACAATCGCATCTACGCAAGCTACAAGTTCTTCCTCTACACCCTGCTCGGATCGGTGCTGATGCTGATCGCGATGTTCTGGATGGTGGCCGAGGCTGGCACCTCCGACATTCCGACGCTGATGCAGTATGACTTCCCGGCAGAGGCGCAGACCTGGCTATGGCTGGCATTCTTCGCGAGCTTCGCGGTGAAGGTGCCGATGTGGCCGCTCCATACGTGGCTGCCTGATGCGCACGTGCAGGCACCCACGGCAGGCTCCGTGATCCTTGCCGGCGTGCTGCTGAAGCTCGGCGGCTACGGGTTCATCCGCTTCAGCCTGCCGATGTTCCCGGAGGCCTCGGCGCAGTTTGCATGGCTGGTTTTCGCGCTGTCGATGGTGGCGGTGGTCTACACCTCGCTGGTTGCGCTGGTGCAGGCCGACATGAAGAAGCTGATCGCCTATTCCTCGGTCGCGCACATGGCGATTGTTACCGTCGGCCTCTTTGCCTTTAACGTGCAGGGGCTGGAAGGCGCGATGATCATCATGCTCAGCCACGGCCTTGTGTCCGGCGCGCTGTTCCTGTGCGTGGGTGTGATCTACGACCGTCTGCACACCCGCGAGATTGCGCGTTACGGCGGGTTGGCGATCAACATGCCCTACTACGCGCTGTTCTTCCTGCTGTTCACCATGGCGAGCATTGGCTTGCCGGGCACCAGCGGCTTTGTTGGCGAGTTTTTGGCGCTTGCGGGCATTTACCAGACGTCGAGCCTTGTCGCGCTGGTGGCAACCACCGGCATCATCCTTGGCGCGGCCTATATGCTCTACCTTTATCGCCGTGTGGCGTTTGGCGGGCAGGTCAACGAGGACGCGGCGAAGATGACAGACATCACGGCGCGCGAGTGGGTGATGATGGCCCCGATTGCCGCAGCGGTGCTGTGGATGGGGGTCTATCCCGAAAGCTTCCTTGCGCCGATGCGCGCTGACATTGCCGTGCTTGATGCGCGGCTTGCAGCGGCGGCTCCTGCCGGCGATGCCGCACTGGCGGCCGGTGCGCCCCGCGCCGAGGCTGCAAACGCCTTGCCTGAACATTCGAGCGCCAAGGAGGGCGCGCACTGATGGATTTCGCTCACTCCTTTGGCCTCATCATCCCCGAACTGCTGCTAAGCTTTTCGGGTCTCGTGTTGCTGCTGGTTGCCGCATGGAGCGGCGACAAGGGCGCTCGCCAGATTGCCATCGGCGCCGCTGCCGCTCTGTTTGTCGCGGGCTTCCTGCTGGTGCCGGGACTTCATCTTGGAACGGATGGCCCTGCAACGCTGGCTTTTGGCGGATTGCTCAAGGTCGACAGCTTCGCGCTTTTCGCCAAGGCGTTGATCTACCTTGCCGCCATCGGCGCGCTGATGATCGCCCCGGCCTTCTTCGACAGCGCGGCTGCGGGGACCGAGCGCGGCATGCGAGCCGAATATCCGGTGCTGGTGCTGTTCGCGGCGGTTGGCATGAGCATCATGGTGTCCGCCAATGATTTCATGAGCCTCTACCTCGGGCTCGAGCTGAATAGCCTCTCTGCCTATGTGCTCGCCGCGATCCTGCGCAAGGACACGCGCTCGGGCGAGGCGGGGCTGAAGTATTTCGTGCTTGGCGCGCTCGCTTCGGGCATCTTGCTTTACGGGATGAGCCTGCTTTACGGCTTCACCGGCGGAACCGCGTTCACGGCAGTGCGTGCAGGCTTGACCGGCGAGATGGGCACCGGGGCGCTGTTCGGCGTTATCTTCGTGCTTTCGGGTCTCGCCTTCAAGATCAGCGCCGTGCCGTTCCACATGTGGACACCCGACGTCTATGAAGGCGCGCCGACCCCGGTCACGGCATTCTTCGCCACTGCGCCCAAGGTTGCAGCTGTCGCGCTGACCGCGCGGGTGGTGTTCGAAGTGTTCGGTGGTCAGGTTCTCGCATGGCAGCAGATCGTCATGTTCACCGCGCTGGCCTCGATCATTTTCGGCGCGCTGGGGGCGATCGGGCAAGAAAACCTCAAGCGGCTGCTGGCTTATTCGTCGATCAATAACATCGGTTTCATCCTGCTCGGCCTTGCGGTGGCCAATCAGGCGGGCGCCGCGGCGATGCTGGTGTATCTGTTCATCTATGTCGCCATGAGCCTCGGCAGCTTTGTTGCGCTGCTGATGCTGCGCGGCGAGGACGGCGCGCTGTTTGAAACCTTTGCCGACATCCGCGGTCTTTCTGTGACCCGTCCGGCAATTGCCTGGGCGCTGCTGGTGTTCATGTTCAGCCTGGCGGGCATCCCGCCGCTGCTCGGTTTCTACAGCAAGTTCGTGGTGTTTCAGGCGACGATCGAGGCGGGGCTTGTGGCCTTCGGGGCCATCGCGATTGCCGCGAGCGTGATTGGCGCGTTCTATTACATCAAATTTGTCAAAGTGATGTTCTTCGATGAGCCGGCCGGCGTGGTCACCGGCAAGAGCCCGGCGGGGCATTGGGTCTTGCTGGGACTGACAGCCCTGATTGTATCCCCTCTGGGATACCTCCTCACCCCGTCGCTCACCGATCTGGCCGACAAGGCCGCAGCTTCGCTGTTCCTTGCGGTTTGATCGAGATCGCTGAACAGACCGGCTCGACGAACGCCGACCTTGCCGCTGCAGTCCGCACCGGTGAGGGGTGGGCAGAGGGTCGCTGGCTGGTCGCCCGTCGACAGACCGCAGGGCGCGGGCGGCAAGGTCGCGAGTGGTTCGACGGTGCGGGCAATTTCATGGGTTCGACCGCGGTTGTGCCGGGCGAGGGCGCTCCTCCGGTCGCAAGTCTCAGTTTCGTTGCCGCATTGGCGGTCTACGATGCCGCGCTGGCGATGCTCGGCGAGAATGGCAACCTTTCGCTCAAGTGGCCAAATGATGTGCTGCTGGACGGAGGCAAGCTCTCCGGCATCCTGCTTGAAATGGTGCGAGGCGTTGTCATCGTCGGGATCGGCGTGAACCTCGCACGCGCTCCGGAACTGCCCGACCGCAAGACTGCCGCGTTGGCTGATGTCATGGCTGCACCGGTGCTGGAAGATTTCGCCAGCGGCCTTGCCGCAGCGTTCGACCGGCGACTGGAAGCGTGGCGCACCTATGGTCTCGGTCCGACACTCCAGGCTTTTCTCGCCGTGTCCATCCATGCGCAAGGCTCGCCCGTTAAGGTCCATGACACTGATGGTTCGGTTCTGTCAGGTTCCTTCGCCGGGCTTGAGGAAAGCGATGGTGCGTTGCGGCTGCGCTTGGCGGATGGCAGCGAACGTGTCATTCGCGCTGGCGATATTTCCTAGGAAGGAACGCATCCCATGCTGCTTGCTGCCGATGTCGGGAACACCAATGTCGTCTTTGCGCTGTTCGATTATCAGTCGGACGGCACGCACACCATCCGCGCCCGTTGGCGGATTGCCACCGATCCGCGCCGGACAGGCGATGAATATGCTGTCTGGCTGCTGCAACTGCTCAAGATCGAAGGGGTCGAGCGGGACGCCATCGCCCAGATCATCGTTGCCTCGGTGGTTCCGCGTGCGGATCACAACCTTACGGTGCTGTGCCAGAAATACTTCGGCATCACGCCGCTGTTTGCCGGGCAGGGTGCAGCCCGCTGGCGGTTCGAGATTGATGTTGACCAGCCTTCGTCGCTGGGCGCCGATCGCGCCCTGAACATCCTGGCTGCACACCACAAGTATGGCGGCGACCTGATCGTGGTCGATTTCGGCACTGCCACCAAGTTCGAGGCGGTCGATTTCACCGGCGCCTACAAGGGCGGGTCGATTGCGCCGGGAATCAATCTGTCGCTCGATGCCTTGGTGGGCAAGACCGCCAAACTCCCGCGCATCGCGATCCGCGCCCCTGCCAGTCGTTCGGTCATCGGACGGAATACCGAAGACCAGATGCTGATCGGGGTGTTCTGGGGTTATGTCGCGATGATGGAAGGCATGGTCGCCAAGATGAAAGCGGAGATCGGCCGACCGGCAAAGGTTGTCGCTACCGGCGGCCTCGCCATATTGTTTGGCGATGCCACCGAAATCTTTGATCACGTCGATGCCGACCTGACGCTTGATGGCCTCGCGATCCTCGCCCGGCAGGCCGAAACCGCCTGACCGTTGCCAACGTAAGAGACATTGTGAAGAACGATTTTACCCCGGAAGACGAGTTGCTGTTCCTTGCCCTTGGCGGGTCGGGAGAGATTGGCATGAACGTCAATCTCTACGGCTGTCAGGGCAAATGGCTGATGGTCGATCTGGGCATGACCTTCTCCGGTATGGAGTATCCGGGGGTCGACCTGGTCTTCGCCGATCTCGAATTCATCGAGGAACGGGTTGAAGACCTGCTCGGTATTGTGCTGACCCACGCGCACGAGGATCACATCGGTGCGGTGCCCTATTTTGCGGGTGAACTGGACGTGCCACTTTATGCCACACCTTTCACCGCCGATCTCGTCGCGCGCAAGCTGGAAGAGGCGGGGCTGCTGGGGAAGGTTGAGCTCAACATCATCGAGGATGATCACGGCGCGATCGACATCGGGCCGTTCACAGTCCGCTATCTGCCGCTGGCGCACTCCATCGCCGAGGGCAACGCTCTGCTGATCGACACACCGCATGGGCGGATTTTCCACACCGGTGACTGGAAGCTCGACGAGGATCCGATCATCGGCGTTCCGACCACTGAGGCGGAACTGCGGGCGATCGGTGATGAGGGCGTGCTCGCGCTGGTGTGCGATTCGACCAATGTGTTCAATCCCAAGCCTTCGGGCTCGGAAGGCGCGGTGCATCAGGCGCTGATGGACGAGGTTGCCCGGCACAAGGGCAAGCGGGTCGTCGTCACGACCTTCGCCAGCAATGTCGCGCGGCTCCAGACATTGGGCGATGTGGCGCGCGAGACGGGGCGGCAAATCTGCGTTGCCGGGCGCTCGCTCGACCGGATCATCGAGGTGGCGCAGGATAACGGCTATCTTGAGGATTTTCCCACGCCGGTCGATTTTGACACCGCCATGGGCCTGCCACGTGGCCAGGTGCTTATCATCGCCACCGGCGGGCAGGGCGAACCGCGTGCTGCGCTGGCGCGGATCGCCGAAAACAATCACCCGATCGAATTGACCGAGGGCGATGTGGTGCTGTTTTCATCGCGCCAGATCCCCGGCAACGAGATACCGATTGGCAAGATCCAGAACCAGCTGGCCGCGCGCGGGATCACGATGGTGACCGATCGGCAGGCTTTCATCCATGTGTCGGGCCATCCCGGACGGCCCGAGCTTGAAGCGCTTTACGAGTGGCTGCGCCCCGAGGTGCTGGTGCCGGTCCACGGCGAGATGCGCCACATGATGGAGCAGGCACGGGTCGGCAAGGCCAGCGGCATACCTTCGCAGGTGGTGCAGAAAAACGGCGACATCGTGCGTCTCGCGCCGGGCAAGCCGGGCAAGCTCGCCGAAGTGCGCGCCGGGCGTCTGGTGCTCGACGGCGACATTATCGCCCCCGCCAATGGCGAGGCGATCACCATGCGCCGTCGCATCGCATCTGAAGGCGTACTCGTGGTCGTTCTGGCGCGCGGGGCCCGTCCGATGATCGAGGCCGTTGGCCTGCCGCTGGACGAGGACCTTCCTGCCTTTCTCGAAGAGGCAACCGGCGATGTGCTGACAGCGATTGGTCGGCTGAAGGGCAAGGACGCCCGTGATCCGGCGGCAATCCACGAAGCGGCGCGGCTTGCGGCACGGCGGGCGGCGCAGCGCTGGTCCGGCAAGAAGCCGCAGGTTCGGGTGGTCATGCCAGGGGCTGCGGTCTGATGCAGATCACCTCGATTGCGGCGATCTATTTCCTGTTTTTCGTGATGAGCGCCTTTGTCATGCTGCCCTTCGGCGTGCGCACTGCGGACGAGGCGGGTGTCGAAAAGGTCCCCGGGCAGGCCGAAAGTGCCCCGGTGAATTTCCGGCCGGGCAAGGTTGCCGCCAGAGCTGCGGTGGTTGCTGCGGTGCTGACGGGACTGTTCGTCGCCAACTACCAGAATGGCTGGATCACCGCCGCCGATATCGACGTCCTGCCCAAGCCTCCGGTGGCGCGCAACTAGCTCCGGAAGCGCTGGATTGCCTGCGCCAGTGCAACGTAGAGCTTGCCCATTTCGGAACCCAGCACCGTCACGCTCAGCGCGTGGCCGTCCCGCGTCGAAAGCATGGCGCGCAGCATCGCTTCGAAATCGTGGATGTAGCGGTTGACGTTGCCCTTGAACGTCTCGTCGTCGCTGTAAAGCGTGGCGATGTCCTTGGCCGTGCCGTTGTCGATCAGCCGCACCGCACGCCGCGTGAAGATCCCGCGGTCCCCCTTGAGATAGGCATCCCACGCCGTGTCGGTCACTTCGGTCGATAGCGCGGAGGTGATGTCGATCGCGGCGGAGTTGAGGCTGTCGGTGATCAGCGCCATCCGCCGGGCGAAGTCGTTGTTGATCTGCTCTTCAGCCAGTTCGCGGGCGCGGGTGATGCGCTGCTCGAGATTGCCGGTCAGCTCGTTGACCCGCACCAGCTGGTCGCGCAGCTGGATGGTCGCCTCGCGTCCAACGCCCGAGGCGTGCGCTGCGGCTTGCTCAAGCTTGCCGATTGTCGCCGCCGCCTCGTTGCGCAGGGCGCGTTCGAGCGCCTGCACCGCTTCGCCGCCGATGTCTTCCGCAAGCGCCGCAGTCTTCTCGCGGGCGCCTTGGTCAAGGGTCGCAAATGCACTTGTGATCGCGGCCTCAAGCGTTTCAAGCGCGGTGCGCAATTCGTCCTGCGCCCCGGATGCCAGCGCCCCGCTTTCCTCTGCCAACCGGGCAAATCCGCCGCGCAACCCTTGCAAGCGGGCGAGGGCATCTTCTGCATCTTCTGCCAGCCTTGCCTTGAATCCGGCAATGGCGATTTCCGCCGCGTCGATTTCGGCACGGGTCTTGACCAGATAGTCCGAAAGATCGCTACCCTGCTGGCTCGACCGGAGCATAAGCTGGCCGACCTTTTCGGCGCGGCTTTCGGTTGCTGCCAGTGAGGCATCCGCTGCTGCAATCGCCGCGGGCAGATCTTCGCGGGTGGCGCGGGCGCCGGACTGGATGATTTCCAGCAGCCGGATGCCGCTTTCGGTAAGTTCCGCCAGCCGCGCTTCGGTTTGCGCAAGTGCCGTGCGCTTGTCTGCCAATTGCTGCCCGAGCGTGCCGAGCCCTGTCGCAAGACTGGCACGGGCCGCTTCGCCCTGCCGGTCGATTGCGAGCATCAGCTGCCCCAGCTCCTCCAGCTTCGCGGTAATCGCCTCGCCATGGGCAACCAGCTTTTCGGTATCCGCGATCTGCGCCTCGCGTCGCTGCGCCAGTGCATCATCAAGATTGGCAAGGCGCTGTGCGAGCACTTCGCTGGCCTGCGCCTCATGCGTCTCGAAAGCGGCCTGCCGCTGTTCGATCTGCTCGGCGAGAGCGATGCTGCGTTCGGCCATCTGCGCCTCGAATGTTGCGACATCGGCACGGAGCTGTTCGATCCGCTGCGCCGATGCCGTGCCGGTGGCGCGATCGATCTCGTCAACCAGCCGGAGCCGTTCGACCAGACCTTCGTGAAGTGCGGCAATGCTGGCTTCCAGCTGTTCGCGGGCAGTTTCGCTCGCGCTCCGCAGGCGATCGGCAATCGCCTCGGTTTCGCTTGCGGTTTGCTGCGCCCGTTCGCCCAGCGCCGCCAGTGCTTCGGCCTCCAGCGTGTCGAGCCGGGCGCGATAGGCCTCGGCATCGGATTGCAGCGTGACAAATCGCTGGCTGACGAGCGTTTCGATGCGGGAGAGCTGGTCTTCGAACCCGGCCAGTGTCTCGCCGACCCGCGATCCGAGGCTGCGCACCTGCGTTTCGCTGGCGCTGCCAAAGGTATTGAGCCGCTCGAACCCCGCCACCAGCCGTTCCAGCTGGTCTTGCGCATTGCGTCCGGCGCCGCCGATCTGGTTGGCGACATCGCGGGCGGCGTTGGCGATCACCGGCAGATCATCACGCAGCCGGTTCATATTGCCCAGAGCAGTCTCGCTGGTGGTTCCGATGGCATCGACCTGCGCGCCATTGCTGACGATCAGGGCCTGCAATTCGGCTGCGTGGGTCGAAATCCGCTCTGCTGCGATCCGGCCCAGCGATTCAAGCTCGCGGGACTGGGCGGCGAGAAACTCGCGGGCAAGGCTGAGTTCGCGGTTCACCACCTTGAGCCGTTCTTCCAGCGCAGCGCTTTCCTGGCTCATGTGCGCGGCGACGGCGGCGAAGCGGCGGGCCTCGGCGCGGGATGATCGCATCGCGATCAGCCACACGATACCGATCAGCGCTGCCGGCACCGACCATTGCACCAGCCATGCTGCCCAGTCCGAAGGCGCGGGGCTGGCCAGCATCGCCGCGCTGTTGGCCCAGCCGAAAAAGCCGGTCCATCCTGCCACAGCGAGCAAAGCCAGTGCCGGTGTCACCCAGCCGAACCGCGCAGGAGCGTGCGCCACTGGCGTCTCTTCGGCCTCTTCGAGCCAGCTGTCCCCGAGATCGAGCGGTGCTGCCTGCTGTTCGCCCAGAGCAGCCTCAGCCGCCGTGTCCTCGTTGCCCCCGCGCCCGAAAGCGCGCATCTGATGCCGTCCTGCCATGAACGCCTCATACCACAGCCGGAATCGGGATAAACCCCGCTTTAACCCAATTGCGGCTATGCCGTTGGCCATGGCCTTTGATAACGGAGCCCTCGATGCGACCCTCGCGGCAGCGGCCGGCGATGATGCCGCGCTGATGCGCGAGTTGCGTGCTGCCTTTCTGGAAAGCGCCAACCGCCAGCTTGATCTGCTCAAGCGGGCGCGCTGCGACGGCAACTGGAATGTTGCGGCCATGCGGCTCAAAGGCCTCGCTGCCAGCTTTCATGCCGACGATCTGTTGCAGGCCGCCGAAATCGCGCTGCATGCCGCGCCCGGTGAACCGATGGCGATCCGCGAGATCGAGGGCGTGCTGGGCCGTTTCGCACGGGCCAGCCGACGCTAGTTCGCCGGTCGGTCGCCTGCCTGCGCCGTCCTGCGACAAAGCGGCTTGAACCCCTGATCCGAACGCGCCAATCCCGCACCAGAGCATGGCTCTGTTGCGAAAAGGAATGCGATGCGCATCGGCCTGATTTCAGCAATGATCCGGACGCCGGAGGGGGGCTTGCGCGCAGATCTGGCGCTGGCGGGGCGATCCGTGCTGCACTGGCAGGCGGATGTGCTGCGGATGCTCGGGGCCGAGCGCATCCTGTGCCTGGCCGAAACGGCAGATACTGGTGTGCTGGCGCTGCAACACGAAGTCGAAGCCGCTGGCATTGCATTTCATGCCGTCCGGCACGGCGCGGCGATTGCCGCACTGGTTCGCGCTGAGGACGATCTTGTCTGCATCCGGGACGGGTTGATCCCTGACCCCGCCGTCTTGAAGACCCTGCTGACCGAGTGTGAGCAGCTTCGACGCCTGATCGCGACCATTCCTGCGGATCATCCGCTGGTCGAGGGACGACCTCAGGATTTCGAGCGGATCGATGCAACGCGCCATTGGGCCGGTGTGCTTGTCATGCGCGGTGCGCCGGTGCAGGCACTCGGCGATTTTCCCGCAGATGCCGATCCGGTTTCGGTGTTGCTGCGCCTTGCCTTGCAAGCCGGGACGCCCTGCCGCGAGGTTGATCGGGAATGCCTCACACAGGAATTCTGGTTGCTTGCCGAAAATGCCGAGGCGATTGCGCGGGGCGAGGCGGGGCTGATTGAAAAGGCTGCATCGCCCCCGGACTGGCGCACTCCGCTCACAAGTCTGGCTGGCTGGATCGTCCGCAAGGTGGCTCCCCGCGGATTGGCAAGCGGGGCGACTTTTGCCGGGTTTGCGGCGGGTGCCTTGATAGTCGGCGGTGTGGTGCTGGCTGCGCTGGGCACGGGTGCTGCGGGGTTGCTGATGTCCGCCATCGGGGCCTTTGCCGGATCGCTCGCCAGCGCGTTCGGCGATTTGGCGGGGCGATTGCGACCTATGGCGGGCAAACCGGCGGGGGAAAGGGTGATGGGTCTGTTGCTGGACGGGCTGGCGGCGCTCGCAATTGGGTTGGCGCTTGCCGGGGGGCTGGAATGGAATGCACTCGCTGCCTGCGGCCCCTTGCTCATCGGGCTGGCGCGTCTTGTGGCTCGCGAAGCGGTGGCGGCGCTGGCCACCGACCGGCCGGCGCTGCTGCTGGCACTGGCTGTCGCCGCAACAACAGGGCTGCTGGCCGAGCTGGTCGCCTGTCTCGCAATGGGGCTGCTCGCAGCTTTGCTGCTGCACCGGCGTGGCGATTGAACTAACGCGGATTTAACTATGCGGAGGGTAAGCCTTTCCGGAATGGGCGACCAGACGACCGACCTCGCTGCCGGCTTCGATGCCGAGGCAATGCTGCGCAGCGACCTTGCGCGGGAAAGCCGTGCCCTTCATGCGGTCGTGCCGGTGCTGCGCCACCTGCTGGGCAGCGAGGCGCAGACCCTGCTGAGCGATGCGGTGCTCGCAAGGGTGAGGGGCATGATCTCCGATTGCGCCGCGCAGCTGGCTGCGGCAGCCACAGGTAACGATCCTGTTGCCCATGCCTTGACCAGCCCTGATCCGGCCATGCTGGAACAGCACACCGAAACCTTGATGGCTGACGAGGCGCTGCTCGCCTTCTGTCACGCGATTGCCAGTGAAAGCCTGCTCGGCGAACGATTCCAGCACCGTCACGGTATCGATCCCGTGCTGAGCCCGCTGTTGCAGGAGCTGATCGCATCGGAGGATCCGGCGATTGCAAGCCTCGCAATGAGTACGCTGGCGGCGCAATCGCGGTTCGGTCAGACCCAGCGGCGCATGGAGCTGCCATTGACGGAGCTTCCGGCGGAACTGTTCCATGCCGTGCTTGACCGCGCGCGGGGTGACGCACCCCGTGATCCTGCGACAGCCGCCTTTTCCCGCTTGCAGGCCGGCTATGATGAAGCGGCCACACGGATCGGCCTGCTGGCGCGCCTTGTTGCAGCGATGCGGCGCGGGGCCATTGCGGCACTGGCGCTGGATCATGCCGGGGTCGCGCTGTTTTCGACCGCACTTGCCGCACAAACGCGCCAGCCGCGCTCGGCCATTGTGCTGGCTTGTCACGAGGGGCAGGGACTGCGACTTGCGCTGGCGCTGCGTGCGGCAGAGCTTGGTCTGCCTTCCATCGAGCGCCAGTTCCAGCTGATCGAGCCCGCCGCGCAGCTGCCGCGGGCTTTCGCTGCGATTGCGCCGGATCGTGCGGCTGCGCTGCTTGCGGCCGGCAAGGCGGCGTGATGGCGACGATGGATCATACGAGCGATCTGCTTGGAGCCTATGGCCTGACCGATGGCAGTGACCGGCTGTTGTCGGCCGATGCGCCACTTGCCGATTTGCAGGAACGCTGCGGCGGCGATCTGCCGGGTACTCTTGCCATCCCCGAATTGCTGGCGCTGGTGCAGCAGGCGCGGCGCATGGGGCTCAAGCTCGCCCGCAACTTCAGCGCCTTCGATGGTGACAGCATCGTCAGCGGCTTTGCCCGCATCCACCCGCTTGGCGAGGATGACGGCGGCGGGTGCGAGGTTCTGGTTGAAAACTGGCAGCGCGGCGCGCCTCTGGTCACGGGCAACCGCGAGTTTGCCGAGCGGATCGACGCGATCGACCGCGCCACGGCCGAAATCACCGCAAGGCTCGATGCCCGGCAGCATGTGCAGGTGCTGAGCGCGATGGTTGCGGACGGTCTGGAACTGGAGGCGACCGCGATGGCGCGTCCTGGCCAGCTGTGGAGCGACCTTGTCGATCTCGGGGCGGTCAGCCATCACCAGCCGCTGCACTGGCGCCTGCTCGATGGCACCAACTGCCGCTTTGCCGGATCGCAGCGCAATTGGCGGATTCGCCTGATCCCGCTCGGCGGTGATGTGCACAACCCTTCGGGCTTCGAGCTTCTCCTTATCGCCGAGGAGCCGTTTGCCGGGAAGCCGCAGCCAGAGGCAGCGGATTCAGGGGAGCCCGATACTCCGCCCACCCGCCTAGTCGGGACCGCTCTCACCCCGGTGTTGCGCAAGCCGATTGCCCGGATCATCGCTAATGCCGAGACAATCCGCGCACGGCTCGCCGGGCCGCTGCGCGAGGAATACAGCGAGTATGCCGGGACCATCGCCAGCGCGGGGCAGCACCTTGCGGCCATGCTGGACGATCTCGCCGATCTCGAAGTGGTCGAGACTCCGGGCTTCTCCACTGCGCGCGAGCCGGTCGATCTCGCTGACGCAGCGGCGAGGGCTGCGGGCATTCTGGGAGTGCGCGCGCAAAACCGCGATATTGTGCTGGAGGTATCGGGCGAGCGCGGAGACGCTGTCGCCACGGCAGAATTCCGGCGGGTGCTTCAAATTCTCATCAACCTGATCGGCAATGCGATCGCCTATTCGCCTGCCGGAAGCACCGTGTGGATTTCTCTGGAAACGCCGCAAAATGCCCGCGTCGCAGTGTGCGTTGTGGACGAGGGGCCGGGGGTCACGCCTGAGCAGGCCGAAAGGATTTTCGACAAGTTCGAAAGGCTCGGGCGTGATAGTGACGGCGGCAAGGACAAGGGGTCAGGCCTCGGACTGTTCATCTCCCGCCGCCTTGCCGAGGCTATGGCGGGCAGCCTGACAGTCGAAAGCGCGCCGGGCGGAGGGGCGCTGTTCCGGCTCGACCTGCCGGAGCATAAGCCCGGCTAGTTGCCCAGCGCCTCGAATTCCTTTTGGCTAAAGGTGAAGGTGCAAATCAGTTCGGGATTGTCGCCGATCCTCTTGTAGGTGAGAGCCCCGGCGCCCTGAGGGGTAGCCTTGTCGGCGCGATAACAGTTCTCCGACCAGTCGTGGCAGGCACCGAGCGCCCATGTTACCGATTGCCTGACGGCAGCATCGAGTGCCGGAGACCGTTCAAAGACGGCGGTAAAGGCGACCTCGTAGGCATTGTTGATATCGTAGGTCGGATGCGGCGGGAGAATTTTGAGGTTCAGGCTCTTGGGTTTTTGCCCAAAGACCAGCGTATCGCCGGGTGCGAACTCGATCATGTCGCCGTCGCCATGAAGGCCGATGAAGCCCTTGAACTGGCTTTGGCGGAGCACTTCAAGTGATCCCATCGCCATCATCGTCTCGCGATATGGCATGGTGCATTCGAACACCTTGACGGTGTCCTGCGCCTGTGCGGCGTTGGCCGTGAGCAGTGCCGCCAGGCTCGATGCGGTGACGATAGCTTTCATGCATTCCCCCAAAATCATGCGATCCGCAGGGGAAATGTTATCATCGGCCACGTGAACGGCCAAGCCGGACCGCCAGCCAAGCCAATCCTGCGCCAAGGCCTGACGCGATGGCGCCGTACAGCGCCCATTCGGTGCGCGCGAGCATGAAACTGTCTGCGGGCCAGCCAAGCAGTCCCAGCCCTTGAAAGGCCCAAATGGCACCCAAGGCAATCAGCGTGCCGCCGATCACCTTGAGCGCCATTGAAACCATCAGGCGCCTCAGCGCTGGCTGAGCGGCACGTAGTCGCGCTGCGTCGGGCCGGTGTAGAGCTGGCGCGGGCGGCCGATCTTCTGGCCGGGGTCGCTGATCATCTCGTTCCACTGCGCCACCCAGCCGACGGTGCGGGCAAGGGCGAAGAGCGCGGTGAACATCGTCGTCGGGAAACCGATCGCCGAAAGGATGATGCCCGAATAGAAGTCGACGTTCGGGAACAGCTTCTTCTCGATGAAATAGGGATCGTTCAGGGCGATCTCTTCGAGGCGCAGCGCGGTTTCGAACAGCGGATCATTGACCTTCAGCGCATCGAACACCTCGCGCACGGTCTTCTGCATCACCGTCGCACGCGGGTCGTAGTTCTTGTAGACGCGGTGCCCGAAGCCCATCAGGCGGAACGGATCGTTCTTGTCCTTGGCGCGCTCGATATAGTGCGGGATCTTGTCCGGCGTGCCGATTTCCTTGAGCATGTTGAGCGCCGCTTCATTCGCGCCGCCATGCGCCGGACCCCACAGGCAGGCAATGCCCGCCGCGATGCAGGCAAACGGGTTCGCGCCCGAGGAACCGGCCAGCCGCACGGTCGATGTCGAGGCGTTCTGTTCGTGGTCGGCGTGGAGGATGAAAATCCGGTCCATCGCGCGTTCCACCGCCGGGATCACTTCATATTCCTCGGCCGGGACGCCGAAGGTCATGCGCAGGAAGTTGCCGGTATAGGACAGCTTGTTGTCCGGATACATGAAAGGCTGGCCGACCGAATACTTGTACGCCATCGCCGCAATCGTCGGCATCTTGGCGATCAGGCGGTGCGAGGAAATCTTGCGGTGTTCGGGATCGGAAATGTCGGTGCTGTCGTGATAAAAGGCCGACAGCGCGCCCACCACGCCGCACATGATCGCCATCGGGTGCGCATCGCGGCGGAACCCGCGGTAGAAGGTCATCAGCTGCTCGTGCAGCATGGTGTGCCGGGTGATGGTGTAGGTGAAATCGTCGAGCTCGTCCTTGCTCGGCAGCTCGCCGTTGAGCAGCAGGTAGCTCACTTCCATGAAGCTCGAATCCTCGGCCAGCTGGCCGATCGGATAGCCGCGGTGCAGCAGCACGCCTTCGTCACCGTCGATATAGGTCAGCGCGCTTTCGCAGCTGGCAGTCGAGGTGAAACCGGGGTCGAAGGTGAACGCGCCGGTTTGTGCATACAGCTTGCGGATGTCGATCACATCCGGGCCGGTGCTGCCTTCGAGCACGGGATACTCATAGGTCTTGCCGCCCAGTTCGAGCTTCGCCAGCTTGTCTGCCAAGGTGTGTCTCCTGTCCAATTATCCTGCCCATGACCCGCGTTTACGCAGCCTGTGCGTCAAGCCGGGCCAGAGCCTCATCCCGTCCCAGAAGGACCAGAACATCGAAAATCCCGGGTGAGGTTGTCGTCCCGGTCAGCGCCGCACGCATCGGCTGCGCCAGCTTGCCGAGACCCAATCCCAGTTCCTCCGCAAGCGCCTTCGTAGTGGCTTCGAGCGCTTCGCTTGTCCAGTCGTTTTCGGTGCGAAGTCGGTCATGAATCTTGCGTAAAATTTCGCGAGCGTCGCCTTCAAGGAGCGCGGCTGCCTTTTCGGTCATTTCCAGCGGGCGTGTGGCGAACAGGAATGCGGCACCTTCAACGATTTCGTTGAGGTTCTTCGCCCGCACCTTGAGCACCGGCATGGCGCGGGTCAGCAAAGCCTCGTCAGCGGTTTCGCCGATCCGTGCAGCGACCAGCGCGGCCAGGCGCGCATCATCGGCCTCGCGCAGATAATGGCCGTTGAGGTTTTCGAGCTTCTTGATGTCGAAGCGCGAAGGGCTTTTGCCCACCCCGTCGAGATCGAACAGCGCAACGGCTTCCTCGCGGGTGATCTCCTCGCGGTCGCCGTGACCCCAGCCGAGGCGGAGGAGGTAATTGAACAGCGCTTCGGGCAGGATGCCGAATTCGTCGCGATAGGCCTCGACACCCAGCGCGCCGTGGCGTTTGGACAGCTTGGCCCCGTCCGATCCGTGGATCAGCGGGATGTGGGCATAGACAGGATCGGGCCAGTTACCCTCGATCTGGTTCATTGCGCGGATGATCGGCAGCTGGCGGAAGGCGTTGTTGAGGTGATCGTCGCCGCGGATCACGTGGGTCACGCCCATGTCGTGATCGTCCACCACCACCGCGAGCATATAGGTCGGCGTGCCATCGGCGCGCAGGATGATGTAATCGTCGATTTCCTCGTTCTTCACCGTCACCGCACCCTGGACCCGGTCATGGATCGTGACTTCGCCTTCGGTCGGGGTCTTGAGGCGGATAGTGAAGGGCGCGCCTTCGGGCGCTTCGGCAGGATCGCGGTCGCGCCAGCGCCCGTCATAGCGCAGCGGCTTTTTGGCGGCGCGCTGCTCCTCGCGCATGGCTTCGAGTTCTTCGGGCGTGGCGAAGCATTTGTAGGCGTGGCCCGCTTCCAGCAGCTGCCAGGCGACCTGTGCGTGCCGCTCGGCCCGGTCGGACTGGAAGATCGGCGGGGCATCGTAATCGAGGCCCAGCCAGTCAAGGCCTTCGATGATCGCGTCGATCGCGTCCTGCGTGCTGCGCTTGCGATCGGTGTCCTCGATCCGCAGCAGCGTGCGGCCGCCGTGATGGCGGGCATAGAGCCAGTTGAACAGCGCGGTGCGCGCGCCGCCGATATGCAGGTATCCGGTGGGCGAGGGGGCAAAGCGGGTGACGACCTCGCTCGCGGGCGCTGCGCTGCTGCTTTCGCTTGCCATGGGCACTGACTTCCTGTTCACTTTGAGCGGCTTGGCGCTGGCTTCTACCGGAGCCGGGCCGGTCGGGGGACGAGCCTTGCGCGATGTGCCGATCATTCCGATGGGGGACGATCCGGACGGCGACGATGCCGCTGGCGGAGGGTTGCCGCGCCCTTGGCAAACCGTAGGCCGATTGTCCAGCATCAGGGGCAGATTGCCGGGTGCGCTGGCGGACGGCGCCGAGCGGTTTCTCGCCCGCGCCGGGTTTGACCGGGCGCCGTGGCTGGCGGTGGTCTTTGCCAGCGGGATCATCACATGGTTTGCGCTGCCGCAGATGTGGCACTGGTGCGCGGCCCTTGGCGGCGGGATCGCGCTGGCCCTCACAGCGCTGGCCTTGTGGCCGCCGGGGAGCGCGGCTGACGAGACCCGCGCCAATCTGCGCCTTGCTCTGGTCGCTGGCGGGATGGTGTTTGCGCTGGGCATCGCGGTGGTGTGGGCCCGATCGGAACTTGTCGGGGCCGAACCGATCGCGCAGCCGATGGTGACCCGCCTGCATGGCACCGTGCTTGAACGCGAGGATCAGCCTGCCGATGATCGCTTGCGTCTGACGCTAGCCGTCCGTGACGCGGCTTCCGGCGAGGCGCTGAAAGTGCGGGTCAATGTGCCCTTGGCGGCCTTTGGCGAGGACGGCTTGCCTTCTGGGTTGGGGGAGGGAGCGGTGGTCAGCCTGCGCGCCCGGCTGATGCCGCCGGCCTCGCCGATGCTGCCGGGCAGTTACGATTTTGCCCGCGCCGCCTGGTTCAAAGGGCTGGCAGCGACCGGCACGATGGTCGGCCCGCTCGAGGTGTTGCAGCCTGCGGACGAGGCTGGCGGTATCGCCGGCATCCAGCGGTGGCTTTCGGCCCATGTGCGCTCGCGTGTCGATGGTTCTGCCGGAGCCATCGCGGCGGCTTTTGCCAGCGGGGACCGCGGCGGGATTGCCGAGGCTGACGAAATTGCGATGCGCGATTCAGGCCTGACCCACTTGCTTTCGATCAGCGGCTTGCACGTCAGCGCGGTGATAGCGGCGGCCTATTTCGTCGCCTTGCGCCTGCTGGCCCTGTGGCCCGCGCTGGCCTTGCGGGTGCGCCTGCCGCTGGCGGCGGCGGGAGCAGGGGCGCTGGCGGGGCTCGGTTACACCCTGCTCACCGGTGCCGAGGTGCCCACGGTGCGTAGCTGCGTGGCGGCCCTGTTGGTGCTCGGCGCGCTGGCGCTGGGGCGTGAGGCGCTGTCGCTCAGGATGGTCGCGGTGGCAGCGGGTTTCGTGCTGCTGCTGTGGCCGGAAAGCGCCATCGGGCCGAGTTTCCAGATGAGTTTTGCTGCTGTCCTGGCGATCATTGCGCTGTCTACCAGCGGTCCGGTGCGGGCCTTTCTGGCCCCGCGCGAGGAGGCCTGGTGGCAGCGTGCCGGACGGCGGGTGGTCATGCTGTTTGTGACGGGTCTGGTGATCGAGCTGGCGCTGATGCCGATCGTGCTGTTCCATTTCCACCGCGCCGGGCTTTACGGCGCGCTGGCCAATGTCGTCGCGATTCCACTGGTTACCTTCGTTTCCATGCCGCTGATCGCGCTTGGACTGGTGCTTGATACGGTCGGGCTGGGCGGGCCTTCGTGGTGGGTGGTGCAGCACTCGCTCGATCTCTTGCTGGGGATTGCGCATTTCACCTCGGCGCAGGCCGGGGCGGTCAAGCTGATGCCGCAGATTGGCGGGCTGGCGATCGTGCTGTTCGTAATCGGAGGCTTGTGGCTGGGCCTGTGGAGCGGGCGGGTGCGGCTTGCGGGGCTGGTGCCGGTTGTGATCGCGAGCGGGCTGGTGGCCGCCACGCCCATCCCCGATCTGCTGGTCTCGGGTGACGGGCGGCAGGTGGGGATCACCATGACCGGTCCTGATGGAGAGCGGCGACTGCTTGCCCTGCGCGACAGCCGCTCTTCCTATACGCGGGACAATCTGATGGAGCTTGCCGGGGTTGCTGCCGATCCGGTGCCACTGGCACAATGGTCGGGGGCGCGGTGTTCTTCGGCGTTCTGCACGGTCACGCTGGAGCGGGGCGGGCGGGACTGGGTGCTGCTGCTGGGGCGGGGGCGCGAGCAGGTGGAGGAGCGGGCCCTGGCGGCTGCGTGCAAGGAGGCCGATATCGTCGTTTCCGAACGGTTTCTGCCGCGCTCCTGCCAGCCGCGCTGGCTCAAGGCGGATCGCCGCTATCTGGAACGCAGCGGGGGGCTTGCGATCGATCTGGCCGGAGAATCCATAACCGCCGTTGCCGATCGGCAGGGCCGCCATGGCTGGTGGAAAGGGGCGGAGGCGAGAGCGGCCAAGCGGGGGTCTGGAACGACCTAGAGGTGGTCTAGAAGGGGTCTGGAGGGGGTCTAGACGGGCCTAGAAACCGGCCTTGCGTGAAACATTTTCCGCCAAGCCACTGTCTGGAAAGGAAAAACAGGCCAGAGCGAATGTTTCACGCGGGATGGTGCATTTCCACCCCACCGTGAACCCCCGCTCCGGCCCGCACACCCCTTAATGATAGCGCCGCAGCAGGCCTGCGAGCTTGCCCTGCACCTCGACTTCGCCGGGCAAGTAGTATTGCGGATCATAGGCTGCGTTGGCCGGATCGAGCCGCACCTTGCCGCCTTCCTTGCGCAGATATTTCAGCGTCGCTTCCTCGCCCCGCACCAGCGCCACCACGATCTCGCCGTCGCGGGCGGTGTTGGTGCGGCGCACCAGCGCGAAATCGCCATCGAAAATCCCGGCCTCGACCATCGAGTCGCCCGAAACCTCAAGCGCGTAATGCTCGCCCGGGCCGAGCAGCGCGGCGGGGACGGGGAGCGTGCTCTGCCCCTCCAGCGCCTCGATCGGGGCACCGGCGGCGATGCGGCCATGCAGCGGCAGTTCGATCACGTCGTTCGCAGCTTCCGGCGCACGGGCCGCAGGCGCGGGCATCGCCACCACATTGTCGCTCGCCGGAGCGCTGCGGGCCGGGGTCGTATCGCCCGGTTCACGGATCACTTCGAGCGCGCGCGCGCGGTTGGGCAGGCGGCGCAGGAAGCCGCGTTCTTCCAGCGCGGAGATCAGGCGGTGCACGCCCGATTTGCTCTTGAGATCGAGCGCTTCCTTCATTTCCTCGAAACTCGGTGAAATCCCGGTTTCTTCCAGCCGCTGCTGGATGAAGCGGATCAGTTCGTGCTGCTTGGCAGTCAGCATTGATCAGGTCTCCCTTGGTCGCATTCACGCCCGGCCATTGCGGCAAGGCGCAGTCCCTCGCGTGCTCCAAGAGGCACCGGCCCGGCAGGGCCATGGGTGCGTTGCGTGCACTTTCCGCCCGCCTTTATGGTGAACGAACACGGAACAATTAGGAAACTAAATGATCCGAGTCAAGCGCGGCCCACGGCAAACCCGCGCAATTCAGCCATTCCGGAGGCAGAACACCGGAACCGGCGCGCCCGCCGCCACCGCAGGGGCACCGGCCGGACGGTCGATCAGGCAATCGGCGGCAGCGAGGGCCGAAAGCGCGGAGGAATCCTGCGATCCGGCAAGGCGCACCGCATCGCCATCGATCACGGCGCGCAGGAATTCGCGGCGCTTGCCCACCGGCGGCAGCGCCTCGCCCGCGCGCAGGATCAGGCGGCGGGGCAGGGGATCGGCCGCGCCCATGCAGGCGCGCACCAGCGGCAGGGCAAACAGGAAGGCGGTGACAAAGCTCGACACCGGATTGCCCGGCAGGCCGAGGATCACCTGAGCGCCCCTGCTGGCGACCATCAGCGGCTTGCCCGGCTTGATCGCGACCTTCCAGAAGGCAATCTGCGCGCCCCAGTCCCGCAGCGCCTGCTGGATCAGATCGTGATCGCCGACCGAGGCCCCGCCGCTGGTGATCAGGATGTCGCTTCCTTCGGCACGCGCCAGCGCGGCGGCGAGCGCGGCCGGATCATCGGCGACGGGGCCGAGCATATCGACCGCTCCGACATAGGGATGCAGCATCGCGCCCAGCATCACGCCGTTGCTCGCCGGGATCTGGTGCGCGCCGCAGGGTTGGCCGGGCGGCACCAGTTCGTCCCCGCTATCGAGCACCGCGACCGAGGGCGGCGTGACCCATGGCAGAGCGCCATGCCCCGCTGCCGCCGCCAGCGCGAGCACGGCGGGCGAACAGGCTGTGCCCCGGTGCAGCACGGTGTCGCCCTCGCGGAAATCGAATCCGGCGCGGCGGATATGCTTGCCGGGTGCGGGGTATTCGGCAGCCTCGATCAGGTCGCCTTCGATGCGGGCATCTTCCTGCAACAGCACCGCCGCAGCGCCTGCGGGCACCACCGCGCCGGTCGAGATGCGCACGCATTCGCCGTCACGCAGCGTTCCGGCGAAAGGCGCACCGGCGCGGCTTTCGCCCACGCGCCGCCATGGGCCGGTTCCGGAGGCGATGGCGTAACCATCCATCGCGGACAGATCGGCTGCGGGCTGGGTGCGCCGCGCGGTAATGTCGCGGGCAAGGTAGCGGAGGCTGGCGAGTGGGGCGACCGGCTGTTCGGCCGCGGGTCGCTGCGGTGCCAGCGCCAGCAGCCGGGCCTGTGCGTCCTCAAGGCCCAGCAGCGCGCTCAAAGTGGATCGGCCTGCCAGTCGCCCGACTTGCCGCCGGTCTTGGCGATCAGGCGCACGCTTTCGATCACCATGCCCTTGTCTACGCCCTTGGCCATGTCATAGATTGTGAGGAGTGCGATGGAAGCACCTGTCATCGCTTCCATTTCCACGCCGGTCTTCCCCGTCAGCGAAGCGGTGGCGGTGACGCGGATGGCATTCGTTTCATAGGCGAAGTCGATCGTCACCGCTTCGAGGCCCAGCGGGTGGCACAGCGGGATCAGGTCTCCCGTGCGCTTTGCGGCCATGATCCCGGCGATGCGGGCGGTTCCAAGCACGTCACCCTTGGGGGCATTGCCTGCGCGGATGGCCTCCAGCGCCTCGGCCGACATGGCGATCCGCCCCGAGGCGACGGCACGGCGGGCGGTGGCGGGCTTGCCGCCGACATCGACCATATGCGCGGCGCCTTCGGCATCGAGGTGGGTGAGTTTGCTCATACGTCTCCCTATCCGTTCGCCTCGAGCGAAGTCGAGAGGCCGGTGCATGGTGTCTCGACTGCGTTCGATACGAACGGTTCCGGTTACTCTGGCCCGATCAGGGCGCGGGTGGCACTCGCAATATCGTCAGCGCGCATCAGGCTTTCACCGACGAGGAAGGTGCGCACGCCGGCGGCTTCGAGCCGCTGGCAATCGGCGCGGGAATTGATCCCGCTCTCGCCCACGATCAGCGTGCCTTCGGGCATCAGCGGGGCGAGGCGTTCGGTGGTGGCGAGCGAGGTGGTGAAGGTCTTGAGGTCGCGGTTGTTGACCCCGATCAGGCGCGACCGGAGGTGTCTGGCGGCGCGTTCAAGCTCGGCCTCGTCGTGCACTTCGACCAGCACGTCCATGCCGAGTTCGCGCGCGGCGGCTTCGATCTCGGCCATGGCGCTGTCCTCCAGCGCGGCGACAATGATCAGGATCGCGTCGGCCCCGATGCTGCGCGCTTCGAGGCACTGCCAGGGATCGACCATGAAATCCTTGCGCAGCACCGGCAGGGCGCAGGCGGCGCGGGCGGCGACGAGGTAATCCTCGTGGCCCTGAAAATAGGGCGCGTCGGTGAGGATGGAGAGGCAGGCAGCGCCGCCCGCCTCGTAAGCGGCGGCGTGATCGGCGGGGCGGAAATCGGCGCGGATCAGCCCTTTGGAGGGGCTGGCCTTCTTGATCTCGGCGATCAGGGCATATCCGCTCGCGGCCCGCTGGCGCAGCGCTGCCTCGAAGCCTCTGGGCGGGGTCTGGGCGGCGGCGAGCGCGGCCAGCGCGGCGGGAGTGGTCGTAGCCTTGCGAGCGGCGACTTCCTCGCGCTTGGTCGCGCAGATTTCCTCAAGCTTGTTCATGTGTCTCACTTCGCCATATCGATCCAGCGTCCGAGCAGCGCCAGCGCCGCGCCCGAATCGAGCGCTTCTGCCGCCATTGCCGCCCGCTCGCGCCAGTCGGTGCCGCGCCCTGCAACCTGCAAGGCGCCTGCCGCGTTGAACAGCACCGCATCGCGATAGGGGCCGGGGGTGCCCATCAGCAGCGCCTTCAATGCGGCGGCGTTGTGCCTGGCGTCATCGCCGCGGATCGCCTCGATCGGAGCGTGGGGCAGGCCTGCCATGGCGGCATCGACCCGCTCCATGCGGAAGGCGTTGCCGGTGACCACCGCGACCTCGTTGCCGCCCGCGAGGCTGAGTTCATCAAGGCCTTCATCGCCCGAGACGATCAGCGACCGTCCGGTGCCGAGCCGCGCCAAGGCGCCGGCATAGATCGGGACATAGGCGGGCCGGGCAATGCCGATCAGCTGGCTTGCGACCTTCGCGGGGTTCGACAGCGGGCCCATGAGGTTGAAGATGGTACGCTGGCCGATCCGCACCCGGATGGGCTGGATGCGCGCCATCGCCGGGTGGTGGTTCTTCGCGAAGAGGAAGCAGATGCCGATCTCCGCAAGGGTCTTCTCCGCGGTGCGCCCGGCTGCATCCATGTCGAGGCCCAAAGCCTCCAGCGTGTCCGCCGCGCCCGCTTTCGAGGATGCGGCGCGGTTGCCGTGCTTGGCGACCGGCACCCCGCAGGCCGCGACCACGAGGCTGACGGCGGTCGAGACGTTGAGGGTGTGGTGCCCGTCACCCCCCGTGCCGCAAACGTCGATCGCGCCTTCGGGGGCCGCAATCGGGATCAGCCGCGCGCGCAGCGCCCGCGCTGCCCCTGCGATTTCATCCGAGGTTTCCCCGCGGGCCGACAGGGCGACGAGGAAGCTCTCGATCTCCGTCTCGGAAGGCGCGCCGTCGAGCAGCACGCCGAAAGCAGCCTCGGCCTCGCTTTCGGTCAGCGGGGTGGTGACATCGGGCAGCAGGCTCATGCGCGCAGCCTTTCGGGCAGCACCGGCTCCAGCCCGCAGGCCCGCACGAAGTTGGCGAGCAGCGCATGGCCGTGCTCGGTGGCGATGCTTTCGGGATGGAACTGCACCGAATGGATCGGCAGTTCCGCGTGGCGGAAGCCCATCACGCTCGGGTGATCGGCCCCCGGCGTCCCGGCATGGGCGTTCGCCACCAGATCGGCGGGCACATCCACCACTTCAAGGCTGTGATAGCGCGTCGCGATGAAGGGCGAGGGCAGGCCTGCGAACACCCCCGTCCCGTCATGCGTGACCGGCGAGGTCTTGCCGTGCATCAGCCCGCCGCGTTGCACCCTTCCGCCGAAATGCTGGCCGATCGCCTGATGGCCGAGGCATACGCCCATCAAGGGCTTGCCCGCATCGGCACAGGCCGCCACCAGATCGAGGCTGATGCCCGCCTCGTTGGGCGTGCAGGGGCCGGGCGAGATCAGGAAGCCTGCCGCATTGGTGCGCAAAGCCTCGGCGGCGGTCAGCGCGTCGTTGCGCTCGACCTGCACCTCGGCCCCCAGCTCCATCAGGTAATGGACGAGGTTGAAGGTGAAGCTGTCGTAATTGTCGATGACGAGAATCATGGCTGGCTCTCCCGCTTCGTCACCACGATGATCGGGCCGACGCGGCCCTTGTCCTGCCGGGCGGTGGCCGGGTTCCAGAGGCTCGACACCTGCCCGTCAAGATAGAGCGCGTTTGCCGCCTTCACCTCGTCGCGGAAATAGCGCGCCAGCTGCCCGAAGCTGATGTCCCCGCCCGAAATCACGAAATGCGCCTTGCCTCCGGCATCCACGCCCACACCGTTGCGGATCGCCTTGGATGGGCCGTTGTCCTGGATCATCGGGTGCAGCTTGCCATCGATCACCATCAGCGGGCCGGATTGCGTGCCGAATTGCGGGCGATCCTTCACCGTGTTGAAGAAGGTGTTGCTGCCCAGCACCTGCCATGTCCCGCCTGTGCCGAAGAACACGCCGTTGGGCTTCATGTAGAAATTGCCGCCGCCTTCACCGCGGTTGAGCTCTGCCAGCCGCTCGCCGTTTTCGACATAGTAGCCGATCGGCTTCAGATCATCGCCATACATCCCGCCATTGACGGCAAAGGCAATGGTGCCTTCATCCACGCTGGCGGCAAAGGCAGCGAGCGAGCCGAACGGCTGCTTGTCCGCGCCGAGATTGGCCATGGTGATGCGGTGCTTGGCCGGATCGGCGACGCAGTGCGTCAGCGGCACATCCTCGAACACCACCTCGCGGCAATCGGACGGACCGCGGTTGGGCGGCGGGGTGGGATCGGCCGCAGGCGTCTCCTCCACCGAGCCATCGAGCACGGTGCGCACCACAGGTTCGCCCGCAGGCGCCTCCGAACAGGCAGCCGCCAGCACGGCAAGGCCTGCGGCAAAAGCAAAGCGGCGCATCATTGCCCGTACCCCGGTTCGCCCGCGACCCGCACCGCTTCGCGCGCGGCGGCGATCAGCGCGCCGGCCTTGGCGCGGCATTCGGCAAGTTCGTAATCGGGATCGGAATCGGCCACGATCCCCGCGCCTGCCTGCACGTGCATCACCCCGTCCTTCACCACTGCGGTGCGCAGGACGATGCACGAATCAAGGCTGCCGTCGGGCGCGAAATAGCCGACCCCGCCGGCGTAGGCGCCGCGGGTTTCCGGTTCGAGGCTCGCGATGATCTCGCACGCCCTGATCTTGGGCGCGCCGGACACTGTCCCTGCGGGAAAGCCTGCGAACAGGGCGTCGAGCGCGTCCTTGTCTTGCGCCAGCTTGCCCACCACGTTGCTGACGATGTGCATCACGTGGCTGTAGCGTTCGATGGTGAAGCTGTCGGTGACGGTGACGCTGCCCGCTGCCGCCACGCGGCCCACATCATTGCGGCCCAGATCGAGCAGCATCAGATGCTCGGCGCGTTCCTTGGGATCGGCGAGCAGGCTGGCCTCGTTGGCGTCATCTTCGGCGCGCGATTTTCCGCGCGGGCGCGTTCCGGCGATCGGGCGGATGGTGACCTCGTTCTCCCCCGACGCATCGGGGCGCACCCGCACCAGGATTTCGGGGCTGGAGCCGACCAGCGCGAAGCCCGGCAGATCGAGGAAATAGAGGAACGGCGAAGGGTTCACCCGCCGCAATGCGCGGTAGAGCGACAGCGGCGGCAGGGGGAAGGGACAGGTGAAGCGCTGCGCCAGCACCACCTGGAAGATGTCGCCGGCAAGGATGTAGTCCTTGGCCTTCAGCGCCATGGCCTTGTAATCCTCGGCGGCGATCACCGGCGCGAGATCGGGCAGGGTGGCGGGCAGCTCTGCGGTAGTGGTGGCGGGCGCGGGCTGGCCGAGCTGGCTCAGCGCTGCATCGATCCGCTCGCCTGCGCGTTCAACGGCAGCGGCAGGGTCGCTCGCTTCCCACACCGGCGCGATGGCGAACAGCGCATTGGTCAGCCCGTCGAACACCAGAATGACCGTGGGGCGCACGAACAGCATGTCGGGCAGGTCAAGCGGGCTGTCGGCGGCGCGGGGCAGGGTTTCGACGAGGCCGATGGTCTCGTAGCCGAGATAGCCGACAAGGCAGGCAAGGGCGGGCGGAAGGCCTTCTGGCATCGGGTCGATCCGGCAGGCCGCCGACAAGGCGCGCAGTTCGGCCAGCGCATCGCCTGTGCAGGGCACAAAAGCCTCGCGGTCGGTGCGCCAGTTGCGGTTGATCTCGGCCGAATTGCCCTTGGCGCGGAACACCAGATCGGGGTCGATGCCGAGCAGGCTGTAACGCCCGCGCACCTCGCCGCCTTCGACCGATTCGAGCAGGAAGTCCCCGCGTCCCGGCACGATCAGCCGCCGCGCCGCGCCCACCGGCGTGTCGCTGTCGGCGATGATCCGCCGCCACACCAGCGCGGCCCGTCCTTCGGCGAGGGCAGCGGTGGCGGCAGCGGCGTTTTCGGGCAGTCCGGCGGCAGGCAGGGTCACAGGCTCTCCGGGCCTTGCGCTTACTGTTCGCCCGACAGCTGCTTGCGCACGGCTGTCAGGGCGGCTTCGTTGCGGGTGACGCCCAGTTCGGTGCGCATCGCGGCGGTCGCCTGACGCAGGTACTCGTCCGACAGGGCGAGCCCCAGCTGCTGGCGGGTCTGCGTCACCAGCCCCGGTTCGCTGTCGACGGGATCGGTGCTGATGTCGTCAAGGCTGACGACATACCAGCCCAGATTGCGCGGCGCTTCGAGCAGCTTGACCGATCCTTCGGCCATGCTGAACATCAGCACCAGCGGCGGGGGCAGGTTGCCCTGCTGGCGGGCGAGCAGCTGGCGGCGTTCGAGATTGATCGCCTCGCGCTCGAAACCGGGCTTGTTCTCGGCTGCCAGCGCGGCGGCGAGCGGGGTCTTGCCGCGCACCTTGCCGAGAATGCGGTCGGCTGCGGCCTTGGCGAGCTTGGCCCCCTCGGCGCGCTTCCATCCGGCGATGGCGGCATCCCTGACCTCGGCGAGCGGCGGCGCGGCGGCTTCCTCGATCCGGGCGACTTCGAAGATCACGAATTGCTCCCCCGGCACGACCTCGGCCAGTTGCGGCTCGCTTTCCTCCATCTGGAACGCGGTCTGGAGCACCGGCACCAGCTGCGGCACGATCTGCACGTCGGGGCGACCGAAGGCCTGTCCGTTGGCCAGCAGCGAGGGGGTGGTTTCGACCTTGAGCCCGTAAGCCTTGGCGACTTCGGCCAGCGCGGTGCCGCCGTCGATCTCGCTTTCGATTTCGGCGGTGAGATCAGCGACCGCAGCGCCGCGCTTTTCCACGGCGAGCTGCTGGGTGATTTCGGGCGTCGCCTCGGCAAGGGTGCGGGCCGGTTTGCGCTCGACCTGGTCGACGCGGGCGACATACCAGCCGAGCGTGCCCTGCGCCGGTTCGACGATCCCGCCCTGCGCGGCCTTGAAGGCGGCTTCGGCAAAGGCAAAGCTGGTTGCGCCCGACATGGCCTCGCGGTCACGCAGCTCGCTGGCCGAGGCGGTGAACCCGGCCTCGCGCGCTGCGGCTTCGAGCGAGGTGCCACCGCGGATCTTCGCCACCAGCGCCTTGGCCGCATCCTGCGTCGGCACCACAAAGCTGGTCACGGCGCGGCGCTCGCTTGCCTGATACTTCACCGCATCGCGCTTGTAACGGGCGGCAATTTCGGCGGCGGTGGGGGTCGCATTCACTTCGAGCGAATCCTCGCCAAACACCGCAAAGCGCAGCGTGCGACGTTCGGGCCGGATGAATTGCGAGCGGTTGTCCTTGTACCACGCGACAAGCTGCGCGTCGGTCGGGTTGCCCGCGGGCGCGAATGCGGCGCTGGGGATCAGCGCGATCTCGCCCTTGCGCCGCTCCAGCACCAGTGCGGCATATTGGCGCGCGATCTTTTCGGGCAGCTGCGGCGCGGCCACGGCGGGCTTGAGCAATTGCTGCTCGATCAGCCCGTCGGTCAGATCGCGGCGGAAAATCGCGTCGGTCAGCCCCTGCTGGCGCAAGGCCGCCTGATAGGTCTGCACGTCGAATTCGCCCGTCAGCCCGCGGAATGCGCTGATCTGGAGGATTTCGCTGTTCACGAGGTTCTCGCCCGCACGCAGGCCGTATTTCTCGCCATAGGTGCCCACCGCATAGCGATCGATCAGCTGCTTGATCACCTCGTCCAGCCCGCCTTCGGCGATGAAGCCGGGCATGGTCAGCGTCGGGTTCTGTCGCCGCACCTGATCGAGCGCGGTGTTGGCCGCCATCGTCACGTCCGAAACCGGAATGGCCTCGCCGCCGACCACGGCCGCCCGGTCGGCGTTGGAGACCCCGCCGAAGGTGCCGGTGCCCGAAATGTCCGAGGCGGCAAAGGCCAGCGCCATCAACGCAAGAAACGCCATCACGATCGGCAGGCCGATCTTCGACTGGAAAAAGCGGCGGAAGAACGAAATCATTGCGTTTGTGACCCCATCGGAGGCTGGTTACGGGCGGAACAGGGCATTGCCCCGCCGGGTTTGCCGCGAAGGTCTCGCGGTGCGTCGGGCGCTTTATAGGCCCTGCGACCCTGCGGCAACAGGTTCGGTCGCGTTTTGACTAGCAAGTCTTCCTCGTCTAGCGGACGCGGCCCCGGAGCGATACTAGCGGCCAAAGAATCGCAAGGCCGCTCCGCCATCCTCTCGTTACAAGGTGCATAGAAAACCATGACCCGCCGGCCCTATATTGTCGGAAACTGGAAGATGCACGGCACCCGGTCGATGCTGTCGGAAGCGCGGGCGATCGACCGGGCGGCCCAGCGTCATATGAAAGTGGAGGTCGCGCTTGCGCCGCCTTACACCCTGATCCACCCGATCCACCGCGAAGCGGAACAGATCGCTGTCGGCGCGCAGGATTGCCACCATGCCGAAGGCGGCGCCTTCACCGGCGATATCTCCGCCGCGATGATTGCCGATGCCGGGGCCAAGTTCGTGATCCTCGGCCATTCCGAACGGCGTCAGGGCCATGGCGAAAGCGATGCGCTGGTGCGGGCCAAGGCCGAAAGCGCGCTGGCGGCGGGCCTGCGTGTGATCATGTGCTGCGGCGAAAGCGCTGAAACCCGCGAATCGGGCGAGGCCGTGGCCTTCGTGCAAGGCCAGCTCAAGGCTTCGCTTCCTGCTGCCGATGCCATGCCGGCCGATATCGCCGAGCGGCTGACGGTCGCTTATGAACCGATCTGGGCGATCGGCACCGGCAATGTCGCCACCACCGAAAACATCGCCGAAATGCACGGCGCGATCCGCGCCCTGCTGGTCGAACTGTTCGGCGAGGAGCAGGGGGCCGAGGTGCGCATCCTCTACGGCGGTTCGGTGAAGCCGGAAAACGCCGCCGAAATCTTCGCGGTTCCCGAAGTCGGCGGGGCGCTGGTGGGCGGGGCGAGCCTCACCGCCGACAGTCTGATGGGCATCGCGCTGGCTGCCAGCGAGCCGTTCGACAACTGATCCGCCTGCACAGTGCGCCGGCGATTGTCGCGGCGCACTTGTCGCGGGCGCGCTGTGGGCTTACATGGCGCGCAACACGCACAACCGGGGCCACCGCGCCCCTTGCCACGAGTTTATTGCATGTCCCTGTTCATTTTCCTCACCGTGATCCAGGCTCTGGTGGCCGCCGCACTGGTCGGCGTCATCCTGATGCAGCGTTCGGAAGGGGGCGGGCTGGGCATCGGCGGCAGTCCTTCGGGCGCGCTCGGCGCACGCGGCGCGGCCGATTTCATGACCCGCGCGACCAAGTGGCTGGCGGTGACCTTCGTGGTGATGTCGATCGTGCTGGCCGCGCTCGCCGTGCGTGAAAGCCGCGTGGGCGGGGTGACCTCGACGCTGGACCGTGATGTGCAGACCGGCGGCGCCGCCCCTGATCTGCTCGCCGATCCTGCGGCAGCCCCGGCGGCGGCTCCTGCAACCGCAGCACCCGAAGCGGCTCCGGCTGCTCCCGCCGGCGAGGATCCGCTCGCCGAATAAGCGGCGCGGCGGGCGGCTTTCGCTCCGTCATCCGAACAGCATTGTGGATGGCGCACATCGCGCCACCGCAAATCGCTTGCCCCGAATCCCTCTCGACGCTTAAGGCCCAACTCCCATGGCGCGGTTCATTTTCATCACCGGCGGCGTGGTCTCCTCGCTTGGCAAAGGTCTCATGGCAGCCTCTCTGGCGGCCCTCTTGCAGGCGCGTGGCTACAAGGTCCGCATCCGCAAGTTCGATCCCTATCTCAACGTCGATCCGGGCACGATGAGCCCGTATCAGCACGGCGAGGTCTATGTGACCGACGACGGGGCCGAGACCGATCTCGACCTCGGGCATTATGAACGCTTCACCGGCGTTTCGGCGCGGCAGAGCGATAACATCACCTCAGGGCGCGTCTATCGCGACATCATCGCCAAGGAGCGGCGCGGCGACTATCTCGGCGCGACCGTGCAGGTGATCCCGCACGTGACCGACGCGATCAAGGCCTTCGCGCTGGCCGATCAGGGCGATCACGATTTCATCCTGTGCGAAATCGGCGGGACGGTGGGCGACATCGAATCGCTGCCCTTCATGGAAGCGATCCGCCAGCTCAGGAACGAGCTGGAGCCGCTCCAGACCCTCAGCGTCCACGTTACGCTGGTGCCCTACATCAAGGCTGCGGGCGAGCTGAAGACCAAGCCGACGCAGCATTCGGTGCGCGAACTGGCGAGCCTCGGGATCAAGCCCGACATCCTGCTGTGCCGCGCCGAACACCCGATCCCCGAGGGCGAGCGCCAGAAAATCGCCAATTTCTGCAACGTGCGCAAGGAAGCGGTGATCCAGGCGCTGGACGCGCCCTCGATCTACGCGGTGCCGCAGCAATATCATGCCGAAGGGCTCGACGCCGAAGTGCTGCGCGCTTTCGGCATCACCGATGCGCCCGCGCCCGACCTTTCGGCGTGGGAGGATGTGACCGACCGCCAGTTCAATCCCGAAGGCGAGGTCACCATCGCGGTGGTCGGCAAGTATGTCGGGCTTCAGGATGCCTACAAGAGCCTCAACGAGGCGCTGGTGCATGGCGGCCTTGCCAACCGGGTCAAGGTCAACATCAAGTGGATCGACGCGGAAATCTTCGAAGGCGACGACGAATCGCAGATCATCGCCGCGCTTGAACCGATGCACGGCATTCTGGTCCCCGGCGGCTTTGGCGAGCGCGGCAGCGAGGGCAAGATTTCGGCGGTGCGCTTTGCCCGCGAGCGCGGCGTGCCGTTCTTCGGCATCTGCCTCGGCATGCAGATGGCCTGCATCGAAGGCGCGCGCGCGGCGGGGTTCGACAAGGCATCCTCGACCGAATTCGGGCCAACCGATACGCCGGTGGTGGGCATCATCACCGAATGGATGACGAAGGAAGGCCTCCAGCAGCGCGAAGAGGGCGGCGATCTGGGAGGCACCATGCGTCTGGGCGCCTATCCGGCGAAGCTCAGCCCCAACAGCCACACCTCGCGCATCTATGGCGGGGCCGAGCTCATCTCCGAGCGCCACCGCCATCGCTACGAGGTCAACAGCGCCTTCATCGAGCCGCTGGAGAAGCAAGGCCTGATCTTTGCGGGCATGAGCCCTGATGGTCTGCTGCCCGAAATCGTCGAGCGTCCCGACCATCCGTGGTTTGTGGGGGTGCAGTTCCACCCCGAGCTCAAATCGCGCCCGTTCGACCCGCACCCGCTGTTTTCCGGCTTCATCGCCGCTGCGCTGGAACAGTCGCGCCTCGTGTAACCGGTCCTTCCGGTTTGTCAGACGGTTACGGTTTTTAACTGCCGATCGTGCCCTTCGCGGGCGCCTGATCTAAGGTTAAAACGCAGCAAAGATTTGCAATCGTTTGTTTCTCAAGCCTAACTTTTGATGTCGCATCCTTACAAGTTTTCAAGATTAGCCTTGCGTGTTGTTACCATTCCGCATTACACGAAGCCTCGCATTCAGGCTTTGATAGGGCCCTGCTGCTAGACCGGCAGGGTTGGCTTTCCGGAAATTGCGGAAGGTCGAGGCAGATGGGGATGACATACCCCATGCCCCTGTTTTGACGAGCTTGTCCGGTTTTGTCCGTCTTCTGCGACCCGGACGGATAGGATCGGATAGGGCGACGCAAGTCGCGGGGGCGGATCGCAAGATCCGCCCCCTTACTTTTTGCCGATATTGAAACCGGGCAGGATCAGGCCGCGCTGGCGGTGTCGTCGCTGTCGATGCTGGGCACGGCGGTCAGCGTGGCGGTGCCGCCGATCGCGATCTTGCGCGGCTTCATTGCGTCGGGCACTTCGCGCACCAGATCGATGATGAGCAGGCCGTCAGCCAGATCGGCGCGCTCCACCCGCACGAAATCGGCGAGTTCGAAGCGGCGTTCAAACCCGCGGTTGGCGATGCCGACATGGATCAGTTCGGAACCGTCCTCGATCTCGTCGCGCTTCTTGCCCTGCACGACCAGCAGGTTCTGCTGCGCGGTGATGTCGATATCGCCGGCGCGGAAACCCGCCACGGCGAGCGTGATGCGGTAATTGTCCTCGCCCCGGCGCGAGATGTTGAAGGGGGGGTAATTGTCGCCGGCATTGAGGCGCGCCTGGTTTTCGAGCAGGTCGAACAGGCGGTCAAAACCCACGGTGCTGCGGCGATAGGGGGTGAAATCGAAGCGTGACATGGTCGCAAATCCTCTGTGATCGAGCAATCTGGTTCTGGCGCGGGCCTGCCGGATGCAGCACCCGCCGTGCCGCCTTTTGCGTTTCCCGAGACTGGCGAAACGCGGCGACAGGGCCTATCTGGTTTGCAACTTCTCCGCTTTCAAGAGGACCCTGATGGCTGCCCCGCAGATCGATATCTACACCAAGTTCGGTTGCCCTTACTGCGTGCGCGCCAAGCGCCTGCTCGACCAGAAGGGCGCGGCCTACAATGAATATGATATCACGCTGGGCGGGCCGAAGCGGTCAGAAATGCTGGAGCGCGCGCCGAACGCGATGACAGTGCCGCAGATTTTCATCGGCGCCGTGCATGTGGGCGGATCGGATGATCTTCACGCGCTGGAGGCGGCAGGCAAGCTCGACCCGCTGCTGGCAGGATAGGGGCGGACGCGCCGATGCCGAAAATCGCCCTGCTCCAGATGACGTCGGGGATTGATCCCGAGACAAATCTTGCGGTCATCATCGATGCGGCGCGTACGGCTGCGAAGAACGAAGCGCGCGTCCTGTTCACGCCGGAAATGGCGGTTCTGCTCGACCGTGACCGGCAGCGTGCGGGACGGTGGATCACCCAGGACTGGGCACAGCGGTTCGAGGACGAGCTGAGTCTGGTCTCAGCCAAATTCCAGATCGACATTGCACTTGGATCGATGGCGGTGCCGAGTTACAGTCGCAAATGGGCCAACCGTTCGCACTACTTCCGGCAGGATAACCAGAATCCTGTCATATATGACAAGATACACATGTTCGATGTGGATCTGACGAGCGGTGAGAGCTGGCGCGAAAGCAATGCTTACGAGCCGGGCAGGGAGGTGGTCACCATCCCCGGCACGCCGCTCGGGCGGCTAGGACTTTCGATCTGCTATGATCTGCGCTTTCCTGCCCTGTTCGAAGAGCTGGGCAACCGGCGCTGTGATGCTATCGCCGTGCCTGCCGCCTTCACGAGGCCCACCGGCGCGGCGCATTGGCACGTGATGCTGCGCGCCCGTGCGATCGAAGCGCAGGCCTTCGTGATCGCGGCTGCGCAAGTGGGCCGCCATGACGACGGGCGCGAGACCTACGGCCACTCGCTCGTGGTCGATCCGTGGGGCGAGGTGCTGCTCGATATGGGAGGAGAGCAGCCGGGGCTGGCTTTCTGCGACATTGATCTGGTCCGTGCGCACGAGGTGCGGCGGCAGATCCCGGCCCTTGCCAACCGCCGTCCCATTCCCAAATCCTGATGCGCCATGATCGTTTTCGACCTCTCATGCAGCCAAAGCCACCGCTTCGAAGGGTGGTTCGGATCGTCCGCCGATTTCGAGGACCAGCGGCAGCGCGGTTTGCTGTCATGCCCGCAATGCGGCTGCGGCGAGGTTTCCAAGGCCCCTATGGCTCCGGCGGTTCCGGCCAAGGGCAACCAGCGGCAGGAGGTACTCCCCAGAGAGACCCGGCCGATGGCCAATACGCCCATGCCTGCCGAAGTGCAGAAGGCGCTCGCCGCGCTCGCCAAGGTGCAGGCAGAAGTGCTGAAGAACAGCACCTGGGTGGGCGACAAGTTCGCCGATGAAACCCGCAAGATGCACTATGGCGAGCGCGAGGAGGCCCCGATCCACGGGCAGGCGACGCTGGCCGAGGCCAAGGCGCTGATCGAGGAAGGCGTGGCCGTAGCCCCGCTACCGTTCCCGGTGGCGCCGCCCGAAAAGTTGAATTGAAAGGATGGGGAGGGGTGCTATGTGGGCAGCGGGACTCCGTAGCTCAGCCGGATAGAGCACCAGATTCCTAATCTGGGGGCCGCGCGTTCGAATCGCGCCGGGGTCACCATTACCCTGCCTGCCGCTGCCAGCGCCGCTCTGCATGGAAAGCCAGCGCCATCACGCAGCTCGACATCGCCAGCATCAGCGCGCAGGTTCCCGCCCATCCGCCCCATTCATAGACCGACGTGCCCAGCGCACTGCCGATCGCCCCGCCGATGAACATCACGACGATATAGCTGGTGGTCAGCCGGGTGCGGATTTCGGGGGCGAGGATGAACAGCGTCATCCGGCCGGTGACATCGATGCTCGGTCCGACCATGTTGACGATCAGCAGCGGCACCAGCAGCGCCCAGATGCTGAAGCCGAAGGGATAGAACAGCGCGATCCCGCCAAACTGAACGATTGCGGCCACCAGCCGGGCCTTGCGCGGGCCGACCTTGTCCGCCCAGCGGCCCAGCCTCGGGGTGGTGATGACGCTGATCGCGGCAATCCCGGCGAGATAGCCGACATCATCGGTGCCATATCCCATCACAGGGCCGGTCAGATGCAGCGCCAGCGCCAGCCAGCTGGCGGTGAAGATTCCGAAATTCAGCCCCTGTATGGCGGCAGAAATCCGCATGTCCGGATGCCTCGCGGCGAGCGTGAAGACCGAGGCGATGAGCGCGCCGTAGCCCGCCTGCGGCTGCTTGGCCGGGGTAACCTCGCTGCGCATGGCGAAGGGCAGGAACCCTGTCACCGCCGCCATCAACCCCAGCGCGATGACATAGACCGCGTGCCAATCGGCATACTCGGCAACCACCCCTGCGCCCATCCGCGCCACCAGAATGCCGAAGATCACCCCGGCGGTCAGCTGCGCGGTGACCTGTCCCAGCCGTTCGGGCGCAACCCGCCGCGATGCGAAGGCGGGGATCAGATAGGGGGCGATGGTGACGAAGCCCAGCAGGGTCGATGCGGCGGTGAACAGCGCGAAATCCTGCGCCAGCACCATGCCGCCAAGGCACAGGGTCTGCGCTGCGACGAAGATCAGGCACAGGCGGCGGTTGGAATAAAAATCCCCCAGCGGCAACAGCAGCAGGATGCCGAGCGCCAGCGCGAGCTGGTTCAATGCCGGCACAATCCCGATTTCGCCTGCGCCGATCCCGAAAGCGCGGGCGACATCGCCGATGATCGGGTGGATGTAATAGGCATTGGCCGTAACCACCGCGATGGTCAGCGCCAGCGCCCGTTCCTGGGTGCGGGTAAGAAAAGCTTGCGGGGATGACATGGCCGGCGCCCTATCGGATCGCCGCCGCCGTGTCAGCGGCGTGTTTTGGTAAGGGCTGGCATTCTCGGCAGGTGGACAAGCCGCGCACGGGCGGGCTAGCAGCCGCAGCGCCATCCGAGGAGAGACGACAGGCCATGACCACCCGTGAAAGCGACGAACTCGCCGAAATCCGCCGTGCCGTGCGGTCCTTGTGCGATGGCTTCCCGGGCGAATACTGGCGCGCCAAGGATGCTGTGCGCGAATATCCGGCAGAGTTCGTCGATGCGCTGACGCAGGCCGGCTTTCTTGCAGCGCTGATCCCGGCCGAACACGGCGGCAGCGGCCTCAGTCTTGCGGCGGCCTGCGTGATCATGGAGGAAATCCAGGCCAGCGGGTGCAACGGCTCTTCCGCCCATGCGCAAATGTACATCATGAACACCCTGCTGCGTTACGGCAGCGAGGAGCAGAAGGCGCATTACCTGCCGCGAATCGCCAGCGGCGAGCTGCGCTTGCAGGCCTTCGGCGTGTCCGAGCCGACCAGTGGCACCGACACACTCAGCCTCAAGACCCGCGCTGTGAGGGATGGTGACGACTATGTCATCAACGGCCAGAAAATCTGGACCAGCCGCGCCGAATACTCGGATCTGATGCTGCTGTTAGCCCGCACCACCCCCCGCGAGGAAGCGGCGAGCAGGACCGAGGGGCTGTCGATCTTCCTCGTCGATATGCGCGAAGCGGTGAAGAATGGCATGACCATCAAGCCGATCCGCACGATGATGAACCACTCCAGCTGCGAGGTGTTCTTCGACGATCTGCGCATTCCCGCCAGCGCGCTTGTGGGCGAGGAGGGGAAGGGCTTCCGCTACATTCTTTCAGGGATGAACGCCGAACGCATCCTGATCGCTGCCGAATGCATCGGGGACGCCAAGTGGTTCATCGAGAAAGCCACAGGCTATGCGAAGGACCGCAGCGTGTTCGCCCGCCCTATCGGCCAGAACCAGGGCGTGCAGTTTCCGATCGCCCGCGCCTATGCCCAGATGCGCGCTGCCGAACTGATGGTTCACCACGCCGCGCAGGTTTACGACGAGGGTGGCAATCCCGGCGCGGAGGCCAACATGGCCAAGCTGCTGGCATCGGAAGCCAGCTGGGCCGCCGCCGACATGTGCGTGCAGACCTTCGGCGGCTTCGGTTTTGCCGAGGAATATGACGTCGAACGCAAATTCCGCGAAGCCCGGCTCTACACTGTCGCTCCGATCTCGACCAATCTGATCCTGTCCTACCTTGCCGAACACGTGCTGGGCCTGTCGCGCTCCTATTGATTCGCTGCGCAGGCGGGGGAATTGCAGAAATTTTGGCGCACATCGGCGCAATAGTCTTGCAGCGGGGCGGCAAGTGTGATTCTGTCGATCATCGGCACAGGGGATCAGGCCAGCAATGCGCAACACCGGACCGGATAGCAGGCTCAAGCGGGGGCTGGCGCTGATTGCGCTGGTGCTGCTCGCAGGCTTTGCCGTGGCCGGGCCGACGGGGCTGCTGGCATGGAGTGAAAACCTCACCGCGCTCGAACAGCGCGAGGCTGAAATCGCCCGGCTGACAGCGCAGCGCGATGCCTTGCGCAACCGCGTGATGTTGCTCGATCCCGAAGCAGCCGATCCCGATCTCGCCAGCGAGCTGGTGCGCGAACAGCTCGGCGTGATGCGCGAAGACGAGGTTGTGATCACGCTCGAAGATGAGTGATTGCAGGCGGCTGTTGCTGCCGCCTGATTTCGTATGCGTGTTGCATTTTCCGCTACGGCTTGGCGTTGCGCGGGGGGCATGTCCCTGCCTATAGGGGATTGATGCGCGTCTCCTCCCCATGAGTGCGCCAGAGTGAGGGATCTGATCTTGGCCAAAAAGCCCGCAAAGACGTCTGCTGCGGCGGACGATACCGATTTTCTGCTGCATTCGCTGCAGGACGCCTTCGAAGCGAACAAGCGCTACGCCGCCACGGAAGCGGAAATGCTCGAATTCTACCGTCAGATGCTGCTGATCCGGCGGTTCGAGGAGAAGGCGGGCCAGCTTTACGGCCTCGGTCTGATCGGGGGCTTCTGCCACCTCTACATCGGGCAGGAAGCGGTCGCCATCGGGCTGCAATCGGCGCTCGATCCTGACCGTGACAGCGTGATCACCGGTTACCGCGATCACGGCCACATGCTCGCCTACGGCATCGATCCCAAGGTGATCATGGCGGAACTCACCGGCCGCGAGGCGGGGATTTCCAAGGGCAAGGGCGGGTCGATGCACATGTTCTCGACCGAGCACAAATTCTACGGCGGCCACGGCATCGTCGGCGCGCAGGTGGCGCTGGGCGGGGGTCTGGCGCTGGCGCACCAGTACAACAACGACGGGGGCCTGTGCCTTGCCTATTTCGGCGACGGCGCAGCCAACCAGGGGCAGGTCTACGAGACTTTCAACATGGCCGCCTTGTGGAACCTGCCGATCGTCTTTGTCGTCGAGGACAACCAATACGCGATGGGCACCGCGACCAAGCGCTCTTCGGCTGAAACCCGCTTCTACCGCCGCGGCACCGCGTTCCGCATTCCGGGCATGGAAGTGAACGGCATGGATGTGCTCGAAGTGCGCGCCGCTGCCGAAGTGGCCTTTGCCCACGTGCGCGCCGGCAAGGGCCCGGTGCTGATGGAGTGCAACACCTACCGCTATCGCGGCCACTCCATGTCCGATCCGGCCAAGTACCGCACCCGCGAGGAAGTGCAGGAACAGCGCGATCATCACGACCCGATCGAAGGGCTGAAAAAGACCCTGATCGAGGCAGGCAAGACCGAGGACGAATTGAAAGCGATCGACAAGGCGATCCGCGCCGAAGTGGCGGCTTCTGCCGACTTTGCCGAAACCTCGCCCGAACCGGGCGCGGCCGAACTCTACACCGATGTTCTGGTGGAGGCCTATTGAGCCATGGGTATCGAACTGAAAATGCCTGCCCTTTCGCCCACCATGGAGCAGGGGACCCTCGCCAAGTGGCTGAAGCAGGAAGGCGACCGGATCGAGCCGGGCGATATCATCGCCGAGATCGAAACCGACAAGGCGACAATGGAATTCGAAGCCATCGATGAAGGCGTGCTGGAAAAGATCCTTGTGCCCGCCGGAACCGAAGATGTGGCCGTGGGCGCGGTGATCGCGCTGATCGCCGGGGAAGGGGAGGCGGCTGCGCCCGCACCCGCACCCGCGGCAACGCCGGCTCCTGCCCCCGCCGCTGCTCCGGCCCCGGCGCCCAAGGCCGAAAAGCCCGCGCCGGTTGCCGCCGCTGCCGATCCCGCCATTCCCGCCGGCACGAACCTTGTCAGCACCACCGTACGCGAGGCGCTGCGTGATGCCATGGCCGAAGAAATGCGCCGTGATCCCCGCGTCTTCGTGATGGGCGAGGAAGTCGCCGAGTATCAGGGCGCTTACAAGGTCACCCAGGGGCTTCTGGCAGAATTCGGTCCCAAGCGCGTGATCGACACGCCGATTACCGAATACGGCTTTGCCGGGATCGGAACCGGCGCGGCGATGGGCGGGCTTCGTCCGATCGTCGAGTTCATGACCTTCAACTTCGCGATGCAGGCGATTGACCACATCATCAACTCGGCTGCCAAGACCAACTACATGTCGGGCGGCCAGATGCGCTGCCCGATCGTGTTCCGCGGCCCCAATGGCGCGGCGAGCCGCGTCGGCGCGCAGCACTCGCAGAACTACGGCCCGTGGTATGCCAGCGTCCCCGGCCTGATCGTGATCGCGCCCTATGATGCGGCCGATGCCAAGGGGCTGATGAAGGCCGCGATCCGCTGCGAGGATCCAGTGGTCTTTCTCGAAAACGAGCTGGTCTATGGCCGCAGCTTCGATGTCCCCGATGTCGAGGACTATGTCCTGCCCATCGGCAAGGCGCGGGTCATGCGCGAAGGCAAGGATGTCACCATCGTCAGCTATTCGATCGGGGTCGGCCTCGCGCTCGAAGCCGCCGCGACGCTGGCAGACGAGGGGATCGATGCCGAGGTGATCGACCTGCGCACCCTGCGCCCGCTCGACAAGCAGACCGTGCTGGCGAGCCTCGCCAAGACCAACCGTCTGATCGTGGCCGAGGAAGGCTGGCCGACCTGCTCGATCGCCAGCGAGATCATCAGCATCTGCATGGAGGAGGGCTTCGACCACCTCGATGCCCCCGTGATGCGGGTGTGCAACGAGGATGTGCCGCTGCCCTATGCCGCCAATCTCGAAAAGCTGGCGCTGATCGATGCCGCCCGCATTGCCGAGGCAGCCCGCAAGGTGTGCTACAAATAGTACCAGCGCGCTAAGATGCTGACGCATCACGCGCTGGAACTGCTCAGACGCCGCACGGGCTCATACCAAGGCGTGATGAGTCAAGCTCATCGCGCCTTGGTATAAGCGGCAGGCGCCGCCCGGTCTGTGATCAGGCCGGGCGGTTCGCCGAATAGACCGTGCAGCTGGCCTGCGGACCGCCGGCGTAGAGCTGCGTCAGGTCGCGCGAATCACGCACGTTGAACGCGGCGGTATAGATAATCTCGCGCCCTTCGAAGATGTCGAACGGGGTGAGCGAGCGGTAGTCATAGGCGACCTCGACAAACATCACCGCCGTTCCGGCGCTTGCCGTGATTTCGCGTCCGGCCACGCCCATGCCGGGGAAACCGGTGCCGGTCGCGCCTGCGCCTTGCAGGCCGAATGACGAGACATGCTCCTTGGCACCGCGGCAGCGCTGCCAGGCAATCCACTGCCCGCCCTGCGCATTGCGCTGGAGGCTGGAGACGATCACGCGGCCCTGCTGGAAGATATTGATCGTCTGGCCGAGTTTCTCCGCGCCGACGAAGGCCTCGTTCACGTCACGCTCGAACACCTTGCGTGCGGTCAGCACGTCCTGTTCGCCGATGCGCGAGGCGTTGTCGGCCATCTGCATCGCCAGCTGGCTGACCTGCATATGGGTGATCACATAATTGGCCGTCTCGGTCCCCAGCATCCCGAGACCGAGCATGATCGGGGCCGTGAAGGCGAACTCGATCATTGCCACGCCCGAAGTCTCGCAGCGCAGGCGTCTGGCGAGGGCGCGAAGGGGTTTGAGCGGAGCCAGTTTCATGGGCAGTTTCCTGTCTCGACCGAACGATCCTGCTCGTCGAAAGGCTGGTTGCGCAGCACGGTGGAGGAGCGCAGGGTGACCGTTTCGGGAAGGCCGGCAAGGCCATACATCGGGAACAGCCGCGGGTAGGTTACCACGGCGGTGTAGAGCACCGCGTCACGGGCACCGCCGATGCCGGCCTGACCGCGATCGGCATCCCAGCGCCCGTTGCCGTTATCGTCGGCAAAGACCTCGTTGCGGTTGCAGATGCCATCGCCATTCTCGTCGGTGAACTCCTCCGGTTCGCCGATGTCGCTGAAATCGAAGTGCGACAGGCGCTCGAAGGTCACCGTGGCCCCCGGCGGCACCACATTGAGCACCTGCTGGCGCACGCGGGTGTCCACCAGCGTCTGGCGACTTGCGGCGTTTTCCAGCGTCATGTCGCGCCCGGCCTTCTGCATTGCGCCGTTCACCAGTGCATTGGTGTATTGCGTATGGGCCATATCGAAGATGCCCATGACCAGCACGACCAGCACCGGGCCGACAAAGGCGAATTCGGTCAGGGTTGCACCGCTGCGGTCGCCCAGCAGGCGGCGCAACAGCGAGGGGCGGGATGAGCTCTTGCGGATCATGACGTAAGCCTCAGGGCTGCGATTTTCTGGGCGATTTCGCGGAAGGCGGCATCAAGCGCGGCATTGTTGTTCGCCTGGTAGGCACGTCCCGGCGAGGCACAGTCGGTCAGGCTCTGGGTCAGCGTGGTGCCGAAGGCGACCACCCAGACCGTGACGTTTTCCTGCCGCGCGGCCCGGCACGCCGCCTGGAAGCGCGCTTCGTGGCGGGCGAACTGGTCGGTCGAACCGTCAGCGGTCACGCGCCGGTCCCATGGCTCGATCCCGTAGGACGAATAGATCGATCCGCTCGGAGCAAGGGCGCCGTCGGTCATGAACACGATGTGGCGGGCAATCGCATCGCCGTTGGGCGCGGTTTCGTTGTCGGCCGCAAAGATGCCGCGCGGGGAGATGTAGCGTGCACCCCAGATCATGCCGATATCGTGATAGGTGCCCCCGAAGGCGACCAGCGAATTGACATAGCTCTGGAGATCGGACCGGCTGATCTCGCTGAGGCGGCGGGCTGCGCGCACACAGTTGGCAAAGGGCCGCCAGCCGTTGTTGTCACCGCTTGCGATGTTCGAGGTGGTCGCAACATTGCTGCTGTTGAAGCGCCGCCACACCGCATTGTTCAGCTGCGGCTTCCATTTCTGCGCTTCGGTCGAGGGGATCAGGTTGATGTTGAGATCGTTCGCGCCCGTCGGCAGCGGGTTGAACGAAGCGACATTGACCGAGTTGGCCTCTTCGATGCAGCCTTCCCATGTGATGGTCTGCATCGCGCCGCCGGTGCCGGTGGGCATGTTGATACGGTTGTCGTCATAAAGCGTTCGCAGATCGACCGCTTCCCAGCCTGCCGGGCTTCCCGCAGGGTTGGCTGTGCCGCATTGGTTGGCAACACCGGGGGTGACGCGGCAATAGATATAGTCTCGGAATTCGACCGTGGTGACCTCGCGCAGCTTGCGCACACGGCCACGGCACCCCGCACGGCTGCTGCTGCTGCCACCCGACCACACGTTGAGCACATAGTCGTCAGACAGAACCTGCCACTGCTCGTCACCGACCCAATATGTCTTGCCGTCCATGTTCTCGCAACGGCTTGAGTCGGTCGTATCTGCAAGCGTGGGGATGCCTGGGAAATTGTTGAAGCGGTAGTGATCCGTGTTGGTCGAGCCGAAATTGGTTGTCGAACGTGGCAACCATTCGACCTGATCGGAATAGGGCGTCCAGCGCGTCACGTTCTGGAAACGCGGCACCCGCGACTGGTAGCTGTGCGTATCGGCCATGTACTGGCGCGGAATGTCGAAGCCGACATTGACCGTCTGGGCATAGGGCAGCAGGCCATAACGCACCTGCGCGCTGGCCGAGGTCGATGCCTCGACCGTGTCGTAGAAGCCCATCACCGCGTTGCGCAGGCCGACGATCAGCGAGTTCGATGCCTCGACGTTGTTGTTGTTGCCGTTGGTGCAGCCCGCGATGTTGTTATCGGGGCAGTTCATCGAGCCGGTCACGTCGAGCACGAACATGATATCGGTGTTCGAGATGTTGATTTCGGCCGAACAGCTCACCGAGATGCCGAGGTCGCTGAATCCGAAAATGCCCATCAGCGTGGTCGGCAGGCGGCCGCTGGCAGTGCCGGTGACCACGCCCTCGCCATCGCTCGTGTAGTTGCGCTGGCGGTTTTCGGTCATGAACATGCCGTCGTTGAAGTTCTGGTCGAAGAAATTCAGACCGATCTGGCGGTGTTCGCTGGTGAAGGTGTCGTCGATCATCGCGCGGCGGGCGGCGAGCGCTCCGGCGTCGCACGCGTTCTGCATGCGCGAGGCGGCCATGTAGTAGCGGCTGGCATCAATCCCGCCGCCGACCATGGCGATGATCGGCACCATCGATGCGGCGGCAATCGCGATGGTGTTCGCGGTGCGATCATGCAGTAATGTGCGCAGGAACGGCTTGCGAACCGGTGTTTCTCGTTCCATTGACAGCGTGTCCTTCCCCTGACGTCCAGCCGAAAACGGGCGCGGAACTTTCAGATGCATCGGACCGCCTTAATCCACTCTGGTAAGCGGATTACCAAAGACCGTGGTTAGCAAAGGGTTAAGCGTCGCTATCGCAGTGTCTTAGCCGTCAGTGTACCGGTGCAGGACACTTCGCTTGCCGTTCGTGAAAAGCTGTGGTGAGGCGAGGGCATGACGACCTCCGAAAGCCCCGATATCCTCCCGCCCGAAGCCGGTCTGGCGCTGGCATGGACCCCTCAAAAGGTTCGCGGGGCATTAACCACAGCCCTTCAGCTTGACCGGCGGCTGGCGCGGATTGTCGCCCGCACGACCGAACCGATGCTGGGGCAGATGCGGCTTGCCTGGTGGCGCGAGGCGCTGGGCAAGCCGGTCGCAGATCGCCCGCGCGGCGATGCGGTGCTCGACGCTATCGGCGAGCACTGGCAGGGCGGCGAAGAGCGGCTCGTGGCGATGGTCGATGGCTGGGAAGTGCTGGTCACCGCCGAACAGCTCGGCCCTGCGGAAGCCGAAGCGTTCGGCACAGGACGGGCTGCCTTATTCAATGCTCTTCACGACGAACGGGACGCGGCAACGGGTCAGCGCGTCGCAGCAGCGGGACTGCGCTGGGCGCTCGCTGATGCCGCCGCCAGTCTGTCCGACACCGCCGAGCGCGAGGTTTTGCGCAAGGTGGCGCTGGGTGCGATGCGGCAGGGCGGGCGCCTGCCGGGCACACTGCGCGGCCTTGCCGTGCTCGAAGCGCTGGCGCTGCGTTCCCTGCGGCGCGGCGGGCGGCCCCTGATGGAGGGGCGGGGCAGCGCCCTTGCTGCCTTAAAGGCGGCTATCTTTCTGACCTGATTAGGTATATTCCCGTAAGTCCGTGCAGCAACAGGGGGCAGACCGTTGCGACAGGCAGTGATGGGCGTAGTGGGCGGGCTGGCGCTTGCCGGGATCGGAATGTTCTGGTGGCAGGGCCGTGCCGCCATCGAAAACAGCGCGCCGCCGCCGCCTGTTCCCGAAGGCCCCGCGCCCGATCCTGACAGCCTGCCGATTGCCGATCCCGGCACCTTGAAGGGCCCGGCGCCGCCCGAAGTGAGCGAACTCAGCCGCGAGGAGCAGCGCTTCTTCCGCTACGATCGCAATCGCGACCGGCTGATCACCCGCAACGAAATGCTTTCGACCCGCACCGATGCCTTCCGCGCGCTCGACAAGGATGGCAACAACCTGCTCACCTTCGAGGAATGGGCGGTGACCACTGTCCAGCGGTTCGAGAAAGCCGATTCCGACGGTGACGAGCGTCTCACACCGCGCGAATTCGCCTCGACCGCGCCCAAGCCTGCGGCGAAGAAACCGGCCTGCAAATGCTGATGGTTCAGGCGGGCACGGCCTCGCGGGTATCGGCGATCCAGCGCGCCAGATCGGCCTTGGCGCGCGCGGTGTAGGCCTCCTTGCGCACCTTCTTGCCGACGTCGTGAAGCGGCGGGAACAGGCCGAAATTGACATTCATGGGCTGGAAGGTCTCGGCCTCGGCATCGCCGGTGATGTGCGATAGCAGCGCGCCCAGCGCGGTGGTGGCGGGCAGGGGTTGCCAGTCACGTCCGGCCAGCTCGTGCGCGGCCATGATCCCGGCCACCAGACCGATGCTGGCGCTTTCGACATAGCCCTCGCACCCCGTCACCTGCCCGGCAAAGCGGATATGCGGCGCAGCGCGCAGCCGCAACTGCCGGTCGAGCACCTCCGGCGAATTGAGGAAGGTGTTGCGGTGCAGCCCGCCAAGCCGTGCGAATTCGGCATTTTCGAGGCCGGGAATCGTGCGGAACAGTTCGATCTGCGCGCCATATTTCAGCTTGGTCTGGAAGCCGACCATGTTCCACAGCGTGCCGAGCTTGTTGTCCTGCCGCAGCTGCACCACGGCATAGGGCCAGCGGCCTTGCGGAAATTCGGGCGTCACGTCGAAGGGATTGTCGAGCCCCACACCCTTCATCGGGCCATAACGCAGCGTTTCCCAGCCGCGTTCGGCCATCACCTCGATCGGCATGCAGCCGTCGAAATAGGGCGTGTCCTTTTCCCAGTCCTTGAAATCGCTCTTCTCGCCATCAAGCAGCCCTTGCACGAAGGCGCGATATTGCGCCTCGTTCATCGGGCAGTTGATATAGTCGCCGCCCTCGTTCGAGGCCGCGGTGGTCTTGTTCCAGCGTGACTGGATCCAGCATTTCGACATGTCGATGGAATCGCGGTGCACGATCGGGGCGATGGCATCGAAAAAGGCGAGCCGCTCGCTGCCTGTCGCCTTGACGATGCTGCCCGCCAGCGCTTCGGCGGTGAGCGGTCCGGTGGCAATGATGGTGAGGCCGGCGGCCGGCAGTTCATCCACCCGCTCGCGCACGATGGTGACATTGGGATGCCCGTGCAGCGCCTTTTCGACCTCGGCGGAAAAGACATCGCGGTCGACCGCCATGGCGCTGCCCGCCGGCACCCGCGCCAATTCGCCTGCCCGCATCACAAGGCTGTCGAGCATCCGCATTTCATGATGCAGCAGGCCGACAGCGTTTTTGGTGTCGTCATCCGAACGGAAGGAATTCGAGCAGACCAGCTCGGCCAGCCCGTCAGTCTGGTGGGCGGGGGTCATATCGCCGCTCCCGCGCATCTCCGACAGGCGCACCCTGAACCCGCGCCGGGCCAGCTGCCAGGCAGCCTCGCTCCCGGCAAGGCCGCCGCCGATGATGTGGACATCGTGATTTGTCGCAAGTGCTGTCATGGCGGGGCAGGTAATTGCGTGATAGCTCGCCTGCAAGCCCGATAGACGCACAGGGAGGCAGTACGGCAATGGCAAAGCAGGCGCTGATCGAACAACGCCCATGGCTGCTGGCGAGTATCGCGGCGGCGACGGCCTATTATTTCCTGCGCGACAATCCCGTAGGCGAGGGCACCTGGGGCCTGCTCGCCAAGGGGGCATCGGTCGGATTGCTGGCGCTTTATGCGCTGCTGCGCGTGCCGCACGGGCGGCGCGGACTGGACGGGGTGCTGCTGGTGATCGCGCTGGCGCTGGCATCGGCGGGCGATGTCGCGATCGAGCTCGATTTCCTTGTCGGCGGCGCCTTCTTCGCGGCGGCGCATGTGGTGGCTGTGGCGCTCTATCTCAGAAACCGCCATGCGCGCCCTTCGCCGGTGCAGAAGCTGATCGGCCTTGCCCTGCTGCTTGCCACGCCGGCGGTCAGTTACCTCTTGAGCGGTCAGCCAGAAATCGCGCTCTATGCCGCTTTCCTCGGTGCGATGGCGTCAGCGGCATGGATGAGCCACTACCCGCGCTACCGGGTGGGCACCGGCGCGGTGCTGTTTGTGGTGAGCGACTGGCTGATCTTCTCGCGCCTCGGTGCCTATGACCTCGCCCCGCTGCCCGATCTGTTGATCTGGCCGCTCTACTACGCCGGGCAAGTGATGATCGCGACCGGCATCGTGCAATGCTTGCGGGGCGAGCAGCCGGTCAGATAGCGCCTGCCGATTTTTCAGGCACACAGCAAAACGGGCAGGCGGCGATCACACCGGCTGCCCGTTTTTTCATCACGATGTCGCGTTATCGTGTCAGTCGGCTGTGGGCTCGCTGCCGCTGCCCATTTCCGCGGCAATCGCTTCTTCGGCCGGGTTTTCCGGCTCCTCGCTCTCGTCGATCAGCGCCGCGCCGACGATGTGTTCGTCCTTGGCAACGTCGAAGATCTTGACGCCGGATGACCCGCGTCCGGAGATCGCGAAGCCCTTGAGGCTCTCGAACCCGCCTTCGATCAGGTGGCGGAAATCGATCCCCAGCCGGATCAGCTTGGCCTGATCGGTCACCAGCATCAGTTGCGACCCGTGCTTCACCGGGAAGCTCGCCACAACCGGCCCGTTGCGGTCCGGATTGCTTTCGGGCGTGCCGATATTGGTGATCCCTTGCCCCCCGCGCGATGTGGTGCGGTATTCATAGGCAGAGGAGATCTTGCCGTAACCATTGGCGGTGATGGTGAGAATGAACTCCTCGGCCTCGGCCATTGCCGCCATCTGGTCTGCGGGCAGGGTGGGGGTGTTCTCGTTGTTCTTCCACGCTGCGGCACGCAGATAGGCATCGCGGGTTTCCATGTCGGCGGTCAGCGCATCGACCACCGCCATGCTGACGACCTTGCCACCCTTCTTGAGGCTCATGCCGCGCACCCCGATCCCGGTGCGGCTCTTGGTCTCGCGCGCGTCGGTGGCGGAGAAGCGGATGGCCTTGCCGGCATCGCTGGCGAGGAAGATCTCCTGATCCTCGGTCAGCAATTGCACCCCGATCAACCGGTCGCCCGATCCTTCGACAAAGCCCATCGCGTATTTGCCGGCGGTCGGGATGTTGGCGAAGGCGTCCATTGAATTGCGGCGCACCATGCCCTGTTCGGTGGCAAACACGATGTTGAGTTTCGACCAGCTCGCCTCGTCCTCGGGCAGGGGCAGTACGTTGGTGACGCGCTCTTCATCGCCAAGCGGCAGCAGGTTGACCATCGGGCGCCCCTTGGTCTGCGGTCCGCCTTCCGGCAGCTTCCACACCTTCAGGCGATAGACGCGGCCGGTGTTGGTGAAGAACAGCACCGGATTGTGGGTGGAGGTGACGAACAGCTCGACCACCGCATCCTCGTCCTTGGTCGCCATGCCGCTGCGGCCCTTGCCGCCGCGACCCTGTGCGCGGAAGGTGTTGAGCGCGGTGCGCTTGATATAACCGTCATGGGTGACGGTAACGACCATGTCCTCGCGTTCGAGCAGGTCCTCATCGTCCAGCCCGTCCCACGCAGGAGCGATTTCGGACAGGCGGGGGGTGGCATAGGTGGCGCGGATTTCGGCCAGTTCGTCGCGCATCACGCCATAGAGCTTCACGCGGTCGGCAAGGATCGAGAGATATTCCTCGATCGCGATCGCCAGCCCTTTCAGCTCCTCGCCAATTTCGTCGCGGCCCAGCGCGGTCAGACGGTGCAGGCGCAGTTCGAGGATCGCCTTCACCTGCCGTTCGGACAGGCGATAGGTGCCGCCGCTTTCATCGGCACTGGGTTCGATCGCTTCGACGAGGCGGATATATTGCGCAATGTCCCCGATCGGCCATTCCTTGGCCATCAGGCGGGCACGGGCTTCGGCAGGGTTGGGGGCCGAGCGGATCATCGCCACGACTTCATCGAGGTTCGACACCGCCACCACGAGGCCGAGCAAGATGTGCGCCCGTTCGCGTGCCTTGGCGAGTTCGAACTTGGTGCGGCGCGTGATCACTTCCTCGCGGAAGCTGATGAAGGCCTGGATGAAGTCGCGCAGGCGCAGCGTTTCCGGGCGGCCGCCACGGATCGCCAGCATGTTGGCAGGGAAGCTCGATTGCGCCGGGGTGTGCCGCCAGATCTGGTTGAGCACGACTTCGGCCGTGGCATCGCGCTTCAGATCGATCACCACGCGCACGCCTTCGCGCGAGGATTCGTCGCGGATGTCGCTGATGCCTTCGATCCGCTTGTCCTTGGCGGCTTCGGCGATCTTTTCGACCAGCGCGGACTTGCCGACCTGATAGGGGATCGAGGTGAAGACGATGCTTTCGCGACCCTCGCTCTTGGCGCCGCGTGTGCTTTCGATCTCGTGCCGGCAGCGCATCAGGATCGATCCGCGTCCGGTGGTGTAGGCCTGTCGTGCGCCATGCGTGCCGAGGATCAGCGGCGCGGTGGGGAAATCGGGGCCGGGGATGTATTCGATCAGCTCTTCCGAAGTGATCGCCGGATTGTCCATATAGGCAAAACAGGCGTCGATCACTTCGCCAAGATTGTGCGGCGGGACATTGGTCGCCATGCCGACCGCGATCCCGCCCGCGCCATTGACCAGCAGGTTGGGGAAGCGCGCCGGCAGCACCGTCGGCTCCTTGCGGCTGCCGTCATAGTTGTCGGTGAAATCGACCGTGTCCTTGTCGAGATCGTCGAGCAGGCTGTTGGCCACCCGCGCCAGCCGCGCTTCGGTGTAGCGCATCGAGGCCGGGGGATCGGGGTCCATCGAACCGAAATTGCCCTGACCGTCGATCAGCGGCACCCGCATCGACCACGGCTGCGTCATGCGCGCCAGCGCGTCATAGATCGCGGAATCGCCATGCGGGTGGTAGTTACCCATCACGTCGCCGACGATCTTGGCGCTCTTGCGGTAAGGCTTGCCGGCAACAAAGCCGCCTTCCTGGCTGGCGAACAGGATACGGCGGTGCACCGGCTTCAACCCGTCGCGCACATCGGGCAGCGCGCGGCTGACGATCACGCTCATCGCATAGTCGAGATAGCTCGACTTCATCTCGTCGACGATGTCGATGCGGTCAAAGCCGCCCATCGGCACCGGTGCGGGGGAATCGAGAATGTCGCTGTCGTCGCTCAAGGCCTGGCCCGTTTCTGCTGGTGTTCGTCTGCGCGCCTGTGCGCAGGGCGGTGGCCTCGCAAGGCCGGTGCTGGGCTTCTATCTAGTGCCGCATGCCGGCTTTCGCCACCTTTGCGCGCGAACACAGTGTGAACACGTGGCATTTTTCCACATGTGCCGCATCCTGAACGGAGTGGCCTTGTGACATTCAATGGCTGTTCAGCACGTCCTGTCTAGCGGGAATTGCAAATCTGCCGTGACCCGTCCAAAGGCTGGGGCAGACATACCGGCAGCTCCCCGCGCCATCGTGGCAAGGGCGCTGCGACAGTACTGGAGGATGCAGTGACCAATTTGTCTTCGCCCCGTCTTCGCAATCCCGGCCTTGCCCGCCAGCTGGCGCTTGCCATTGCTCTGGCCAGCGGCACCGCGGTGCTGGCGCTGCCGGGCTTTGCCGATCCGGCCCATGCCCAGCGCAAGAAGAAGGACAAGGAAGAAAAGGCCGATCCGGCCAAGCCGGTCTACTCCAAGGCCTTCGTTGACGGGTATCAGCCGCTCAACACTGCGGTCGGCACCGAGGGTACCGATGTCAACACGCTCAAGCCGCAGCTCGCCGCGCTCGTTCCGTTGGCGGTTTCGCCTGACGAACAGCTGGCGATGGGCGGTCTGCTGTTCAATGCCGGCATCAAGGCCAAGGACAACGCGCTCCAGCTTCAGGGCGCGGAAATGATGCTCGCCAGCGGCAAGATCAAGCCGGAGGAAGTGGCGCGCTACAACCTCGTCGCGTTCCAGATTGCTGCCAGCCTCAACCAGTACGAAAAGGCGCGGACCTATCTCCAGAAGGCGATCGACATGGGCTATTCCGCGCCCAATGTGACGACCTCCGACCTGCAGATGAACATGGCCGAGCTCTATTTCAGCGAGGAACGTTTCGTCGAAGGGCTGGGCTATCTCGATAACGCAATCAAGGCACGCAAGGCGCAGGGCGCCGAAGTCGATGCCAAGTGGTATCGCCGCGGCGTTTCGGTTGCCTATACCAATGAAATCGTCCCGCAGGTCTATGACTTCGTGCAGGCGTGGGTGATCGATTATCCGCAGCCTGAAAACTGGCGCGATGCGGTCAACCTCACCCGCAACCTCAATGATTTCGAGCCGGCGATCCTGCTCGATCTGCTGCGGCTCGGCAAAAAGGTCGGCACGCTGAAGGAGAAGAACGATTACATCTTCTTCATCGAAGCTGCCGATGCCCGCCGCCTGCCGAAGGAAGTGAAGGACCTGATCGACGAGGCCCGCGCCAACGGTGTCATCCCCAAGGGTTCGGATACTTTTGTCGATGAACAGATGGCGATTGCCAGCGGCCGTATCGCCACTGACCGGGCGGAACTTCCGGCGATGGAAAAGGATGCCAACGCCGCATCGGCGCAGCTGCGCACGGTGATCGCGGCGGGTGACGCCTTCCTCAGCTACAGCGATTATGCCAAGGCTGCCGGTTTCTACCAGAAGGCTGCGGGCATGGCCGGGGCTGACCGCAACCTCGTGCTGACCCGTCTGGGCATCGCCCAGATCGGTGCCGGCGACGCGGCGGCGGCGCGCGAAACCCTGTCGCAGGTCAGCGGCCCGCGGATGCCGGTTGCCAAGCTGTGGAGCGCCTACGCCGCCCAGCAGATGGCCGCGAGCGCGCCGGCTGCTCCGGCAGCAGCCAGCATGTAAGCCGCATCCGGAAACGCAAAACCGGGGGAGCGTCAGGCACAGTCGCCTGACGCTCCCCTTTTTTGTTATGGCGGGTGCCTGAAATGCAAGCCGCGCCGCGCTTGCGGGACGCTGCTGTCGCGCCTAAATGGCCTGCATGAACGACCTCGCCAGCACGCCGCAGCCCGAACCGACGGCAGAGCGCCCTGCGCGCCAGCGCAAGCCCGACTGGATCCGCGTGCGCGCGCCGGTCAGCGAAGGCTATCACGAGACGCGCCGGTTGATGCGCGATCTCAACCTCAACACCGTGTGCGAGGAAGCGGCCTGTCCCAATATCGGCGAGTGCTGGACCAAGAAGCACGCGACGGTGATGATCCTCGGCGATGTCTGCACGCGCGCCTGCGCCTTCTGCAACGTCAAGACCGGGATGCCGCGCGCGGTCGATCCGATGGAGCCGGAAAACACCGCCCTTGCCGCAGCCAAGATGGGGCTGGAGCACATCGTCATCACTTCGGTCGACCGTGACGATCTGCCCGATGGCGGGGCGAGCCAGTTCGTCAAGGTGATCGAGGCCCTGCGGCGCACCACGCCTGCCACCACAATCGAAATCCTCACCCCCGATTTTCGCGGCAAGATGCGCCGCGCGGTCGAGATGATCTGCGAGGCGGGGCCGGATGTGTACAACCACAACCTCGAAACCGTCCCCCGGCTTTACCCGACCATCCGTCCGGGTGCGCGCTACTATGCCTCGCTGCGGCTGCTGGAGGAGGTGAAGGCCCATAATCCGCTGATCTTCACCAAGTCGGGCATCATGCTGGGGCTGGGCGAACAGCGGCTGGAAGTTCATCAGGTGATGGACGACATGCGCAGCGCGGAAGTCGATTTCATCACCATGGGCCAGTATCTCCAGCCGACGCCCAAGCACGCGAAGGTCGAGGAATTCGTCACGCCCAAGGCCTTTGCCGCCTATGGTGCGATTGCGCGGGCCAAGGGCTTCCTGCAGGTCGCGTCGAGCCCGCTGACCCGTTCAAGCTATCACGCAGGCGACGATTTCGCGACCATGCGGGCGGCACGGGAAGCAAAGTTGGCGCGGGAGCGGGCTCGCGCCTGATGCCCGGGATCCGCGAAACCCGGCGGCTGCCCTACAGCGCCGAGCAGATGTTCGATCTGGTGGCTGATGTCGCCCGCTATGGGGAATTCCTGCCCTGGGTGATCGCCACCCGCGTGCGCAGCAATTCCGACACCGAGATGGTTGCCGACATGGTGGTCGGCTTCAAGGCGATCCGCGAAAGCTTTACCTCGCGGGTGAAGAAGGATCGCCCGCGCGAGATCGATGTCCATTACATCGACGGGCCGCTGTCCGATCTCGACAATGTCTGGACCTTCCGTGCGGTGGACGATCACACCTGCGAAATCGACTTTCTGGTCGAGTTCACCTTCAAGAACCGCCTGTTCGAAAAGATCGCCGGGCAATATTTCGACAAGGCGTTCCGCAAGATGGTGGAAGCCTTCGAAACCCGTGCCGCCGAGCTTTACGGCAGCAGCAATTCCAGCGCGCAAAGCGTCGCCTGACGCCGGATTTCGGCGCGGCCCTCAGGGCCTTCGCCGCCTTCGAAGAACTTGAGTTCGCCCTCGGGCTCGCCGGTGGCGTTGCGCACGACGCGGGCGAAGACCACTGTGCCCACCGGCTTCAATGCGGTCCCGCCGCCCGGCCCGGCCACGCCGCTGATTGCCACCGCGACATCGGCACCCGACCGGTCAAGCGCGCCTTTGGCCATCGCCCAGGCGCAGGCGATCGAGACGGCTCCGAAGGTTTCGATGATATCGCTCGCCACGCCGAGCATCTGCATCTTGGCTTCGTTCGAATAGGTCACGAAACCGCGGTCGAGCACCGCCGACGAGCCGGGAATTTCGGTCAGCGCCGCAGCCACCAGCCCCCCGGTGCAACTTTCTGCCAGCACGACCTTGCGCGATGCGGCGACGTTTTCGGCGACCACGCGGAAGGCAAGAGCAGTGATATCACCGGGGAGCAGGGACTGCGGCATGATGCTTACTTCTTGGCCGTGGTCTGGGCGGTGGCGGTGCCGCAGATCGGCGGGTTCTTGAGGTCTGCCATTTCGGCGATGAAGGCGAACAGCCCGCCGACATTTTCCGGCGGCAGCGGCGCGATCAGCTCCAGCCCGCGCTCGATCTTGCCGCAGGCATCGCCCTTGATCTCGCCCGCGATCATCTGGCCGACCATCCCGTCGACGAAGGGACGCAGCGCCTCTTCGGGAAGGGCGGAGAGCATGGCGGTCATATCGGCGTCCGAACCGCCTTTGGCCTTGTTCCCGTCGGCCATGAAGGTCTTGAGCAGGCGGAATGCGCCCGGCCAGGCCTTGTCCTGACCGTTGCGGAAGGTGGCGATGAAATCCTCGCCGCCGGTCGCTATGAAGCCATCCTTGGCGAGGCGATTGGCGCAGGCGGTGCGGGCCGCGTCAAAGGCGATCGGCATGGCATAGGTCACCGCATCGCCCAGATCGGCGGGGGCCACGCAGGCCTGTTGCTGGGCTTGTGCGGCCTGCGCGCCGGCAAGCGCTGCAAAGGCGAGGGCAGGGGCAATGATCCGGGTCGTCTTCATGATGTGCTTCCTTTTGCGGCACGGGTGACGAGAACAATGGCCTGTGCGGCAATGCCTTCGCCGCGGCCGGTGAATCCGAGCTTTTCGGTGGTGGTCGCCTTGATGCTGACCGCGCTTTCGGGGGTGCCCATGATTTGGGCAACCGCGGTGCGCATGGCAGGGCGGTGCGGGCCGATCTTGGGCGCCTCGCAGATCAGCGTCAGATCGACATTGCCTATTTCGTAGCCAGCCTCGGCGGCGAGGCTGACGGCGTGTTCGAGAAAGCGGCTTGAACGCGCCCCGCGCCATTGCGGGTCGCTGGGGGGAAAGTGGGTGCCGATATCGCCTGCACCGATCGCGCCGAGTACTGCATCGGTGATCGCGTGCAGCGCGACATCGGCATCGGAGTGGCCCGAAAGCCCCATGTCATGCGGGATTTGCACCCCGCACAGCCAAAGCTCCTCGCCTGCTTCCAGCCGGTGCACGTCGTAACCCTGACCGATGCGGAAGGAGGGGGCTGTCATGGGTTCGTCCAAATCCTCGGCAAAGGTGATTTTCTTCAGGCGCTCGTCTCCATCGACCAGCCGGACTGAACCGGAGCTTGCTGTCAGCACCTGCGCATCGTCACCGGCATCGGTTGCGCCTTCCCATGCGCGGTGCGCTGCAAGGATCGCGTCGAAACGGAAGGCCTGCGGGGTCTGCACGCGGCGCAGGCTCTCGCGTTCGGCCTTGCCGGCCATTGCCCCGTCGTTGCCCGCGATTGCTAGACTGTCGACCACGGGTAGCACGGGGATAGAGCCGGGGTTCTTGTCCAGTGCCGCTAGCAATCGGGCGATCACGGCGCGGGGCAGATCGGGGCGAGCGGCATCGTGGATCAGCACGCTTCCCGGTGCGGCGCCTGCCAGCGCCTCAAGCCCGGCCCGCACCGAATCCTGCCGCGTCACGCCGCCACTTGCGAACAGCAGTCCATCGATACCGGCCAGCGCCGTCTCGGCATGGTCGCGGGCATCGGCTGCGACCACCACCACCAGCGGATCGGCTCCCGCAGCGCGCAAGGTTTCGACCGAGTGGCGGATCAGTGCCTTGCCGCGCCAGCTGCGGAACTGCTTGGGCGTGTCGCCGCCGACGCGCAAACCCTTGCCCGCCGCGACCACGATCGCGGCAAACGGGGGAAGGGGGGGCTCTGTGGTCATTGCGGGGCCAGCGCTTAAGGTCTGGACGGGCTTTGGGCAATCCACTATGCGCCTGCCCAATTATTAGGCACACGCTCTGACATGACCACGCTTCCCACTCCTCCGGCGCTCAAGCAGATTGCCATTGGCCCGGTAACCGTCGCCGAACCGGTGCTGCTCGCGCCGATGACCGGCGTGACCGACATGCCCTTCCGCACGCTGGTGCGCCGCTATGGTTCTGGCCTCAATGTCACCGAAATGGTGGCGAGCGAGGCGGCGATCCGCGAAACCCGCGTCAGCCAGCAGAAATCGGCATGGGACCGGATCGAGGAGCCGGTCTCGATGCAGCTCGTCGGGTGCGATCCGGCCAGCATGGCCGAGGCCGCCAAGTTGCAGGAGGGCAATGGCGCGGCGATCATCGACATCAATTTCGGCTGTCCGGTGCGCAAGGTGGTGGGCCAGCTGGCAGGTTCCGCACTGATGCGCGAAGTGCCGCTGGCTGTCCGGCTGATGGAGGCCACGGTCAAGGCGGTGAAGGTGCCGGTGACGGTCAAGATGCGGATGGGCTGGGATCATTGCAGCCTCAACGCGCCCGAACTTGCGCGCATGGCCGAGGATATCGGTGTGCAGATGGTGACCGTGCACGGACGCACCCGCAACCAGATGTACAAGGGAAGCGCCGACTGGGCTTTTGTGCGCAAGGTCAAGGAAGCGGTGAACATCCCGGTGATCGTCAATGGCGACATCTGCACCATCGCGGATGCGGCCAAGGCGCTCGAACAATCGGGGGCTGACGGGCTGATGATCGGACGCGGCGCCTATGGCAAGCCGTGGCTGCTGGGGCAGGTGATGCACTGGTGGCGCACCGGCGAGGCGCGCGCGACGCCGGGGATGGAGGAGCAATATGCGCTGGTGGTTGAACACTACCGGCGGATGCTCGACCACTATGGCCGCGACACCGGCGTCAAGATGGCGCGCAAGCATCTGGGCTGGTACACCAAAGGCCTGCACGGTTCGGCCGAGTTTCGCAACATGGCCAATTTCATCGACGATGCCGATCAGGTGCTGGGCGAGATCGAGCGGTTCTACACCCCGTTCATGATGCAGCAGGCGGCCTGACGCATGGCCTCAGGCTCCGCTGCGACGGGCACAAGGCCCGATCCGCGCACGCAGATTGCCGGGCTGATCTTCGCTGTTCTGCTGATCGACGCCGACGGGGTGATTGCCGAGGTCAATCACGCCGCCGAAAACCTGCTCGGCACAAGTGCGAGCCGGTTGGTCGGAACGCGGTTGCTGGACCGGATCGGGCCGCTCGATGCGCGGGTCGAGGCCCGTCTGGCCCTGGGTGAGGACGGGTTGGTTGCCCGCGATCTGGCGATCCGTGCAGGCGAGGGCGAAGTGCGGATCAATCTCACCGCCTCGCCGCTGGGAGGCTTTCCGGGCTGGCGGGTGGTGACCATGTCACAGATCGGTCACGACGATGCCGCCCATCCTGCCAGCGACGAGGCGATGCTGAGCGCGCCCGCCGTGCTCGCGCACGAGATCAAGAACCCGCTCGCCGCAATCCGCGGGGCGGGGCAGCTGGTGGCGCGCAAGCTGCCCGATGCCGACAAGAAGCTCGCCCGGATGATCACCGACGAGGTTGACCGGATCGCCCGTCTGATCGACCGGATGCAGCAGCTGGGCAGCACGCGCACCGGGCCAGTCGATGCCTGCAACCCGCACGAGGCGATCCGCGCCGCGGTTGCCACCATGCGTGCCGCAGGCGCCGATCAGGGCGAATTCGAAATCCGCGAGGAGTTCGATCCGTCGCTCCCGCCAGTGCTCGCCAATCGCGATGCACTGGAACAGGTGCTGATCAATCTGGTCTCGAACGCGCGCGATGCGGCCTTTTCGACCGATGGTCCGGCGCTGGTGACGGTGCAGACCCGGTTTGTCAGCGGCATGGCCTTCAGCGCCATCCGCAATGGCCGGGCGGTGCCCCTGCCGATCGAAATCACCATCAGCGACAATGGTCCCGGAATCGATCCGGTGCTGCGCGACCATGTGTTCGAACCATTCGTGACCTCGAAGCCTTCGGGGCAGGGGCTGGGCCTGTCGCTGGTGCGCAAGCTGGTGCGCGACATGAACGGCAACGTCAGCCACGAACGCGATGCCCGTGCCGGGATCACCCACTTCCGCCTGCATCTGCCGCAGGCCCAGGACGAGGCGTAGCGCATGCCGTTTTCCGGTTCCGATCCGGTTCTGCTGGTCGAAGACGACGCAGCCATCGCGACGGTCATCATCGCCGCACTGGAGGATGAAGGCTTCAGGATCGCCCATTGCACCGGTATCGCCGCGCGCGACCGGTTGCTGGCGCAGGGGCGGTATTCGGTGATGCTGACCGATGTGATCCTCGACGATGGCGATGGCCTCGCTTCGCTGGCTTCGGTGCGCGAACGGGCGCCGGACATGCCGGTGATCGTGCTTTCGGCGCAGAACACGCTCGATACGGCGGTGCGGGCGAGCGAGAGCGAGGCATTCGAATACTTCCCCAAGCCGTTCGACCTTGACGAACTGGTCCATGCGGTGCGGCAGGCGGTCGGCCCGCGCGCTCCGGCAGGCGATGCGGCGGAAGAGCCGCTGCCCGGCAGCGACGGCGAGCGAATGCCGCTGGTCGGGCGCAGTCCGGCGATGCAGGGCGTCTACCGCATGATCACGCGGGTGCTGCGCAACGATCTGACGGTGCTGATCACCGGCGAAAGCGGTACGGGCAAGGAACTGGTGGCCGAAGCCGTGCATCAGCTCGGCCATCGCCGCACCGGGCCGTTCGTTGCAGTGAACACCGCGGCTATTCCTGCCGACCTCGTCGAAAGCGAGCTGTTCGGGCACGAGAAAGGCGCCTTTACCGGTGCCATCGCGCAGGCCATCGGCAAGTTCGAACAGGCCAATGGCGGCACGCTGTTTCTCGACGAGATCGGAGATATGCCGGCCGAAGCGCAGACCCGGCTGCTGCGGGCGCTGCAATCGGGACGCATCCGGCGCGTGGGCGGACGGCAGGAAATCGCGGTCAATGTCCGCATTATCGCTGCCACCAACCGCGATCTGACCCCGATGATCGCAGCGGGCACATTCCGCGAGGATCTGTTCTACCGCCTCAACGTCGTGCCGATCGAATTGCCGCCCTTGCGCGAACGGCGCGAGGATATCGCCGCGCTGGCGCAGCATTTCCTCGCGCTGGCGGCGGAGGACGGCCTTCCCCGCCGCCAGTTGAGTGCCGAGGCGATTGCCCAGCTCGAAGCGCGCAACTGGCGCGGGAATGTGCGCGAGTTGCGCAACGTGGTCTATCGCCTAGCACTGATGGCGCGCGAGGAGCGGATTGACGGCGACAGTGTGCTCGACATCATCGGACCGGAGATTGCCACAGGCAATCAGGCGGCGGATCAGGGGCAGGGCGGCTTCGGTGCGGCCCTGGCAGGATGGCTTGCGGCAGAAGCGCCGCCGCCCGGCGCCTTGTATCACCGGGCGCTGGCTGCCTTCGAAAAGCCGTTGATCGAATATGCTCTGGGGCGCACCGGCGGCAACCAGCTGCGCGCGGCCCAGCTGCTCGGCATCAACCGCAACACCCTGCGCAAGCGCATTGGCGAACTGGGTCTGGAGCCGGATCGCTTCTCGCCGCACTGACGGCGCGTATCGGCAACGGCTTGTCGGATAGGCCTTGCATTTTTGCCACACCATTGTTGTAAGAGTGCAACGATGGATCGTCCTGCCTCAACAGCACCGGCTCCCGCACCCCGGCAATTGCCGCGCTGGTGGCGCAATTTTGTCGTGGCAGCCCGGCGGGCCAACGTCTTTCTGTGGCTGGAAGTCGCCTCTGTCGTTGCGCTGGTGGCGGCTGTGACGGCGACCTACTTTGCCTTCAGCCGCTCCGATTCCACAGCCAGTCTGATGCCGACGATGCAGGTTTCGGTGCTGCTTATGGCGACGCTGGTTCCGGCAATGGCGTTGCTGGTGCTGATCGGGCGGAGGCTTGCGCTGCGGCGGGCAGCGGGCAGCGGGCAGCACGGCGCGGCTGCATGTGAGGCTAGTGTTCTTCTTCTCGATGGTGGCCGCGGTTCCGACGCTGCTGGTCGCGGGTTTTGCGGCGTTCCTGTTCCAGTTCGGCGTCGATTTCTGGTTTTCGGACGATTCACGCGGCCTGATGCAGAACGCCAATGCGCTGGCGCAGAGCTATTACGACGCCAACCAGCGCAACGTCGAACAGAACACCATCATCATGGCCACCGACATGCGATCGATCCTCGCGCGTGTGCCGATCACCGACCCCGATTTTCCCGATTTCTATGCCTATCAGGCGCAAGGGCGCGAAATATCCGAGAGCGCGGTGTTGCAGCGCATGCCCGATGGTTCGCTTCGCACCGCCGCCATTTTCAATCTCACCCGTGACAACAGCCCGCTGGATTTCAGCCAGAAGGCCTTGCCCAGACTGGATCAGGGAGAGTTTGCCGTGGTGGTCGGCGGGCCGGAGCGGATCGAGGCGATTGTGCCGATCGACCGTGACAGCGGCGTCTATCTCTACAATGCCCGTACCACCGAAGAAACGATGTTCAATTCGTGGTCGCGCGCGCAATCGATCGTGACCGCTTATGACCGGCTGACGGGCAGCGCGCGGATGCTGCAATTGCGCTTCAACATTGCGCTGGTGGCTGTCAGCCTGCTGCTGGTGGGGCTGGCGATCTGGTTCGCGCTGCGCTTTGCCGACCGGCAGGTGGAGCCGCTCACCGATCTGGTGGGGGCAGCGCGCAAAGTGGGGCAGGGCAACTTCGCGCTCCGGCTCGAAGGGCGCACCGGGGCGGACGAGATCGGCCTGCTCAACCGTGCCTTCAACCGCATGACCGCGCAGCTCGAAAAGCAGACGCAGGCCCTCGTCAGTGCCAACCGCCAGATCGACGACCGCCGCGCCTTTACCGAAGCCGTGCTGGAATCGGTCACCGCCGGCGTCGTCTCGGTTGATGCCGGGGCTTGCGTGACGCTGATGAGCTCGTCGGCGCAGGCGTTGCTTGTGCCCGATGATGCGCAGGGCATGATCGGCCATTCGCTCGAAACGCTCTCCCCCGAACTTGCCCGCATGATCGCGGACGGCAAGGAGCGGGCGATCATTACCCACGCCAAGGGCACCGAAATCCTGACCCTGGCGGTCAAGCTCGCCCCCGGCACGGCGGGCGGGCACGTGATCACCTTCGAGGATATCACCCGCCAGCTGCTCGATCAGCGTCAGGCGGCCTGGTCGGATGTTGCCCGGCGCATCGCGCACGAAATCAAGAACCCGCTGACGCCGATCCAGCTGGCCACCGAACGCCTCAAGCGCCGCTACCGCACGCAGGTGGGCGATGAAGACCGCGATCTGTTCGACGATCTCACCAACACCATTGTCCGGCAGGTCGGCGACCTCAGGAAGATGGTCGACGAATTCTCGTCCTTCGCGCGCCTGCCCAAGCCGGTGTTCCGCGACGAGGACGCGCTCGATCTCGTGCGGCAGGCGGTGTTTCTGCAGGAAGTCGCCCATTCCGGCATCGCCTTCAGCGTCGCCTCGTCCGAACTGATCGACCGCGAAGTGCGCTGCGACCGTCACCAGTTCGGCCAGGCGATGACCAATGTCCTCAAGAACGCGGTCGAAGCGGTCGAGGCCAAGGCGGCCGAGGCCAAGGGCGCATATGCCGGTGAAATCGCCGTCAGTATGCGCGATGCGGGCGATGCGATTGTCGTCACCATCGAAGATAACGGCATCGGCCTTCCTGCCGACCGTGAACGGATCACCGAACCCTATGTCACGACCCGCGAGAAGGGCACCGGCCTTGGCCTCGCGATCGTCAACAAGATCGTCGATGAACACGGCGGCGACATGAGTTTCGCCAGCACAGCCAATGGTGGCACACGCGTGACCTTGCGCTTTGCCCGCAATCCGCAGCCGATCGAAGGAAACGGCCTGTGAGTGCTGCGACCAGCCCGAACAACCCCCCAACCGGAGGACCCGCCCGATGGCGCTCGAAATCCTGATCGTCGATGATGAACGCGACATCCGCGAACTTGTCGCAGGCGTGCTGGGCGACGAGGGTTACGCCTGTCGCACCGCGGCCGACAGCACCGAAGCGCTGGCTGCAATCGACGAGCGGCGGCCCAGTCTGGTGCTGCTCGACGTGTGGCTGCACGGCAGCCAGATGGACGGGCTTGAACTGCTCGATGCGATCAAGCTGCGCGAACCCAATCTGCCGGTGATCATCTTCTCCGGCCACGGAAATATCGATACCGCCGTGGCGGCGGTCGGGCGCGGGGCGATGGATTTCATCGAAAAGCCGTTCGAGGCCGAGCGCCTGCTGTTGCTGGTCGAACGCGCGACCGAGACCGAACGGCTGCGGCGCGAGAATTCCCGCCTGCGCGAAGGCAGCTGGGGCAGCGCCGAGTTCACCGGCAATTCGCCCGCGATCAACGCGGTTCGTGCCACGCTCAAGCGGGTTGCGAGCACCGGCAGCCGGGTGCTGATTTCCGGACCGCCGGGCGCCGGCAAGGAAGTCGCCGCGCGCCTGCTTCACGGGTGGAGCGCGCGGGCCAATGGCGCCTTCGTGCTGGTCAATTCGGCCCGCATCACGCCCGAGCGGTTCGAGCAGGAGTTGTTCGGTGAGGAATCGAACGGCAAGCAGGTGCGACCCGGCCTGCTGGAAATGGCCGACGGCGGCACGCTCTATCTCGACGAGATTGCCGACATGCCGCTATCGACGCAGGCGCGCATCCTGCGGGTGCTGACCGACCAGAGCTTCGTGCGTGTCGGCGGCACGCGGCAGATCGGCGTGGATGTGCGCGTGGTGTCTTCCACCACCCGCGATCTGACGGTCGAGATGGCCGAAAAGCGGTTCCGCGAGGATCTGTTCTACCGGCTCAATGTGGTGCCGGTCGTGCTTCCCTCGCTGGCACAGCGGCGTGACGACATCCCCGCGCTCGCAGAGCATTTCTTCACCCGCTATTCGAATGATCAGGGCCTCGCGCCGCCCGAGATTTCAAGCGAGGCGATGGCCGCGCTGCAAGCCTATGACTGGCCGGGCAACGTCCGCCAGCTGCGCAATGTCGTGGAACGCACGATCATCATGACCCCGCGGGAAAAGCTCGGTACGGTCGAGCCTGACATGCTGCCGCCCGAAATCATCGGCGGCCAGATCGGGATTGCGGGGGAAAGTCTGTCCGCGATCATGGGCGTGCCCCTGCGCGAGGCCCGCGAAAGTTTCGAGCGGGAGTATCTGGCGATCCAGATCCGCCGTTTTTCGGGCAATATCTCCAAGACGGCGAGCTTTATCGGCATGGAACGGTCGGCGCTGCACCGCAAACTCAAGCTGCTGGGCATGGCAGATCGCCGCGAGGACGAGGACTGACAGGGCCTTCCTGCGATAGGGCGCGGAAAATCAAGCCTTGTCCCGCACCTCCGCAGGCGGCATTATAGCCAGCGGAAAGCCGGGTGACCCCGAAACTGCGGCAATCCGGAACCTGCGGACCGCAAGGGCGGCCGCCAAAAACAGGAGCCACGATCATGTCCAGCGGGCGAACGCTCTCCCCCCGTCCGGTTGCACGTGCTGCCACCCCCAGTGAAACCCGCAGCGGCGATGGCGGTAGCCAAACCGTGCGGGCGCAAGGCAATCTTCAGGATGCCTTCCTCAACCTGCTGCGCAAGAACAAGATTCCGGTGACCATGTTCCTGGTGAAGGGCGTGAAGCTGCAGGGTATCGTCACCTGGTTCGACAATTTCTCGATCCTGCTGCGCCGCGACGGGCAGTCGCAGCTGGTCTACAAGCATGCGATCAGCACGATCATGCCCGGCCAGTCGCTCGATCCGGCGCAGTTCGCCAGCCAGGCGGGCGGCAAGAAGCAGAAGCTGTTGCAGGATATCTTCCTCAGCCGCGTCGCCGAAGCGCATGTGCAGGTGACCATGTTCCTCGTGAACGGCGTAATGCTGCAAGGCCGCATCGCTGCCTATGATCTCTTCTGCATGCTGCTCGAACGCGACGGTGCGGTGCAACTGGCCTACAAGCACGCCGTTTCGACCATCCAGCCCGCCGGGCCGGTCGACCTGAGTGTCGATGATGACGGCGATGACAATGGGGCAGACGACTGAGCTTTGACCGCGAGTTCGAGGACGAGGTCACCCGCGGCGCGCGGGCCCTTGTGCTATGTCCGGACATCAAGGCGCTGCGTTACGATCTCGATGCGGCCGAGCGGCTTGCCGAGGCCGAAGGCCTTGCGCTGGCGATCGGTGTGGTCATCGCGCATTCGGCGATCCTCCCGATCCGCAAGATGCAGCCCAATACGCTGTTCGGATCGGGGCAGGTGCAGAACATTGCCGTGTGGTGCGAGCAATACGAGGCGGAGCTGGTCATCGTCGATGGCGCGCTGACCCCGATCCAGCAACGCAATCTCGAAGACCGGCTCAAACGCAAGGTGATCGACCGGACCGGCCTGATCCTCGAAATTTTCGGGGAGCGGGCGGCCACGGCTGAAGGGCGTTTGCAGGTCGAACTGGCACATCTCGATTACCAGCAGAGCCGGCTTGTGCGCAGCTGGACCCACCTTGAACGCCAGCGCGGCGGCTTCGGCTTCCTCGGCGGGCCGGGTGAAACCCAGATCGAGGCGGACCGGCGGATGATCCGCCAGCGCATGGGGCGGCTGCGGCGTGAGCTCGATCAGGTTCGCAAGACGCGCACGCTCCACCGCGAGCGGCGGGGCAGGGCGCCCTGGCCGGTGGTCGCACTGGTCGGCTATACCAACGCCGGTAAATCGACCCTGTTCAACCGCTTGACCGGCGCCGAGGTGATGGCCGAGGACCTGCTCTTCGCAACGCTCGATCCGACCATGCGGGCGATCAGCCTGCCGGGTGTCGAAAAGGCGATCCTGTCCGACACGGTGGGCTTCATTTCCGATTTGCCCACGCAGCTTGTCGCAGCCTTCCGCGCCACACTCGAAGAAGTCACCGCCGCCGATGTCATCTGTCATGTGCGGGACATGGCCAATCCTTCGCACGCAGCCCAGAAAAAGCAGGTGATGGAGGTGCTGGCCGATCTCGGCGTGGTGGACGGTGAAACCGGCACCAGCGACATTCCCATCCTCGAAGTGTGGAACAAGTGCGATCTTCTCGACGCTGTTTCCCTTGAGGAATTGCGAGAATCTGCGGTGGGGCAGGGTGCGGTGATCCTGTCGGCTGCGACCGGGGAAGGGGTGGCTGCGCTGGAGGCCGAACTGGCGCAATTGCTGACCGGCGGCGCTCGCGAAGTGACCTTCACCATTCCCGTGGCTGACGGGCGGCGCATCGCCTGGCTGCATGCCCATGGCGACGTGCTTTCGGAACAGGAAGGGGCCGAAACCGAAACGGGTCCGACGCGGCGGCTTACAGTCAGGCTGAACCCCAAGGAACTGGGGCAGTTTTCAGCACTTTCGTAAGTGATTGAGGAGTCTATTCGGCTTTCTTCACTGCCTGCCAGAGGCTTTCCTGCTGATCGAGCGAAAGCGAGGCAAAGGCTTCGCCGCCGAGCGCTTCCATGGCCCGGAAGCGGCGTTCGAACTTAGCATTGGCGCTTCGCAAGGCATCCTCGGCACTGATCCCGTGCGCCCGGACGAAATTGACGACGGCGAATAGCAGGTCGCCGGCTTCTTCAAGCTTGTGCTGGTCCGAGGAAGCGGTTTTGAGTTCAGCGATTTCCTCGGCAATCTTGGCCTCCGATCCCGAAGGATCGGGCCAGTCGAAGCCGGTCCGCGCTGCACGTTTCTGGAGTTTCTCGGCGCGCATCAATGCCGGCAAAGCCAGAGCAACACCATCAAGCGCGCTCGCGGTGCCCTTGGCAAGGCGTTCCGCGGCCTTGAGGTCTTCCCAGCGCGTTTCATCCATCGTGCCGGTTTCGCCCGCGAAGATGTGGGGGTGGCGCGCCTCCATCTTGTTGCTGATGGCACGGGCCACATCGTCAAAACCGAAATGACCGGCTTCCTCGGCCATGCGGGCGTGGAACACGACCTGAAGCAGCAGGTCACCGAGTTCTTCCTTCAGATCGGCCATGGCGCCGCGCGCGATGGCATCGGCGACTTCATAGGCTTCCTCGATGGTGTACGGCGCGATCGAGGCGAAATCCTGCGCGAGATCCCAGTCGCAGCCGCTCACAGGATCGCGCAGGCGGGCCATGATGGCGATCAGCCGGTCGAGAGGGGGCTGCGGCAGGTTGCTGTTCATCCCGATCCTTTGGGTTGATAATATATATTATGTAAAATTTAAAGCAGCGCGCTGTTGTTGCCCTGCGTGACCATGAACCACTCCACGATCAGGAACAGCCCACCGAAGATCGCGATCCATACCAGCGCCATGCGCAACAGCTGACCCCACCCGAGCCGGAAGGATGCCAGCGCACTGCCGGCCAGAACAAGCCACGCGGCGGTCGCAATCAGCGGCAGCAGCAAATCGGGGTTCACGCGATCATCTCCAGCCCGTCATAGCCAACGGTGACAAAGTCCGGCACCTCGTCACACAGCGAGCGGTAATCCATGCTCTTGTCGAGATGGCTGAGAACTACCCGGCCCGCGCGGCACTTTTCGCCAAGTTCGATCGCCATGGCCAGATGCGCATGGGTCGGATGCGGTTCGCGCCTCAGGCAATCGCTGACAAGGATATCGACCTTATAGAAAAGATCGATCATCTCGTCAGAAATCGCACTGAAATCCGTGGCATAGCCGATGCTCTTCCCATCCGCTTCGAAGCGGTATGCGGTGGTCTCGCCGGGCCCGTGTTCCATCTGGCACCAATCGACACCGAAGCCCGCAATCATCCGCAACCGGTCGAGCGTGTCGATGGTGCAGATCGTCGGATAGCCATCCTGCCCGGCAAAGACATAGCCGAAGCGCTGCCGCAAGCGCCGCACGGTTTCGGCCGAGGCAAAGCCGGGGATCGGTCCTGCCCGACCGTAACGCAACACCCGCAGATCATCGATCCCGTGGCAATGATCGGCGTGATCGTGGGTCCAGAACACCGCATCGATGCTGCCGATCCGGTTGGCCAGCAACTGCGCGCGGCAGTCCGACGAGGTATCGATCAACAGCCGTTTGCCTTCATCACTCTCGACCATGATCGAAACCCGCGTGCGGCGGTTGCGCGGTTCTTCCGGATCGCAGTCACCCCAGTCGCCCGTGCCGTCAGGCCCGCCGAGGCGCGGCACCCCGGTGGAGGTGCCCGACCCGAGCATGATCAGCTTCACCGGACAGCCTTGCTGAAAAGGTTGAAGAAATTGGCGGTGGTTACCTGCCTGAGGTGCTCGACCGCGATCCCGCGCAGGTCTGCAACGAAGGCTGCCGTGTCAGTGACGTAGGCAGGCTCGCACACTCTGCCCCGGTGCGGCACCGGCGCGAGGAAGGGGCTGTCGGTCTCAACCAGCAGCCGGTCTTCAGGGATCACTTTCGCAACCGCCTGCAAGTCCTTGGCGTTCTTGAAGGTCACGATGCCCGACAGCGAAATGGTAAGCCCAAGTTCCAACACCTTCCCGGCGAAATCGGCCGAGGCTGTGAAGCAGTGGATCAGCGCGGGGAAGGCCCCCTTCCCCATTTCCTCGGCGAGGATCGCGTGGGTGTCTTCTTCGGCATCGCGGGTGTGGATGATGAGCGGCAGCTGCGTTTCGCGCGCGACATCAATGTGCATGCGAAACAGGGACTTCTGCGCTTCTCTGTCCGACTTGTCGTAGTGGTAGTCGAGGCCAGTTTCGCCGATCGCGATGACCTTGGGGTGCCGCGTCGCCTCCAGCAGGGCGGCGCGCCCCAGGTCCTGATGCGCGTCGGCTTCGTGCGGGTGGATGCCGACGCTGGCGAAGACATCGGGTTCGCGTTCGGCGGTGCCGACCACCTGGGGCCACTCGCTCTGGCGGGTGGAGATGTTGAGAAAGGCCCCTACCCCTGCCGCCCGCGCCCGCGCCAGCACGCCATCGCGGTCCTCGACGAGGCCTTTGTATTCGAGGTGGCAGTGGCTATCGACCAGCATCGCGTCTCAGGCCTCCTCTGCGGGCAGTTCGAGACGGGGGAACAGCGGAGTCGGCGGCGCGACGGTAAAGCCGGTGGTGAGGAGGCGGGTGAACCAATCGGTATCGGCCAATGCGGCGTAGCTGCGTTCTTCCGGCGGAATGCCGAGCTGGTCCAGCAAAGCGCCGGCCTTGGCAGGCACCACAGGCTGGATCGCGATGGCGAGATCCCGCAGTGCTACGAACAGCGTTTGCAGCACGGCCTTCATCCGCTCGGGATCGGTCTTCTTGAGGCCCCAGGGTGCCTGTTCGTCGACATACTGGTTGCAGGCATAGACCGCGCGCATCCACGCCTCGATCCCGGTCGAGAAGTTCAGATCGTTGAATTCGCGCGGGAGTTCGGTCTCGCAGGCGATCTTGACCGTCGCTAGGAGCGCGGCATCTGCATCAGCATGTTCGAAGGCCTCAAGCTTGCCGTCCATGTTCTTCGCGATCATCGAAAGCGTGCGCTGGGCAAGGTTGCCGAAGCTGTTGGCCAGCTCCGCATTGGTCCGCAAAACAATCGCTTCGGGTGAATAGCTGCCATCCTGTCCGAAAGCGACTTCGCGCATCAGGAAATAGCGCAAGGCATCCACCCCGAACTGCTCGGCCAGCGCCAGCGGATCGGTGACATTGCCGAGCGACTTCGATTCCTTTTGCCCGCGGTTCAAAAGGAAGCCGTGGCCGAACACCTGTTTGGGCAGGGGCAGATTGGCGCTCATCAGGAAGGCCGGCCAGTAGATCGTGTGGAAGCGCACGATGTCCTTGCCGATCAAGTGCAGGCTGGCCGGCCAGAACTCGCCCATGTCGTCTGGATAACCCAGCCCCGTCAGGTAGTTGGTGAGCGCATCGACCCACACATACATGACATGGCCATCGCTCCCCGGCACCGGCACGCCCCAGTCGAACGAGGTGCGGCTGACGGAAAGATCGCGCAGGCCCTGTTCGACGAAGGCAATCATCTCGTTACGGCGGCTTGCCGGTTCAAGAAAGCCCGGTGTCTTGAGCAATTCAAGCAGTTGGCCCTGATACTTCGAAAGCCGGAAGAACCAGCTTTCCTCAACCGTCCATTCCACCGGAGTGCCCTGCGGCGAGAGCTTTTCCCCGCCCTCGCCGAGGGTCAGTTCGGCCTCGTCGTAATAGGCCTCGTCGCGGACCGAGTACCAGCCCTCGTAGCGGTCGAGATAGAGATCGCCCGCAGCCTCCATCGCCTGCCAGATCGCCTGGCTGGCGCGGTAATGATCAGGCTCCGAGGTGCGGATGAAGCGGTCATAAGACACGTTCAGAGCATCGCACATCTCACGGAAATAGCCGGACATTTCGTCTGCCAGATCACGCGGGGTGCGGCCCTGTTCCTCGGCCTTCCGGGCCATTTTGAGGCCATGCTCGTCGGTGCCGGTCTGGAACCGCACCGCACGGCCTTGCAGGCGCTGGAAGCGGGCGATCACGTCGGCCGCAATCGCTTCATAGGCGTGGCCGATATGCGGCCGCCCGTTGGGATAGGAAATCGCGGTGGTGATGTAGAAAGGGGTGTTGTCGCGCTCAGCCATGGGCCGGTTCGCTAGCGGGGGCGGCCGCGACAAGCAAGCTGCCGATCTCGAAGGGGAGCATGCCGGGATCGAAATTGGCCGTCGGGGCTTCGGCGGCAAGGCTGACAAGCGCGGAATAGGCGTCGATCAGCCGCGCGCGTGCCTGCTCGGTCCCGCAGTCGCGGGCCGCGCGCGCAACCAGCGACTGTGCCAGTTCGAGCACGGCCTGCACCCGTTCGCGATCGGCGCGCGGACCGATCAGCCGCGCCAGCTCCCCGCGCTGTGCAATGCTGCTGTCCGCGCCGGAAATCAGCGTGGTGATGGCTCTTGCGACCGGCTCCAGATCCTGCGCGGCAAAGCGCACAGCCGCGCCGAACGATCCTTCGGCTGCGGCAATGGCAGCAGGATCGGGCGGCAGGCCTTCATCAGTCAGCATCGCGGCGAGCTGGCTGTCGTCCAGCACCGGAAACCGCAAGGTCCGGCAGCGCGAGCGGATCGTCGGCAGCAGCCGCGCCGGGCGATGGGTGACCAGCAGGAAGAACGTGCCCGCAGGCGGTTCCTCCAGGCTTTTGAGCAGAGCGTTGGCGGCGGATTTTTCAAGGTCGTCTGCGGGATCGATAATGATGGCGCGCCGCGAACCCAGTGTCGGCCGGGTTGTCAGCCGCTTTTGCATGGCGCGGATCTGCTTGATGCGGATGCTGCGCGCCAGTTCGAAGGGCTTGCCTTCGGCCTGCGCCTTCTCGCCCTTGTCGTCCTTGGGACCATAGGTGAGCACGATGATGTCCGGGTGATCGCCCGGCGGTTGCGGCACGCCGGGCTCTGTCACCAGTTCGCGGGCGGCGGCCATGGCGAAGTCGCGCTTGCCGAGCCCCGCCTTGCCCGCCAGCAGCCAGCCATGATGCATCCGCCCGCCCGCCAGCGCATCGCGCCACTGGCGCCAGGCCTCGTCGTGGTTGGGCCAGCGCGTCATGCGCCTGCCCCGGTCAGGAACGGCGCGATGGCTTCCATCACGCGCCGATGCACATCCTGCGGATCGCCGATGGCATCGATGCGTGCAAAGCCTGCCGGGTCGCGATCTGCTAGCGTGCGGAAAGCGGCGGCGACGGCGCGGTGATAGTCGACCGGGCGGCCGCCGATCGCATCGCTGTCTGCCCCATCGCGCAAGGCAAGCCGCTCTGCCAGGGCCGCCTCGTCGCCTTCGAGCAGGATCACCCGGTCGGGCCGCAGTCCACCGCTGCCAAAGCCGTGTAGCGCGAGGATCGCCTCGTCGCCCAGTCCGCCAGCTCCGCCCTGATAGGCGCGGCTTGAATCGACGAAACGGTCGCACACCACCCATGCGCCGCGGGCCAGTGCGGGACGGATCAGGTGCGCGACATGGTCGGCGCGGGCGGCGGCGAACAGCAGGGCTTCGGCTTCTGCGGTCCACCCGCCGGTTTGCGCAACCCCCGGCGGTGCCAGCAGCAGCGCACGGATCGCTTCCGCGCCGGGTGTGCCGCCCGGTTCCCGCGTGGTCACCACCTCCAGCCCCCGCGCGCGCAGCGCCTCGGCCAGCAGGCGGGACTGGGTCGACTTGCCCGCTCCCTCCCCGCCCTCGAAGGCGATGAAGAACCCCTGCCGGACCGTCATGTGAACAGCCCCGCAATGGCATTGACGATCCGGTCGAGCGGCCCGGCGGTTGCCACGGCCTCGCCCGCAAACAGCGGGATGCGGGCCGGAGCCATGCCTTTGGCCGTAACTTCGAGGATCGCCACCTGATCGCCAGCCGCTAGCGGAGCTTTGAGCGGGCCGTCATAGCGGATGGTGGCCTGCAAGGGGCCGGTGCGACCCGCCACAAGGTTCACGGCGACAGGACCGCGAGCGACAAGGCTCACACTGCGGGCGTCGCCATTTTGCACCCGCGCTTCGCCGATCACTGCCCCCGCATCGAACAGGCGCCTGCGGTCGAAAGCCGAAAAGCCCCATTCGACATAGGAGCGTGCGAGCCGCCCGCGCAGCCTGCCGTTTTCCACGCCGGCCAGCACCAGAACCAGCCGCTGGCCGTTCCTTTGCGCGGTGCCGAGATAGGAAAAGCCTGCCTCGTTGGTGAAGCCGGTCTTGATCCCGTCGGCGCCCGGCACCTGTCCGATCATCGGATCGTGGTTGATCTGGGCAATGCCTTTGTAATCGAAGCCGCTGCGGCCGATGTAATAACCGACCTTGTCGGGATGGCGTGACAGCAGCGCGCGGGCCAGCGTCACCAGATCCTGCGCGGTGGTGAAGGTGCGCCCTTCGTCGGGCCAGCCGTTGGGGGTGCCGAAATGGCTCCCTGTCATACCCAGCGCCTGCGCCGTGCGGTTCATTTCCGCGGTCCAGGCCGCGACCGATCCGGCCTGCCCTTCGGCCAGCACCGCCGCCCCGTCATTGGCCGAGACATTGGCAATGCCCAGCAGCAGATCATCGACCCGGACCCTCTCTCCCGCATCGAGGAACATGGTCGATCCGGTGCGCCGCCAGTCCTTGGCGACCAGCGAGCTCATGGTGAAAACCTGTGCCGGATCCAGCTTGCCCGCCTCGATCAGTTCAAAGGCGAGATAGAGCGTCATCACCTTGGTCACCGACGCGGGCATGAAGCGCCGTCCGGCATTGCGGGCGTGCAGCACTTGCCCGCTGGTCAGATCGACCAGCATTGCAACCGGCGCCTCGGCTGCGCCCGGCACGGCGGGGGTGGCTGGCGTAGGCGCAGGAACCGCTGCGTCGACGGGAACGGCCAGCGCGGCGGAAACCAGCGCGAGCGGGGCGGCAAGAAAACGGGTGAGCATCATGGCCATTGCCCGGGGGCTATACCCGCAGGCCCATCCCTTGGCGAGGCGGTGCTGGGTTCAGTTCACGATTTCGTCAGCCAGCAGACCGACGCTGAGTGCGTAGTAGCTCGAACAGTTATATTCGAGGATGGCGCGATAATTGCCGGTCAGCAGCCAGGCGGGGGTGCCGGGGCCATCGGGCTGGAAGAATGACACCATGACGTCATCGGCCAGCCCGCCCTGTGCCGATACGCCGGCGGCCCGCCATTCGGCCACGGTCATCCAGCGGCTGAGCCGTTCGTGCACCCGCGGGCAAACCGGCGAGACCAGCCGCGAGCGATAGGGAGAGATATCGAAGCCGACAGGCACGGCGGCCCGCACGCCCCAGGGTTGGCCCGGCCGCCACCCGGCATCGCGGAAATAGTTGGCGACCGAGGCGAATGTGTCGGCGCGGTTGCTGAAGATATCCGCTCGCCCGTCACCGTCGCCGTCAGTGGCAAGGCGCAGATAGACGCTGGGCAGGAACTGCGGATTGCCGAAAGCCCCGGCATAGCTACCGACCAGCTGCGACCGGTCAAAACCCTTATCTGCAATCTTCATCAGCGCGACAAATTCGCTGGCGAACAGCTCGCGCCTGCGGCCTTCCCATGCCAGCGTGGCGAGGCTGCGGGCCAGATCGAAATCGCCCTTCACCCGGCCGTAGCTGGTCTCGTGCCCGAAAATGGCGACGATAATCTCGCCCGGCACGCCATACTCGCGCTCGATCCGGGCAAGCAGATCGCGGTGCTGGGCATAGACCGCCCGTCCCCCGCCGATCCGCGCCGCATCCACATGGGTCGCGATGTAGTTCGCCATCGGCGGATAGCCGCGGGTTGTGGCACTGCCGGGCTGGTTCTGATCGAGCCGGATCACGCGCGGATTGGGGGTGAGCCCGGCAGTCATGCGTTCGATGGTGCTCTCCGAAACCCCTTCGCCGCGGGCGCGTGCCTTGAGCAGTTCGAGGTAGGCATCGAACGCCAGCCCGTCGGCCGACACCGCCTGAGCCGCTGCTGGCGCTGAAGCCGGGGAGGCTCCCGCAATCGAAAAGGCGAGCACAATCAGGGCAGCGGCAGGGAAAAAGCGGGGAATCATCGCAGCAAGAGATGTCACACCTTGCGTGAATACCCAACAACCGAAACGGGATGACTTGGGCGTAAAGTCTGGCTAATGCGGCGAACCGACGCGGACAGGTGGCCGAGTGGTTTAAGGCAGCGGTCTTGGAGTCGGAGGCGCGATCAGCGCCGGAGACGTCACCGCAGGTGACAATACCGCCGTCTGGCGCTAGCCAGCCGCGTGATAGGACAGGTGGCCGAGTGGTTTAAGGCAGCGGTCTTGAAAACCGCCGTAGGTGCAAGCCTACCGTGGGTTCGAATCCCACCCTGTCCGCCACCGGCCCTCCGCTAGCCGCGTCGCGGCGGTTCGGCCGGGACCATCACCCCGATGATGATGCAGTTCTCTTCAAGTTCGGGGCCGGTCCTGGCGACTTCTACCGATGCATCCGTGATCGTGATGGTCTCAAGCACCTGGCGCCCTTCGCAATAGCCGCGGGTTGACAGTTCGTAGGTGCCGGGCGGCAGGTTGTCGAAGATGAAGCGGCCGGTGCCCGGTTCGCGCCGCTTGGGCCATTTGCGGCCATCGGACGATGTCAGTTCGGCCGCGTAGTAATAGTCTTTGGACGCGAACTTGCCGGTGACCCGGTAACGCGGTTCGCCATTGTCCGGCACAGTCTGGCATGCGGCGGTTGCCAGTGCCAGCGTCGCGCCCGCAGCGACCATGATCTGGCGAGCCGCACCGGTTTTCGCAGGCTTGAGTGCAATCGCGCCGCCGGGCGCCACCTTGGCGCGAACACATAACTCGGCCTCGCTGGCGAGCAGGTGTTCCGCGTCTTCGGCCGTCATCTGTTCGAGATCGTGAATGATCTTGTCGCACGTTGCGCAGTGCCGGTTGCAGCCTTGCGGGCTCATCGCCTCCCACGGCTCGGCGCAGAGCTTGGGAAACTTCACATAAAGATCGGACATGCCCACTCCCCTTTTTGAGCCTGCCGGCTACAACGCCCCCACCGGCATCGCCGCCGCCGAAACTGTGGCGGTTATGGCCTCGCGCTCCGCCGGTGACAAATCGGGATGCCACAGGTCGAAAATCAGGATCACGCGGAGCCGATCGGTCTCGTTCTTGGCCTCGTGCTCGATCGTGTCGTCGAACACCCATGCCTGCCCTTCGGCAAAATCCCGCGTGTCCGCGCCCACGCGGAACCAGCAGCGGTCCGGCACGATCAGCGGCAAGTGACACAGCAGGCGGAAATTGGCGACGCCGACATGCGGGGGAATGTGGGTGCGCGGCGCCAGGAGCGAAAACATCGCATTGGCCGCGCAGCCGGCAATCGCAGGCTGATCCATCCGCCCGAGGAACTCCATCGTGACCGGGCAATGAGCGGCATTGGCAGCCACGGTCTGGCCGCGTTCGATCAGGTGGATCGCCGTCCAGTCGCGATTGTGGTTGAGTTCGCGCCATTGGGCGAGCGGTTCGCTTTCGCCATATTTGACGTAAGGAACCAGTGCGGCGTCGGGCGCATTGGCGACGCGGTCCATCTCGGTGCGGATGTCGCCGAGCAGGCCTTCAAGTTCGCCCATCCACGGGAACAATTCGCGGTCGTGGAACTCCGCTTCGCGCAGGCCCGGATACTGGAAGTGGGTGGCCTCCGAATGATAGGCGCGGGTGCGGTGGGTGATGTTGCTGGCGAGGCGCGCGGCGCGGCGGCGCTCTGCCGGCGTCAGGTCGGCGCCGCAGGCCTCCACGGCGGCGTTGAGGCGGCGTTCCAGACCCTGCTGGTGTTCGGCCCACAAGGTCTCGGCGCGGGCGATGGCTTGCGCCAGCATCGGCGGCAGCGGATCGGGGCGGGCCTGCGCCAGCGCCCGGCCATACGCCTCGCCCGCTTCCGGATGCCCGGCCTGATCAAGCATCCGCGCCCGCATCAGCAGGTTCATGAAATCGAGCGGGGCCAGCGCCAGCGCCCGGTCGATCGCTTCCAGCGCCTTGACCGCCATGCCCGACATCTGGCGCACCGTGGCGAGCCGTTGCCAGAAGGCGGGAGACTGGGGCTCGCTTTGCGCGACCTGCTCCAGAATTGCCCGTGCCTGCGCGGCATTGCCCGCGGCCAAAGCGGCATCGGCAGCCTGAATGCGCTGTTCCATGGCAGGATCGGGCGTCGTCATGGCGCAGGCATGTGCCCAATCGGGCGGGATTTCAAGCTACGGCTTGCGCGGTTACCAGCCACACCTTGCAGGCCAGCATCACGCCTTCGCCTTCACGGTGGTTCGCGGTGAACAGCGCCAGCAGATCGTCACGCGCAGCCTGCTGCACGCCGGCGCCCTGTTCCTCCAGCACCCGGCCCACTGCCATCGATGCCAGCACGAAGTCGGTCGCTTCTTGAGGCGTTGCCCCCGCACCGCCGACCGGTTGCTGCCCCTGGTAGGTTGCCACATCCATGCCGGCAAAGCCTGCGCCGGTCAGCACCTCTTCAAGGTACCCGAGGTCTTCGAATGCGAAAGGACCCGGTGCGCGCGGCACGGCGGGCGGGATTTCGACATGGCGACGGGCCACGCCCATCACCTCCATCATCCACAGATTGTCGCGCGGGGCCGCCCACACGGCGAGATCGATCCGCGCACCCGGCTTCAGCATGCCGCGCAGGTTGGCGAAGGCTTGCACAGGTTCGGGAAAGAACATCGAGCCGAAGCGCGAGAACAACCGGTCGAAGGGTGGTTCATCCAGCCGCGCTGTGGCCGCGTCGGCGCACACGAAACGCGCCGTGCTGCCGGTCTCGGCGGCGCGCGCCGATGCCCGTTCGACCAGCATCGGCGCCACATCGAGGCCGAGCGCCGCGCCTTCCGGCCCCACCGCTTCGGCGATGGCGAGCGTGGTCGCCCCGCCGCCGCAACCGAGATCGAGCACGCGCTCGCCCGGTTGATATGCTGCGCGATCGAGCAGCGCGGCGCCGATGGGGGCGATCATGCCTTCGAAGCGGTCAAGGCTGGCGAGCCAGCGCGCACCCATCTCGCCCGCCCAGTCTTCGCCCTTCAGCGCCTCGGGTGCCTCGCTGCCCATCAGAAGTGCAGCGCCCGGCCATAGGCGTCGAGCACGCTTTCATGCATCATCTCGCTCAGCGTCGGGTGCGGGAAGACAGTCTGCATCAGTTCCGCCTCGGTTGTCTCCAGCGTCTTGCCGACGGTGTAGCCCTGGATCAGCTCGGTCACTTCCGCGCCGACCATGTGCGCGCCGAGCAGTTCGCCGGTCTTCGCGTCGAATACGGTCTTGATGAAGCCCTCCGCCTCGCCCAGCGCGATGGCCTTGCCGTTGCCGATGAAGGGGAAGTTGCCGACCTTGACCTCGTAACCGGCCTCCCTGGCCTTGGCTTCGGTCAGGCCGACCGACGCGATCTGCGGGCGGCAATAGGTGCAGCCGGGGATGTTGTTGCGATTGAGCGGGTGCGGGTGGACTTCGGTGTTGCCCATCTCTGCCGCGATGGCCTCGGCGCAGGTCACGCCTTCATGGCTCGCCTTGTGCGCCAGCCACGGCCCCGGTGTGCAATCGCCGATGGCCCACAGGCCCTTGGACTTGGTGCGGCCATAGGGGTCGATCTGGATAAATCCGCGATCCATGTCGGCGAGGCCTTCAAGCCCGATATTCTCGGTATTGGGGACGATGCCGATGGCGACGATCACGTGGCTGAAATCGCTGGTCGCGCTCTTGCCCGCCTTGTCCTTGATGGTGGCAGTGATGCCGGTGTCCGAGACCTTGATCGCCTCCACTCCGGCGCCGGTCATGATGGTGATACCCTGCTTCTTGAGGCTCTTTTCAAGAAAGGTCGAGACGTCCGCATCCTCCACCGGCACAATCCGGTCGAGCATTTCCACCACGGTTACCTCGGAGCCGAGGTCATTGTAGAAACTGGCAAATTCGATCCCGATCGCGCCCGATCCGATCACCAGCAGCTTGGAGGGCAGTTCGGTGGGGGTCATGGCGTGGCGATAGGTCCACACCCGCTTTCCGTCAGCAGGCGCAAACGGCAGATCGCGGGCGCGCGCGCCGGTGGCGACGATGATGTGCTTGGCCGACAGGGCTTCCTCGCCCTTTTCGCCCGTGACCGTCAGGCTGGTCGCGCCGGTGAGCGTCCCGGTGCCCATGTGCACGGCAATCTTGTTCTTCTTCATCAGGTGACCGATGCCCTGATTGAGCTGCTTGGCCACCCCGCGGCTGCGCTTGACGATGGCGGCGAGGTCCGCCTCGATGCCCTTTGCGACAAGGCCATAATCGCCCGCGTGCTGCATGTAATGGAAGATCTCGGCCGAGCGCAGCATCGCCTTGGTCGGGATGCAGCCCCAGTTGAGACAGATACCGCCGAGGTTCTCGCGCTCGACAATCGCGGTCTTGAGGCCCAGCTGCGCGCAGCGGATCGCTGCGACATAGCCGCCGGGGCCGGAGCCGAGCACGATCACGTCATATTCAGTAGCCATTGTCAGTCATCCTTGGGGAGGAGAAGTGTGGGATTGGCAAGCAGCGCCCGCGGGCGGCCATCCTCGCCGATCAGAACGAATTTGAAGGTGCCGCGTGCGACTTGCTGCGTCGCCTCGCCATTGCGCTCGCGCGCGATGGCCTCGGCGGTGATTGTGAGCGAGGTGGTGCCGGTGGCGAGGACGTCGCAATAGACGCTGAGCTCGTCCCCCACCGCCATTGCGCCCGGAAAGGCGAAGTCGGTTGCAGCAACGACCACCGCCTTGCCCTGCCCCACGCGGCTCGCGAGCGACCCTGCACCAAGGGCCATCTGCGCCATCAGCCACCCGCCGAACACCCCGCCATAGGGGTTGGTGTCGGCGGGCATGGCGGTGACGCGGATGAGGGGGGAGCGGTCAGGCATCTTGCTTTGCGATTGTTGGTCTTTGTGATCGCACACTCTTTCGAACAATAGGTGTCAGAATTCCCTCAAGCTCTCTTATCGCCGCTTCAATACTTGACCGAACAGGATCTTCCTTCTTTTGAGAGAAACCCCTCCAAATATTGGAGCGAATTTCTTGGGAATAATCAGGGTCTTTGTAGTTATCCTCCGCATATGCATCGGCGTAAATTCGTACAGTTTGGCGAGCTCGAATAATTTGAGCTAGAGATGCTTCAGCTTTTTCACCAAAGTATGCTCGTACGAAGGGGAGTAGTGACGCAGCCTCATCAAATTCAGGATCGAAGCGCCTCATACGCTGATAAAAAACATTCGCTTGGATGGTCTGCTTTCGTTTTGGATCGGCAAGGGCCTTAAACCACTCTTGGTCTGAGAGTTCGGCCTCTGAGTTCTGCAACTCCGTACCACTAGAAAATGGACTTCTTATCGCATCCAAGGCCGATTCAAGCTTATAGGCCGACGCAAGTGCACGTTCCGCGTAGTCCATTTCTCTCTCAGATTGCTTTTGCTCTCCATAATTTGACGCTGCGTTTCGGCCGAGTATTGCCGCAATAACAATGGCTATGGTACTCCCAACCGTACCAATCCCTGTAAGCATTGTACCCGTTGCAGACCAATCTATAGCCATCACACCACCAGCCCCATCGGGTTTTCGACGAGGCTCTTCAGCGCCTCCATCAGCTGCGCGCCGTCTGCGCCGTCGATGGCGCGGTGGTCGAAGCTGCCGGTGGCGCTCATGACGGTGGCGGGGACGATCTGGCCGTCCTCGACCCACGGACGCTGCTCGCCCGCGCCGACCGCGAGGATCATCGCCTGCGGCGGGTTGATCACCGCGTCGAACTGCTTGGTTCCGAACATGCCGAGGTTGGAGAGGCTCGCCGTGCCGCCCTGGAATTCGTGCGGTTGCAGCTTGCCGTCCTTGGCCTTGTTCGCCAGCGCCTTCATCTCTGTGCTGATCTCGGCAAGGCCCTTGCGGCCCGCGTCGCGGATGATCGGGGTGATGAGGCCCGAAGGCGCGGCCACCGCGACCGAGATATCCGCCCTCGTGAATTGCAGCAGCGTGTCGCCCTGGAAGCTGACATTGCACTTGGGCACGCGCTGCAATGCGCGGGCGAGCGCCTTGATCAGCAGGTCGTTGACCGACAGCTTCACGCCGTCTGCTTCAAGCGATTTGTTCAATTCCCCGCGCAGCTTGAGCAGCGCATCAAGGCGGATATCGACCGTGAGGTAGATGTGCGGGATGGTCTGCTTGGCCTCGGTCAGGCGGCGGGCGATGACCTTGCGGACATTGTTGAGCTTGACCGCCTCGTAAGGCGCATCGAGATCGCCGCCGAGGCTGGGGCCAGCCGCCGGTGCGGGGGTGGCAACGGGAGCCGGGGCACTTGCAGCCTGAGCCGGAGCGGGAGCCGCAGCAGCGGGGGTGAAGGCCTCGACATCCTCCTTGACGATGCGGCCATTGGGGCCGGTGCCCTTCACAAGAGCCAGATCGATGCCCTTGTCCGCCGCAATCCGCTTGGCGAGCGGCGAGGCGATGATGCGCTCACCCGATGCGGCCGGAGCGGCTGCGGCCGCGGGGGCAGCGACATGCGCCGGGGCAGGTGTAATTGCGCCGCCAGCCTTGACGATTGCGCTCTCGACATCTTCCTTGGTGATCTTGCCCTTGGGGCCGGTGCCGGTGAGGCTGCCAAGATCGATGCCGTTCACTTCGGCGAGCTTGCGTGCAGTCGGGGTGGCGGCAGGGCCTTCTGCGGCGGGCGCCTCGGCGGCAGGTGCCGGAGCAGGTGCGGCTTCCTCGCCCTCGACCGCAAGGCGGGCGATCACCGCGCCGACCTTAACGCCTTCGCTGCCTTCGCCGATCAGGATCTCGGCGATCACGCCTTCATCGACCGCTTCGAACTCCATCGTCGCCTTGTCGGTCTCGATCTCGGCCATCACGTCGCCCGATGATACCGTATCCCCCACCTTGACCAGCCAGCGCGCCAGCGTGCCTTCTTCCATGGTGGGCGACAAAGCCGGCATCCTGATGTCGATGGCCATGATCCGTGGTAACTCCCGTTGTCGATCCTTGGGGCTGTCTCTGGCCAATTCCCTAGCGTCGGGCAAGGGGCTGAATCGGGCGAAAGTGCGCAGGACTTGCCAATCCATACGAATGCATTGATACCCCCGCGGGTAACGGGGCCTGACAATCATGCGCACTTTTCTGGTCATCATCGACGAAAGCGAGGAGGCGACCGCCGCCTTGCGCTATGCCGCGCGCCGGGCTGTGGCGGTGGGCGGAGCGGTGCACCTGCTGGCGCTGGTCCCGCAGCAGAACTTCAGCGCTTTCGGTGCGGTACAGGCGACGATCGAGGCCGAGGCACGCGACCGCGCCGAAATGCTCGCCCATGGCGTTGCGGGCAATCTGCTGGCGGAAAGCGGGATCATGCCGACCATCTCGGTCAAGATCGGGCAGGGGCAGAAGATCGTCAGCGAATTCCTTGCCGATCACAAGGAAGTCGCCGCGCTGGTGCTGGGCGCGGCCAAGGGCAGCAATCCCGGACCGCTGGTGACGCATTTCTCGGTCGCTGCCGGATCGCTCCCCTGCCCGCTCTACATCATCCCCGCCGATTACGACGAGAGCGCCAACGCCTTGCTGGCGTGAAGGATCACTTCTTGCGCCCCTGATGGCGGATATTGCCGGGGCGTCCGCGCTTGCCGACCATGAACTTGCCCGCCTTTTTCGGCCCGCGATTGCGATCGTCAGGGCGTGTACCCCGTGGTTCGATCCGGCCTGTGTCGGCATCGGGCAGGACGAACTTCAGCGCCCCGGTGAGCGGATTGGCTTCGGCGAGTTTCAGCTTCAGCCGGTCGCCGCTGGCATAGGTCGTGCCGCTGTCCGAACCGACCAGCGCCTGCGCGGCTTCATCGTGGCGGAAATACTCGCCGCCCAGCGTCGAGATCGGCACCAGCCCGTCGCCGCCCAGCCCGACGATGGTGGCGAAGAAGCCGAAGGCCTGCACGCCGGTGATGCGGGTGTCGAACACCTCGCCCACCCGGCCTGAAAGCCACGCCGCTACATAGCGATCGATGGTGTCGCGTTCGGCCTCCATCGCGCGCCGCTCGGTCTGGCTGATCGCGTCCGAGACCTGCTGAAGGCTGGCGCGGTCGCGGTCCGACAGGCCGGAGGTGGCCGGGATCGAACCGGGCGGAGCGGGCTGTTCGAGCTTGTAGGCATCCACCAGCGCGCGGTGCACCAGCAGATCGGAATAGCGCCGGATCGGCGAGGTGAAGTGCGCGTAGCTGCCCAGCGACAACCCGAAATGTCCGGCATTGGCGGGGCCGTAATAGGCCTGCGTCTGGCTGCGCAGCACCGCCTCCATCACCAGCGCCTTTTCGGCCTCGTCGGAGATGTCCTTGAGCATCCGGTTGAACAGGCCCGGCGTCACCACCTGCCCCAGAGCCAGTTTCTTGCCCATCGTTGCTAGGTAATCGCGCAGGGCGATCAGCTTCTCGCGGCTCGGCGGTTCGTGGATGCGGTAGACCACCGGCGCCGTCTTCGCCTCCAGCGCCTTGGCCGCCGCGACGTTGGCGGCGATCATGAAATCCTCGACCACACGGTGCGCATCGAGCCGCTCGCGGATCGCGATTTCGGCAATCCGGCCCTGTTCGTCGAGCACCACGCGGCGTTCGGGCAGTTCGAGTTCGAGCGGATCGCGGGCATGGCGCGCATCGGCGAGCGCCTTCCATGCCGCCCAGAGGTTGCCGAGAATCCCCGCCACGTCGCCGCTCGTGTCGAGCGCAGTCGAGACACCCTCGTCTTGGCCTCTCGACTTCGCTCGAGGCGAACGGATGTCTCCATCAATGATCGCTTGCGCATCTTCGTAAGCGATATTGTGCGCAATCCGCACGAGCGCACGGGTAAAGCGGAAACTGCTGACCTTGCCATCGGCATTGATGTGCAGATGACAGGCCATCGCGGCGCGGTCTTCGCCCTCCTTGAGCGAGCAGACGTCGGCGCTCAGAACCTCGGGCAGCATCGGCACCACGCGGTCGGGGAAATAGACCGAATTGCCGCGCTTGCGCGCCTCGCGGTCAAGCGCAGAGCCGGGGCGGACGTAGAAGCTCACATCGGCAATGGCGACGAGCGCGTTGAACCCGCCCTGCCCGTCCGGCTCGGCCCAGATCGCGTCATCGTGGTCGCGCGCGTCGGCGGGGTCGATGGCGACGATGGGGAGGTGGCGGAGGTCTTCGCGTGCCTTGTCGGACAGCTTGAGCTTCGCAGCACGCGGCGCTTCTTCAAGCACCTCGTCAGGAAAAATGTGCGGAATGCCGTGCTTGGCAATCGCGATCATGCTGAAGGATCGCGGAGCGAGCGGATCGCCGATCACCTCGACCACTTTCACGCCTGCGCGTTCGGACCGGCCCACGCGTTCGGCGATCACCAGCTGACCCGCTTCGGCCTCGCCGCGGTCGGCGATGGGGGTGGATTGGCGCACGCGCTTGTCCACCGGCGCGAGCCACGCCTTGCCGGTCTTGTCGATCTCGACCACGCCCATCAGCCCCTCGGTGCGCGAGGGCAGCTTCTTCATTACATGGGCGCGCCAGCCCGTGTCGGTCTCCTCGGTGCGGGCGAGCACGCGGTCGCCGCGCTTCAGGGCGGGCGGGCGCTTTACGCCGGGCTTGGGACGCGGCTCGCGGATGGTGAGGCGCGGCGGTTTGCCGGGGGCTTCCGGGTCCCAGTTGTCGGGCTCGGCGATCAGATCCCCGTCGTCGACATCGACGATCCTGAGCGTCGTGACCTTGGGCACCCCGCCCATGCGGTGGAAGGCGCTCTTCTTGCCGTCGATCAACCCATCCTCGGCCATGTCCTTGAGCAGGGCCTTGAGCTTGATCTTCTCCTGCCCCTTCAGCCCGAAGGCCTTGGCGATCTCGCGCTTGCCGGCGGGAATGTCGGAAGACTGGATGAAGTCGAGCACTTGGCTCGCGGTCGGCATACCTTGGGGGAGTTTGGGGGGCTTGGGCATGGCGTAGCCCTATTCTCCCAACCCGTTCGTGTCGAGCGAAGTCGAGACACGCTGCGCCAAGTGGCCTCTCGACTACGCTCGAGGCGAACGGAGCTTATTCCTTCCCCACCGGCTCGAAAGCCCCGCCGGGGACGGCGCTGGAGACGGGCGAACAATACATCCCGGCACAGGCCGCCACGCCGAACATCCAGTCATCGCCGCGCAGCTTTTTAATGTGGCTGAACTCGCGTCCCTCGGCGGCAGCGGCGTCGTTCGCTTCCTTGGGGCCGTCGATATAGACCAGCGCGACATCCTCGCCCCAGTCTGGCGCGTCGGTGGCACGCGTGGCAACCGAATAGACCTGTGCGCCCGGCACAGCCTTCCACTTGAGCTCGGTGTCCACCCGCACCGCCGCATCAACCGTCACCTTGGGCGGCATCGGCGCGCGCGCGAGCGCGTCGAGCGCGCGCACGTTCAGCTTCGTCACCCCGGCGAGATAGTCGAAATCCATCTCCTCGATGGTGTCGCCGTAGAACACGCCGTCTTCGGTGCGCAGGTCCTGATGCTGGTGGTCGTAATCCTCGACCCCGACGGAGAAGCGGATCGCGGGGTAGCCCTTCTGGAGGAACGGCACCTGATCCCCGCCGCGTCCCATGCGGTCGGTGCGCCAGATCTGGCGGACCTGCATTTCGTCGGCGTGCTTCTCGGCCAGCCCCGCCACCCAGCGCGACAGGTTGCGCGAGGGCGTGTCGTTTTCGCCCCCGAACCGCGTCGCGGCAGCACGCAGGCGCTCGGTGAGATCGGCACGCGGGCCTTCGGAGAAGACGCGCACGATCTTCGGTTCGCAATAGCCGTCCTTGCCGCAGGAATTGCCGACGATGTCGTTGTTGAGCACCGCCTTCACGGTAAAGCCCTGGCGCTCGGCCCAATCGGCAAGGATGCGCCCGCCGTGCAGGCCCTGCTCCTCGCCCGAAAGCAGGGCGTAGATGATGGTGGCGGGATACTTCGTGCCGGACAGCACCCGCGCTGCTTCGATAACCAGCGCGGTGCCGCTCCCGTCGTCATTGGCGCCGGGCGCGTCGGAGGTCGCGTCCATCACGTCGGAAACGCGGCTGTCGATATGGCCCTGCACGATCACGACTTCGTTGGGGCGCTCGCCGCCGCGCTGGATGGCGACGGCGTTGCGAACGAGGGTCGGCGTGGGGACGCGCGGGCCGGTGACGGTCTCGCCCACGGGCAGCACCTCAAGGCAGCCGCCGCATGTCGCGCCGATGCGCCGGAATTCCTCAAGCCCCCAATCCACCGCCGCGCCGATCCCGCGCTTGGGGTCGGTCTGCGAGGAGAGGGTGTGGCGGGTGCCGAAGCTGACCAGCTTTTCAACGTCCGCCTTGAGTCGCTGCTGCGAGACATTGTCGGCAGGGTGGGTTTGGGCGGCGAGCGGGGCGGCCACGAGGGCGGTGAGGAGCATCAGTTTGCGCATGCCGCTTGGTTAGCGGGAAAGCACGGTCCGTTACAATCCCTCGTCGCCCCGGCCCCGAAGCCGGGGCTTGGCATTTCTTGCGACGAAGAGAGCCAAGCCCCATGTCAAGCACGGGGCGACGTGGCGTTTAGTAAGCCCGCGCCACCAGAATGCGCTCGATCGCAGGCTCGCCGGTGAAGATGCAGGTGCCGGTGGTCGCGTCACCGCCACGCGGCACGTTGCGGATTGTGAGCTTTACCGCCTTCAGCTTCTCGACCACGGCTTCAAGCGCCGCGCCGGTCGGCTTGGCCCACTCGACTTCGACCCAGCCGGGATATTTTCCGCCCTTTTCGAAGTGATCGACCACGGCCTGCCACTTGCTCACCCCGCGGGTAATGTTGGCATCGCGCCGCGCACGGGCCTCTTCATAAAGGCCCTGCTGGATCGCTTCGAGAACCGCGCCGGCCTCGGCCACGAAATCGGCATGCTGGGGATAGGTGAAGGCGGGCTTGCCGTTGGCGGCATTCCACAACTGGTCGCGGCGCAGCACGGCGATCTTGCCTTCGGCCATGTCGCGGGGGCCGACCTCGATGATGACGGGCGCGCCCTTGCGGACCCAGTCCCAGCGCTTGGCAGCCGCCTTGCCGGGCTTCACATCAAGCAGCACACGCACCCGCTCGCCCAGCGCGGCCTGCGCAGCCAGCGCGGCGCGCACAGTCTCGCAATAGGCGATCAGTTCGGCATCTTCCGGTGCTTCGCGCAGCATCGGAATGATGATGATCTGCTGCGGCGCGATCGCGGGCGGCACGCGCAGGCCATCGTCATCGCCATGGGTCATGATCACCCCGCCGATCAGCCGCGTCGACACGCCCCAGCTGGTGGTGTGGCAATATTGCTGGCTGCCTTCGCGGTCCTGATACTGGATGCCCGCGGCATGGGCGAAATTGGTGCCGAGATAGTGCGAGGTGCCGGCCTGCAACGCCTTGCCGTCCTGCATCATCGCCTCGATCGACCAGGTTTCGACCGCGCCGGGGAAACGCTCGTTCTCCGGCTTTTCGCCCGCGATCACGGGCAGCGCGAGATCATCTTCGGCACAGGCGCGGTACATTTCCAGCGCACGGTGGGTTTCGGCGAGCGCATCTTCGCGGGTTTCGTGTGCGGTGTGGCCTTCCTGCCAGAGGAACTCGCTGGTGCGCAGGAACATGCGGGTGCGCATTTCCCAGCGCACGACGTTGGCCCACTGGTTCGTCAGCAGCGGCAGATCGCGCCACGACTGCACCCAGCGCGCCATGGCATCGCCGATGATCGTTTCCGAAGTGGGGCGCACCACCAGCGGCTCTTCCAGCTTGGCCTCGGGATCGGGAATCAGCCCGCCCTTCCCGTCTGCAATCAGCCGGTGGTGGGTGACGACCGCCATTTCCTTGGCGAAACCCTCGACATGCTCGGCCTCGCGGGTGAAATTGGCGAGCGGGATGAACAGCGGGAAATAGCAGTTCTGCACGCCCGCGGCCTTGATCCGGTCGTCCATCAAGCGCTGGATGCGTTCCCAGATGCCATAGCCCCACGGCTTGATCACCATGCACCCGCGCACCCCCGATTCCTCGGCGAGGTCGGCGGCACTGATGACTTCCTGATACCACTTGGCGAAGTCGTCTTCGCGCTTGACGGTGAGCGCGTGGCGGATCTGGGACACGGCGATTGGCTTTCTGACTGGAGTTGCGCGGCACGCGCCGCAAAGCGCGCCCCGATTGCGCTATTTGCCGAGTTCGTCCAGCTTCTTTTGCATCGCGGCCATCTGTTCGCGCAGGCTCGCGAGCTCGTCGGAGGGCGGGGTCGGAGCCTTTGCCTTGGGCTTGGCCACGCCGGGCATGAACACATCGGCCGCGGCGCGCATCATGGCCATGTTGGTTTCGTGGATCGCGGCAAAGGGCGTGGCGCTGATGCCCTTTTCAAAGGCTTCGCGGATCTTCGACTGGTTTTCACGGAAATTGGCCATGCTGGCTTCGAGATAGGACGGCATCAGCGCCTGCATCGAATTGCCGTACATGCCGATCAGCTGGCGCAAAAAGCTGACAGGCAGCATCTGTTCGCCGTTGGCTTCCTCATCCATGATGATCTGGGTCAGGATCGAATGGGTGATGTCGTCCCCGCTCTTGGCGTCGAGCACCTGAAACTCGACATTCTCGCGCACCATTTTGGCGAGGTCTTCGAGCGTGATGTAGCTGGAAGACGCAGTATTGTAGAGCCGCCGGTTGGCGTATTTCTTGATGATGATGGCATCGCCTGGTTCACCCGATGCCGCTTTCGCCCTGCCGACCATTGTTGTTTGACCCCGTGTTTTCTGTCCCGGTTTACATCTCTTAGCACTTGCACAAGGTGCGGTGCAACATCGCCGGGAAGAAAGCTCAGCTGCCGCGCAACCGGCGTCCGATCGTGGTCAGCATTTCATAGGCAGTCAGCCCGTTTTGCTGCGCAGCATCATTGATATCCCACGGCACTCCGGCCCAGTCGCCCGCGGCAAGACCGGGGGCCTCGGACAGGTCGACCACCACCATATCCATCGACACCTTGCCGAGGATCGGCAGGCGGTGCCCATCCGCCATCAGCGCATTGCCCGGCCCGCGTGCGCGCAGGAAGCCATCGGCATAGCCCATCGAAACCGTGCCGACCCGCATCGGGCTGCGGGCGATGAAGGCGGCATTGTAGCCCACGCCCTCGCCCGCCGCGATGTGACGGCATTGCAGCACCTGCGCCTCGACGCGGGCGACGGGGCGGATCACCCCTGCAAGCCCGGCTCGCGGCACGCCGCCGTAAAGCGCGATACCCGGGCGGGTAAGATCGAAGGCGAAATCCTGACCCAGCGCGATCCCCGCGCTGTTGGCGAGGCTGAGACGGCGCGGGGCGAGGCCAGCGGCGACCTCGCGAAAGGTGCGCCACTGGCGCTGGTTCATCGCGCTGTCCTCGTCAGCGCTGGCGAGGTGGCTCATCAGGATGTCGATATCGAGCGCGGCGATGCGCGGATCGCTTGTCTCGGCAGGGCCGATGCCGAGCCGGTTGATCCCGGTATCGACCATCAGGTGGCAAAGCCCGCCTCCCGTGGTGCTCCAGCGCTCGGCCTGTTCAAGCGAGTTGATCACCGGCACCGCGCCGGTGCTGCGGGCATAGGCGCAATCGGCATCGCTCAGCGGGCCATGCAGCACCGCGATCTGTTCCGGCGGCACGTGGCGCGCAACCGCGGCAACCTCGCTCCAGTGGGCGACGAAGAACGTGCCGCAGCCCGCATCGCGCAGCACCGGCACGCAAGCGTCGACACCCAGACCGTAGCAATCGGCCTTGACCGCCGCTCCGGCGCAACCACTCCCCGACAAGGCATCAAGCGCCTGCCAGTTCGCCGCGAGGGCGGTGGTATCGACCGTCAGCCGCATCGTCGTCGGCGGCGGCGCGGGATCAGTCATCGGTAAAATCTCTCGGTGGGCCGCCGGGAATGCCCCACCATGCGACCAGCAAGCCGAAGCCGACCACTGCCATGGTGTACCACAGCCCCGCATAGATATCCCCGGTGCGCGCCACGATCACGCCCGCGATCAGCGGCAAGAACCCGCCGAGATAGCCCGCGCCGATGTGATAGGGGATCGACATCGAGGAATAGCGGATGCGCGGCGGAAACATCTCCGACAGCAGCGCCGCGACCGATCCATAGGTCAGCGCGGACAGCATCCCCAGCGCCAGCAACACGCCGACAATGCCGATGATGTTCGCAAACGGCGGTTGCTGCTTGGCGAAATCGAACCCGTATTGGCCCAGCGCTGCATGGATGCCGCTGCGCCGCGCAGCGCCATCGGTCAGCCATGCCGGATCAATGGCAACCGGATTGCCGCCGGCCGTCAGGCTCAGGGTCTCGCCGGGGGTGAGAGTATAGGCGACGCCAGACGCGGTCAGCGTCTCCAGCACCTTGCCGCAATCGGTCTGCTCGCGCTGGAACATTTCGGCAAAAGGATCGGTGTGGCATTCCGGCCCGCTGACGATGATCGGCGTGCGCTCTGCCGCTTCGGCCAGCTGCGGGTTGGCAAAGCTGCCCATCAGCCAGAACAGCGGGAACAGCAGCGCCAGCGTCGCCGCCGCGCCGATGATGATCGGCCGCTTGCGCCCGACTCTGTCCGACCACTTGCCGATGATGACATAGAAACCCATCACGATCAGGCCCGATACCAGCAGGATCAGCTCCACCGTCAGATCATCGACATGCATCGGCCCGCGCAGGAAGCTCATTCCCGAAAAGAAGGCGGTGTACCAGATCGTGGTCAGGATGCCGGTGATCCCGAACAGCGCGACAAACAGCCGCTTGGGGTTGCCGGGATAGGTCATGCTTTCGACAAAGGGATTACCCGAAGTCTCGCCAGCGGCCTTCATCGCCTGGAACACCGGGCTTTCCGACAGCTTGAGCCGCATCCACAGCGAAATCAGCAGCAGGATGATCGACAACAGGAAAGGCACGCGCCAGCCCCATGCGGCAAAGGCATCCGCCGGGATCAGAAAGCGGCAGGCCAGCACCACGATGATCGACAGCACGAAACCACCCGCCACGCTCGCCTGGATGAAGCTGGTGTAAAAGCCGCGCTTTTCGGGCGGGGCGTGCTCGGCGACATAGATCGCAGCGCCACCATATTCGCCGCCAAGCGCCAGCCCCTGGATCACGCGCAGCAGGATCACGATGATCGGCGCGGCCATCCCGATGGTATCGACCGTGGGGATCAGGCCCACCCCGGCGGTCGCAATCCCCATCAGCGTGACCGTCACAAGGAAGGTATATTTGCGCCCCAGCCTGTCCCCCAGAAAGCCGAACAGCACCGCGCCCAGCGGGCGGAAGGCAAAGCCGACCGCGAAGGTCGACCACACCAGCAACAGTCCCAAAGTCTCGTTATCGGTGGCGTAGAAAGCGTCCTTCAGGATGTAGGCCAGCGTGCCGTAGATGAAGAAATCATACCACTCGAAGATGGTGCCGGCGGATGATGCGCCGATAACCAGCCGGATTTCCTTCTCGGACGGCTCGCGGTCAGCGAGCGCCTGCGCCTCTGCCATATCCCTGTATCCCCTTGGCCCCAGCGGGCGACCTCTTGATCGATGTCCCTAGCGTCAGGCGGCGACGGTTGAAAGCGCCTCGCACGCGGCATTCCACGGCAATAGCAGCGCGCCGTGACGACCGGGATGATCGCGCGCCGGTGCCAGCGCCGCGATGCCCGGCCATGCGGGAAGTTCGCCCTCGCCTGCCAGCCATGCGGCGAGTCCTTTGGCCGTCAGGCGGATATTGCCCGGAATATCCCCTCTGATCGACTGCGCCATCAGCGCTGCCGAGGCCTGTCCGATGGCGCAGGCTTTGACTGTCATGCCGATGTGCGAAACAAGGCCGTCGTCATCCAGCGCGAGGCCGAGCGAAATCGCGCTGCCGCAGGTGCGCGAGCGCGCTTCGGCCCTGAGCGGCAGGTCGTCGGTGAGCGGGAAAGCTGCCAGTCCCGTTGCCAGTCCCAGAAGTTCGGGCGTGTAGAGTTTGGACGACACGCGCGCAGTCACAGGCGGTCAGCGCGCAGCCTTGGCGGCCGCGGCTTCCTGCAGTTCGGTTTCGCGGCGCAGCTGGTCACGGCGGACCGCGATCATCGGCACCAGCTGGCGCGAAAAGCTGTCGGCGGCAGCATAGGTGCGCGCCGTGGTGATCCATGTCGGGCGGCCCTTGTAACCCCAGCTGTCGTCGAACCCCATGACCAGCAGCGAGAACGCGAACACCGCGATCAGCACGCCCTTGAGCGCGCCGAACCCGAAGCCGAGCACGCGGTCGATCGGGCCGAGAATGGCGCCATCCGAAGCCTCGCTCGCATTGCCGGTAATCACCTTCATCGCCGCATAGGGGATCAGCAGCAGCAGCACGAAGCCCAGCAGCGGGGTCGCCGGTTCGGCATTGTAGAGGTTGCGCAATGCCTCGGTCAGATAGGGATGCATGAAATGGAGCGCGAAGGCCGCCATCACCCATGAGGCGAGCGAAAGCACCTCCTGCACCAGTCCGCGCATGAACCCGCCGACGGCAGCAACGCCGACGATGATGAGGATGAGGAAATCGAGACCGGCCATGAAGCCAGTGATTATGCGCTGCCCATCACCTGGTCAACGAGGTTCGCAAGTGCGGTAAGTCCGCGATAATCCGCCTCTTGCGATCCGCTTGCCGCGCCAGCGGGGCCATAGCAGCGCGCAAAGCCGAGCTTTGCCGCCTCGCGCAGGCGCAGCGGGGCATGGGCGACGGGGCGGATTTCGCCGGCAAGGCTGATCTCGCCGAACCATGCCGCCTTGTCGGGCAAGGGCCGGTCGGCAAGCGCGGAAACCAGCGCGGCGGCCACCGCAAGGTCCGCCGCAGGATCGGTCAGGCGGTAACCGCCCGCAATGTTGAGATAGACTTCGGCCGAGGAGAAATTCAGCCCGCAGCGCGATTCGAGCACGGCGAGCAGCATCGCCAGCCGCCCGCTGTCCCACCCCACCACCGCCCGTCGGGGAGTTGCGCCCGATTGCAGGCGCACGATCAGCGCCTGGATCTCCACCAGCACCGGCCGCGTGCCTTCCAGCGCGGGGAACACCGCGCTGCCCGCCAGCGGCGTCTCCCGCCCCGAAAGGAATAGCAGCGAGGGATTGGCAACCTCCTCCAACCCTTCGGAAGCCATCGCGAACACGCCGATTTCGTCCACCGCGCCGAAACGGTTCTTGAGCGCGCGCAGGATGCGATACTGGTGCGAGCGTTCCCCCTCGAAACTCATCACCACATCGACCATGTGTTCGAGCACGCGGGGGCCGGCGATCGTGCCGTCCTTGGTGACATGCCCCACCAGCACCAGCGCACAGCCGCTTTCCTTGGCGTAGCGGATCAGTTCCAGCGCGCAGCCGCGGACCTGCGAAACCGTGCCGGGCGCGCCTTCGATGGTGTCGGAATGCATCGTCTGGATCGAATCGATGACCAGCAATGCGGGCGGATCGCCCTGCCCTAGCGTGGTGAGAATATCGCGGACCGAGGTTTCCGAGGCGAGCCGGATCGGCGCGTCGGCCACGCCCATGCGCGATGCCCGCAAGCGAACCTGACCGGCGGCTTCCTCACCGCTGACATAGACGACATCGTTTCCGCCCCGCGCAATCGTCGCCGCGGTCTGGAGCAGCAGCGTGGATTTGCCGATGCCGGGATCGCCGCCCAGCAACACCGCGCTGCCCGGCACCAGCCCGCCGCCCAGCGCACGGTCGAATTCGGCAAGGCCGGTGGACTTGCGCACCGGCAGCTGCGACGGCGCATTGAGCGGTTCGAACGCCACCTCCCGTCCGCCGCGTGACAGATCATGCTTCTGCGAGAACACCGTGGCCGGCACATCCTCGACAAGGGTGTTCCACTGCCCGCAGTCGGCGCATTGGCCCTGCCAGCGGTGGGAGACCGAACCGCATTCCTGACACACATAGCGACGCTTGGTTTTTGCCATAGCTCGCTGCCTTATCGAGAACAGATAAAGAACGCAATTGCATTGCGTGTGTTCTCCCCGCTAGACACTTGCCATGCGGCAAAAGGAATTGCGCCTTGCTCTGGTATGTTACGGCGGGGTCAGCCTGGCGGTTTACATGCACGGCATCACCAAGGAGGTGTGGCACCTTGCCCGCGCCAGCCGTGCCTTCCACCACCCTGCCGCGACCCCGCTGGACGGCGCGGCGGCGGCCTATCGCGATTTTCTCGGGCTGATCGAACGCGATCACGGCCTGCGCCTGCGGGTGCTGCCCGATATCCTCACCGGGGCGAGCGCGGGCGGAATCAATGCGGTGTTTCTGGCGCAGGCGATCCATAGCGGGCACAGTCTCGAACCGCTGACCGATCTGTGGCTGACCAACGCCGATGTCAGCAAGCTGACCGATCCCGATGCCGAACCCGTGTGGCGCTTTGCCAAGTTCTGGGCCCAGCCGATTGCCGAATGGTTCCTGCGCCGCCCCGGCAATGCGGTGAGCGCGACCGTCTCCCCCGAAACCCGCAAGGAAGTGCGCCACAAGGTTTCCCGCTTCGTGCGCGGCCGCTGGTTTGCGCCGCCCTTTTCGGGCAGCCGCTTTTCGGGGATGCTCTACGAAGCCCTGACACGCATGGCCGCCGAGGGCGATGGCGAGCCGCTGTTGCCGCCGGGCTATCCGGTCGATCTGGTGGTCACCGCTACCGATTTCCGCGGCCATGCCGAAACCCTGCGCCTCAATTCCCCGCCGCAGGTGGAGGAGACCGAACACCGCCTGCCGATCTGTTTCCGCGCGCGGGTCGGGGATGATCCGGCGGCGGGCATCGGCGACCGGCTCGAACTGGTGCTGGCAGCGCGGGCGACCGCGAGTTTTCCCGGTGCCTTCCCCCCGCTCGTCGTGGCCGAGATTGACGCGCTGGCGGCCGAACAGCGGCACCACTGGGCCTCGCGCGGGGCGTTCCTCAGCCGCATCATGCCGGTCCATGCGCAGCGCGGAACGATCGACGAGGTATCGCTGATCGACGGCGCGGTGCTGGTCAACGCCCCGTTCGGCGCGGCGCTTTCGGCCTTGCATGGCCGCCCCGGCCAGCGCGAGGTTGACCGGCGGTTCGTCTATCTCGATCCGCGTCCCGACGGTGGCGGCCCAGCCCCCGGCACCCGCACCCGCACCGTGGGCTTTTTCGGCGCGATTTTCGGTTCGCTTTCGACCATCCCGCGTGAACAGCCGATCCGCGACGATCTGGAACGGATCGCCCTGCAATCGCGCGACGCGGCGCGGCTCAAGCGGATCGTGATGGACCTGCAACCCGATATAGACCGGGCGGTGGAAAAGCTGTTCGGCTTCACCTTCCTGCTCGACCGGCCCACGCCCAAACGGCTCGCCGGATGGCGGGCCAAGGCCCAGCAGGCGGCGGCCGAGCGGGCGGGTTATGCCTTCGGCGCCTATGCCTCGACCAAGCGGGACGGCATTCTCGACGCGCTGGCGCGGCTGACATTGCGGGCGGCAGGCATGCGGGAGAGCGATCCGGCGCCGCTGTTCGAAGCTCTGCGCCGCGAACTTGCTGCGCGCGGCATCGACCGGCTGACCGACGCCCATGGTGGGGCCAATGCCGGCGCCATCGCCTTCTTTCGCGCCCACGATACGGGCTTCCGCATCCGCCGCCTGCAATTGCTGGCGCGCAAGCTGTCCCGCGACTGGGAGCTTGATCCCGATATCTCCGACGATGCGCTCGACCGGGCGCGGGACCGGCTCTACGGCATTCTCGCGCTCTATTACCGCGCCGACGAGGATGTGCTTCGCTCGCCGCGCTTTCAGGCGATCGCGGCAAAGGGCGTTGAGAACCCCGGCGCGGTGCTCGATTTTCTTGCGGCGGAGCGCCTCTTGCCCGCAACCGATCTGGCCGCCGAAGAACTGCTGATCGACATGCTGGAGGACATGCCCAAAAACCTCAAGCGGCGGATGCTGCTGACCTATCTGGGCTTCCCGTTCTACGATGTCGCCACCCTGCCCCTGTCGCGGCGCGAGGGGCTGGATGAATTCAACCCCGTCAAGATCGACCGCATCTCGCCCGACGATGCCCGCAGCATCCGCGAGGGCGGCACCGCGGCAACCTTGCGCGGGATCGAGTTCTACAATTTCGGCGCCTTCTTCAGCCGCGATTACCGCGAGAACGATTACCTGTGGGGGCGGCTGCACGGGGCCGAGCGGATGATCGACCTTGTCGCCTCGACTGTCAGCGGCGGGGTGGCCGAGCAGACGCTGCGTTCTGCCAAGCGTGCGGTGTTCCTCGCCGTGCTGGAGGAAGAGGAGATCGCCGGTCGCTGCCAGCGCGGGTTGATCGACCAGATCCGCAGCGAGGTTTACGAGCGGATGGGTTGAGAACACGTCCGTTCGTGCCGGGCGTAGTCAGTTTGTGACTATCCCGAAAAACAGCAGCATCACCAGCCGCGCATCCTCTGGCGTGGTGCCGAAGCCGGGCGCGGCATTGTGGAATTGCCAGGGGGAAAACAGCAGCAACCGGTTGAAGCGGGCGGGCACGCGCAGGGTGCGTTCCCACTTGGCGGGCTGCGTGGTGTCCTTGTTCACCACATCCTCGACCAGCGCGTTCACATCGGCATAGCCCGTGGCCGCGATCTTCGCCGGGTCTTGCGGTACGGCTTCGAGGCCTGTGCGCTTGTGGCGGAAGAAATCGGTGCCGCCCGCTTGCGGCAGCGCGCAATCCTCTGGCCGCGAGAGGTAGAGGATGCCCGAATAGGCCGCCGGATCGATATGCACCCCGCTGCGCCCCTTGTCGCCCTTGCGCGTCAGGCGGCAGTGGCCGTGCTGCGTGCCGCGCGCGGGGCCAAGCCTAAGACCGAGCAGCCGTGACACGGCAGCGTCGATCCCCGCCGTATCGAGCGCAGACAACGAATTGCGCCCCGGAAAATTGCCGTTCTGGTGCGCTGGATCATAGTCCAGTGCCAGCGCCGCGCGGCGCGCCGCCCAAGGGTCCTTCAGGAAATCGTCAACGATCAGGAGTGAGGGCAGCACGGTGCAGCCCTCAGCCCCCGAACACGTCTTTCAGCTTGTCGAAAAAGCCGCGGCTTTCGGGGCATTCGTCACCGGTTTCGGTGGCCTTGAACTCCTCCAGCAGCTCTTTCTGGCGGCGGGTCAGCTTGGTCGGGGTTTCGACCGCAATCTCCACCACCAGATCGCCGCGCCCACGCCCTTGCAGCACGGGCATCCCCGCGCCGCGAATGCGCAACTGCTTGCCCGACTGGATCCCGGCGGGAATATCGAGCCGGTTGGTCGAGCCATCGAGATCGGGAATCTCGACACAGCCGCCCAGCGCCGCGGTGGTGAAACTCACCGGAATGCGGGTGGCCAGCGTGGTGCCCTCGCGTTCGAACACCGCATGGGGTTTGACGTGGAGAAAGATGTAGAGATCGCCCGGAGGCGCGCCGCGTTGCCCCGCCTCGCCCTTGCCGGACAGACGGATGCGGGTGCCGGTATCGACGCCGGCGGGAATATCGACCTTGAGCGTCTGCGCCTTGTCGACCCGCCCTTCCCCGCGGCACGAACGGCACGGGCTTTCGATCACGCTGCCGCGCCCGCTGCATGTGGGGCATGGCCGCTCGATCACGAACAGCCCCTGCTTGGCGCGCACAGAACCCATGCCGTTGCACAGGTTGCAGGTGCGTTCCGATGTGCCGGGGGTTGCGCCCGATCCGTCGCAGGTGTCGCAGGCTTGCGAGACTTCGATCTCGATTTCGGTGGATTTGCCGTGGAACGCCTCTTCGAGCGACACCTGCATGTCGTAGCGCAGGTCGGCCCCGCGACGGTTCTGCTGGCGCTGCGCGCCACCGCCGCCGAATGCGCCGCCGAAGATGGTTTCGAAGATGTCGCCGATATCGGCAAAATCGCCGCGCCCGCCGCCAAAGCCGCCGCCGAACGGCCCGCCACCGCCGCCGCCGTTCATCCCTTGCGTGAAGGCTTCGTGGCCATAGCGGTCATAGGCCGCGCGCTTTTGCGGGTCCTTGAGGCAGTCGTAGGCTTCGTTGATCGCCTTGAACTTGGCTTCGGCGCTCGCATCGCCCGGATTGCGGTCCGGATGGAACTTCATCGCAAGCTTGCGATAGGCGCTTTTGAGCGTGGCGCCATCGGCATCGCGGGCACATTCCAGCGTGGCGTAATAGTCGGTCTGGGTAGCCATTATTCAGCCTTCCTAACCCACCCGTCACCCCCGCCCGGGCGGGGGTCCAGCTTCACTTGCCGGGTGGCTGAAGCCTAGCTGGATTCCCGCCTGCGCGGGAATGACGCGGTGGTATTCAGGTTAATCGCTTAGCCCTTCTTGTCTTCGTCGACCTCGGAGAACTCGGCATCGACGACGTCTTCGGCCGGAGCCTCTTCCGCCGCCGCAGCCTCGCCGTCCGGGCCGGCAGCCTGCTGCTGTTCGTAGATCTGCTGGCCCATCTTCATCGCCGACTGGGTCAGCGCCTGCGCCTTGGCATTGATGTCATCGGCATCGCCGCCTTCGAGCGCGGTCTTGACCGCCGCGATGGCTTCCTCGACCTCGGTCTTGGTGGCCGCGTCGATCTTCGACCCGTGCTCCTCAAGCTGCTTTTCGGTCGCGTGCACCAGACTGTCGGCCTGATTGCGCGCTTCGGCGGCAGCCCGGCGCTTCTTGTCTTCCTCGGCGAAGCGTTCGGCGTCCTTCACCATCTGGTCGATGTCGGCATCCGAAAGACCGCCCGAAGCCTGGATCTTGATCGTCTGCTCCTTGCCGGTGCCCTTGTCCTTCGCCGCCACCGAGACAATGCCGTTGGCGTCGATGTCGAAGGTCACTTCGATCTGCGGCACGCCGCGCGGTGCGGGGGGAATGCCGATCAGGTCGAAATTGCCGAGCAGCTTGTTGTCCGCCGCCATCTCGCGCTCGCCCTGATAGACCTTGATCGTCACCGCGTTCTGGTTGTCTTCGGCGGTGGAGTAGGTCTGGGTCTTCTTGGTCGGGATGGTGGTGTTGCGATCGATCATGCGGGTGAACACGCCGCCCAGCGTCTCGATGCCGAGCGAAAGCGGGGTCACGTCGAGCAGCAGCACGTCCTTGACATCGCCCTGCAGCACGCCCGCCTGAATGGCCGCGCCCATGGCGACGACTTCATCGGGGTTGACGCCGGTGTGCGGCTTGGCACCGAAGAACTGTTCCACCACTTCGCGCACGCGCGGCATGCGGGTCATCCCGCCGACAAGGATCACCTCGTCGACCTGATCCTTGGTGATGCCGGCATCGGCCAGCGCCTTCTTGCACGGATCGAGCGTGCGCTGGATCAGCCCGTCGACCATCTTTTCAAGATCGGCGCGGGTGATCGTTTCCACCAGATGCAGCGGAGTGGTGCTGCCGCCTTCCATGCGGGCGGTGATGAAGGGCAGGTTGATTTCGGTGGTCGCCGCGCTCGAAAGCTCGATCTTGGCCTTTTCCGCCGCTTCCTTCAGACGCTGCAAGGCGAGCTTGTCGGTCTTGAGGTCCATGCCCTCCTTCTTCTTGAAGGAGTCCGCGAGGAACTCGACAATCGCGTTGTCGAAGTCTTCACCGCCGAGGAAGGTGTCGCCGTTGGTCGACTTCACTTCGAACACGCCGTCGCCGATTTCGAGGATCGAAACGTCGAAGGTGCCGCCGCCAAGGTCATAAACGGCGATGGTCTTGCCGTCGTCCTTGTCCATGCCATAGGCGAGTGCGGCCGCGGTCGGCTCGTTGATGATGCGCAGCACTTCGAGGCCGGCGATCTGGCCGGCATCCTTGGTTGCCTGACGCTGGGCGTCGTTGAAATAGGCGGGCACGGTGATCACGGCCTGCGTCACGGTTTCGCCGAGATAGCTCTCGGCGGTTTCCTTCATCTTCTGGAGAATGAAGGCGGAAACCTGCGACGGGCTGTAATCCTCGCCGCCGGCGTTCACCCACGCATCGCCGTTCTTGCCCTTGGTGATCTTGTAGGGGACCAGCTCCATGTCCTTCTTGGTCAGCGGGTCTTCGAACCGGCGACCGATCAGGCGCTTGATCGCGAACAGGGTGTTGTCGGGATTGGTCACCGCCTGACGCTTGGCAGGCTGGCCGATCAGGCGCTGGCCATCCTTGGTGAAGGCCACGATCGAAGGCGTGGTGCGCGCGCCTTCGGAATTTTCGATCACCTTGGGCTTGCCGCCATCCATGACAGCAACGCAGGAGTTGGTGGTGCCGAGGTCGATACCGATTACTTTACCCATGATTACCCCATCCATTAGGACATTGTTGGACACCGCCCGGCTGCGCTTCCCGCAAGAGGCAAAGCGCTTGGGCAGCTCGATTGTGAGCGCGATATAGGTGCGGTTTTGCTTGGCACAAGAGACGCCGCACCCTAGTTTTCGGCCCATTCCAGACGGAGACAATTCAAAGTGCACACCATCAGACACGCCGCCCTTGCCATCATCGGGGCAACCACCCTGCTGACGCTTTCCGCCTGTGCGGGCGAGGCAGAGGCTCCGGCAGATCAGACGCAGGCAAGCGCGGGGCTGACCATCGCCAATGCCAGGCTGGTGCTCGCCCCTGTCAGCGGCAATCCGGCAGCGGTCTATTTCGATCTTTCCTACAGCGGAAAAGGGGACGTAACCCTCGCCGATGTCGATATCGAAGGGGCGGGCATGGCGATGATCCACGAAATGGCCGAAAAGGACGGGGTGATGACCATGTCCGATCCCGGACCGGTTGCCCTTGCCGATGGCGCGACCGTGACCTTTGCCCCCGGCGGGCTGCACGTGATGGCGATGGAGCCTTCTTCCGATTGGCAGCCGGGCGGCACGGTCAATGTCACCGTGATCCTTTCCGATGGCACCAGCCAGACCGTCGCCGCCGCAGTGCGCGCCGCCGGGGACGACCGCTGAACGCGCCGCTGACCGGGCTGGATGCAGCAGAGGCGGCAACGCCCGCGCTGCCCGCCTGCCCGGTCGGCGGGGAGCGCCCGCTGTCGCCGGGCGAAATCGCGCTGGCCCGCAGCATGTTCGGCGATGCGATCGATTACGGCGCGGTGCGGATCCGGCGCCGGAAATTCTTCCCGTTCCACCCGCGCGGGGTGACGATGGCGCCGATGGGCCACCTGCACTTTCACCCGCAGGCCGCGCATTATTGCGAGGATTTCGCCGCAGCGCCGCTGCACCATCAGGCGCATTTCATCCATGAAATGGTGCATGTGTGGCAGGCGCAGACATTGGGCCGCTGGTATCTGGTCCTGCGCCGCCACCCGCTGTGCCGCTATGACTACGCGATCAAGCCGGGCTGGATGCTGGCGCAATACGGGATCGAGCAGCAGGCCGAGATCGTGCGTCACGCCTTCCTGCTGCGGCAGGGCGCCAGTGTTCCAGGCGCCCCGCCCGTTGCGACATATGCCGCGATCTTGCCGTTTGATGCTGCCTAGTCCGGCTTCTTGGCCACCGCCACCATCGCAGCGCGCAGCAGGCGGTCCTTGATCATCCAGCCGGCCTGCATCTCCGACACGACGGTGCCCGGCTCCTGATCATTGGTCGGCACTTCGAGCATCGCCTGATGCTGGTTCGGGTCGAGCGGCAGGCCAACGGCGGCGATGCGGGTGATGCCGTGGCTGGCGAACACCTTTTCCAGCTCGCGCTGGGTCGCCTCGATCCCGAAGACGAGGCCCTTCATGCTGTCATCTTCGCGCAGGGATTGCGGGATGGCATCGATGGCGCGCGACAGGTTGTCGGCCACGCTCAGGATATCGCGGGCAAAGCCGGTCGCGGCGTAGGCGCGGGCCTCGTCCTTCTCGCGCTCCAGCCGGCGGCGCACGTTCTGGGTTTCGGCCTGCGCGTAGAGCACATCCTGCTTGGCCGCTTCCAGATCGCGCCGCAGCGATTCGAGCGCTTCGGCCATGGCGTCTTCGCCTGCGGTGGCGCCGCCTTCGCGCAGGTCTTCGGGCACGCCCTTCAATTCGTCTTCCGCCGCCTGATCGAGCGGCTTGTCGTTACCAGTCATGTTGTGTGGCTTTCCATTCAAGCGATGAGCTTGCCCAGCGAACGGGCTGTCAGATCCACCATGGGGACAACCCGCGCGTAATTCAACCGCGTCGGGCCGATCACACCCAGCACGCCGACGACCCGCCCCTCGCGATCGCGATAGGGCGAGGCGATGACAGAGGAGCCGGAAAGCGCGAACAGGCGGTTTTCCGAGCCGATGAAAATGCGCGTCGCATCGGCCTCGCGCGCCGAATCCAGCAGCTCGGCCACCGACTGCTTGTTTTCAAGATCCTCAAGCAGCATCCGCACCCGCTCGATATCGCCGAGCGCTGCCTCGTCGAGCAGGTTGGCCGCGCCGCGCACGATCAGCACGGGGCGCGCGGCGGCATCCTCGCTCCAAACCGCAAGCCCGCGCTCGACCAGATCGCGGCTTGCAGCATCGAGCTGCGAGCGGCCCGCGTTGATTTCGCTGCGCATCGCCTGTGCGGCTTCGGCCAGCGTGCGGCCGGCGAGGCGGGCGGTGATGTAATTGCTCGCCCGGTCAAGCGCGCCTGCGCTGATCGCGCCGCCGATGTCGAGCACGCGGTTCTCCACGCCCCCGTCCTCGCCCACCAGAACAGCGAGCGCCCGCCCCTGTCCCAGATCGACGAGGGAGAACTGTGCCAGCCGCTGTTCGCGCGGCGCGACCAGCACCATGCCTGCGGCGCCCGAAAGATCGGAGAGAATCGCGCTCGCCTGTTTCAGCGCCGCCTCGACCGGTCCGGCCTCGGCCAGCCGCGCTTCGATCGCGGCCTGTTCCTCGCGCGTCGGCTCGGCCACGCGCATCATGCCGTCGACGAAAATCCTGAGGCCCGCATCGGTCGGCATCCGCCCCGCGCTGGTATGGGGCGCAGCGAGCAGGCCGGCGGTCTCCAGATCGGCCAGAACCGAACGGATCGAAGCCGGCGAGAGGTTGAGCGTGCCGTCCGCCGCCAGCGTCTTGGAGCCGACCGGCTGCCCGCTGGCGATATATTCCTCGACCACCCGCTGGAAAATGTCGCGGGCGCGCTGGGTCAGTTCGGTAACGGGAAGCGAGGCCATGGGCGCAATCTTAGTCTTTGCGCTTGCCGCGACAAGTGGCCCGCGCCTAATGGCCCCGCACTCATAAAAGGACACCCCATGCGCCCTTCAGGACGCGCGCCCGACGAAATGCGCGCCATCACCATCGAAACCGGTTTCACCCGCCACGCCGAAGGATCGGTGCTGATCGGCTTCGGCGATACCAGGGTGCTGTGCACCGCGAGCGTGGAAAAGGGCGTGCCGCCGTGGCTGCGGGGCAAGGGCGAAGGCTGGGTGACGGGCGAATATTCGATGCTCCCCCGCGCCACCCATACCCGCGGCGCCCGCGAGGCTGCCAAGGGCAAGCAATCGGGCCGTACTCAGGAAATCCAGCGGCTTATCGGGCGTTCTTTGCGCGCCGTTGTAGATTTGCAAAAACTCGGCGAGCGGCAGATCACGCTCGATTGTGACGTGCTTCAGGCCGATGGCGGCACGCGCACGGCGGCGATTTCCGGCGCGTGGATCGCGCTGCGGCTTGCCGTGAACGGCCTGATGGCATCGGGCGACATCAAGCACGATCCGATTTCCGCGCAGGTCGCGGGCATTTCCTGCGGCATCTACAAGGGCACGCCGGTGCTCGACCTCGATTATGACGAGGATTCGAACGCCGAGGCCGATGGCAATTTCGTACTGCTTTCGGGCGGCAAGATCGCCGAAGTGCAGGCCACCGCCGAGGGCGCGACCTATGACGAGGAAGGCCTGCTGCGCCTGCTGCGCCTCGCCCGGATCGGCGCCGACCGCATCTTCGCGGCGCAGCTGGACGCGGTGAAGTGACCAGAAGGCTCGGCTCCGGCAGCCTCGTGATTGCCACGCACAATGCGGGCAAGCTGAAGGAAATTTCGGCGCTGCTCGATCCCTACGGGGTCACGTGCATCTCTGCCGGATCGCTCGGCCTGCCGGAGCCTGCCGAAACCGGCACCACCTTTGCCCAGAACGCGCTGATCAAGGCGCGGGCGGCGGCGGAGGCTTCGGGGCTGGCGGCGCTGGCGGATGACAGCGGCCTTAGCGTCGCGGCACTTGATGGTCGCCCCGGCGTTTACACCGCCGACTGGGCCGAGCGGCAGTGGTTCGAGGGCGCTCCGGGGCGCGACTGGTACATGGCGATGGGCAAGGTTGAAGGGATGCTCGCCGACAAGGGCGCAGGCGCTGACCGTTCGGCCGCCTTCCACTGCGTGCTGGCACTGGCATGGCCCGACGGGGAATACGCGATTTACGAAGGCCGCTGCGACGGATCGCTGACATGGCCCCCGCGCGGGACGCTGGGCTTCGGCTATGATCCAGTGTTCGTGCCGACCGGAGCCACGCTGACCTTTGCGGAAATCCCGCCAGCAGAAAAGCACGCCATCAGCCACCGGGCCGATGCCTTTGCGAAGCTGGTGGCCGAACAGTTCGGGTGAGCCGCTAGCGCCGCGACAGCCGCTCTGCCGGATCGAGGCGGTAGCCCATGATGTTGCCTGCCGGAAAATAGCGGCACACCAGCACCTCATGCCGCGCATTGACCGCGGTGGCGCAGCCCACTTCGCGGGTTTCGGGCCAGATGATCTGGGTATAGTGCCCGACATCGCTCCACCGGCCCGTGGCCGAGACATCGGGAAAGACCCCGGGACGGAAATGGCGCTGTTCGGCAACGAACAGATCGATCATCTCCCACGGCGCGTGGCGTTCGCGGGTGCCCTTCCACAGGTTTTCGCCATGGCTCAGCATCCGCAGATCGGGATCGTGGCGGAAATCGCCGCGACGGGCGAGGGTTTCGGCCCATTGCGCAGCCGCCCGGCGCAGATCATGATTCCAGCGCAGCGGGCCCAGGCCCACATCGGCGCGGGCGGCATTGTGTTCGGAAAGCCATTCCTGCTCCGCCGGAAACAGCGGGCGCTGGTCTTGCGGGGTGGCTGGCGCGGCTGCCATAAAGAGGGCAAGGACCGAAAGGCGGGCGGCAAGGGGCATGATCGAGGAACTCCGCATGGCATCGAACTATCCCCCAACGATTAAGCGAGGCTGAAAATTCCCCCCTTGGTCCCCTCCACGGCGCGCGCGCTTTACATCCACTGGCCGTTCTGCGCGAAGAAGTGCCCCTATTGCGACTTCAACTCGCACGTGCGCGACGGGGTCGATGTCGCCGCCTGGCAGGCCGCGCTGATCGCCGACATGCGCGCCGAGGCCGAGGTGGCGGGCGGAGCGGCGCTGACTTCCATCTTCTTCGGCGGCGGCACGCCCTCGCTGATGCCCCCCGCCCTCGTCGCCGCGCTGCTGGCCGAGTCTGAAGCCCTGTGGGGGTTCGATCCTGCCATTGAAATCACGCTGGAGGCCAATCCCTCATCGGTCGAGGCCGCAAACTTTGCCGCGCTGGCGGGCGCAGGCGTGAACCGCGTGTCGCTGGGCGTGCAATCGCTCGACGATGCGGAATTGCGTTTCCTCGGGCGGCTGCACGGGGCTGACGAGGCGCTGGCGGCGCTCGACACGGCGCAGCGGCATTTCGGGCGGGTCAGTTTCGACATGATCTATGCCCTGCCCGGCCATACGCCCGAGCTGTGGCACGACCGGCTGACCCGTGCCCTGTCACTGGGCACCGGGCACCTGTCGCTCTACCAGCTAACCATCGAACCCGGCACCCGCTTTGCCAGCGACGTGCGGCGCGGGCGGCTTACTCCCCTCGATGATGACGCCGCTGCCCAACTTTTCGACATCACGCAGGAACTGACCACCGCAGCGGGCCTGCCTGCCTACGAAACGAGCAACCACGCCCGCGCCGGAGAGGAAAGCCGGCACAATCTCGTCTATTGGCGCTATCAGGATTATGCCGGGATCGGCCCCGGCGCGCACGGGCGGCGCGGCGGGGTGGCGACGGTGCGGCACAAGAAGCCGGAGAATTTCCTGAAGGCTGTGGCGGCGCAAGGCCATGGCATTGCCGAGGCGCGGCCGCTGGCCGTGGCCGATCAGGCGGCAGAGGCGCTGCTGATGGGTCTGCGCCTTGCCGAGGGGGTGGACCTTGCCGCCATGGGCGAACGCTTCGGCCTGCCGCGCGATGGGCTGGTGGATGAGGCCGCCCTCGCCCGCCTGACGACGCTCGGGCTGGTGTGGCAGGCGGGTGAGCGGATCGGGGTGGCGCCAGAGGGCCGCGGCGTGCTCGATGCGCTGCTGGCAGAGATTGTCGCCGACAGGCTGGTGGCGGCATGAGCGCTGCGGCGCTGATCGCGGCATGGCGCGCCCATCTGGCCAATAATCGTCGCCGCTCGCCCCACACCGTGCGCGCCTATGTTTCCGCTGCCGAAAATCTGTGCAGCAGTATCATGCCCGAAAACTGGGCAGACATCGCCCGCACCGAAACCCACCATCTGCGCAGCCACCTTGCGCGGCGCCGTGCCGAAGGATTGGGCAATGCCAGCGCCGCACGCGAATTGTCGGCGCTCAAGGGCTTCATCGCCTTTGCCCGCCAGCAGAGCGGCGATCCCGACCCCGCCCCGCCCCGCCTGCGCGGCCCGCGTCTGAAGAAAGGCCTGCCCCGCCCGGTCACGCCGGATGAGGCGGTGAACATCGCCGAACTGGTCGATGGCCTTGCCAGCACCGACTGGACCGGCGCGCGCGACCGGGCGGTACTTCTCTTGATGTATGGATCGGGCCTGCGCATCGCCGAGGCGCTGTCGCTGACAGGGCGTGAACGGATGCCGGGAGAGGTGCTGCAAGTGACCGGCAAGGGCGGCAAGCAGCGGGTGGTGCCGGTGCTACCGGTCACCCGCGCGGCAGTGGCGGAATATGTGCGGCTGTGCCCATGGCCGCTCGGCGATGGCGAGCCGCTGTTTCGCGGCGCGAAAGGCGGGCCGCTGTCTCCGGGGATGGTGCAGAAGGCCATGGCGCAGGCGCGCCGCGCGCTCGGCCTGCCCGACACGGCGACCCCGCACGCGCTGCGCCACTCCTTCGCCACGCATCTGCTGGGCGCGGGGGCGGATTTGCGCTCCTTGCAAGAGCTGCTCGGCCACGCCTCGCTGGGATCGACCCAGATCTACACCCGCGTCGATGCCGCCAGCCTGCTGGAGAATTACCGCAAGGCGCATCCCAGAGGTTAAGGCTGCTCCTCACGCACAGCGGCGGGTTTCCATGTCACCACGCGGTAGAGGTAAAGCGCCACCACGCCCGCGATCATCACCACCGCGACCCAGCCGTAATAATCGTCGAACTGGCTGAATTCGTTGCGCAGGATGTAGCCCGCGCCGATCAGCACCGAATTCCAGATGCCGGTCCCCAACAGCGTCCACATCAGGAACCGCAGCTGCGACATGATCAGCATCCCCGCAGGCAGCGAGATCATGGTGCGCACCTGCGGCAGGAACCGCGCCCAGAACACGATCGCGCTGTCGAACCGCTTGAAGATGCCGACGATCTTCTCGACCTCGGCCCAGTCGAGCGTCAGCCAGCGGCCGAAGCGGTCGATCAGCGGGCGGAAACGTTCATATCCGACCACCCGCCCGATCCAGTACCATACCCAGTTGCCCAGCACCGCGCCCAGCGTTCCGGCGGCGACGGCTCCGGCAAAGTCGAGCTTGCCGTCGGCCACGGCCATGCCGGTCAGCCCCATGATCACCTCAGAAGGGATCGGCGGAAACACGTTTTCGAGGAACATCGCGATCGCAACGCCAAGGTAGCCCCAGGCCTCGACCAGATCGATCAGGGTATCGGTCATTGTGTCATTATCCGTGCGGGAGAGATCAGGCCGCGGCGCGGCGTTCGGCCAGCCGCCGCTCGATCGCATCCCAGATCATCGCGGCTGTATCGGTATTGTTGAAGCGGTCGATGGCAACGATGCCGGTGGGCGAGGTGACGTTGATCTCGGTCAGCCACTTACCGCCGATCACGTCGATGCCCACGAAAGTGAGGCCGAGGCGCTTGAGGTCCGGGCCGAGCGCGGCGCAGATTTCCGCCTCGCGTGTCGTCAAGTCCGTCGCCTGCGCCGATCCGCCCATCGCGAGGTTCGACCGGAACTCGCCCTCGCCCGGAATGCGGTTGATCGCGCCGGCCACTTCGCCATCGACCAGCACGATGCGCTTGTCGCCTTGCGCGACCTCGGGGAGGAAGGGCTGGACCATGTGCGGTTCGGGCCAGGTCTGGTTGAACACCTCGAACAGCGCGGTGAGGTTTTCGCCGTTCTCGCCGATGCGGAAGATCGCCTTGCCGCCATTGCCGTGGATCGGCTTGACCACGATCGCGCCATGCTTGTCCATGAAGCGCCGCACTTCCTCGACCGAGCGCGTCACCAGCGTCGGGGGCATGAAGTGCCGGTAGTTCAGCACCATCACCTTTTCCGGCGAGTTGCGGACATTGGCGGGATCATTGACCACCAGCGTTTCGGCCCCGATGCGTTCGAGCATGTGGGTGGCGGTGATGTAGCCCATGTGGAACGGCGGGTCCTGCCGCATCAGCACCACATCGACATCGCGGCCCAGATCGATCCGCACCTTCTCCCCGCGCCGGAAGTGATCGCCTGCGACCCGCTGCACCGTGACCGGAAAGGCATGGGCGAACAGCCGGTCATCCTCGTCCAGCGTGAGGCTTTCGACGTGGTATTCATAGACCGAATACCCCCGCGCCTGCGCAGCCAGCATCAGCGCGAAGGACGAATCCCCGGCGATGTTGATCCGGTCGATGGGGTCCATCTGGACGGCGATTCTGAGCGACATCATTGACTTCCGTTGTGCTGGACTATGAAAACGGCATCCACGCGTTCTCGATGTGGTCGGGCTTGCGGCCCGGTGCAAGCAGGATCACGTCGATGCGGATATCCTCGCCCTCTCTGGCGTAATCGGGCGCGACGAGTTCGGCGGCCCTGGCCACCCGCGTCAGGCGCTTTTCGTCGATGGCATCGGCCAGCGCCGCAGCGCGGGCGCGCCATTTGACCTCGACAAAGGCGACAAGGCCGGGCTTGCGGATGACAAGGTCGATCTCGCCCGCCTTGGTCTTGACCCTTTCGGCGACCACCTGCCAGCCCTGCGCGGCGAGCCACATCGCCGCAGCCGCCTCGCCCTCGCGCCCGCGCTGGTCGGCCTCGCGCCGTTCGGGGGTTGAGCGGGTCACTGGCCCTTCAGCTCCAAAGCGCGGGCATAAAGCGTCGCCCGGTCGAGGCCGGTGGCCTTGGCGACGATCCCCGCCGCCTTGCCCGGCCCTGCATCGGCGAGCGCGGCGCGCAGCAGGCTGTCGGGATCGGCCACCTCCGCCTCTTCCCCGGCGGGCGGAGCGATGACCAGCACGATCTCCCCCTTGGGCGGATGCGCGGCGTAATGGTCGGCGAGCGCTGTGGCGGTGCCGCTGCGGCATTCCTCGTGCAGCTTGGTCAGCTCGCGCGCCACGGCAACCTCGCGGGCCGGCCAGAGTTCGGCAATGGCGCGCAGCGAGCGTTCGAGCCGCGGGGCGGTTTCATAGAACACAAGGCTGGCGGCAACCTTGCCGACATCCTCCAGCACCGCGCGCCGCGCCTTGTCCTTCACCGGCAGAAAGCCTGCAAACAGGAAGCGGTCGCTCGGCAGGCCGGCGATGGCGAGCGCGGAAACCGCGGCGCAGGCGCCCGGAATGCTGGTCACGGTGACGCCGCGTTCGCGGGCCTCGCGCACCAGTCGATAGCCGGGATCGGAGATCAGCGGCGTTCCCGCATCGCTCACCAGCGCAACCGCGCAATGCCTCGCCTCGTCGATCACCCGCGCCCGCACGTCCGGCGGCGCATGATCGTCGAGTCGCTGGAGTCGCGCCTTGATCCCGAAATGTTTCAACAGCTTGCCGGTGACCCGCGTATCCTCGCAAGCGACCAGCGCCGCGCCGCCCAGCACCTCGATGGCGCGCAGGGTCATGTCGCCCAAGTTGCCAATCGGGGTGGCAACGATATAGAGTCCGGGCGAGAGACTTCTGGACGGGACGGATGGAAGCTCGGTCGGCATGGCTGTCGCAAGCCATGAAGCAGCAGTGAGGGGTCGGCAAGGATGAAGCGCACAGGAACGCCGTTTTGGGCAGGATGGCTGGCCCGCATGGAAGGCGCGCTGCGCCCGCGCCATGTGGCACTGGCAGGGGCAGCCATGCTGGCGGCGGGCTGTCAGGTGATCCCCAAGACCGATGTCGCCACCGCGCCGCCCGCGCCTGCGCCCGAACCTTCGGCGACCGCGCTCCCCACCGATACCGGCCGCCACCGCATCGCGCTGCTGGTGCCGCTCAACGGCGAGACGGCAGCGGTCGGTCAGGCGATTGCCAATGCCACCACCATGGCGCTGATCGATACCAATGCGGAAAACCTGCGCATCACCACCTATGACACCACAACCGGTGTGCAGGGCGCGGCGCGGCAGGCGATTGCGGATGGTAACAAGCTGATCCTCGGCCCGCTGACCGCCGATGCCGTGCCTGCGGTGCAGGCCGCCGCGCGTGCGGCAGGGGTGCCGGTGATCGCGTTTTCCAACGATACCTCGGTTGCCAGCCCCGATGTGTTCGTGATGGGCCACAGCCCCGAACAATCGATCCGGCGTTCGGTGCAATTTGCCCGCAGCAAGGGCGCAAACCGCTTTGCCGCGCTGCTGCCCGAAGGCGATTATGGCACCCGGGCCGCCACGGCGCTCGACAATGCCCTGCGCGATTTCGGCGGCGCTCTGGCGCGGCGCGAGACCTATGCGCGCGGCAACACCTCGATCGTCAGCGCGGCGAGCCGCCTGCGCGCTGCCGGCGGCTACGACACCGTGCTGATCGCCGACAGCGCAAGGCTGGGCATCGAGGCGAGTGACGAACTCAACCGCGGCGCCCGCACCCGCGCCCGCATCCTCGGCACCGAATTGTGGAGCGGCGACGCTGCCCTCACCCGCGCAAAATCGATGGAAGGCGCGCTGTTCGCCGCCGTTTCCGACCAGCGTTACAAGCGCTTTGCCGAAAGCTACGAAGCCCGGTTCGGCGCGCAGCCTTACCGCGTGGCGACGCTGGGCTATGATGCCGTGCTGCTGACGCTGCGGATCGCGCGCGACTGGAAGGTGGGCAGCCCCTTCCCCAAGGGCGAGCTGTATGACAGCGGCGGGTTCCTTGGCGTGGATGGTCCGTTCCGGTTCGGCCGCAACGGGATCGCCGAGCGCGCGCTGGAAGTGCGCGCGGTGCGCGGCGGCGAGGTGATCGCGGTCGATCCGGCACCAACCGGCTTTACGCGCTGAGTAAAACAATGCGGGCGCGCTTGTGACGCGGCGCGGGGCGGGCCTATAGTCCGTCCCATGTCCGACACCACCCCCGACGATCTGTTCGCCAACACCCCCACCTCCAGCGGCGATTACAACGCCTCTGCCATCGAGGTGCTCGAAGGGCTGGAGCCGGTGCGCCGCCGCCCGGGGATGTATATCGGCGGGACGGATGACCGCGCCTTCCATCACCTCGCCGCCGAAGTGCTCGACAACGCGATGGACGAGGCGGTGGCCGGCCATGCGACGCGGATCGAGATGCGTCTCGACGAGGAAGGGCGGCTGTCGATTGCCGATAATGGCCGCGGCATTCCGGTGGACGAACACCCCAAGTTCCCCGGCAAATCCACGCTGGAGGTGATCCTTTCGACGCTCCACTCGGGCGGCAAGTTTTCAGGGAAGGCCTATGCCACCAGCGGCGGTCTGCACGGGGTCGGCATCAGCGTGGTCAATGCGCTCTCGGTCCACACGCGGGTCGAGGTGGCGCGTGACAAGCAGCTTTACGCGCAGGAATTCGCGCGCGGCGTAACCCTCGGCCCGATCCAGACCCTTGGCCCCACGCCCAACCGGCGCGGCACCACGGTCAGCTTCATCCCCGATCCCGAAATCTTCGGTGACCGCAAGTTCAACCCTAAGCGCCTGTTCAAGCTGGCTCGTTCCAAGGCCTATCTGTTCGCAGGGGTCGAAATCCGCTGGAAATGCGCGCCCTCGCTGGCGAGCGAGGAGGTGCCGGCCGAGGCGACCTTCAAGTTCCCCGGCGGCCTCGCTGATCACCTCGCCGAACAGATCGGCGGGCGCGAATGCGTAACGGCGCAGCCCTTTACCGGCTCGCAGGAGTTTCCGGCGGTCGATGGCGTGGGGCAAGGCCGCGCCGAATGGGCGATCGCTTGGCCGCTCTATTCCGACGGCTCGACCAGCTGGTACTGCAACACCGTGCCGACGCCCGATGGCGGGACGCATGAACAGGGCCTGCGCACCGCGCTCACCCGCGCCCTGCGCGCTTTCGGCGAGCTGGTGGGCGCGAAGAAGGCCAAGGATATCACCGCCGACGATGTGATGACCGGCGCGGAGGTGATGCTTTCGGTCTTCATCCGCGATCCGCAGTTCCAGTCGCAGACCAAGGACCGCCTGACCTCGCCCGAAGCGGCGCGTCTGGTCGAAAACGCGATGCGCGACCATTTCGACCACTTCCTCACCGACAATATGGAGCGCGGCAAGGCGCTGCTCGGCGAGGTGATGGAGCGCATGGACGAGCGCCTCAAGCGGAAGCAGGAGCGCGAGATCAAGCGCAAGAGCGCCACCAACGCCAAGAAGCTGCGCCTGCCCGGCAAGCTCACCGATTGCAGCGGCGAAGGCGGGCGCGAGACCGAACTGTTCATCGTCGAAGGTGACAGTGCGGGCGGCAGCGCCAAGCAGGCGCGTGACCGCAAGAGCCAGGCGATCCTCCCCATCCGCGGCAAGATCCTAAATGTCGCATCCGCCACCGCCGACAAGATCCGCGCCAACAGCGAAATCGCCGACCTCGCGCTGGCATTGGGCTGCGGCACCCGCAAGGACTGCAACGCCGACAATCTGCGTTATGACCGGATCATCATCATGACCGACGCAGACGTGGACGGCGCGCATATCGCCACGCTGCTGATGACCTTCTTCTTTCAGGAAATGCCCGACATCGTGCGGCGCGGCCACCTGTTCCTTGCCCAGCCGCCGCTCTACCGGCTGACTGCGGGCAAGGAGAGCCGCTACGCCCGCGACGATGCCCACCGCGCCGAACTGGAATCGACCGTGTTCAAGGGCAAGAAGGTCGAAGTCAGCCGGTTCAAGGGCCTTGGCGAGATGAACCCGCAGCAATTGCGCGAAACCACCATGGCCCCCGAAACCCGCGGGCTGATCCGCATCACGCTGCCGCAAGAATACGAAGACCGCGCCGGCGTTGCCCGTCTGGTGGACGAGCTGATGGGCCGCAACCCCGAACACCGCTTCAACTTCATCCAGAACCGCGCGGGCGAAGTGGACCGCGATCTGATTGATGCCTGATCCGCGCTCCGGCGGGGGCGGACGGAAAATCGCGGTCGCTGTGTAAGCAATCTGCGCCGGCAGCGACTAAAGGGGCATGACCGGCGCGATCGAACAGCTCTACAGGCAGGCAGGCGAACAATTCGCCCCCGCGCTTGCGCGCCTCGCCCGCTCGGTCGAGCGCGATGCGGACAAGGCCCGCGATCTCGAACAAGAAATGCATTGCGCGCTGTGGTCCAGCCTTGCGCGCTTCGCGGGGCAATGCAGCCTCAAGACCTGGGTTTACCGCGTCGCGCACAATGTCGCCGCCGATCATGTCGCACGGGCGGCGCGCGGCCCGAAGCGGGTGCCGCTGGAGGACATCGAGGCACTGCCGTCACCCGCCAACATCGAGGCCGAGGCCGGCGAGGCGCTGGTGCTGGCGCAGGTGGCCGAGCTCATCCGCCGCCTTCCGGCAATCGATATGCAGGTGATCGTGCTGTGGCTCGAAGGCGAGAGCGCCGCCGTGATTGCCGAAGTCACCGGGCTATCGACAGGCGCTGTCAATGTCCGGGTGCACCGGATCAAGGCGCTGCTGGCGAGCCATTTCCAATTCCCCGACACAGGAGAAACCCCATGACCACCCCCCCGCTGCCCCGATGGTGCGATACCGCGCCCGATGCTGCCTTCACGGCCCCTGCCGAATGTTCGCGCCAGGCAGACCGCTTTGCCCGCCGGATCCGGATCCGCAACGGCATCGAATATGCTGCCGGCGTGCTAGTGATCGCGTTGTTCGGCAGTTCCGCTGTCGGTGCCGCCGTCAAGGGCGAATGGCTGATCGCCGCCGCGCTGGCGTTGATCGTCGGCGGCTCGCTGGTGATCCTGCGCAATCTGCACCGGCGCGCCAGCAATGTCGAACGCCTGCCGGAAGAACCCTGCCTTGTGCATCTGCGCCGCCAGTATGCCCGGCAATACGCGGCACTGCGTGCGGTTCCGGCGTGGTATGTCGGACCGCTGATCCCCGGCTGCACGCTGCTTTATCTCGGCGTGGCCGCTGGTGTGGCCGAGAATGCGGGCTGGCGCACGGCGCTCACCGGAATTGCCCAGCCTGCCGCGATAACTTTCGGCATCTTCGCCGTGATTGCCTTGCTCAACCTCTTCGGGGCGCGCGGGCTGAAGCGCAAGCTCGATGCGCTCGACAGGCTGGCATAACCGCCGCGATCCGCTAGTCCCGTTGTGACGATTTGCCGGAGGACACCCGATGCAATTTTCATTCCTGACCGCGCCGCTGGCCGTGCTGGCGCTCGCTTTTGCTCCGGCGTTCAATGTTCCACTGGCCGCGCAGGAGCCCGTACCCGCTGTGGCCGAGGCGCCGACCGTGCTGGAGGCGCGCAGCCTTGAGGTGGTGGCGCTGCTCAATGGCAAGGCGGCGCCGGAGGATATCTTCACCAACGCCTTTCGCGCCGCGGTGGCCGATGCGCAGATCAAGGCGCTCAGCGCCAGCCTGACCGCGCAGTTCGGCCCCGCTCTCGAAGTCGCGCTGCTTGCCCCGCGCGATGGCACCCGCGCCGCGCTGGAAATCCGCTTCGAGCGCGGGCTGGCCAAGGGCGGGATCGCGATCGATCCGGCCGAGGACAACCGCATCAACGAACTGCGCTTCACCTCGGTCGATGCCGTGGCCGTGGCGGGCGACACGGCGGAGGCGATCAGCGCCGATCTTGCCGCCCTGCCCGGCAGCGTCAACGCATGGTTCGGCCCGCTGGATGGCAGCGCGCCCGCCATCAGCATCGCCGCCGACACGCGCCTCGCGCTGGGATCGACCTTCAAGCTCTATGTTCTTGCCGCGCTGGCCGAGGATGTGAAGGCAGGCCGCCGCAAGTGGACCGACGTCGTGCCGCTGACCGAGAAAAGCTACCCCAGCGGGCGCTTGCAGGACTGGCCCAAGGGGGCGCCGCTGACGCTCCACACGCTCGCCAGCCTGATGATGTCGATCAGCGACAACACCGCGACCGACCAGCTGATCGCCACGCTGGGCCGCAAGCGCATCCTGAAGCTGATGAAGGATAGCGGCCACAGCAATCCGGCGGCCAATGATCCCTTCCTCACCACCCGCGAGCTGTTCGTGCTCAAGACCATGGACCCGGCCTTCCTCGACCGCTGGCGCAGCCGCACGAGCGATGCGATCACCGCTGCCGAGGTGCTGATGGAAGTCGCCAACCCCTCGCTCGACGAGGTCAACGCTGCCTTTGCGTCCGGGCCCAAGGCGATCGACATCGAATGGTTCGCCTCTCCCGCGGACTTGCGCAAACTCTTCGCCCATATGCGCCGCACCGCCGATCCGAAGGTGTTCGACATCATGGCGATCAACCCTTCGGCCACAGCAGCGATCAAAGCGAAGTGGCGCTACATCGGCTTCAAGGGCGGCAGCGAGCCGGGGGTGATGAACCTCACCTGGCTTTTGACCGACACCGCCGGGCGCGATCACATCCTGACGCTGGGCTGGAACAATCCGGCGGCGGTGCTGGATGAAGGCAAGCTGGAGGCCATCGCCCAGCGCATCCTGCTGCTGCCCCGCTGATTTGCCCCATCATAAAAGGTGGTCCCCTGCCCCTTGCGCGAGGCCAAGCCGCCCCTTATCGCTGGCGTCCGAAATTCAGTCTCACAGGAAAACTCATGACCGAACAGCGTTTCGAAGGCACCAAGTCCTACATCGCGACCGAAGACCTGAAGGTCGCCGTCAACGCCGCTGTGACCCTGCGCCGTCCGCTGCTGGTGAAGGGCGAACCCGGCACCGGCAAGACCGTGCTGGCGCATGAAATCTCCAAGGCACTGGGTGCGCCGCTGATCGAATGGAACATCAAGTCCACCACCAAGGCGCAGCAGGGCCTTTACGAATATGACGCGGTCGCCCGCCTGCGCGATGGCCAGCTGGGTGACGAGCGCGTTCACGACATCCGCAACTACATCAAGAAGGGCAAGCTGTGGGAAGCCTTCACCGCGCCGCAGCTGCCCGTGCTGCTGATCGACGAGATCGACAAGGCCGATATCGAGTTTCCGAACGACCTGCTTCAGGAACTCGACCGCATGAGCTTCGACGTTTACGAAACGCAGGAGCGGATCGAGGCCAAGGAACGCCCGATCGTCGTGATCACCTCGAACAACGAGAAAGAGCTGCCTGACGCCTTCCTGCGCCGCTGCTTCTTCCACTACATCAAGTTCCCCGATCGCGAGACGATGCAGGAGATCATCGACGTGCACTTCCCCGGCATCCAGAAGGTGCTGGTGAAGAAGGCGATGGATATCTTCTATGACCTGCGCGAAGTGCCGGGCCTCAAGAAGAAGCCCTCGACGTCCGAGCTGCTCGACTGGCTCAAGCTGCTGCTGAACGAGGACATGCCGCTGGAAGTGTTGCAGGACAAGAACCCCGCCAGCGCCATCCCGCCGCTGCACGGCGCGCTGCTGAAGAACGAACAGGACATCATGCTGTTCGAACGCCTCGCCTTCATGGCGCGGCGCAATCCCAGCTGAAGCCCGCTAACTGACCGGAAAACAATCGATCCCGTCGCGTTTGAGCGCGGTGCAGGTGGCGTGTGCGCCCGGTGCCGAGAGGCGCAGGCGGTAGTATTGCGTGCCGTTGACGATTGCGGGGATCACCTGCACCTGCATCCCGGCCAGTTCCGGCCTGCGGGCTGAAACCTGCGCGAAGTGCGCCTTGGCGAGTTCGGGCGTCAGGGTCGCGGCGAGCTGGATGGTCTGCTGCCTTCCTCCGCCGGCGGGTGCGGGAATGGTGCGGGTGGCGGGCAGGCGTTCGGCGGCACTGGCTTCCGGTTTCGTCGCCGCCTTGCGTTCGCGGCGCAGCAGTTCGGGTGCAATCGGCACCACGATCGCGCTGCCCTTGGCCAGCGCCGCTGCCTCCGCCTCGCTCGTCAGCGGGCCTTCGACGATGATCACGGCCGTGGTGGTGGCGCCGGTGATCTTGAACAACTCGCTGGCGAATTCGCGCGGCAGGCGGATGCAGCCATGCGAGGCCGGATATCCCGGCAACTGCCCCGCATGGATCGCGATCCCGCCCCATGTCAGGCGTTGCATGAACGGCATCGGCGCATTGCTGTAGAGGTTGGAGCGGTGGAAGGTCTTTTTCTGGAGGATGGCGAACACCCCCGTCGGGGTCTCCTTCCCGCGCTTGCCAGTGGACACCGGGCTTGATCGCCAGAAGACGCCATCGCGGAACACGTGCATCTGCTGCGAGGCCAGGCTGACGGTGATCACAACGCCTTTCCCGAACACCTCGCCCACGGTCTTTTGCAGCGGCGGTTCGGGAGCGGGCGGCGGGGGCGGCGGGGTTGGCGCGGCGGCCTCTGCGGTCTGCGGCGCGCCTGCCCCTTGCGCTTCGGGCACGCAGGCCGTCACCAGCGCCGCACCACCGAGCAACAAGGCATCGAAAATCCGCCAGTGCCGCACGCTGCGCCTCCGTTAGCACCAATGGTTAACGGTTAGCCTTCTGCGGCTTACGCGGCAAGGGCGGGTTTGGTGGTGTGGGGCGCGCCTGATCCTACATGGGGCGTGGCAAGGCGATTGGCCAGACCCCGCCTAGGTCGTTCCAGACCCCCTCTAGACCCCCTCTAGACCCTTTCTAGGCCCTTTTCAGGGTGCTTTGGCGCGATGTTTCACGTGAAACATCGCCCTTTAGCGTGGCCGCTCAATCGAAGCTGTAGGCCAGTTCGAAATCGCCCCAGCGCTGGCCGCCGATCACCAGCGGGACATAGACGTTGCGCACCACGACATAGGAATTGCCGTCGCCTTCCTGCCGGTACACCGCCATCATGTAGGGCGCGGTGGAAGCCTTGGCCTTGCGGTCGATCGCCTCCAGCATGATCCGTCCGTTGCGACAGAACTGGGTGTCGTGCGCCAGATCGCCGGTGGGCGTGCGCGAACGCTCGGTCAGGTGGGTCGGCAGGAAGCCGTTCATGTCGGTGCAGGCGGCGGCCAGGACGCGGGAATCGCTCGCCTTTGCGCGGTCGAGGAAGGGGCGCCATTCGGCATGGGCCCAATCGGTCAGGCGGGTGCGGTAAAGCTGCGGATTGGTGCCCGGCACCGGCACGTAATCGCTGTCGAACAGCGCCGCCATGCTTACCGCGCCGCGTGCCAGTGCGGCCTCGGTATGGGCGGCGAGCGCCTGCATCATCTCCTGCGCCCGCGCGACCATCGCGCTGTCTTCGGGGCTGAGCCCGGCCTGCACGATGCGGTCGAACATTTCGGAGGCGGTGATCTCCAGCTCCTCCATCTTGCGGTGCGCGCCGTGGAGCCGGTCCTCGTTGGTGCGCGATGCGGCGTCATAGCTGGTCAGCACCCGCTGCACCTTGTCGACATGCCCGCTGATCGTGCCGGTCGAACGGGCGATGACATCGTTCTGCTTGTCGACCTCTTCCACCAGCGCGCCAACATTGGCCATGGTGCTTTCGATCCGGGCGACGCTGGCGCGGGCCTCGCCGCTGGCCCTGGCGCCGGTTTCGATCCGGCTGATCATCACCTCGGCCTCGCCGCCCAGGGCATCGATGGTCTGGGCGATTTCCTCGGTCGCCTTGCGAGTATCATTCGCGAGGCTTTTCACCTCGGCAGCCACCACCGCAAAGGTGCGCCCGGCATCCCCTGCCCGCATCGCCTCGATCGTGGCGTTGAGGGCGAGGATATTGGTCGTCTCGGCAATGTTGTCGATATCCTGCGCAGAGCGGCGCACCTGTTCCATCGCGGCGGAAAAGCTGGTGACGTGCTGGCCCAGAGTGTCGACCAGTTCGATCAGCCCGGCGATCTGGCCCAATGAGGACTGGATCAGCGCCGTGCCTTCGTTGAGGCGTTCGATCGCCCGTTCGGACAGCAGCCGCGCCTCGTCGCTCGCTTCGGCGACCTTGGTCTGGTCGGCCTCCAGCGCGCGCACGGTTTCGGCCAGCGCCTCATGCTCGCTGCGCAGGGTGCGCGAAGAGGCGATCACCGCTTCCACCACGCCTGCGACATCGGTGCAGCCGACCGTCACCGCGCCGCAGCTTTCGGGAATCATGCCCAGCGCATGGGCATTGGCGGTGTTGATGGCGAGCTGGTTCATTGCGCGGTCACGGCCCCGTGTTATTGCGGGCCGGAGCCTAGTCGCCGGATGGTAAGCGAAGGGTTAACCCCCCTGCCAAGAAAGGGGACTGGTCAGCACGGAACACGCGGGTTAAGCACGCCGCCATGTTCTTCAACTTCATCGACGAGCTGCGGGCGGCCGGGATCGGGGCCAGCTTCAAGGAACACCTCACCCTGCTGGAGGCGCTGGATCGTGACGTGATCGACCAGACTCCTGAGGCCTTCTATTACCTTTCGCGCGCGACCTTCGTGAAAGACGAGGGCCTGCTCGACCGCTTCGACCAGGTGTTCCACAAGGTCTTCAAGGGGATCATGACCGATTACGGCCAGAACCCCGTCGACATCCCCGAAGACTGGCTGAAGGCGGTTGCCGAGAAGTTCCTCACGCCCGAGGAGATGGAGAAGATCAAGTCGCTGGGCGACTGGGACGAGATCATGGAGACGCTCAAGAAGCGTCTGGAAGAGCAGGAAAAGCGACATCAGGGCGGCAACAAGTGGATCGGCACGGGGGGCACCTCGCCCTTCGGCAATTCCGGCTACAACCCCGAAGGCGTGCGCATTGGCGGGGAATCGAAGCACGGCAAGGCGATCAAGGTCTGGGAAAAGCGCGAGTTCAAGAACCTCGACAACACCAGGGAACTCGGCACCCGCAACATCAAGATGGCGCTGCGCCGCCTGCGCCGCTTCGCCCGCGAAGGCGCGGCGGACGAGCTCGACATTCCCGGCACCATCGAAGGCACCGCCAAGCAGGGCTGGCTCGACATCCGGATGCGGCCCGAGCGGCGCAATGCGGTGAAGCTGCTGCTGTTCCTCGATGTCGGCGGCTCCATGGACCCCTTCATCAAGCTGGTCGAAGAGCTGTTCAGCGCCGCCACGGCGGAATTCAAGAACCTCGAATTCTTCTACTTCCACAACTGCCTCTACGAAGGCGTGTGGAAGGACAACAAGCGCCGCTGGCAGGAACGCACCAAGACCTGGGACGTGCTCCACAAATACGGCCACGATTACAAGATCGTGTTCGTCGGCGATGCAGCGATGAGCCCCTACGAGATCACCCATCCGGGCGGCAGCGTCGAGCATATGAACGAGGAAGCGGGCGCGGTGTGGCTCCAGCGCGTGACCAACACCTACCCCGCGACCGTGTGGCTCAACCCGGTGCCGGAAAAGCAGTGGAACTATTCGCAGTCGACCAAGATGATCAAGCAGCTGGTCGGCGACCGGATGTATCCGCTAACGCTCGAAGGGCTGGACGATGCGATGCGGGAGCTGTCGCGGAAGCACGGGGCGTGATTGTCAGCGTCTGAGCGTCGCCACACCCGCTTCGAAGCCGTCCGCCTTCGGCTCGAAGCCTTCGACCCCGGCACGGGTTGGCGGCTGTGGCTGTATGAATTCCTGCTGTTCGGCTTCAAGCAGGGCTGGGCCTGCCTGTTCGGCGGCCTGCTGCTGGCGCTGTTGCTAGGAACGCACCTGTTCTACCCCGACAGCGCGCCCCTCCACCGCTATGACTTCCTGACCATCGCCGCCGTCGCCATTCAGGCCGGGATGCTCGCCTTCCGGCTCGAAACATGGCGCGAGGCGCGGGTGATCTTGATCTTCCACGTGGTCGGCACGGTGATGGAGCTGTTCAAGACCGCCGCCGGATCATGGACCTACCCAGAGGCAAGCGTGCTCCACATCGGCGCGGTGCCGCTGTTCTCGGGGTTCATGTATGCCGCCGTCGGCAGCTATATCGCGCGGGTGTGGCGGATCTTCGACTTCCGCTTCACCGGCTACCCGCCCGTGTGGATGACATGGGCCTTGGCGGCGGCGATCTACATCAACTTCTTCACCCACCACTTCACGGTAGACATCCGCTGGGGGCTGTTTGCCGCCACCGCGCTGATCTTCTGGCGCACCCGCGTCCACTTCAGGAACTGGCGGGTGCATCGCTGGATGCCGCTGCTGGTCGGCTTCGGGCTCGTCGCGCTGTTCATCTGGTTTGCCGAGAACATCGCCACCTTCGCCAATGCCTGGAACTATCCGGGTCAGGAGAAGGAATGGCAGATGGTCAGTCTCGCCAAATATGGCAGCTGGTATTTGCTGATGCTGATCAGCTTCGTGCTGGTGACGCTGGTCCAGCCTGTGCGGGAACCGGATCAGCCCTTCTGATCGAGTTCCTCGTTCAGCAGCAGCCCGCAGCGCCAGAAGAAAAACGCCGGCACCAGCCCCAGCACCGCGGCGCCATAGAGCACGTAGCGCACCGAATCCGCGCCGACCGCAGGCTGGATCCAGTCTGACAGCATCCCGAAGAACAGCGGCCCCAGCCCCAGCCCGATCAGGTTCTGGAAAAACAGCAGCGTCGCCGCCGCAATCGCTCTCGCCCGCAGCGGGACGAGGCCCTGTGCGGCCGAATAGGTCGGGCCGTAGTAGAAGGAATTGAACACCGTCGGCACGAACAGCAGCGCCAGTGCCAGCGGCCAAGTCGGCGCCTGATAGGCGAGCAGCGCCAGCGGCACCGCCAGCGCCATGCCGATCGCGGGCGCGCTCAGCACATGGCGGCGGTTCTTCGCGCCGAAGCGGTCCGCCAGATAGCCGCCGAGCCAGGTGCCGAGGATGCCCCCCACACCGCCCAGCAACCCGAACCACAGCCCCACCTGTCCCGGCGTCATCTCATGGGTGCGCTGGAAGAAGATCGTGGTCCAGGTGGTCTTGCCATAAGCGAGGAATGACGCTGCCGATCCGGCGCACAGCAGCAGGATGAAGGCACGCGATCCCATCACCTCGCGCAGGGCCTCGCCGATCGGCAGCGCGGCGGGCTGGTTCTGCGCGCGCAGGATCGCCTGGGCATCAGCCTGCCGCGGGTCTTTCAGCACGAACCACACGACCAGCGCGAGCGCGACGCCGGGCAGGCCGACGATCAGAAACGCCTCGCGCCAGCCAAGGAAATCCACCAGCGTCCCGCCGATGATCATGCCCATCAGCGTGCCGATAGGGATGCCGAGCGAATAGAACGCCAACGCCGAACTGCGCTTTTCGGGAGGCACCAGATCGCTGATCAGCGAGTGGGCTGGCGGCGTGCAGCCCGCCTCCCCCACGCCGACACCGATCCGGGCGAGCAGCAATTGCCAGAAATTCTGCGCCAGTCCGCACAGCGCGGTCATGGCCGACCAGACCGCCAGCGCGATCGCGATAAGTTTCGGCCTGCTGGTCGATGCGCGGTCGGCCAGCCGTGCGATGGGGATGCCGAGCACGGTGTAGAACAGCGCGAAGGCCAGCCCGGTCATCAGGCCGATCTGGGTGTCCGACAGGTCCAGATCGCGGGCAATCGGCTCGGCCAGAATATTCACGATCTGGCGGTCGATGAAATTGAAGATGTAGACGATCAGCAGGATCCACAAGGTCACCCTCACCCGGCGGTTGCCGGACGCCGCGTCCGCTGTCGTAGCCATTCTCAACTCTCCCATTGGTGGCGGTTCGTCCGCCATCCGTATTCTGCAGAAACTCCGGCTAGCGCCTGCCGGATTGGCGTCAGGCGTAGAGCAGGTGCTCGCGTGCCGCAGCGACCCATGCGGCTTCATCAAGTGACGTCATGGCGTCAAGGTCGTGCGGTGTCGCAGCAGGATCGTCGACCCATTCGCGCAAGGAAGGCCCGCCGTTGATGACGTCAATCGCAAGCCGCGTGAGTTCATACTCGTAAGGGAAATCGCGCCACAGCGGGTAATCGGGATAGAGCATCCGGATCGCCTTGAACGCCAGCGCCTGCATCCGCCACGGGCGGAAGGTGTGATGATCGTAAAACCGGCTTTCCGCGTGGATCATCAGCGCATTGCAGAGCTTTCCTGCGTGCTTGTGGAAAGTCGGTTCGAACCAGCATTCCCGCACCGCGGCACCCGCCAGCCAGTCCGGCGCGAGCTTGTGCATCACCTTCAGCACCCCGCCTGCGTCAACATCCGGCGCGCCGAACAGCACCTCCAGCGGACGGGTGGTGCCGCGCCCTTCGGACAAGGTCGTGCCCTCCAGCATCACCGTGCCGGCATAGCAGCGCGCCATGTTGACGTTGGCGGCATTGGGGGACGGGTTGATCCACAGGCGTGACGCCGGCCAGCCAAAGCCCTCGCCGTCAGGCTGCCAACCCTCCATCGCCACCACCTTGTAAGCGACGTCGAGCCCGAAATGCGCGATGAACCAGTGCCCCATCTCCCCCATGGTGAGGCCGTGGCGCATCGGCATCGGGGCGGCACCGACGAAACTTTCCTGCCCCGGCACCAGCAGCGTGCCCTCGACCGGGCGCCCCGCGGGGTTGGGGCGATCGAGCACCCACACCTCCTTGCCCGCCTTGGCTGCCTCTTCGAGCAGATAGAGCAGCGTGGTGACGAAGGTGTAGATCCGGCATCCGAGGTCCTGCAGGTCGAACAGGAAGACATCGGCGCTCGACATCATCTGCCCCGTCGGGCGCCGCACCTCGCCATAGAGCGAGAAGATCGGGATGCCGTAACGCGGGTCCATCTCGTCCGCGGTTTCGACCATGTTGTCCTGCTTGTCGCCCTTCAGCCCGTGCTGGGGGCCGAACGCGCTGTTCACATTCACCCCGGCAGCGATCAGCGCATCGAGGCTGTGCGTCAGATCGGCCGTGACACTGGCCGGATGGGCAACCAGGGCAACGCGGCGACCTTTGAGTTGGCGGAGCAGTTCGGGATCGGCCAGCAGCCGGTCAATTCCATTCTTCATGCGCCAAGGGGTGGAACAGGCGTGCGGCAAAGGCAATGGCATTTGCGTGCCTCATCCCTATATGTGTCGGCATGGATTGGACCTCAGCCCTCATCGCCGCCGCATGGGCTATCATTCTCGGCGGTGCTGGCGGCGCGCTGACCGATATTGGCCAGTGGTATCGGGACCTTCGCAAGCCGCCATGGCAACCGCCCGACTGGCTGTTCGGCCCGGCGTGGACACTGATCCTCGGCCTTGCGGGCTGGAGCTTCTATGTCGGATTGACCAGCGCCCCCTCGCCCGAAGCCCGCATGGTGGTGTTCGGCCTGTTCGGCGCGAATTTCGTGCTCCACTTCCTGTGGTCGCCGCTGTTCTTCAAGCTGCGGCGACCTGACTGGGCGCTGTCGGAAAACGTGTTGCTGTGGTGCTCGGTTGCCGCGCTGATGATGGTGCTGCCGCGCGTGGCGGGGGACAGTTTCGCCGGATGGCTCAACGTGCCCTATTTCATCTGGGTCAGCTTTGCCTTCGTGCTCAACTGGAAAATCGTTCGGCTCAACCGGCCGTTCGGAGCCTAACGCTCGATGATCAGCGTCCGGTTGGCTTCGGAATGGAATTCCGGGGCGCCGGGCGGAAAGCCCAGCGCCCAGAACTGCTTGCTGCCGTCGGCGTGTTCGACAATCGCATTCAGTGCGACCTGCGCCGGGGCGGGAAGTTCTGCGGCGATGCTGGCTTTCAGCACCAGCCCGCTCCCGTCATGCGAACAGGCAATCGCGATGGCCTCGACCGGTGCATCGCGCATCCCTTCGCGGAAGGAATCGAAGTCGTAGGCGGCCCAGCGGCCCGACGGCGAAAGGTTGAATTCGCGGTAGTATGTGTCGCCCAGCGGCTGCCAGAAGATTTCGAAGCAGGTGGTCTGCCACAGGTTGTCCATGCGTTCCGGCATGGCCGGTTCGGGCAGGACAATCGCCGGAACAGCGCCTTCAAGCCGGAACTCCGCCTCGCAGCCTTGCGCGGTGGCGGTGACGGAAGCGGTGACGGCGCGGATCGGGCCGGACTCGCAGGTGCGATGAAGCATGAGCGGGTGCATGACGCCGTAGTGCCGCTTTGCCCCTGCTCCGGCAAGCCACTTCCCGTTGCCCTTCCCCGCTGTTAAGCGCGCTGCCCATGACCAGCTACGATTCAGATCTCCTGCGCCTGCTCGAAGAGCGTGGCTACATCCACCAGATGACCGACGCGGCCGGGCTCGATGCCCTGGCGGCCAGGCAGATCGTGCCGGGCTATATCGGGTTCGATGCCACCGCGCCTTCGCTCCATATCGGCAGCCTCGTGCAGATCATGATGCTGCGCCGCTTGCAGCAGACCGGGCACAAACCGATCGTGCTGATGGGCGGCGGCACCACGCGGATCGGCGATCCCACAGGGCGCGACGAAAGCCGCAAGATGCTGACCGACGCGGTAATCGAAGCCAACGTCCGGTCGATCTTCACCGTGTTCGACAAGCTGCTGACTTTTGGCGACGGGCCGACCGATGCCGTGATGGTCAACAATCACGACTGGCTCGGCAAGCTCGGCTACATCGAACTGCTGCAGGAAGTGGGCACGCACTTCACCATCAACCGCATGCTGAGTTTCGATTCGGTGCGCCTGCGGCTTGAACGCGAACAGCCGATGACCTTCCTCGAATTCAACTACATGATCCTGCAGGGATACGATTTCCGGCATTTGTCGAAGACGATGGGTGTGCGCCTTCAGATGGGCGGCAGCGACCAGTGGGGTAACATCGTCAACGGGATGGAACTTGGCCGCCGGATGGACGGGACCGAGCTGTTCGGTCTCACCACGCCGCTTCTCACCACCGCGAGCGGCGCGAAAATGGGCAAGACCGCGGCCGGCGCAGTGTGGCTCAACGAGGAGCAGCTGCCCGCCTATGATTTCTGGCAATACTGGCGCAATGTCGACGATGCCGATGTCGGCCGCTTCCTCAAACTGTTCACCGACCTGCCGATGGACGAGATTGCACGGCTCGAAGCCCTTGAGGGGGCAGAGATCAATGCGGCGAAGATCGTGCTGGCAAACGAGGTGACGAAGCTCGTGCGCGGCGAGGATGCGGCGCAGCGGGCCGAGGCAACCGCCCGCGAGACCTTTGCCGGTTCGGGTGCGGGCGAGGATTTGCCCACGCTTGCGGTTGGTGCCGAAGGCATGCGGATGGCGGCGCTGCTGACCGAAATCGGTCTCACCGCCTCGAATGGCGAGGCCAAGCGCAAGCTTGCCGAGGGCGCGGTGAAGCTCGAAGGCGAAGTGATTTCCGATCCGGCCTATCTGGTCCTGCCCGAGGCAGGCCAGACCCTGCGCCTCAGCCTCGGCAAGAAGCGTCACGCACTGGTGACTCGCTGACTTTGTAACGCGCCTGTTACGCCTTTACCAATTATCAGCCTTTGTGCGGCAATCCTCGCCATCCCAGCGTGACGGATTGAAGGATCGCCAAGCGTGGCCGGTGGAGCAAACCTGAGTGTAACCGATCTGCGGCGGGCTGCCCGCCATCCGGTCGATTTTCCGGCCATCGTCGAGCATTTCGTGCACGGCGACCTGCACCTCCATGTCTCCAACCTGTCGGCCCACGGCTTCATGGTCGACAATGCCAGCAAGCTCCATCGCGGTGACCGGATCATCATCCGGCTTCCGGTGGTCGGCCGGATCGAAGCCTATGTGATCTGGACCCGCGACAATCGCGCCGGGTTCCAGTTCGAACGGATCATCCGGGTTGATGATTTCATGATGATCATCGACCAGCTCCAGCCCAATCCGCGCCTGCGCCGTCCGCGCTGAGGCGCGAAAGGCCAGCCATCCACCGCAAAAGTTTCACCTGCTTGGCAGCGGCGTTTGACCCTGCCATGGCGCGAGCGTGACCGAACCGACCTCCCCGCTTCAGATTGGCGATTACCGGCGTTACTGGCTGGCCCGCTTCATGGCGGTGTTTGCCACCATGTCGATGGTCGTCCTGCTCGGATACCAGCTCTACGAAGTGGCGCGTGACGATTACGGGATGAGCGTGGCGGCGGCATCGTTCCAGCTCGGGCTGCTGGGGCTGGCGCAATTCATCCCGCTGTTTGTGCTGACGCCCGTCGCAGGCCTTGCCGCCGACCGGTTTGACAGGCGCCACGTTGCCGCCTTTGCCAACGGGATCGATGGCTGTGTGGCGGTGCTGCTGGCGGTGCTGACCTGGGCCGATGGGCTCAATATCCCGATCCTGTTCGCGCTGGCGGCAGCCCATGGCGCAGCGCGGGTCTTCGTCGGCCCTTCGATGAGCGCGATTGCGCCGAACATCGTGCCCCCTGCCCTGCTTCCCAAGGCGATCGCGCTATCCTCGATTGCCTGGCAGACGGCGACTGTGGCGGGTCCTGCGGTAGGCGGTTTGATTTTCGCCAAGGCCGCGTGGCTCCCCCATGCGATTTCTGCGGGGCTGCTGCTGGCCGCGATGGCGATGATCCTGACCGTTCGCCCGATCAAGGCCCGCCACGAAGGCCCGCCGTTGAAGCCGCTGCGCCAGATTATCGAGGGCATGGTCTATGTCTGGCGCGAGCGGTTTCTGCTGGGGTGTATCACGCTCGATCTGTTTGCGGTGCTGCTGGCCGGAGCAACGGCGCTGCTGCCGGTGTTTGCACGCGACATCCTGTTTGTCGGCCCGGAAGGCCTCGGCCTGATGCGGGCGGCGCCTGCGCTTGGGGCGGCTGCTGTCGCTCTGTTCCTGTCGTTCCGCCCGCTCGAACGCGAAGTCGGGATCAAGATGCTGTGGGCCGTTGCCGGTTTCGGCGCACTGACGGTGGCGTTTGCCTTCTCTCGCAGTTTCGCGCTGTCGCTGGCCATTCTCGCGCTGATGGGAGCGGTGGACATGGTTTCCGTGTTCATCCGCAGTTCGCTGGTCCAGCTGTTCACGCCTGACGACAAGCGCGGGCGGGTTTCGGCGATCTCCGGTCTCGCCATTTCCGCCTCCAACGAGCTCGGTGAAATGCAGTCAGGCCTTGCTGCTGCCATCCTCGGCGCGACCGGTGCGGTTGTGTTCGGCGGCGCGGGTGCGATAGTCGTGACATTGATCTGGGCGTGGTATTTCCCCGAATTGCGCCGCGCCCGCAGCTTCGAGCCGCAGGCGCTCAAACGAGAGGTATCGACATGAAGGCTGACAATATCCTCGCCACCATCGGCAGCACTCCGCATATCCGCCTTGCGCGGCTGTTCCCGGACCACGAAGTGTGGGTGAAGTCGGAACGCTCCAATCCCGGCGGCTCGATCAAGGACCGCATCGCGCTCGCGATGGTCGAAGATGCCGAGGCGCGCGGCGCGTTGAAGCCGGGCGGCACGATTGTCGAGCCGACCAGCGGCAACACGGGGATCGGCCTTGCGATGGTGGCGGCGGTCAAGGGTTACAGGCTGGTTCTGGTCATGCCCGAATCGATGTCGGTCGAACGGCGGCGCCTGATGCTGGCCTATGGCGCCAGCTTCGATCTCACGCCGCGTGAAAAGGGCATGAAGGGCGCGATCGAGCGGGCTCAGGAGCTGGTCGAGCAGACCCCCGGTGCATGGATGCCAAGCCAGTTCGACAATGCCGCCAACCCCGCAGTCCATGCCCGCACCACCGCGCAGGAAATTCTCGCCGATTTCGCAGACAGCCCGATCGACGTGATGATCACCGGCGTGGGCACCGGCGGCCATCTTACCGGCTGCGCGGAAGAGCTGAAAAAGCACTGGCCCGCCTTCAAGGCCTATGGAGTCGAACCGGCGCTTTCGCCGGTGATCAATGGTGGCCAGCCCGGCCCTCATCCGATTCAGGGGATCGGTGCAGGGTTTATCCCCGGCAACCTTCACACCGCCGCAATTGACGGCGCTATCGCTGTCGATGCCGACGAAGCCAAGGACATGGCCCGCCGTGCCGCGCGCGAGGAAGGGATGCTGGTGGGCATTTCGAGCGGCGCGACTCTCGCCGCGATCAAGACGAAGCTGGCAGAACTGCCGCCGGGCTCCCGTGTGCTCGGCTTTAACTACGATACGGGTGAGCGTTATCTCTCGGTCCCCGATTTTCTGCCTGTAGAATAAACCCTTTCCTTAACCGGCTCGCGCTATGGCTTGCGTCAGGACGCGAGGCAATCGCGCGAGCTGTTCGGAAAGCGGAGCCCATGAAGTTCATCAAGCTGGAATCGCGCGGGGGCAATTACCTCGTGGTCGCAGCCAACGTCGCCTGGCTGCGCACTGCGGAAAACGGCCAGACCAGCGTCGGCATCATCGGCGGTCAGCCACTACTGGTGGTCGGTTCGGTGGAAGAGGTCGCAGCCAAAATTCTCGCAGGCGTCGCCGAGGGAGAGACGGCAGACGAAGCTGGCGCTGACAAGGCTGCCGAACAGCGGGCGCCAGCGCCAGCGTCAGCGTCAGCACCCGAGGAACCGGCGGAAGCGGTTGTGGCAGCCGAGATCGAGGCTCCCGAAGCTGTGGCCCCCGAACCTGTTCCTGTGGTGAAAGCGCCTGAAGCCGCGCCGGTTGCTCCGGCAGTTCCGGTGCCGCCCAAGCCTAAGGCCAAATCAGGCGCGCCCCTGACGCTGGCAGATCGCCTTGCCCGTGCGGCGGCCCCGTCGGTCAAGGCCGGGACGCAGCGATTCATGTCGATGTCCGAATAGGTTAAGCGTCGCTTTACCGCCGTTCTTAGCGATATTACGCCTCTTGCCGAGCCTGCCAAACTGCGTCATCTTCCCACCTGCAAATCTCGCGGGTCCGGCAGGAGGGGCGTTCGCGCACCCGCGGTTGGTGCGTTCGACACAGGCTGTGTGAGCCGGACACGCAGCGAACAGGGGCTGACTCAATGAAAATGACAAAGATTGCCTTGGTTGCAGGCGTTACTCTCGCGGCGCTCGCCGCTCCCGCTCACGCACAGAAGGCGGGTGACAAGATTGCCGGAAGCTACATCTGCGTGTTCGATGCCAGCGTCACCCGCGGCAATGTGACCGCCGAAGCGAACCGTTCGGCCAAGGCCGCCCAGGCACAGCTCAAGCATGTCTATTCGACCGCGCTGCGCGGCTTTGCCGTCAATGCTTCGGCACAGGGCGTGGCAAACATGCAGCGCGCCAACCCCGCGATCAAATATTGCGAGGAAGACCAGATCGTCTCGACCGTCCAGAAGGGCAAGCCGGGCGGCGGCGGCACCACTCAGCCCGCGCAGACCGTGCCCTGGGGGGTCACCCGCGTGCGCGGCGGCGCAGCCGGCACCTTTGCCACCGCTTGGATCATCGACAGCGGGATCGACCTCGATCACCCCGACCTGAATGTCGATGTCGCCCGCTCGCGCAGCTTCGTTTCGGATTCTTCGCCCAATGACGCGAACGGCCATGGCACCCACGTTGCCGGGACCGTTGCCGCGATCAACAACACCATCGGCGTGATCGGCGTTGCGCCGGGCGCTCCGGTGGTCTCGGTGCGCGTGCTCGACCGTCGCGGTTCGGGTTCGAACTCGGGCGTGATTGCGGGTGTCGATTATGTCGCAGCCAATGGCCGCGCCGGCGATGTCGCCAATATGAGCCTCGGCGGCGGGGTCAGCAGCGCGCTCGACACGGCGGTGCTGAATGCGGCGGCCACCGGGATCCGCTTCACGCTGGCAGCGGGCAACAGCTCGACCAGCGCGACCACTTCCTCGCCCGCACGGGTCAACGGGCCGAACATCTTTACCGTGTCGTCCTTCGCATCGGGTGATCGCTGGTCGAGCTTCTCGAACTTCGGCAACCCGCCGATCGACTTTGCCGAGCCGGGTTCCTCGATCCTGTCGACCTATCTCAATGGTGGCTATTCGACCCTTTCGGGCACTTCGATGGCGGCTCCGCACCTCGCAGGCATCCTGCTGCAGGGCGCAGTCGGCAACGGCGGTGTCGTGAGCGGCGATCCGGACGGCAACCCCGATACCATCGGCATCGTCAACTGATCGGCTGATCATTGGCAAAGAAAAGGGGCGCCGGTTGCACGGCGCCCCTTTTTGTTTCCCGCTTTCGAAGCGATCAGGCCGCCGTGGCGAAGGCCTCTGCCGGCAGCTTCATCATGTATTCGCTGCCCGCTTCCAGCTTGCGGCGCAGCGCGCCCGCATCGGGCAGGAAACGTTCAGCGTAGTAGTTGGCCGAAACCAGCTTGGCTTCGTAGAACGCCTTGTCCTCCGGCTCGCCCGCAAGCTTGGCCAGTGCCACCTTGGCCATCTTCAGCCAGAAGAAGCCGAGCGTCACGATACCCATGATGTGCATGTAGTGATGCGCGCCCGCGCCGAGGTGGTTGGGGTTGGCCATCGCGTTCTGCATGAACCACATGGTCGCCGCCTTCTGCTCGCCCAGCGCCTTTTCGAGGCGTTCTGCGATGGGCTTGAGGGTCTCGTCCTGCTTGGCCGCGGCGATTTCCTCGTCGATCATGGCGAAGAAGGCCTGAATCGCCTTGCCCCCGCCCGCAGCGAGCTTTCGCCCGCACAGGTCCATCGCCTGCACGCCATTGGCGCCTTCATAGATCATGGCGATGCGGCTATCGCGCACGAACTGCTCCATGCCCCACTCGCGCACGTAACCGTGGCCGCCATAGACCTGCTGCATGTTGTTGGCGATGTCATAGCCCTTGTCAGTGCCGTAGCCCTTGATCACCGGAGTCATCAGCCCGATCAGCAGATCGGCCATTTCGCGCTCTTCGGGGGTCTGGGCCTTGTGGGTCAGATCGACCTGCAAGGCGCCCCACAGGCAGAGCGCCCGCATCGCTTCGGTGAACACCTTGGCATCCATCAGCATTCGGCGCACGTCGGGGTGGACGAAGATCGGATCAGCCTTCGCCGCAGGGTCAGCCGGGCCGGTCAGCGCGCGGCCCTGACGCCGGTCGAGCGCATAGGTGACCGCGTTCTGGTAGGCGACTTCGGCCTGGGCATAGCCCTGAATGCCGACCCCAAGGCGCGCCGCGTTCATCATGATGAACATTGCGGCAAGACCCTTGTTCTCCTCGCCCACCATGTAGCCGGTCGCACCGTCATAGTTGAGCAGGCAGGTGGCGTTGCCGTGGATGCCCATCTTCTTCTCGATCGAACCGCAGGTCACGCCGTTGCGCTGCGCGGGGTTGCCGTTCTCGTCGAGCAGGAACTTGGGCACGATGAACAGCGAGATTCCCTTGGTCGAATCCGGCGCGCCCGGGGTCTTGGCCAGCACCAGATGGATGATGTTGCTGGTGAGATCGTGCTCGCCGGCCGATATGAAGATCTTGGTGCCGGTGATCGCGTAGGTGCCATCGCCATTGGGAACGGCCTTGGTGCGGATCATGCCCAGATCGGTGCCGCAATGCGGCTCGGTAAGGTTCATCGTGCCCGACCATTCACCCGAGATCATCTTGGGCACGAAGGTCGCCTTCTGCTCGTCCGAACCCTTGGCAAGGATCGCCGAGATCGCGCCAGCGGTGAGGCCGGGATACATCGCAAAGGCCTGATTGGCGGTGCCGGTGTATTCCTCGAGCACGAAGCCGAGCACGTGGGGCAGCCCCTGACCGCCGAATTCCTCCGGTTGGGCAAGTGTGCCCCAACCGCTTTCGACATAGGCCTGATAGGCCTCCTTGAAGCCCGGCGGGGTTGTGACGCTGCCATCTTCGTGACGGGTGCAGCCGTGCTCGTCGCCGGCCTGATTGATGGGGGCGAGCACCTCGGCGCAGAACTTGCCGGCCTCGTTGATCACGGTGTCGATCATGTCGGGGGTCGCGTTCTCGAAGCCCGGCAGGTTGCCGTAGCTGGCCAGGTCGAGCACTTCATTGACGATGAAGCGCGTGTCGCGGGTGGGCGCGGTATAGGTCGGCATCTCGTGATCCCTTCGGTATGCAGTCTTGATGAGGCGGGTTGCGGCTCAGCGCAGATCGAGCTTCTCGATCTCGGCGACGAAATCGGTCAGCTCGTTGATCGAGCTGTCGATGTCGTCGCGCTGGGCCTTGAGCTTGGCGATATGGGCGCGGCACTTCTCGATCGTGACGCGGCGCTGTTCGACACGGCCATCGTCGAGATCGTAGAGGTCGATCATTTCGCGGATTTCGGTGAGGCTGAAGCCCACATTCTTTGCCCGCATGATCCAAGCGAGGCGCGCACGGTCACGCTTGGAATAGACGCGGGTCAGGCCGACGCGCGCGGGGCTGATCAGCCCTTCGTCTTCGTAGAAGCGCAAGGCGCGGGCCGTGCAGCCGAATTCGGAGGTAAGATCCGAGATCGTGAATTGTTCGCGCTCGTGGACATCGGGCCGGTCAAGGTGCGCCCCGTTACGGCGCGTTTCGCTGGCGGAATCCGGAGCGGAAGTCTGTGCAGGAGCGGTAGCCATGCCCGTGCCTTACCTTACCTTTACGTGAGCGTCAAGTCTTGACCTTAACGAGAGCGGGAGATCCGCTCCCTGTTTCAACACGCCTGTAGAAGCAGCTTCTCGCGCCTGTGTGGCATGTAGGGCCGGCAGGCACGGCGCGAATCAGCAGCGCGTCCTGATCGCAATCGACCAGCATCCCGACCATCTCCAGCACATGGCCGGACGTCTCTCCCTTCATCCAGAGCTGCTGCCGCGAACGGGACCAGAAGGTCACCTTCCCGCTTTCAAGAGTGCGATCGATCGCCTCGCGGTTCATGTGGGCGACCACCAGCACATTACCTGACGCATCATCGACCACGACCGCGGTCAGCAGGCCATTGTCATCGAACTTCGGTGCGAAAGTCGCACCATTCTCGCGTTCGTCGGTGGACAGGGCTGTGTCAGGCACAGGTAACTCCTCGGGGAAAGACCGGCGCACCATGGAAGCCCCGGCGAAAAATGTCACGAAGGCGGCTCCATTGCGAGGAATGTTGCACGATCACAACAGCCTTTTGCAAAAAACGCGAAGTATGAAGGTTTGATCTTCCGCCTTTGCGATCGGAGTGGAAAAAGGCCAACGGAGCTTCCGCAAGGGGTTCTCCACCGAACAACGGCATCGCCTGATGCCAGTTCAGGGGGCGACCGGAGCGCAGGCTGGCAGCGGGGTGCCAGAGCGACCGGTTGAACGATGAGGGACAGGATCCCGGCAGCGAAGTTAGGGGGTCGCTGCCATGGCCCGAAAGGGTGGATCCAAACCGTTTCGTCACGTGGCGCCCGGGGTCGAAAGACCTCGGGCGTTATGTTTTGGGCCTCAAGCCTCGCCATCCACGCGTGCGAAGCAGGCCACCGCGAGGCCCTCCGGCATTGCCTGCGCAAGTGCGGCAAGGCAGGCTCTGCTCGTGGCGCCGCTGGTCAGCACATCATCGACAAGGATCACATCGCGCCCGGCAATGACCCCGGCGCGAGCGGGGTTGAGAGCAATGGCACCGCGCAGCGCCTGTTCGCGTGCCTCGCGCCCTAATCCGCCGAGGTTTGGCGTTCGCCGGTTGCGGACCAGACCGTCGACCAGCACCTCGCCCTTCCCCAGCCTTGCCAGTTCCGCGCACAGCAACGCCGCCTGATTGAACCCGCGCTGCCACAGCCGCCAACGATGGAGCGGCACGGGGACCAGCAATGGGGGCTCCCGCCCCTCGGGCAAGGGCGGGATGCGCGCTGCGATCAGGCGGGCAAGCAATCGCGCCAGTGCGATCCGGCTGCCATGCTTGTATGCCAGAACCAGCTTGCGTGATGTCTCGTTGTAAGCGGTCGCGGCGTAAATCCGGCTTCCTCCGCTGCTTTCGGGCATATCGGCCAGCAGCACCAGTTCGCCCCAGCAATCACCGCACAACCCGTCCTGCGCGGCGATGGCAGCACCGCAAGCAGGGCATCGCGGGGGATAGACCAGATCGATGACCGGTCCCAGGGTGCTGGCAAGGCGTGCGACCGCATGCATGGTTCGGTGTGTCGCACGCCTTGCGCCGGACTGGCAAGCACGGCAGGGCGAATCCCATGATGATGCCTTCACAAGTTCCGGTCATCTTCTCCGAGCAACGCCGTCTGGCGCGATTGCGGCGCGCCGGCGTGCGCCGACGGGACATCCGCGATGCGGCCTCGTTCCTGCTCGACGACATCGCCGAGGACATGGTTGATCGCCTCGGCTTTGTGCGGCATGCTCCGGCGCGGTCGCTTGTGATCGGCCATTGCCGTGAGCCGCTCGCCGGCTTTCTGCAAAGCGGCGATGCGAGTCTTGCCATCACCACCACTGCCGATCCCGCTGCACCGATCGAAGGTGGCCCGTTCGACTTTATCGGCGTCATCGGGCAGCTTGATGCGGTCAACGATCTGCCGGGCGCTCTGGTCCATTTCCGCAACGCGCTGGTTCCGGGCGGGTTGATGATTGCCAGCTTTATCGGCGGACAGAGCCTTCCTGCCTTGCGCGCCGCGATGCTGCAGGCAGAGCCGGATCGTCCTGCCGCCCGCCTGCACCCGATGGTCGATCCTCGTGCCGCGCCGCAACTGCTTCAGCGCACCGGATGGAAGGATCCGGTGGTGGATTCCCACACGCTGACCGTCCGCTACTCCAGCCTCGACCGGCTTGTTGCCGATCTGCGCGATCAGGGGCTGGGCAATGCGCTGGCCCGCCCGGCCCCGCCGCTCGGCAAAACCGCCCTCGCCCGTGCCCGCGCCGCCTTTGCCGCCCGCGCCGATGGGGATGGCAAGACGCCCGAGACGTTCGAGATCGTCACCCTCACCGGACGGCGATCCCTCGCCGGCACCTAGCTTCGCGCCAAGGCCGCCTGTGCCGCCGCAAGCCGCGCAATCGGCACGCGGTAGGGCGAGGCGCTGACGTAATCGAGGCCCACGCTTTCGCAGAAGGCGATGCTCGCCGGATCGCCGCCATGCTCGCCGCAGATGCCCAGCTTGATGTCGGGCCGCGTCGCCCTGCCCCGCTCCGCCGCCAGTTCGACCAGCTGGCCGACGCCTTCGATATCGAGGCTGACGAACGGATCGCGCGGGAATATGCCCTTGTCGACATAGACACTCAGGAACCGCGCCGCATCGTCGCGCGATACGCCGATGGTGGTCTGGGTGAGATCATTGGTGCCGAACGAGAAGAACGCCCCCTCTTCGGCAATCTCGCCCGCCATAAGTGCGGCCCGCGGCAGTTCGATCATCGTGCCGACGAGGTAATCGACCCTCGTGCCGACCTCGGCAAACACAGCTTCGGCGGTGGCGTCCACCAGCGCCCGCAGCAGTGCCAGCTCGCGCTTGGTCGCCACCAGCGGGATCATGATTTCGGGTAAAGGCGCCTCGCCGCTCGCCTGCTTGACCGCACAGGCGGCCTCGAAGATCGCCCGCGCCTGCATCTCGTAGATCTCGGGGAAGGTGATGCCCAGACGGCATCCGCGATGGCCCAGCATCGGGTTGAATTCATGAAGCTCGCCCGCGCGCCGCTTGAGGTGATCGACTCCCAGCCCGGTCGCATCGGCCAGTTCGGCGAATTCCTCGTCCGCGTGGGGGAGGAACTCGTGCAGCGGCGGATCGAGCAGGCGGATCGTGCACGGCAGGCCCGCCATCACATCGAAAATCGCGGTGAAATCGGCACGTTGTTCGGGCAGCAGCTTGACCAGAGCCCGCCTGCGACCGGCCTCGTCATCGGCGAGAATCATCTGGCGCACCGCGCTGATCCGGCTCGCCTCGAAGAACATGTGCTCGGTCCGGCACAACCCGATGCCCTCCGCGCCGAACTGCCGCGCCATGCGGCAATCGTCGGGGGTTTCGGCATTGGTGCGCACGCGCATTCGCCGCAGCTCGTCCGCCCACACCATCAGCGTCCCGAAATCGCCCGCCAGCTCCGGTTCGACCGTGGGGACGATGCCGAGCATCACCTGGCCCGTCGCCCCGTCGAGCGTGATCGCATCGCCCTCCTTCAGTTCGGTCGCGCCGATCCGCAGGCTGCGGGTTGCACGGTCGATCGACACGGCACCGGCGCCCGACACGCAAGGCCGACCCATGCCGCGGGCGACCACCGCCGCGTGGCTGGTCATCCCGCCGCGCGCGGTCAGGATGCCCTGCGCAGCGTGCATCCCGTGAATATCCTCCGGCGAGGTTTCCACCCGCACCAGAATCACCTTCTCGCCGCGCCCCGCCCATTGTTCGGCGGTGTCGGCATCGAGCACGATCCGGCCCGCTGCCGCCCCCGGAGAAGCGGGAAGCCCCGTGGTGAGCACATTGCGCGCCGCATTCGGATCGAGCGTGGGATGGAGCAGCTGGTCCAATGCCATTGGATCGACGCGCCGCACCGCTTCGCGGGTGTCGATCAGGCCCTCTGCCACCATGTCCACCGCCATCTTCAGCGCGGCCTTGGCGGTGCGCTTGCCCGAGCGGGTTTGCAGCATCCACAGCTTGCCGCGTTCTACTGTGAATTCAATGTCCTGCATGTCCTTGTAATGACGTTCCAGCAGGTCGAACACGCGGGCGAGTTCGGCATAGGCATCAGGCAGAGCCTCTTCCATCGACAGCGGCTTGGCATTGGCAGCCTCGCGCGCCGCCCTGGTCAGATATTGCGGGGTGCGGATGCCTGCGACCACATCCTCGCCCTGCGCGTTGATCAGGTATTCGCCATAATAGGCCCGCTCGCCCGTCGCCGGATCGCGGGTGAAGGCAACGCCGGTGGCGCTGGTTTCGCCCATGTTGCCGAACACCATGGCCTGCACGTTCACCGCGGTGCCCCAATCGGCGGGGATGTTGTTGAGGCGGCGATAGACCTTGGCCCGGTCGCTTTCCCAGCTGTCGAACACGGCGCGGATCGCACCCCACAGCTGTTCGGTCACATCCTGCGGGAACGGGCGGCCCAGTTCCTGTTCCACGATGCCCTTGTATTCGCCGACCAGCGCCTGCCAGTCTTCAGAAGCCATCTCGGTATCGTTGTAGAAACCCTTGTCTTCCTTGGCGATCTCCAGCGCTTCTTCAAACAATCCGTGATCGAGGCCGAGCACCACGTCGGAATACATCTGGATGAAGCGGCGGTAGCTGTCCCATGCGAAGCGCGCATCGCCCGATGATGCCGCCAGCCCCTCGACCGTCGCATCATTGAGGCCGAGGTTGAGCACCGTGTCCATCATCCCCGGCATCGAAACCCGCGCACCCGAACGCACCGACACCAGCAGCGGATCGCCCGCATCGCCAAAACGCTTGCCCACGGTGGCTTCGACATGGGTCAGCGCGGCGGCGACTGCGGCGCGCAGATCGTCCGAAAAATCCGCGCCATCCTTCAGATAACGCACGCATTCTTCGGTGGTGATGGTGAAGCCCGGCGGCACCGGCAGGCCGATGCTTGCCATTTCGGCAAGGTTGGCGCCCTTGCCCCCTGCGACGGTCTTGTCCTTCTGGCGCGGATCGGAGTGGTCGGCGTTGCCTCCGAATACATAGACCGTCTTCAGTGTCATGGCAGTTCCTGCGCTGTGTTATGTGGGTGACAAAGGTTACACCCTGTCACCCCGAAAATCAGAACCAAGCCCCTGATATTGAACACCCTTTACAAAGGTGACGGACAGGGGAACGGGCGGCTTTCATCCTTCGATCCGGCTGAAATCGGCGACGCGGTGCACGGCATCGCGAAAGGCGGCGAGCAGCGACAGGCGGCTGTTGCGCTTGTCGGCCTCGTCGGCGTTGACGGTCACCTCTTCAAAGAACCGGTCGATGGGAGCGCGCAAGGTGGCGAGCGCCGCCATCGCATCGGCAAACCGCTCCGCCTCCACCGCCTCGGCAGCGCGAGGCGCGGCGGCGGCCAGCGCGTCGATCAGCGCCTTTTCCGCCGGTTCGGGGGTGTAGGAAAGCGCGGCAAAGCCGTTCGCGTCGAGCGAAGTCGAGACGCCCTCGCCTTCGGTCTCTCGACTACGCTCGAGACGAACGGATGTGGGTTCGACGCCTTCCTTCTTGAGGATATTCGCCGCACGCTTGTAGCCCGCGAGGAGGTTGGTGCCGTCCTCGGTAGTGACGAAGGCTTGCAGGGCATGGACGCGGGCGAGCAGGCGGACGAGATCATCCTCCCCGCCGAGCGCAAACACCGCATCGATCAGGTCGTGGCGGACACCGGCCTCGCGCTGCTGGACCTTGAGGCGGTCGGCGAAGAAGGTGACAAAATCGGCGATCAGCACATCGCGGGGCTTCCAAGGATGGACACCTTCTGCACCGACAAACGCCATTTCATCATCAGTACCGACCGGCGAGTATGGGTCTCGTGCGCGACCGAACATTACGTACCAGTCACGATTTAGCCAATCGACCTCGAACGACTCTGGGTGGGCCGTGATCAATTGTTCGTTCGGTTCGTCGCCGTCCCAAGAGAAAGCGCGGTTTTGATCAGCGATCTGCCACAGCAGCAGCGAAGTCGCGTCAAATGCAGTCTGGGCTAGCGGAAGGCGAAGTCCGTTCTGCTGAATTAGCGCCAAAATTCCAAGCGCCGCTCTTCGAAGCGCGAACGGATCTTTCGAGCCAGTCGGCAACTCACCGATGGCAAAAAACCCTGCCAACGTATCCAGCTTGTCCGCCAGCGATACCGCCACCGTCACCGGCGCGGTCGGCACATCGTCCCCCTGCCCGACCGGCTTGTAGTGATCGCGGATCGCCTCGGCGACCTCGACCGGCAGACCTTCCTTCGCGGCGTAATAGCCGCCCATAAGGCCCTGCAATTCAGGGAATTCGCCGACCATCTCGGTGACGAGATCGGCCTTGCACAGGTGTGCGGCCTGTTCGGCGAGGTCGGCCAGATTCCCCTCCCGCTTGCGGGAGGGGTTAGGGGTGGGACTGTCGGCGGGTGAGGCTTCGTGCCCACCCCCGGCCCCTCCCGCAGGCGGGAGGGGAGTATCGGTGACGATACCGGATTCAACCAGCCAGCGCGCCAGCTTGGCCACGCGCTCGACCTTGTCGGCCACAGTGCCGAGTTTCTCGTGGAAGGTGATCCGCGCCAGCTTCTTCGCGTGCTCCGCAAGCGGCGTCTTCTGGTCCTGCTCCCAGAAGAAGCGGGCATCGGACAACCGCGCCGCGAGCACCTTGCGGTTGCCGTCCACCACCACGGCGGGGTCGCGCGGCGCGATGTTGGCTGTGCAGACGAAGGCATTGGCGAGTTTGCCCTGCCCATCCTCACACACGAAATACTTCTGGTTCACCCGCGCGGTGAGCTGGATCACTTCGGGCGGTACGTCGAGGAACGCCTCGTCGAAGCGGCCGAGCAGCGGCACGGGCCATTCGGTCAGGCCCGCATTCTCGATCACCAGGCCTTCATCCGCGACCAGCGCGAGGCCCGCGTCCGCCGCAGCCTTGGCCGCGCCTTCGCGGATCAGGCGGCAGCGTTCGGAGAAGTGGACGATCACATGGGCGGCGCGCAGGGTTTCCACATAGGCTGCGGCGTCGGCGATTTCGACCGGGCCGGAATGGTGGAAACGGTGCCCCATGGTGGTGCGACCGCTCGCAATCCCGTCCACCTCGAACGGCACGATTGCGCCATCAAGCAACGCGATGATGCCCGACAGCGGGCGCACCCAGCGCAAGCTTTCGGTGGTGAGCGAAGCGGCGCCCCAGCGCATCGACTTGGGCCAGGGGAAGGCGCGGATGATTGCCGGGATGGCTTCGGCCAGCACCACGGCGGTCTCACGCCCCGGCTTTTCGACCACGGCGAAATACACGCCGTCACGCTCGACCAGCTGTTCGGTAGCGAGGCCGACCTTGCGCAGGAAGCCCTCCAGCGCCTGCGGAGGTGCGCTGACCTTCGGCCCCTTGGTCTCCTCACTGACCGCCATGGTGGCGAGCGGCAGGCCCTTTGCGATCAGCGCAAGGCGGCGCGGGGTGGCGAAAGCTTCGATGTTTTCCGCCTGCAATCCGGCCTTGGCCAGCGCCTCGGTAAACAGCCGCGCCAGATCCTCCTTGGCCTTGGGCTGCATCCGGGCGGGGATTTCCTCGCACAGGAGTTCGAGCAGGAAGTCGGCCATCAGACGAGACTCCACCCGGGATACTTGGCCTGCCATTCCGGCGACATCTTCTCGGCATAGGCCTCGCACGATGAGCGCGCCAGATCGCGCACGCGGCCCATGTAGCTGGCGCGTTCCTGCACCGAGATCACGCCGCGGGCCTGCAACAGGTTGAACACATGACTCGCCTCGACCGCCTGTTCATAGGCAGCAATCGGCACCCCTGCGGCAAGGGCATTGCGGCACTCGGCCTCGGCCTTGGCGAAGAGATCAAACAGCGCATCGGTGTTCGCCACCTCGAAATTCCACTTGGACATCTGGCGCTCGTTTTCGAGGAAGACCTCGCCGTAAGTCACGCCCGCCGCGTTGAAGGCGAGGTCATAAACATTGTCCACGCCCTGGATATACATGGCGAGGCGTTCCAGCCCGTAGGTCAGCTCGCCCGCCACCGGCTTGCAATCGAAGCCGCCCATCTGCTGGAAATAGGTGAACTGGGTGACTTCCATCCCGTCACACCACACTTCCCAGCCCAGCCCCCATGCGCCGAGCGTGGGCGATTCCCAGTCGTCTTCGACAAAGCGGATATCGTGCGCCAGCGGATCGATGCCGATCGCGGCGAGGCTTTTGAGGTAGAGGTCCTGAATGTCCGGCGGGCTCGGCTTCAGGATCACCTGATACTGGTAGTAATGCTGCAACCGGTTGGGATTTTCGCCATAGCGTCCATCGGTCGGGCGGCGGCAGGGCTGCACGAAAGCGGCATTCCACGGCTCCGGCCCCAGCGCGCGCAGCGTGGTCGCGGTGTGGAACGTGCCGGCCCCCATGCGCATGTCATAGGGCTGGAGAATGACGCAGGAGCCGTGCTGGCTCCAGAAGTCATGCAGCGTCAGGATCATGTCCTGAAACGATCGCGCCGGATCGCGCGGCGCGGGGGTAAAGAGGGGTGCGGCACTCATGGCGGCTCGCCATGGCCGAACACCCCCACAGCGTCAATGCCGCAGCGCAGCAAGAAGGGTGCAGAACCGCCGATAGTCAGGCGATAACGACACAAAGTCAGGTTATCTTGACATGGTCAGCGAATCGCGACATAAAGTCAGGGCAACCTGACATTCCGGAAGGTTGTTCTGACAAACTCTTCCTCCCCAGGAGAACCCCTATGTCGCTTCGTTTGCCCTTTGCCGCTGCTGCTCTCGCGCTGATCGCCGGTGCCCCCGTCATGGCCAACCCTGTCAATGCGACGCCGTTCGAAACCGCAATCGCGCATGATGATCTTGACCTCGGCACCAACGACGGCGTGTCGCGCCTCGATGAACGGGTGCGCACCAAGGTTCGCCAGATGTGCCGCAATGGCGGACGCGACGGCGCCTCGCTGCGGCTCGAGCGTGAATGCCAGGCCGGTGCGCTGGCCGCTGCCGCTCCGGCGATCCGCGTCGCGGTTGCCAATGCCCGGCTTGATCGCGTGCGCCTCGCTGCCAACACCCCCGCGTCGCCCGCCGCCACTCCCGGCGCGTGACACCCCCGCAGGCGGAGGGGCTCGCCCCGCCCCTCCGCCCGCTTCGCTTATTCACTAGGACCGTAACCGACGATGGAACTGCCCCGCCGAACACCTAGAGAGCTGCGCTACCGCGCTTACTTCCGGCTTATGGATGCAAGCACGCTCGCCCTTGGCATCGGGGCTGCGGACTTTTTCGCCGCCGCCCTGTTCGACGCGGGATTGGAAGCCTTCGTGCCCGCGCCGTGGATCTACGTGATCGGGCTTCCCGTGCTGTTCTTCAATTTCCTTGTGCCGATGGTGCTGGTCGTTGCGCGGTTCATGCGCGACGATTATGCCGAGGGCCTGTGGCGCCGCGCCATGCTGGTCGTGGGTTACGGGGTCGCGGTCGGCCCGATCGCCCTGCTGGCGATATCCTGGCTGCTGTATCTGGCCGTCGGCCCGGTCACGCCGGAGTGGCTGCGCCCGGTGATTGACGAGCAGCAGCCGGTGAGCGTCCTCCTCGTCCTGTGGCAGGCGCATCTGATGCTGTTCGTGTGTGCCTTCCAGTTCCTGCGCTGGAGGGATGCACGATGAACAAGGCCGGGACCAATGCCATGTGCCGCCTGTTTGGAGACATGTAATGCCCTATCGACCGCGCGGCTTTAGCACAGGCAACTTCACGCCGGACGCTGACGATCGCTCCTTTGCCTATGCGGCGCTGTGGGCCGGACTGCCAGCGTCGCTTATCCTGCTGGCGAGCTTGGAATTCGGGCGGATCCCGATCCTCTCCTCGCTGGCCTCGGGCGTCACCGCTGGCAGCCTGATCGGGCTGGCGATCAGTTGGTCGAACGACGAGTTTGCACGCGCGCAGATCGCCTTCGCGGCCAACTGGGCGCTGGCGTTTGCTGGGCTGATCCTGTTGCTCGAAGTCATTCCTTCGTTGGGTGACCACGCGCCCGAACAGCGCTGGACTCTCGCGATCATGGCGACCATCTTTCATGTCGCTTTGGCATGGCGACGGTGGCGGGATAGATGATCCCATGAAGAACCGCCTCAAAGTGCTCCGCGCCGAACGTGACTGGTCACAGGCCGATCTGGCGATGCATCTCGATGTCTCGCGTCAGGCCGTGAACGCCATCGAGACCGGCAAGCACGACCCTTCCCTCCCCCTCGCCTTTCGTATCGCCCGGCTGTTCGACATGCCGATCGAGGAGATTTTCCATGACGAAGCCTGATCTGACCGAAACGGAGAGCTCCCTTTCGGACGGCGCGATCATCCTCCGGCGCGCGCTGCTGGCGATCGGCGGCGTGTTTGCGCTGACCTTCATCGCCGGGATAATCGCCGGCTATTCCAGTGTCATGATCGAAAACGGCCGGGTCGATCTGATCGACGTCGGCATGCTGGGCGCGATGCTGGCAACCGCTGCGGCGGTTGGCTACGGCATGTGGCGGTTCTGGCCGTCATCGAGCGGAGAGCCGGTCGCCCCGCGGGTCAGAAACGCCCGCCGGTTCATGCTTGTCGCCGTGGTTGTGAGCGTGCCGCTGGGGATTCTCATCGCTCTGGGGACGGACGGGCCGCCCAGTGTATTCTCGAATGCCCCGATCAGCCCGGCGATTGCAGCGGTTGCCATCGGCTTGTGGCTGATCGCCGGGCCCATTTCGACATTTCTGTGGCTGCGCAACGTCGATGAGCATGAAGCCGGTTCCTACCGCGAGGGCGCGTTTGTTGCCCTTCACGCCTACATGTTCGTGACCCCCGCCTGGTGGATGGCAACACGCGCCGGATGGCTGCCTGCGCAGGATCCGATGCTGGTGTTGCTGCTCGTCAGCGGGCTGTGGCTGATCGTCTGGTTCATCCGCCGTTACCTTTGAAATGACCAATACCCGCCTCATCTTCCCCCTAGCCCCCCAAGGAGACTACCGATGAAACTTGCCTCGCTGCTTGCCCTGACCGCCGCCCCCTTCGCCCTGTTTGCGGCAAATCCCGCGCTCGCCGATAACCACGCCCCCGCCGAAGCGGCGGCAACGGTTGCCGCCAAGGGCCCGGCGCTGTGGAAGGTCGCTGACGAGGACACCACGATCTATCTGTTCGGCACGGTCCACGTGCTGCCCACCGGGATCGAGTGGTATGACGATACCATCGCCGAGGCGCTCAACGGTTCGGATATCGTCGTTACGGAAATCCCGATGGACGAAGCCAGCAATGCGACGCTGACGCAGCTGACCATGACCAAGGGCGTGCTGCCTCCGGGCACCACGCTGCGTTCGTTGCTGACCCCCGAACAGACCGCGACTTATGAAGCCGCGCTCGCCAAGCTTGGCGCGCCGCCTGCGGCCTTCGATCCGTTCAAGCCGTGGATGGCGGGCCTCACCCTGTCGCTGCTGCCGCTGATGCAGCAGGGTTACAATCCCGAAAGCGGGGTGGAAAAGGTGCTGCTCGGCAAGGTCGCCGACAAGCCCAAGGGCGCGCTGGAAACCGCCGAATTCCAGCTCGGCATTTTCGACAGCATGCCGCAGGATGCGCAGATCACCTTCATGATGGACGCGGCAACCGGCATCGACGAAGTCAAGCCGATGCTCGACCGGATGGTGGCCGAATGGGTCAAGGGCGATGCCGATGCTCTGGCTGCGGTGATGAATGAAGGCATGAGCGATCCTGCCGTCGCCGAAGCGCTGCTTTACAGCCGCAATGCCAACTGGGCCGAATGGATCGACGCCCGCATGGACGAACCCGGCACTGTGTTCATCGCGGTCGGCGCGGGCCACCTTGCAGGCGCGAAAAGCGTGCAGGATTACCTCGCCGAAAAGGGCATCGCGGTTGCCCGCGTCAAGTAAGCGGAAAAGGCCTGTGATGGTGGGCAAGGCAGGGTCGATGGCGCAGCGGATTGCCGCGACCTGCCTTGCTCCGCTCGCCCTTTTCGCGCTCGCCGGATGCAGCGATGCCCCCGGGAGCACGGCAGACGGCCCTCCCCGCGATCCGCTGATCTACGAAATCGCCAGCGCCGATGACAGTGTCGAGGGCTGGATGCTTGGCACCATCCATGCCCTGCCCGAAGGCACCGAATGGCGCACCCCTGCCATCGGCAAGGTGATCGACACCGCCGATGTTCTGGTGGTGGAGATTGCCGATCTGGACGGCGGCGGGGAAGGCGCTTCGCTCTTCGCCAGCCTGTCGCAGACGCCCGGCCTGCCCGCCATCGCAGACCGCCTACCCCCCGATCTGCGGCCCAGGCTCGCCGGGATGATCGATCGCGGCGGGCTGGACAGTGCAGGTTTTGCGACAACGGAAACATGGGCCGCAGCGATCATGCTGGCCCGTGTCGATGCGACCGGCGATCCGGCACAGGGCGTTGACCGCGCACTGATCGACGCATTCGAAGGGCGGCCGCTCCGCGAACTCGAAGGCATGCGCGCCCAGCTTTCGATCTTTGACCGTCTGCCCGAAACCGCGCAGCGCACGATGCTCGCCTCGGTGGTGCGCGAAAGCGACCGGACGCGCGAGGATCCCGAACGGCTACAGCGGGCATGGCTGGCGGGCGATGCGGCGACAATCGAACAATCGACCCGCGAGGGTTTCCTTGCCGACAATGTCCTGCGCGAAGCCTTGCTGACCGGGCGCAACCGGCGCTGGGCCGAAGCGATTGCGCCGATGCTGGCCGAACCGCCCCGCCCGCTGATTGCGGTGGGCGCCGCGCATCTGGTCGGGCCGGAAGGTCTGGCGGCCTTGCTGGAGGCACGCGGTTACCGCGTCCGGCGCATCGGGGGCCGCTAAAGCGGTTGCCTTTCGGGCCATGTCCCTCTAAGGGCCCGCGCTTCGGCGCTCCGGACATCCCTGGAGGCGGTGCGCACGATAACGTCTATCAACACGCATTCGAAAGGCATTCGTATGAGCGAGACTCTTACCCTGCCGGCTGAAGCGCGCGAACGGGCTGGCAAGGGAGCCTCCCGTGCAATTCGCCGCGAAGGTCGGACTCCTGCTGTCATCTATGGCGGCAAGGAAGAACCCACCCTGATCCACGTCGAGGAAAAGGAACTGGTCCGTCAGCTGATGACCGGCCACTTCATGAACTCGATCGTTAACATCGAGATCGGTGGCAAGACCATTCGCACCCTGCCCAAGGATGTGGCCTTTCATGCGGTCACCGACCGCCCGGTGCATGTCGACTTCCTGCGCCTGACCGGCGACAGCCTGGTCGAAGTGCAGGTGCCGGTGGTGTTCGTGAACGAAGATGCCTCGCCCGGCCTGAAGAAGGGCGGCGTGCTCAACATCGTGCGTCACGAACTGGAACTGTCGTGCCCCAACGCCGACATTCCGGAAGAGATCAAGATCGATGTCACCGGCAAGGAAATCGGCGATTCGATCCACATCAGCGAAGTGACCCTGCCCAAGGGCGTCAAGAGCGTGATCACCGACCGCGATTTCACCATCGCCACCCTGATCGCGCCTTCGGGCCTCAAGAGCAGCGAAGGCGAAGCCGCTTCCGAGTAAGCGCGCCGCCATCAGCAGCTTCAGCAACGCCGGGCTTCCTTCGCGGGAAGTCCGGCGTTTCACTTTGTGCAAGGTGCAGGTAGGAGACACGCCATGCAAATCTGGGTCGGCCTCGGAAATCCCGGACCGCGCTATGCGCTTCACCGGCACAATGTCGGGTTCATGGCCGTGGATGTGATCGCGGACATGCATGGCTTCGGCCCGGTGCAGAAGAAATTTCAGGGCTGGGTGCAGGAAGGGCGGATCGGAGCAGCGAAGGTGCTGCTGCTGAAGCCTGCCACCTTCATGAACGAAAGCGGCCGTTCGGTTGGCGAGGCGCTGCGGTTCTACAAGCTCGGCACCGATGCGCTGACGGTGTTCCATGACGAGCTCGATCTCGCCCCGTTCAAGATCAAGGTGAAACAGGGTGGCGGGCACGCGGGGCATAATGGCCTGCGTTCCATCGACCAGCATTGCGGCGCCGACTTCCGCCGCATCCGCCTCGGCATCGGCCATCCCGGCCACAAGGGCCGTGTGACCGGCCACGTGCTCGGGCCTTTCGCCAAGGCGGAGGAGGATGATCTCGCCGCCATGCTCGGAGCCATCGGTGCCGAGGCGGAATGGCTCGCCAAGGGCGATGACGTGCGCTTCATGAACGATGTGGCGCTCAGAATGCAGGATATGACCCCGTGACCGGCCGCGTCCCTTTTTTCGAGGTCAGCCCGCAGCAGGGCGCGGCCTTCTTCGGCAGCCCCGAAACCGGCCCGGTGGTGATGCTCAACCTCCTGCGTTTCCGCGAGCGGGCAGACTATTCCCATGCCCCCGGCCTTGAGCCCGTTGGCGGTTGCTCGGGGCGCGAGGCCTATGATCGCTATATGCGAGAGATGCTGCCGCTGCTGGAAGCAAGTGGCGGGGCGGTGCTGTTTTCGGGCACCAGCGCGCCCTTCCTGATCGGCCCGCAGGACGAGATCTGGGATCACGTGCTGCTGGTGCGGCAGGCGAGCAAGGCTGCCTTCCTCGCTTTCGCCAGCGACCCTGATGCCCAGCGCATTACTGCGCACCGAATGGCTGCCATCAGCGATTCCCGCCTGCTGCCGATCCGCGAGGATTGATCAAGGGCAAGCGCGCAAGCGGAACGGCGTGCCAAGGGCGATCTCGTGCGCCTCGTGAACGATGCTGCGTTAAGGATGCAGAGCCAGCCCTGAACCATTGCGGGACAGCCGCGAGGAACGGGAAGACAGGATTTCCAACCTGTTATAGTGTCACCTCAATCGTTTGAAACCAAGGATTGGGGACACCACACAATGCTGAAGATGCTTAACCGTGCACGCACCGATGCCCTTTGCGGCCTGTTTGCTCTGTCGCTGGCAGGCGTGGCTTTCGCCGCCCCCGCGCAGGCAATGAAGCCCCCGCCGCAGGATCCGGGCAGCAGCTCGTCGACCTCGGGCGGCTCCACTTCGGGTGGCTCCACTTCGGGCGGGACTTCGGTGCCCGAGCCGTCGAGCCTCGCGCTGTTCGGTGCCGGTGCGGCTGCCTTCATGATCGCCCGCCGCCGCCGCGCCGCGAAGAAGGACTGATCGTCTCTCCGGCCTACCGGAAACGCCGGCAGGATCAGGACATCCCGCAATCGCCCGCCATGCAGCAATGCCTGGCGGGCGTTTTGTTGCGAGGCGCCAAGGCCCGGCCTACAGCGGCATGATGAAGCGCGTCCTCATCATCGGCCCTTGCGGTTCGGGCAAGAGCACCCTCGCCCGCGAACTCGCGCCGCGCATGGGGCTGCCGCTGGTCCACATGGACCAGCTGGGTTGGCAGCCGGGGTGGGTCGAAACCGGGAGAGCCGAACTCCATGCGCGTCTCGCCGAGGCGGTGGCAGGCGAGCGCTGGCTGATCGAAGGCAATTACGGCAGCACCCTCGCTCCCCGGCTCGAACGGGCCGATACCGTCATCTACCTCGATTTTCCGGTTCGCCTGTGTCTGCGGCGGCTGATCAAGCGCATCGTCACCTTGCGCGGCCAGTCCCGTCCCGACATGCCCGAAGGCTGCCCCGAACGCTTCGACGCGGCATTTTTCTTGTATGTGATGAACTGGAACAGCGGACCGAGAGTGCGGACCGAAGCGCACATCGCCCCCCATGCCGCCAAGGTGATCCGCCTGACCAGCCCCCGCGCCCTTGCACAATGGCGCGAGGCCAATAATCTGGCCTGAGACCATCCAGCCAAGGACGCCCCCAATGAGCCTCGACCGCCGCACGCTCCTCGCCGGAGCCGGAGCCGCCGCCACTGCCTCGCTCCTCACCGCCGCTCGCACTTCGGCGGCAGAGCCGGTTTACAGCCCCGATCACAGCTTCAGGGGCAAAAGCGTGCTGATCACCGGCTGCTCTTCGGGCTTCGGTCGCCTCGCGGCGGAATTGCTGGCGCGGCAGGGGGCGAAGGTGTTTGCCACGATGCGCGCCCTGCCCCGCACCGAGGCCGAGCAGCTGCGCATCCTCGCCCTGAACGAGCGGCTCGACCTGCACGTGATCGAGATCGATGTGACCTCGGACGAACAGGTCACCAATGGCGTGGCCGAAGCCGAGATGATCAACGGCGGCCCGATCGACGTGCTGGTCAACAACGCGGGCATCGGGATTACCTCTCCGGTCGAGGTGCAGGACATGGAAGCGACCCGCCTGATGTTCGAGACCAACGTCTTCGGAGCGCACCGCATGGCCCGCGCCGTGCTGCCGGGGATGCGGAAAAAGGGCGGCGGCCTGATCATCCAGATTTCGAGCCAGCTTGGCCGCGTGATCACGCCCTATTCGGGGCATTATTCCGCCACCAAATTCGCGATTGAGGCGATGGGCGAACAGCTCGCCTATGAACTGGTGCCGCACAAAATCGATGTCAGCATCATCGAACCGGGCGGTTATCCGACGAAGGTGTGGGTCAACCGCAACGCCTATTCGTCGGCGCTCAAGGAACGGGCAGAGGCGAAGCACACCGATGGCTATCCGCAGCAAGTCGCCGCGATGGGGACCGAGGATGGTTCGGGCCGCAGCAATGATCCGATGGATGTCGCCAAGGCAATCGCGGGCCTCGTCGCCCTGCCCGCCGGCACCCGCCCGCTGCGTCTGCCGGTGTCGCCGGGCAACAAGCCGCAGGTGCCGATCAACGAAGTGACAGCGCGGGTGCAGACCGAATGGCTGGGGGGCTCACGCGCCGGACCGCTGATCCGCGCCGTGCATGAACGGTGAGGCTCTAGCCAGCGCGCCGCCCGCCCGCTAAGGGGCTGCGCTTTCCCAATAGCCAAGGCACAATCATCATGGGTTTCCGTTGCGGGATCGTCGGCCTGCCCAACGTGGGCAAGTCCACTCTGTTCAATGCGCTGACTGAAACGCAGGCGGCGCAGGCAGCGAATTATCCCTTCTGCACGATCGAACCCAATGTCGGGCAGGTCGCGGTGCCGGACGAGCGGGTCGCGAAGATCGCGGCCATCGCCAAGAGCGCGAAGATCATCGAAACCCAGCTTGGCTTTGTCGACATCGCCGGCCTCGTGAAAGGTGCGAGCAAGGGCGAAGGCCTTGGCAACCAGTTCCTCGGCAATATCCGCGAGGTCGATGCCATCGTCCACGTGCTGCGCTGCTTCGAGGATGACGATATCCAGCACGTCGCCAACAAGGTCGATCCCATCGCCGACGCCGAAGTGGTCGAGACCGAGCTGATGCTGGCCGATCTCGAAAGCCTCGAAAAGCGCGTGCCTGCCGCGGCCAAGCGCGGGGCTGCGGGCGACAAGGAAGCCAAGGCCATGGCGAGCGTGCTCGGGCAGGCGCTCGACCTGCTGCGCGAAGGCAAGCCTGCGCGGCTGACGGTGCCGAACGATGACGAGGAGGCCCGCCTGTTCCGGCAGGCACAGCTGCTCACCGCCAAGCCGGTGCTCTATGTCTGCAACGTTGCCGAGGAAGATGCGGCAGAAGGCAATGCCCTGTCCGCCAAGGTCTTCGAAAAGGCGGCGGCCGAGGGCGCGCAGGCCGTGGTCGTCTCTGCCGCGATCGAGGCCGAACTGGTCGCGATGCCGGTCGAAGACCGCGGCGAATTCCTCGAAGCCTTGGGCCTTACCGAAAGCGGCCTCGCCCGCGTGATCCGCGCCGGATACAAGCTGCTGGGCCTCAAGACCTTCTTCACCGCTGGCCCCAAGGAAGCCCGCGCCTGGACCTTCCCCGATGGTGCCAAGGCTCCGCAGGCGGCAGGCGAGATCCACTCCGACTTCGAACGCGGCTTCATCCGCGCCGAGACGATTGCCTATGATGACTACGTCACGCTGGGCGGCGAAGCCGGCGCGAAGGAAGCGGGCAAGCTGCGGCAGGAAGGCAAGGAATACGTGGTGCAGGACGGCGACGTGCTGCTGTTCAAGTTCAACGTTTGAGGACGGCGGCGCGGCAGATCAATGCCGCCCGAACAGCTTCTCGACGTCTTCCATGCTCAGCTTCACCCAGGTCGGCCGCCCGTGATTACACTGGCCTGAGCGCGGGGTGGCCTCCATCTCGCGCAGCAGCGCGTTCATTTCCGCCACGCTGAGCACCCGCCCTGCCCGCACCGATCCGTGGCAGGCCATCGTCGCCAGCACCAGTTCGAGCCGCTCGGCCAGCAGCAGCGCGCCACTGTCTTCCTGCTTGCCGTGCTTGGCGATGTCGTCGGCGAGGTCGGTCAGCAGCCTGGCGGTATCAGCCTTGGCTATGGCCGAGGGCACGGCGCGCACCAGCATGGCGGAAGGCCCGAAGCGTTCGATCACGAGGCCGTAGCGCGCCAGCCCCTCGGCAGCGTCTTCGAGGCGGTCGCAATCGACCTCGTCCAGCTCGACCACATCGGGCACCAGCAAGGCCTGCGAGCGACGCACGCTCTCGTCCCCTCCTGCGGCGCGCAGGCGTTCGAGCACAAGGCGCTCGTGTGCGGCGTGCTGATCGACCAGCACCAACCCGTCGGCGGCTTCAGCGACTATATAGGTGTTGGCCACTTGCCCGCGCGCGATGCCGAGGGGGTATTGCTGCGCCTCGGCGGGCACGGGCGCGGCTTCCTCGGCGCGGCCTTGGGGTTGGGCCAATGGCGCGCTCCATTCCGGACGCGCCTCGCCAAGCCGCGCTTGCGGCGCTGCCCAGTCACGACCTGAAAAGATGGTCTCCACCATCGGCGCGACAGGAGCAGGAACGGGTGCGACCGGCTCAGCCTGCCATCTTTGCATCGCCGCACGGTCCGGCCCTTGCGCAGAGCGACGGTCGCCGGTCGCCAGCGCCTGCCGCAGCCCGCTGACGATGAACCCCCTCACACCCGCAGAATCCCGGAACCGCACTTCGGTTTTCGCCGGGTGGACGTTCACATCGACATCCTGCGGTGGCAGGTCGAGGAACAGCGCCAGCACCGCGTGGCGATCCCGCGCCAGCATGTCGGCATAGGCACCCCGCACCGCGCCCACCAGCAACCGGTCCTTCACCGGACGGCCGTTGACGAACAGGTACTGATGATCGGCCACCCCGCGATTATAGGTCGGCAGCCCCGCTACGCCGGTCAGCCGCATCGTCCCATGGGGCGTTTCGCGCAGCTGCTCGATGACAACCGAATTGTCTTTCAGCTCATGCGCGATGATCCGCGCCACGCGGATCGCCAGCTCCTCGCCCGCCTGAAGCGAAAGGACGGTGCGTTTGGCCGCCTCGCCCCCCAAATCACTGAGCGTTTCCAACGTAAAGGCGATATCCGGCCGCGCCATGGCGAGCCTGCGCACGACATCCAGACAGGCCGCATATTCGCTGCGCGCAGTGCGCAGGAACTTGCGGCGGGCGGGCACCTTGGCGAACAGCTCCTCGACCCTGACGCGGGTGCCCGGCGGAAGCGCGGCGGGTTCATCCGCAAGCAGTGCACCATGATCGACCACGCGCCGCCAACCTTCCGCAGCGCCCTGTTCGCGGCTCTCGATGGTCAGCCGCGCCACGCTGGCAATGCTGGGCAGCGCCTCGCCGCGAAAGCCGAGTGTCGTGACCAATTCGATCGCGCCATCGGGACCGATCAGCGAATCGGGCAGCTTCGATGTCGCGTGCCGCTCCAGCGCCAGCGCCATCGCCGCAGGGGACATGCCGCAGCCGTCATCGACCACCTCGATCCGCTGCAAGCCGCCCTCTGCCAGCACCACCCCGATTCGCCGCGCACCGGCATCAATCGCGTTCTCGACCAGCTCTTTGAGCGCCGCGGCCGGGCGTTCGACCACCTCGCCCGCAGCAATACGGTTCACGAGTGACGAAGGCAGGCGGCGGATTTCGGGCATTTGTCGCACGCTAGCCTTCGGCAGTCGCAAATTCGAGGGCCAACCCCCGGAAATCACCAAGCCAGTGGACAAATTTTTTGGCGTTTTGTCCGTGGATTCGCTAGGCGCTGCGCATCATGTCATAAACGGGCGCGGAACGTCTCTTTGCCAGGCTCCGGACCCGGCTGTGCCTTGCTCCGAAAGCATCTGAACTCCGCATCGAAAAACCACCATCGCAATACTGGGATCACAATGAGCTTCCTGTCCAACTTCTTCAAATTCGGCTCGCAGAACATGGCGATCGATCTCGGCACGGCGAACACGCTGGTTTACGTGCAGGATCAGGGGATCGTCCTGAACGAGCCTTCGGTGGTGGCAATCGAAACGATCAACGGCATCCGTCGCGTCAAGGCGGTGGGCGATGATGCGAAGATGATGATGGGCAAGACCCCCGACAGCATCGAGGCAATCCGCCCGCTGCGCGACGGTGTGATCGCCGACATCGAAGTGGCCGAGCAGATGATCAAGCACTTCATCCAGAAGGTGCATGGCAAGAAATCGATGTTCCGCTATCCCGAAATCGTGATCTGCGTGCCTTCGGGCTCGACCTCGGTGGAACGCCGTGCGATCCGCGATGCGGCCTCGAACGCCGGGGCTTCGGACGTTCACCTGATCCTCGAACCCATGGCAGCGGCGATTGGCGCCGATATGCCGGTGACCGAGCCGGTTGGCAGCATGGTCGTCGATATCGGCGGCGGCACCACCGAAGTCGCGGTGCTTTCGCTGCGCGGCCTTGCCTACACTACCTCGGTGCGCACGGGCGGCGACAAGATGGACGAGGCCATTGTCTCTTACGTCCGCCGTCACCACAACCTGCTGATCGGCGATGCTACCGCTGAACGCATCAAGAAGGATTACGGCATCGCCATGATCCCCGAAGACGGTGTGGGCGAGACCATCACCCTCAAGGGCCGCGATCTGGTCAATGGCGTGCCCAAGGAAATCACGATCAACCAGGCGCATATCGCCGAGGCGCTGTCCGAACCCATCGGCGCGATTGTCGAAGGCGTGCGCATCGCGCTGGAAAACACCGCGCCTGAACTCGCCGCAGACATCGTCGATCAGGGCATCGTGCTGACCGGTGGCGGGGCGCTGATCCGCCGTCTGGACGAGCACCTGCGCGAGGAAACCGGCCTGCCGGTCTCGGTCGCGGAAGATCCGCTGCTGTGCGTGGCGATCGGCACCGGCCGCGCCATGGAAGACCCGATCTATCGCGGCGTGCTGATGACCGCGTGATGCGGGCAGGCATCAGCCGGGAGCACTGGCAGAAGGGATCATAAGCCATGGCGCCCCCCTCTTCGCGCCGCTCGGGCTTTTCGAAAAAGGCACAGTATTCGCTGTTCACCGGCTACCTGCTGGCCGGTGCTGCGGCCTTGCTGGGGCTTGCGCTGCTGGTGCTGTCGTTGTGGCAGCCGGCGGCGTTTGCGCCCTTGCGCGGGGTGGCGGGTGAAGCGGTTGCCCCGGTGGGTGCAGGCAGCGCCGAAGTGCGCACCCGCTCGCAGGGGCTGTTGTCCGGCATCGGCGACTACTTCAACGCCGCCCAGCAGAATGCCGCGCTGCGCGAGGAAGTGGAGGTTGCCCGCATCCGGCTTGCAGAAGCCGAAGCCGTCAAGGCAGAAAACCGCCGCCTCAAAAGCCTGATCGGCCTTCGCGACACCGCAACAAAGCCGGTAACGATCGCCCGCCTCGTCGGTTCGACCGCCACCAGTGTGCGGCGTCATGCCTATCTGGGGGCGGGATCGACCGACGGGGTGAGGCCGGGCATGCCGGTGGTGTCAGAGCGCGGGGTTATCGGCCGGGTGCTTGAGACCGGGCGCAATTCCGCCCGCGTGCTGCTGCTGACCGACAGCGAAAGCGTGCTGCCCGTGCGCCGCGCCAAGGATGATGTCATCGCTTTTGCCGAAGGGCGCGGCGACGGGCTGCTGCGGGTGCGACTGGTCAATCTCGGGATCAACCCGCTCAAGGTCGGCGATGTGATGGTGACAAGCGGCGCGGGCGGATATTACCGCCCGGGTGTGGCCGTGGCCGTGATCAGCAAGATCACGCCCGATGGCGGTATTGCAAGGCTGGTCGCGGAACCGGCGGCCACGGCCTTCGTCGCGGTCGAACCGGTGCACCAGCCCGCAGCCGTGGCAGCCCTGCGCGGCAACGCAGCGGGTGACGGTGCCTCCGGTGAGCCTCCAGCGTCGGCCCCATCCCCTTCGCCAGAGAGCGATTGATGGAGCAGCTCGATCCCAGAGCGCGATCGGACATCTACGGGCGCCGCATCAACCGCGCGCCTTACCCGTGGCGCATGCGCAGCGTGCCCTATGCCTCGATCATGCTCGGATCGCTGCTGCCGGTGTTCCTGCTGGCGGATCTTATGCCGCTCTTGCCGCCGCTGGGGTTTCTGATGCTGCTGGGGTGGCGTCTGGTGCGCCCCGGCCTGTTGCCGCTATGGGCCGGCGCGCCGCTGGGCGCGTTCGACGATCTGGTGAGCGGCCAGCCCTTCGGCTCGGCGATCCTCCTCTGGTCGCTCGCGATGATCGCCATCGAACTGATCGAAACCCGCTTTCCGTGGCGCGATTTCTGGCATGACTGGTTTACTGCCAGCGTGCTTGCAGTTGCCTACTGGCTGGCCGCACTGCTGGTTTCGGGGGCGAGCGTAACGCCGGAAATGCTCAACGTCGCCGCACCGCAGGCCTTGCTGTCGGTGCTGCTCTATCCGATAATCGCCCGCATGGTCGCCCGGCTTGATCGCTTCCGCCTATCGCGAGCGCGGAAGCTCGACTGATGAAGATCCCGTTCCTGCGCGATGGTCCGCAGCGCCCCGCCCGCGTGATCAACGCCTCGATCCTGCGCGCCACGTTCGAACGGCGTGCCGTGCTGATCGGTGCAGTGCAAGGCGGCATCGGCGTGCTGCTGGCGCTGCGGCTCGGCTATCTGGCTGTGGCCGAGAACGAGAAATACCGGCTCGAATCCGAAAGCAACCGCGTCAACCTCACTCTCATCCCGCCGCGCCGGGGCTGGATCCTTGATCGCGACGGCGCGCCGCTGGCTTCGAACCGCGCGGATTTTCGTGTCGATCTCATCCCCGAACGGCTTGAAGATGCCGAGGCGACGATTGACCGGCTCGGTGAGTTGCTGTCGCTTGAGCCGACTCGCATTGCCGATATCAAGGACAAGGTCAGCACCGCACGCGGGTTTCAGCCGGTCGAAGTGGCCAGCGGCCTCAATTACGAACAATTCGCCGCACTCAGCGTGCGCCTGCCCGATCTGCCTGGCGTGGTGCCGCAACGGGGCTTTTCGCGCTTCTATCCGACCGCCTCCAGCGTCGGCCACCTGATCGGCTATGTCGGCCCCGCCTCTGCGGAGGAATACGAGAAAGACCCCAATCCGCTGCTGATCACCCCGGGGTACAAGATCGGCAAGGATGGCCTTGAAAAGCAGTTCGAGAAGGATCTGCGCGGGATACCGGGCGCGCGGCGGGTGGAGGTCACGGCATCGGGCCGGATCGTGCGCGATCTGGAAACCCGCGAGGATGTTCAGGGCGCGCCGATCCGTCTGACCATCGACGGGCCCTTGCAGGACTATGCTGCCCGCCGCATCGGGCTGGAAAGCGGCTCGGTGGTGGTGATGGATTGCATCACCGGCGACCTCCTGTGCATGGCTTCGATGCCGAGCTTCGACCCCAATTCCTTTTCCGACGGGATCGGCGGGGTGGAATATGCGATGCTGCGCGAGGATGAGCGCGTGCCGCTGCGCAACAAGGTGCTGCAGGGGCTCTATCCCCCCGGTTCGACCATCAAGCCGATGCATTGCATGGCGTTCCTTCAGGCCGGCGTGAAACCGACCGACACGATCGTGTGCGGCGGCGGGCGGCGGATCGGCAACCGCTTTTTCAACTGCCACTCCAGCCATGGCGTGGTCGACATGAACAAGGCCATCGCCCAGAGCTGCGACAGCTATTTCTACCACTTCGCACAGGCGGTCGGCTTCGATCAGGTGGCGAACATGGCCAGCCTGTTCGGCATGGGCAAACAGTTCGAACTGCCGGTGAACAGCCAGTTTTTCGGCACGGTGCCCAATGCCGCCTGGAAGGAAAAGAAGTTCGGGCGCCCGTGGGAACCGTTCGATACGGTCAATGCCTCGATCGGACAGGGCTATTATCTTGCCAGTCCGCTGCAACTCGCAGTGCTGAGCGCGCGGCTCGCCACCGGCAAGGTGCTCAATCCCCGGCTGGTTATGGGCGGCGCGGCCAAGACTCCGCCCGATTACAATTTCAAGCCTGACGATATCGCCTACATCCGGCAGGCGATGAGCGATGTGGTCAACGGCGCGGGCACGGCGCGGCGCGCGCAATTGCCGCTGCCCGATGTCAAGATGGCGGGCAAGACCGGCACGGCCCAGGTGGTGTCGCTGAGCATTTCCGACGGGCGAAGCGGTCCGTGGAAGTACCGCGATCACGGCCTGTTCGTGTTCTTCGCGCCGTTCGACAACCCCCGCTATGCCGGGGCGGTGGTGATCGAGCATGGCGGCGGTTCGGGTTCGGCCTATCCAATCGCCCGCGACGTGATGACCTTCATGTTCGATCCGCAAAAGGGAATGGAGGCCCTGCGCGCACTGGAACAGCAGTGGGGCGGCACGGCGCAGCAACGGCTCGATGCGCGCTATGCGGCCTATGCGGCAGCACGCGGTGCCACCGTCAGCCGTCCCCCGCGGCGCGAGAAGGAAATTTTCGACCGGGTCGAAGCCGAAGCGCGCCTTGCCGCCCGCCAGTCGGAAGCCATTGCCACCGATGCGATCAAGCCGCGCGGCGAAACCAGTTCGGTTGGGCCCGCGCCCAGCCCTGTCGAAACGTCGCCTGCCGCGGTGCCGGATACGCCCGCTCCAACCCCCGGTTCAGCGCCAGTTGTGCCCGAGACACCGCAATGAACACCCTCACCGCCCGTAGCGGGATTGTTCCCGAGCCCATCGCCCGCCAGCCGTGGGAGATGCTGATCCCGCTGGTGCTGTTGACGGCGTTTGGCGGGCTGGTGCTCTATTCCGCAGCCGGCGGAGCGATGCAGCCTTTTGCCACCTCGCACTTCGTCCGCTTTCTGGTGTTTTCGGTGATGACCGCGATCATCGCCGCCATGCCGCGCGAAGCGATCCGCGTGCTGACCTATCCGGCCTATCTCGTGGTGCTGCTGATGCTGCTGGGGGTGGAGATTGTCGGCCAGGTCGGCGGAGGCAGTCAGCGCTGGCTCGAATTCGGGCCGATTCGCATCCAGCCTTCGGAACTGATGAAGCCCGCGGTGGTGCTGGCCATGGCGCGGTTTTACGAGACCCTGCCGATGGGAATGATCGGATCGTGGCGGTCGCTGGTGCCGTCGGGGATGCTTATCGTGCTGCCGATTTCGCTGGTGCTGTTGCAGCCCGATCTGGGCACGTCGGTGGCGATTGCCTTTGGCGGCGTCGTCGTGATGTTCCTCGCCGGCCTGCCCTTGTGGTGGTTCCTGCTGGCGGGTGGCACCGGGGTCGCGGCGATGCCGCTGATCTATTTCTTCGCGCTTCGCCCCTATCAGCAGGCGCGGGTGACGACCTTCCTCGATCCGGAAAGCGATCCGCTGGGCGCAGGCTACCACATCGCCCAGTCCAAGATCGCGATCGGATCGGGCGGCATCTTCGGCAAGGGCTTCAACGAAGGCACCCAGAGCCACCTCAACTACCTGCCCGAACCGCACACCGACTTCGTCTTTGCCACCATGGCCGAGGAATGGGGGCTGATGGGCGGGCTGTTCGTGCTGGCGATGTACACGCTGATCCTGCGCTGGGGCTGGAAAGTGGCGAGCGAATCGCAGGACCGGTTCTGCGCGCTGCTGGCCGCGGGGGCGACCGCCACGATCTTCTTCTACATCGCGATCAATCTGCTGATGGTGATGGGCATGGCCCCTGCCAAGGGCATTCCGCTGCCGTGGATGAGCCATGGCGGGTCTTCGATGATGACCAACATGATCTGCATCGGCCTGCTGATGATGGTGAACCGCTGGAACCGCGAGGCACCACGGCGCGGATTGTCGGTGTGAGCACGATTTTTCGCGATTAGGGCCTTGCCAGCATCGCCCGACGCGCTAAATGCAGCGCCTCACGCGAATCGGGACGCGGCTTCGACCCCGCCCGCCGCGTTTCCGACCTGATCGGAATGGACGCATAGCTCAGTTGGTAGAGCAGCTGACTCTTAATCAGCGGGTCCTAGGTTCGAGCCCTAGTGCGTCCACCATTCCTTGAAAATCGGCAACTTCTATCGACCTGGTAGGAATGAAGGGCCCGAAGGCCTGTTCCGGAGCATATCGATTGCAGAAAAGCCGAACTGCGACGGCTTCTGGGCACCGCTACAGGCGGCAAGATCGCGTTCCAGCCCTGCGATTTGACCGGATATCTGATCGATTTGCCGCTTCGCCACAGCAATTCCGGTGGCAAAGACATCACTCAAGTCGCCACTTTTCCACTCGTCGTACGCAGCCTTGTAGGCGAGGGCTGCTTTGGCTACGGCAATTCCGGAATTCATGACGGTCGAGACGTCGGCCTTTGTGGTAAGGTCCGCCACCCATCCAGCCATCAAGAGCTGTCGATCGATTATTGCCTGAACCACGCCATCAGCATCCCCCGCCACCGCGTTTATGAAAATGTCGGTTTTCAACTGGTTGAGGTCGGCAAGGTTCACCATGTCGGAATCGACACCAAGGCGCACCTTTATGCCGGCATGAATGCCTGCATTAAGGCCGGTCGCCCACTCCGCCATGCTTACTGATTGGCCTGAAATGGACTTGCCGAGCAATTCGGCACTCGGTTGGGCGCCCGAATAAAGTGTGGAGATGACCTTCATCGGCGGCGGTCCGAATTCTCCTGCCACCGTTACGACGACATCGCACGTCGCTTTGACGAGTTGCAGACCAAAAAGGACATGGCGTTCGAGAGCGGCGGTGTCTTGGTTTTGCTCCGCCTCCCGTATGTCAGCATGCAACATCGAACGAATCTCGCTCAGACGAATGAGTTGTCCTCGCATGATTGTGATGTTGCCCGCGCTGCAGGTTTGCGTGGCTAGCTGCTTGATGATGGTCGGATCCATTGCTTTCCCCCCCCGGAAGAACATTGCCTCGATAATTGTTCGCGCATTTGTCTGCCGGACACAAGCCGTTACCATATGCCCCTCGCCCAGCTTGCTATCACATCGAAATGTGATAATGCGCCCGTATGAACACATCGCTCATCACACGCGTTCGCGATCTCGTCACATCGGGCACCATGACCAAGGCCGGGCTCGCCCGCGCCGCCGGTCTTCACGCCAACACCTTGCGTGACTGCACCGAGGATAGCTGGAACCCCACGGCAGAGACCCTCGCCAAGCTCGAAGCTTTCCTTGAGGCCAACGAGGACCGGCCCGTGCTCGCCACGATCGAGGAAATCATCGACGAGGCGCGCAACGGGCGCATGTATATCCTCGTCGATGACGAAGACCGCGAGAACGAGGGCGATCTGATCATCCCGGCGCAGATGGCCACCCCGCAGGCGATCAACTTCATGGCAACCCACGGGCGCGGGTTGATCTGCCTCGCGCTCGCCAAGGCGCGGGTCGATCAGCTGGGGCTCGAACCGATGAGCCGCAACAACAAGGAATCGATGCAGACCGCCTTCACCATCTCGATCGAGGCGAAGGAAGGCGTCACCACCGGCATCTCGGCGGCGGACCGCGCGCGCACCATCTCGGTGGCGATCGACGCGACCAAGGGGGCCGAGGATATCGTCACCCCCGGCCATGTCTTTCCGCTGATGGCCCGCGATGGCGGCACGCTGGTGCGCGCCGGGCACACCGAGGCGGCGGTCGATATCTCGCGGCTCGCAGGTCTCAACCCTTCGGGCGTGATCTGCGAGATCATGAACGATGATGGCACCATGGCCCGGCTCGACGATCTGGTGAAGTTCGCGCGCAAGCATGATCTGAAGATCGGCACGATCCGCGATCTGATCGCCTACCGGATGCGCAACGATCACCTCGTGGAGCGCCTCGGCGAGCGCAGCTTTGCATCGGATTACGGCGGCCAGTGGCGCATGATCACCTATCGCGACCGCGTTGCCGGCAACGAGGCCTATGTGCTGCAAAAGGGCCATGTCGTGCCGGGCGAGCCCACCCTCGCCCGCGTCCATCCGATTTCGGTGTTCGACGACGTGCTCGGCCAGCCCGGACCTCGCAAGCGAACCTTGCAGCGGGCCATGCAGGCCGTGGGCGATCACGGGTCGGGCGTCATCGTGATCCTCACCGGCCGCGTCGGCACCGGCGAATGGAGCCGCGACGAGGAACTGCGCAGCATCGGCATCGGCTCGCAGATTCTGGTCGATCTCGGCGTCTCGGATATGGTGCTGCTGTCGAACAGCCGCCCCGATCTTGTCGCGCTCGAAGGCTTCGGCCTCACCATCACCGATTTCCACCCCATTCCGGAGTAAGCACCATGGCCCGCATTCTGATTGTCGAAGCGCGTTTCTACGCCCACCTCAACGATATGCTGATCGCCGGTGCACGGGGCGCGCTGGAAGCGGCAGGGCATGAGGTCGAGGTGCTGACCGTGCCCGGCGCGCTCGAAATCCCCGGTGCGATTGCTCTGGCGGCTGAAAGCGACCTCTACGACGGTTTCGTCGCCATCGGCGTCGTGATCCGCGGCGAGACCTATCACTTCGAGATCGTTGCAGGTGAAAGCGCGCGGGCGATCATGGCCCTGACGATGGACGGCATCGCAATCGGCAACGGCATCCTGACAGTCGAGAACGAAGCGCAGGCGCTCGTCCGTGCTGACCCGGCACAGAAGGACAAGGGTGGCGAGGCGGCAAAGGCGGCACTGGCCCTGATGGCGCTTCAGGAACGCTTCGGCTGAGCTGTCACGACCTTTGTTGACGGTCGGGCACGGGCCTGTCCCGTTTTGGCTCCGACCCTCAACTACGTAGTTTCCCTCTGTAGCATTCCATAAGGGATTAACGCGATATCGCCCCAGCCACTGCCCCCTGAAACCCGCTGGTCGCGCGGGCGGGCAGAATGATGAAACGATAGTTGGGATTTTACCTTGGAACAGAATGCTCCGGCCACGACGGGCGACCCCGGCGTCAGCGCGATTATTGCCGCCCTGGAGGCACAGCTGACAGCACTCGATGCCATGGGCGCCCGCATCGCGGCGGCTCATCTGGATGCCGCGATCCAGCAACTGAGACTGGATCAGGCGCGGCGGCAATAGCCCTTCCCACATCCTGTATTTCCCCGACGAAAAGCACCTGCTGCGTATTTCCCCGTAAAGCCACATCCCGCGCAAACCCCTATGTTTACACCAAGAAACAACGGGCCTGACAGGGCCGGATACGTCCGGAGGCGATTGGATGGGCGATACACCGGGTTACGCCGCTCGCCCATTTGACGAGAGCGGGTTGGCCGAACAGCAGGCGATCCTCACCCCGCTTGCCGACGAGTTGATGAGCATCGCAGCCCGGCTGCGGGAAGCCGCGGCAAGCAATGACAGTGTTGACGAGGCGAAGCCCCGCATCCCCGCCCGGCCGAACCGCGATTCCCGGCCCTTCCTTGCCATGGCGCGCAAGACCTATGCGCTGCGCCGCAAACGCGCTGCGATCTTCGGCAATGCCGACCTGTTCGGCGAACCGGCGTGGGACATTCTGCTCGATCTGTTCATCGCCCAGGCAGAGGGCAAGCCGGTATCCGTATCGAGCGCCTGCATCGGATCGGCCTCGCCGGCCACCACCGGCCTGCGCTGGCTGGGCGTGCTGGCCGATGAAGGCCTTGTGGTGCGCGAAAACGATCCCGAGGACCATCGCCGCGTGCTGGTGCGGCTGACCGCCCGGGGCATTGCGGCAATGGAGCGCTTTTTCGAAGCGATGCAGGACGCCGGGGGCTTCTAAAGCGGCCGGAAACCGCTCTAGCCCCCGGGCAACCGGTCAGCAGCGCCCGCCAAAGCAACCGCGCCCGGCATAGAATGCACTGTCGCCCAGTTCTTCCTCGATGCGGATCAGCTGGTTGTACTTGGCAAGCCGGTCGGAACGGGCGAGCGAGCCGGTCTTGATCTGGCCGCAATTGGTCGCCACCGCGAGATCGGCGATGGTCGCATCCTCGGTTTCGCCCGAACGGTGGCTCATCACGCAGGTGTAGCGCGCACGGTGCGCCATATCGACCGCGGCGAGCGTTTCGGTGAGCGTGCCGATCTGGTTGACCTTGACCAGCAGCGAGTTGGCCAGCCCCTTGGCGATCCCGTCAGACAGGCGGGCCGGGTTGGTCACGAACAGATCGTCGCCGACCAGCTGGACATTGTGCCCGATCTTCGCGGTCAGCGCGGCCCAGCCTTCGAAATCGTCCTCGCTCATGCCGTCCTCGATCGAACGGATCGGGTAATCGGCGGTCAGCTTCGCAAGGTAATCGGCCATTTCGTCAGGCGACAGGCTGAGGCCTTCGCCCGAGATTTCGTACTTGCCGTTCCTGAAGAATTCGGTCGCGGCGCAATCGAGCGCCAGAACGATATCCTCGCCCGGCTTGAAACCCGCCTTGGCGATCGATTCCATGATGAAATCGAGCGCGGCGCGGGTGCTGGCGAGATCGGGGGCAAAGCCGCCCTCGTCACCGACGCTGGTGGCGAGGCCTTTCTGGTGCAGACCCTTCTTGAGGGTGTGGAACACCTCCGCGCCCCAGCGCACCGCCTCGGCAAGGCTGTCCGCGCCGACGGGCATGATCATGAATTCCTGGATGTCGATCGGGTTGTCTGCGTGTTCGCCGCCGTTGATGATGTTCATCATCGGCACCGGCAGCACGTGCGCCGATACCCCGCCGAGATAGGAATAGAGCGGCAGGCCCCGCGCATTGGCCGCCGCCTTGGCCACTGCAAGCGAGGTGCCGAGGATCGCGTTCGCCCCCAGGCGCGACTTGTTGGCGGTGCCATCGAGCGCGATCAGCGACAGGTCGATATCGCGCTGATCTTCGGCATCGAAATTGTCGACCAGCAGTTCGCGGATCTCGGTGTTGACCGCTTCTACTGCCTTCAGCACGCCCTTGCCGAGATAGCGCCCGGCATCGCCGTCGCGCAGTTCCACCGCCTCGTGCGCGCCGGTCGACGCGCCCGAGGGCACGGCGGCGCGGCCGAAACTGCCGTCGTCGAGCAGCACATCGACTTCGACGGTGGGGTTTCCGCGGCTGTCGAGAATCTCGCGGCCGTGCAGGTCGATGATGGCGGTCATGTTTGGCTCCGGCAGTAATGTGTTGTAGACTGATAAGACACTTTGCAGAACGTGATTCTGGACGTGCCGCGTTGTCTATCGCCGTATGCTCTGGAACATGGGCGTGCAAGCGCACTTCAGCCCCTGCATACGAACACATAGCGAATGAAGGTGAGATAATGGCCGAAGAAACCACCCCGCCCGCCGCCAAGCCCAAGACCCGCAAGACCCCGGCCAGCCCGGCCAAGGGCGGCGCCGCCAAGGCCAAGGCGCCGGCCAAGGCAACCCCGCGCAAGACCGCCGCGACCGCCAAGAGCGCCGATGCTGCCCCTGCCCCGGTTGCCGAAGCCAAGGGCCGCTTCAACGCCGCGCTGGAAGAGGCCAAGGCCGGTGCTGCCGCGCTGCGTGCCGAGGCGGAAACCCGCCTTTCTGCCGTGGGCGAACAGGCCAAGGGCAAGAGCACCGATCTGGTCGCCGAAGCCAAGGTCTATGGCGAACAGGCACTCGGCAAGGCGGGCGAGCTCGCGGTCGAGGGCAAGCAGGTCGCCAGCGACGCCATCGCTTCGCTCGGCAAGGTGGTGGGCGAAAGCGCGTCCCAGATCGACGAGAAGCTGGGCGAACAATACGGCGATTACGCCCGCAAGGCATCGCGCACGCTGCAGGAAACCTCGGCCAAGCTCGAAGCCAAAAGCGTCGAGGAACTGGGCGAGGACGCGCGCGAGATGGTGCGCAAGAGCCCCGGCGTCGCCGTGGGCCTTGCCGCCGTGGTGGGCTTCTTCATCGCCCGCCTGTTCCGCGGCCGGAAGGGCTGATCGCGGCGCAGGCATTGGCAGGGACTGGCCATGCACGATAGCGAACCCGGCCCGCTGCGGTCGCCGGAGGAGAGCGCCGCCGATCCGGCGGATGCCGCGCCCGAAAGCGACAACAGCTTCACCGCGCTGCGCGACGATGTCGCCGCGCTGGTCGAGGATGCGCGCACCTATGCCGAGGCGGAAATCGCCTTCCAGAAGACCCGTGCCGGGCTGGCCGGCAAGGCCGCCGGGCGCGCCATTGTGCTGCTGGTGCTGGCGGTGGTGCTGCTCCACATCGCGCTGATCGCGCTGGCGGTGGGCGCGGTGATCGCGCTCGCGCCGCTGGTGACGATCTGGGGCGCGATTGCGATTGTTGTCGGCGTGATGCTGGTCGGGGTCGCGGTGCTGGTCTACGGCGCGCTCGGCAAGGGCAAGCTGCTGGCGGCGATGTTCGGCGGGAGCGAGGCGCAATGACCGCCCTGCCCCCGCGCTTCACCGAAGACCGCGCCCTGCGCGATGCCGCCCGCGCCGTGCTGGCCGAGGATGTCGAGCGGCTGCGCGCCAGCCTGTCCGAACAGGGGATCGCGAGCCGCGTTTCGTCGGGCGTCAGTTCAACGATTACCTCGCGCATGAAAGCCGGCGCCCGCGATGTGCTGGCGCAGGCCACCGCGCAGGCGGGCGATCACAAGGGCGTGCTGGCGCTGCTGGTCGGCGCGATCATCCTGTTCCTTGCCCGCGGGCCAATTCTCGAATGGATCGAGGAACTTGACGACAGCGGCGCGGGTGACGACATCGTGCCCGACACAGAACCCGCCTCAGGAGGAGACCCCGCATGACCGTTCAACCGCGCTTCCTCGCCGATCCCAAACGGGATTCGCTGCGCGCCCGGATCGAAGCGGCAGAGCGCCGCAATGCCGAACGCACCCTCGCCGACAAGGCCCGCACGGCGGCAGAGGCGGCGGTCGATTACACCCGCGCCCATCCGCTGACAGTGATCGGCGGGGCGCTTGCCATCGGGCTGGCGATCGGTCTGCTCACCACCCCCGGACGGCGGGTGGCCCGGCGCGTGGCGGGCAGCGCGGGCGGCGCGGTATCGGGCGCTGCGGCGAGTGCGACCTCGGGCGTCAAGGAGCTTGCCGCCAAGGGCGGTTCGCGGATCGGCACCCTGCTGGGCGAAGCGGCGGTGGCCTATGTCATGACCCTGATCGACGATGCGCTGGAGGCCGCCCGCGAAGGGCAGGAACGCGCCGGCGAGCTGGGCAATGCAGCGGGATCGAGAGCGCGCGACATCGCACAGAAATCCCGCGATACCGCAGGGCGCGTCGCAGGCGAAATCCGGCGCAAGACCAAAGGCTGATACGCCCCGCAGCCCCGCGGACTTGATGTTGCCGTGCGAGGCGTTAAGGGGCGCGCATCGTTCCTCCCCAAGGACTTGTGACATGGCAGAAACCACCCCCACCCAGCGGCTCCATCTCGTGATGGGCGGCCGCGTCAAAGACCCGCGCGGCATCGAATTCCAGGACCCCGAAAGCATCCACGTCGTCGGCGTGTTCAGCACCTATGAAGCGGCGGTCGACGCTTGGCGCGCACAGGCGCAGCGCACGGTTGACGATGCCGAGATGAAGTATGTCGTCGTCCACATCCACAAACTGCTGACCCCGGAAGACTGAACGGCCGGCACCATTTGCGCCGATGTTTCACGTGAAACATCGGGCAAAAGGGGCCTGAAAAGGGTCTAAAGGGGGTCTAGACGGACCTAGAGGGGGTCTAAACCGGGCCTAGCGCAGCGCCGCGAAGGCCCCCGCAGCCGCCACCGCGAGCATCGTCAGCACCACCCGGGTGCGGCGATCGGAGCGATGCTTGCCCCACTTCGCTTCGTCGAGATACCAGCGGCCCTGCCCGTCGGTCTTCAGCACGTCAGCGCCCTTCAGCCGCTCGAAAGCGCGCTGGCGGGCAGTCGTGCCGGGGGTGTAGGCAACCGCGTCGGCCATGCTGACCGCGCCTGCATCGATGAAGGCCTGCGCCACCCGACGCTCGGCCAGCGGCCTGACGGGCGGCACGGCCATGCCGGTCGGCCTCAGATGAACTCGATCTTGTCGACGAGGTAGAACTTCTCGCCCGAAGGCACCGTCACCTCGATCTCGTCGCCCACCTGCTTGCCGATCAGCGCGCGCGCCAGCGGCGAGGAATAGGAAATGCGGCCCTTGTTGGCATCCGCTTCGGTCTGGCCGACGATCTGGTAACGCACCGGCTTGTCGTTCTCGTCAAGCAGGGTCACGGTCGCGCCGAAGATGATCTTGTCGCCCGAAAGCGTGGCGGGATCGATGATCTGGGCACGGCTCACCATGCTTTCGATCTCGCCGATCATGGCTTCGACCTGGCCCTGACGTTCCTTGGCGGCGTGATATTCGGCGTTTTCCGAAAGATCGCCGTGGGCACGCGCTTCCTCGATCGCCTCGACGATTTTCGGGCGTTCCTCGCGCAGCACCTTGAGGTCGGCGGTCAACCGCTCGTAACCCTCGGCCAGCATCGGCACCTTTTCCATCGTCGCCATCTTCCTGTTCTTTCGTCCGTTTCCCGAAACGCCTTACCCGACACCGAGGAAAAGACGCCCGGCCGCATGAAGATTACGGCATGAGGCGCTTTCGATGTCGGGGGAAAGTCTCAGTCAGGTTGCATAATAGTCCTGCAACGAGCGGACTTCAAGCTGATCGGGGCTGATCGCCGAAATCGCCGCCGCTGCCGCGACCGATCCGGCTGCCGTGGTATAGTAAGGCACCTTGTTCGCCAGCGCCGCCTGACGGATCGACTTGCTGTCCATCAGCGATTGCCAGCCTTCGGTGGTGTTGAAGATCAGCGCGATGTCGCCATCGATGATCTTGTCAACGATGTGCGGCTGCCCTTCGGCCACCTTGTTCACGCGCTCCACGGCAAGCCCCTGTTCGGCAAGGAAGCTTTGCGTGCCGCCGGTGGCGATCACGCGGAAACCCTTGTCGATCAGCTGGCGCACAGCAGGGACAATCGCGGTCTTGTCGGTGTTCTTGACGCTGACGAACACCGTGCCCGATTGCGGCGGCACCATCCCGGCGCCGAGCTGCGATTTGAGGAAGGCCGCCTCGAAGCTGGAATCGATCCCCATCACCTCGCCGGTGGACTTCATTTCGGGGCTGAGCACCGGATCGGCACCGGGGAAGCGCGCAAACGGGAACACCGCTTCCTTCACCGCCATGTAATCCAGCTCGCGCTTGAACGGCGGGAAGGTGGCGAGCTTTTCGCCCGCCATCACCCGCGCCGCGATCTTGGCGACCTGCTGACCGATGGCTTTCGCCACAAACGGCACGGTGCGACTGGCGCGAGGGTTGACCTCGATCAGGTAAACGGTGTTGTCCTTCACCGCGAACTGGATGTTCATCAGGCCCTTGACGCCCAGCGCGAACGCCAGCGCCTCGGCCTGCCGCTCCATCTCGGCGATTACCTCTGCGGGCAGCGAATAGGGCGGCAGGGTGCAGGCGCTGTCGCCCGAATGCACGCCCGCTTCCTCGATATGCTGCATCACGCCCGCCACGCGCACTTCATCGCCATCGCACAGCGCATCGACATCGCATTCGATCGCATCGCGCAGATACTGGTCGATAAGCACAGGGCTATCGCCCGACACATTCACCGCCGTGGCGATGTAGCTGTCGAGTTGGGCTTCGCTGTCGACAATTTCCATCGCGCGGCCGCCAAGGACGTAGGACGGACGCAGCAGCACCGGATAGCCGATCCGCGCCGCCACGGCAGCGGCTTCATCCCGGCTGCGGGCGATGCCGTTGTCGGGCTGCTTCAGCTTCAGCTTGCTGACCAGCTTGGCAAAGCGTTCGCGGTCTTCGGCAAGGTCGATCGCATCGGGCGAGGTGCCGAGGATCGGGATGCCCGCATCTTCCAGCGCCTGCGCCAGTTTCAGCGGGGTCTGCCCGCCGAACTGGACGATCACGCCCACCAGCTCGCCGTTCTGCTGTTCCACCCGCAGGATTTCGAGCACGTCTTCCGCCGTGAGCGGCTCGAAATAGAGCCGGTCGGAGGTGTCGTAATCGGTCGAGACGGTTTCGGGGTTGCAGTTGACCATGATCGTCTCGAAGCCCTGTTCGGCCAGCGCGAAACAGGCATGGACGCAGCAGTAATCGAACTCGATCCCCTGCCCGATCCGGTTCGGTCCGCCGCCGAGGATGACGATCTTGCGCCGGTCTGACGGTACGGCTTCGCATTCGGGTTCGCCGAAGCTGGGGGCTTCGTAGGTCGAATACATGTAGGGCGTGATCGCCTCGAACTCGGCGGCGCAGCTGTCGATCCGCTTGAACACGGGATAGACGCCGAGCTTGTGACGCAGGGCGCGCACCTCTTCCTCGCTCGTTGCGCCAGCCATGGCGACCAGCGCATCGTGGAGCAGCCCCGAACGCTTGGCCTGCGTTTCGGCCAAGCCCCCCGCCACCCCGACAGAGCGCACAGCGAGGGTCGCGAGCCGCTTGTCGGAAAAGCCCATCGCCTTGAGGCGGCGCAGGCCAGCTGCATCGCGGGGCAGGCCATCCTTCTGCACTTCGCGTTCGGCGGCGATGATCTGCTCGATCTGGCGCAGGAACCACGGATCGTAGAAGGTGACAGCGGCGATCTCTTCCACCGACAGCCCCTCGCGGAAGGCCTGTCCGACCTTCAGCAGCCGGTCGGGCGTGCGGCGCGACAGGGCGGCGTTGATCACATCGCGGGGCTGGCCTTCCAGCTCGGGCACGCGGTTGAACCCGTCGAGGCCCGTTTCCAGCCCCCGCAGCGCCTTCTGCATCGATTCCTGGAAGCTGCGACCGATCGCCATCACCTCGCCGACCGATTTCATCGCAGTCGAAAGGTCATTGGCCGCGCCCTTGAACTTTTCGAAGGCGAAGCGCGGGATCTTGGTCACGACGTAGTCGATGGTCGGCTCGAAGCTGGCAGGCGTCGCGCCGGTGATCTCGTTGGTGAGTTCATCGAGCGTGTAGCCGACCGCCAGCTTGGCCGCGACGCGGGCAATGGGGAAGCCCGTCGCCTTCGAAGCCAGCGCCGAGGAGCGCGACACGCGCGGGTTCATCTCGATCACGATCAGGCGGCCATCCTTGGGATTGACCGCGAACTGGACGTTGGATCCGCCCGTCTCCACCCCGATCTCGCGCAGGCACGCGATGCTCGCGTTGCGCATGATCTGGTATTCCTTGTCGGTCAGCGTCAGCGCCGGGGCGATGGTGATGGAATCGCCGGTGTGGACGCCCATCGGATCGACGTTCTCGATCGAGCAGACGATGATCGCGTTATCCTTGCGGTCGCGCACCACCTCCATCTCGAACTCCTTCCATCCGAGGAGCGATTCCTCGATCAGGACTTCGGTGGTGGGCGAGGCGTCGAGGCCCTCGCGCACGATCTGGTCGAATTCGGCCTTGTTGTAGGCGATCCCGCCCCCCGTGCCGCCGAGGGTGAAGCTGGGCCGGATGATCGAGGGCAGGCCCGTGCGTTCGAGGATCTCGCGCGCCTGTTCGAGCGTGTTGGCGACGCCGGAGCGGGCGGATTCCAGCCCGATCTTGTCCATCGCATTGCGGAACCGCTGGCGGTTTTCCGCCTTGTCGATCGCGTCGGCCTTCGCGCCGATCATCTCGACGCCGTATTCGGCCAGCACGCCCATTTCATCGAGCTTGAGCGCGCAGTTCAGCGCGGTCTGCCCGCCCATCGTGGGCAGCAGCGCATCGGGCCGTTCCTTGGCGATGATCTTGGCGACGATATCGGGCGTGATCGGCTCGATATAGGTCGCGTCGGCAAACTCCGGGTCGGTCATGATCGTCGCGGGGTTGGAGTTGACGAGGATGACCCGGTAGCCCTCCTCCTTCAACGCCTTGATCGCCTGCGTGCCGGAGTAATCGAACTCGCAGGCCTGCCCGATGATGATCGGGCCAGCGCCAATGACGAGGATCGAGGAGATGTCGGTTCTTCTAGGCATTGGCGAATACAAGACCTTTGGTAGAGGAGAATTGACGGTGAGCGATGGTGTTGCCGGTAACTTGGCGGACACGCCCTTCAGCCGAGTCGTCGATCAAGAAAGTCTTTGCTTTGGGGGAATGAGCGAGCACCCAGTGCTGCGGTGCCGGAATAAGAGCCATCACACCTTCATTCGATTTCAATTCCCTGAGAACTTCGAAAACGTTGCTTGCGTCGAAACGACGCGAATAGCTCGAGAGAGTATGTGCTCGGACTGGGAGCCTTTCGTGCTCTGCCATGTAATCAAATGCTTGACGGAGCTTCCCTTGACCAATGCCGCCTCTGATTTTCTGCGGCAGCAATGCATTAGCATTTGCTAGACCTTCCAGCGTAAGGTTGAAAACTCTGCTCGCTACCAGGCCAGAATCCGTACACTTATAGCGAAGCACAAAGTGAACGATAGAATACACCCCGCAAAGGCCATCTAGATCGCCCTGCTGTCTGATCCGGATGTTGTCGCACAGCGCCATCACAGCCCCCCCACGAACTTCTCGAACAGGTAGAAGCTGTCCTGCGGCCCCGGTGACGCCTCAGGATGATACTGCACCGCAAACGCCCGCTTGCCCTTGATCGCGATGCCGCAGTTCGTCCCGTCGAACAGGCTCACATGGGTCTGCTCCACTCCCTCGGGCAAAGTCGCGGCATCCACAGCAAAACCGTGGTTCATCGAGGTGATCTCGACGAGGCCGGTGGTCTCCCCCCAGCCCTCGCCAACCCGCTGGACGGGGTGGTTTGCGCCGCGGTGGCCCTGGTGCATCTTGATCGTCTTGGCGCCCGCGGCCAGCGCGAGCATCTGATGGCCAAGGCAGATGCCGAACAGCGGCACGTCGGCGTCGAGCAGCGCGCGGATCACCGGCACGGCATATTCCCCGGTCGCCGCCGGATCGCCCGGGCCGTTGGAGAGGAACACGCCGTCGGGCTTCAGAGCCATGACCTCGTCGAACGAGGTCTTGGCCGGCACCACCGTCACCCGCGCACCGGCCTTCACCAGATTGCGGAAGATATTGTCCTTCGCGCCGTAATCGATCGCGACCACGTGCGGCTTGGCATCGAACGCCGCCCGTCCGTATCCCTTGCCGAGCGTCCAGTAGCCGCCCTCCCAGCCCTCGCGCCCCTCGCGGGTGACGCGGATGGCGAGGTCCATGCCTTCCAGCCCCGGCCATTCCTGTGCGCGCCTAAGCAGCGCAGGCAGATCGAACTTGCCGTCCGGCGCGTGCGCGATCACCGCGTTGGGTGCGCCGGACTGGCGGATGCGGCGGGTGAGCGCACGGGTATCGACCCCCGAAAGGCCGATCTTGCCGTTGCGCACCATCCAGTCGGCGAAACGCTCGATACTGCGGAAATTGCTCGGCTCGGTCACGTCCTCGCGCACCACGCAGCCGACCGCGCCTTCGACCTTGCTCTCGATATCCTCGCCGTTCGCGCCGACATTGCCGATGTGCGGGAAGGTGAAGGTGACGATCTGGGCGGCGTAGGAAGGATCGGTCATCACCTCCTGATAGCCGGTCATGGCGGTGTTGAAGCACACCTCGCCCACCGCGCTTCCGGTTGCGCCGAAGCCGCGGCCCCAGACTACGGTGCCATCGGCAAGAACCAGAACGCCGGTCGCCCCTGAAGGTTGCGCACGAAAAGTTGCGGGGTCGGCCATTGGGGCGCTCCGTTTGCGGGTGTTGCCAGCGATGTTGCTAAGTTTTGCCCGCTAGGGCCAAGCACCCCCCGCGTCAACCTAGGCTAGGCCCGATATTTGCGTTAGAGGCGCGCACCATACCCCAATCCACAGGAAATGACGTAATGATCCGTGACGATATCAAGGCCGCCACCATCGCAGCGATGAAGGCGGGTGAGAAAGACCGCACCGCCGCGCTCCGCCAGATCAGCGCCAAGATCAAGGACCGCGATATCGAGGAGCGCACCAGTGGCAAGGCGATTCCCGATGATGAACTGGTGGTCAGCGTGCTCCAGAAGATGGCCAAGCAGCGCCGCGAATCGATCGAGATGTATGAAAGCGGCGGGCGGCAGGAACTGGCCGACAAGGAAAAGGCCGAACTCGCCGTGATCGAGGAATTCCTGCCGCAGATGATGGACGAGGCCGCGACCAAGGCCGCGATCGAGGCGATCAAGGCCGAGACGGGCGCGTCGAGCATGAAGGACATGGGCACCGTCATGGCCGAACTGAAGGCCCGCCACGGCGCGGTGCTCGATGGCAAGCTGGCGAGCACGCTGGTAAAGGCGGCGCTTTCCTGATTATCGTCGCCCCGGACATCTTAAGCAACCTCCGTTCGTGTCGAGCGTAGTCGAGACACTCCTTGCCTTGGGGCAAAGGCCTCTCGACTTCGCTCGAGGCGAACGGTTAGGGTGAGGACATGGCCTTCTGGTGCTACATTCTGCGCTGCTCTGACGGCCTCTATTACACCGGCCACACCGATGATCTGGAACGCCGTCTGGCCGAGCACCATCATGGCGGATTTTCGGAGTTCACGTCAAAGCGCCGTCCGGTGGCATTGCTTTGGGCACAATACTTCCCGACCCGCCACGAAGCGTTGGAAACCGAGCTGAAGGTCGAGAAGTGGTCAAGGGCCAAGAAGGAAGCGCTTGCCCGTTCCGACTGGCAGGCCTTGTCTCACTTTGCCAAGCCGCCATCCGAACGATCCACAGACGCTCCGCCGCAAGGTGTCTCGACTGACGACGAAGTCGGCAGTTCATCCTGAGCCTGCCGAAGGGCTCGACACGCACGGACTTGAGGGGCAGTAGAAGCCCATGGCCATCACCCCGCAATGGAAGGACGAGCTGCGTGCGCGGATCACGCTGTCGTCGCTTGTCATGCGCACGGTCAAGCTGACGCGGGCGGGGCGGGAGTGGAAGGGGTGCTGCCCGTTCCATGACGAGAAGACGCCGAGCTTCTACGTCAACGACCAGAAGGGCTTCTACCACTGCTTCGGCTGCGGGGCGCACGGCGATGCGATCGGCTGGATGGTCGATCATGCGGGCCTTGGGTTCATGGACGCGGTCAAGGAACTTGCCGGAATGGCCGGGATGGACGTCCCCGCGCCCGATCCGCAGATGGCCCGCCGCGCCGAACAACGTGCCAGCCTGATCGATGTGACCGAGGCAGTGCAGCGGTTCTTCGTCGAAAGCCTTGCCGGGCCTTCCGGCGGCGCGGCGCGGGAATACCTGGCACGGCGCGGATTCTCCCCCGCGATCATGCGTGAATTCGGCTTCGGCTGGGCGCCCGATGACCGGCAGGCGCTGCCCAAAGCGTTGTCGCAATTCGGCGAGGATATGCTCGAAGGCGCAGGGATGCGCGCCGCCAACGAGGCGGGCGAGCGTTACGACCGCTTCCGCGGCCGCGTCATGCTGCCCATTCAGGACGCGCGCGGGCGGGTGATCGCCTTCGGGGGGCGGGTCCTCGACAAGCGCGACGGGGTAGCGAAATATCTCAACTCGCCCGACACCGAATTGTTCGACAAGGGCCGCACGCTCTACAACCTCCACCGCGCCGCGCCCGCTGCCCGCCAGAGCGGGCGCGTGGTGGTGGTTGAAGGCTACATGGATGTGATCGCGCTCGCCAATGCGGGGATCGCGGATGCGGTCGCGCCGCTCGGCACGGCGCTCACCGAAATGCAGCTGGAGATGCTGTGGCGCATGGTCGAGGTGCCGGTGCTGTGTTTCGATGGCGATGCGGCGGGGCAGAGGGCGGCGATGCGGGCGATTGCGCGGGCGCTGCCGATGCTGGCGCCGATGCGCTCGCTGGGGATCGTGCGCCTGCCTGCCGGGCTCGATCCGGACGATCTGTTGAAGCAGCAGGGCAAGGGCGCGATGGAGCGGCTGCTCGCCGCGCCCGCCAGTCTGATCGATACGCTGTGGGAGGTGGAGCGCGATGCCCAGCCCCTCGCCACGCCCGAAGCCAAGGCGGGGCTGAAGGCGCGACTGATGGCGCATGTCGAGACCATCGCCGATCCTGAGATCAAGAGCCTCTACCGCCGCGAGCTGTCAGACCGCTTTTCCGCCTTCGCCTACCCCCCGCGCGCACCCCGCCAGCAGGCGCCGCAAGGTGTCCAGCGCAAGTGGACACCGCAGCCGCAGGGGCTTTCCGAGGCGGCCCGTTCGCAGCTTTCCGGCATCATGGCAGGCGGCCAGCGGCAGGGGTTGCTTGACGCCGTGATCGCCGGGCTCGCCCGCTTTCCCGACCAGATCAACCGCCATGCCGAGGCGCTTTCGGCCCTTGCCCGGCATGACCGCAAAACCGCCGACCTGATCGAATCGCTGTTCGAACTTGCAGAAACGCTTGATTCGCACGGGGCAGACGCCATATGCACGGCGCAAGGCCAACCTGCCCCGCCGGCAGATATCCGCTACGCCTTTCTTGATGAAGGCACCGATCCCGGCGCTGCGTGTGAGGAACTGGCTGAAGCTGTGTCGCTGCTGGTCGAACGGCCGGCGCTTGAGGCTGCGCTTGCGGCCACCATTGCGCGTTTCGACAGCGATCCGGAAGGATCGTTTGCCGAACAATCGCGTTTGCGTGCACAGCTCATGACAGTCGAAGAACGCCTGAAAAGCTTCGGGCGGCGCAAGGCCGGTCTGCCGGCCGCGGGCAAGGATACCGCCTGACCGGGCGGACATGGGATCAACAGGCGGCCTTCCGATCCGGCGGGCCGCCCGGCAACGGATAGACATACAGAATATGGCCGAGAAGGAAGACGCCCCGCTGATCGATCTCAACGAGGCTTCGATCAAGAAGCTGATCAGCAAGGCCCGCAAGCGCGGCTATGTCACCTATGACGAGCTGAACGAGGCGCTGCCCTCGGGCGAAATGAGCCCCGACCAGATCGAGGACATCCAGACCGCGCTCTCCGAAATGGGTGTGCAGATCGTCGAGACCGACGAAGACGCCGAAGCGGAAGCCGAGGGCGAGGACGGCGAGGTCGAGGATATCGTCGCTGACGACGATGATGACGACGATGACGAGGATGGCGAAAAGAAAGGCCCCGCCAAGGACGCCCGCGCCGCCAACCGCAAGCTCGCCACGGGCGAACGCACCGATGATCCGGTGCGCATGTATCTGCGCGAGATGGGCGCGGTCGAACTGCTCAGCCGCGAGGGCGAAATCGCCATCGCCAAGCGGATCGAGGCCGGGCGCGACATGATGATCATGGGCCTGTGCGAAAGCCCGATCACCTTCCACGCGATCATCCAGTGGTCCGAAGCGCTCAACAACGGCGACATGCAGCTGCGCGAGATCCTCGATCTCGACGCCATGCTCTCCAAGGAACCCCCGGCCGAGAAGATGGCCGAGGGCGCCGAGGATGATGACGACGACGAAATCTCCGAAGCCACCGCCGGCCCGACCATCCGCGAGGATGACGAGGTCGAGGAAGAGGCCGAGGAATCCGACGAGGACGAGGACGGCGAGCCCCGCGTGAAGCGCGAGGAGGAAGAGGAGGAAGACAACACCCTCTCGCTCGCGCAAATGGAAGCCGCGCTGAAGCCCGAGGCGCTCGAACGCTTTGCCCGCATCACCACCCTGTTCAACGCCTTCGAAAAGCTTCAGGCCGAACGCGTCGATACGCTGGCAGCCGGCAACGCCTTCCCGCCCGCCAAGGAAACCAAGTACGAGAACCTGCGCGAAGAGCTGACCGCCGAGGTCGAAAGCGTGCAGTTTCACGCGACCAAGATCGAATTCCTGGTCGACAACCTCTATGCCTTCAACCGCCGCCTGACCACGCTGGGCGGGCAGATGCTCCGCCTTGCCGAGCGTCACAAGGTCAAGCGGATGGACTTCCTCAACGCCTATATGGGCAACGAGATGGACGACGCGTGGATCAAGGAACGCGCCAAGAAGGACAAGAAGTGGGCCGCCTTCGCCGAGCGCGAGGAAGACGCGATCGAGCGCATCCGCAGCGAAATCGCCGATATCGCCGCGCAGACGGGCATGAGCCTCCCCGAGTTCCGCCGCATCGTCAACATGGTGCAGAAGGGCGAGCGCGAGGCGCGGATCGCCAAGAAGGAAATGGTCGAGGCGAACCTGCGTCTGGTGATTTCCATCGCCAAGAAATACACCAACCGTGGCCTGCAATTCCTTGATCTCATTCAGGAAGGCAATATCGGTCTGATGAAGGCGGTCGACAAGTTCGAATACCGCCGCGGCTACAAGTTCTCGACCTACGCCACCTGGTGGATCCGGCAGGCGATCACCCGCTCGATCGCGGACCAAGCCCGCACCATCCGTATTCCGGTGCACATGATCGAGACGATCAACAAGCTGGTGCGCACTTCCCGCCAGTTCCTCCACGAGGAAGGCCGCGAGCCGACGCCTGAGGAAATGGCGCAGCGCCTCTCCATGCCGCTCGAAAAAGTGCGCAAGGTGATGAAGATCGCCAAGGAGCCGATCTCCCTCGAAACCCCCATCGGGGACGAGGAAGACAGCCACCTCGGCGATTTCATCGAGGACAAGAACGCGATCATCCCGGTGGATGCCGCGATTCAGGCGAACCTCAAGGAAACCGTCACCCGCGTGCTGGCGTCGCTCACCCCGCGTGAAGAACGCGTGCTGCGGATGCGCTTCGGCATCGGGATGAACACCGACCACACGCTGGAGGAAGTCGGCCAGCAGTTCTCGGTGACCCGCGAGCGTATTCGCCAGATCGAAGCCAAGGCGCTGCGCAAGCTCAAGCACCCGAGCCGGTCGCGCAAGATGCGCAGCTTCCTCGATCAGTGAGGCCGTCAATGGCGGGCCAGCGCGGCAATGGTTCGAACTGGCTCGCCGATACGCTGGGCAACCGGCCGTTCATTGTCGCCGTGCTCTATCTCGCCAGCTTCTTTCTGCCGGTGATGTTGCTGGTGGCAGTGCCGCTCGCCTTCATCTTCCGGCGCGAGCCTGCCGAAGATTGGGAAATGAGCCACTATCGCTATCTGGCGCGGACCTTCGGGATAGCGCTGGGGCTTTGCGTGATCATTGTGGTGCTCGCGCTGGCGGCATTCATGACGCTTGGTGCGGATGAGCATGTCGGCCTTCCGGTCGCGCTCGTCGCCGGTCTGGCGGTGATGGCGGTTCTTGGCCAGTTCGGCATCCGCAGCGTGCTGTCGATGGCGCGGGCCGTGGCGCGGGAGCCGATGCCGAACCCGGCAACGCTGCTGTTCTAGAGCGGTTTCCCGAACGGCCACACCAGCTGCCGCGCCCAGCCTTCGGGCGCACGCTCGCCTGCAATGCCGTAGCCCGAAGGCCAGCGCCCGTCCGGCATGTGATACGTCCCGAACCAGCGGTCGATCACCGGCAGGTGCACGGCAAAGTTCACATCCCGCGCCTCCGGCTCGATCCCGTGGTGCCAGTGGTGGAAGCGTGGGCCAGCGATCCACCGCTCAAGCCACCGTGAACGGGGCGCGAAGTTCGCGTGGATGAACACCGCGTGGAAGCTGACGAAAGCGAGATAGGCATAGACCGCTCCCGTCTCGAACCCCAGCACCATCAGCGGCAACAGCACGAGGCCCCGCGTCACGACCACATCGACCAGATGCAGCCGCGATCCGGCGAGCCAGTCCATTGTCTCGACCGAATGGTGCACCTTGTGGAACCGCCACAGGAAGGGGATCGCGTGGAAGGCACGGTGCACGCCATATTGCGCCAGATCCGCGACCAGCACGGCGAGCGCAAACTGCACCGGCACAGGCAGGCTCTGCACCACGCCCTGCGCCGAAGGCACGGCCAGCACGCTCCCCAGCATCACCGCGGGGGCCAGCACCGCCACGCTCATCACCTGTGCGAGCACGTGGCTGGCAAAGAAATACTGCGTGTCGGTCAGCCAGCCCCGCCGGAACGCGCCCTGCTCGCGGCGCAGCGGAAAGGCGCGCTCCAGCGGCACGAACACCGCCGCGGTGGTCAGCACGCCGAGCACGAACCAGTCGATCCCGAGATAGACCGCACTGGCCTGCCCGCGCGGAATCTCCACGCCCCCTGCCCCCAAGGCCAAGGCCGCCCCCGCAAGCGCAAGGCCCGCCGCCCCCAGCGCCTTCTTCCGGCGCAGCAGCATCGAAAGCCCCGCCAGCCCCATCGCCGCCAGCAGCCCCACATCGATCGCGAGCCGCACCAGCCCCAGCGGATAGCGGCTGCGCAGTTCGGGCAGCGTGAGATATTGCGGAAAGTGCAGGCACAACACCGCCAGCAGCGCCAGCAGGGCAAGCACAATGCCCAGCACACCGCTGATCCACCCGCTGCCGAAACGGCGCGGGGCATCATCGCCCAAGGTGCGGTTCAACCATTGCTCTGCGCTCATGCGGCAGGATTATCGCCGCAATTGGCGAAGGAATGGCTAACCCCCCCGTTCCGGGCCTTGACGCTATTGCTGCGGCAGCCCTAGCCGGATCAGATGTGATCGGGGGGCTTTATGAAGGGTTTGAGGCGTCTGGTGCTGGCGTGGCTGGTGCTGGCTGTGGCGGCACCGGCGACAGCGCAGGTGGTTTTGCCCAATGGTGCGGTGATCCCCGATGATGCCGTGCGCCGCGCCCCGTCCGCCTGCGAGAAGGGCGATTCGCTCGCCTGCCTCGTCACCGGCCTTGCCGCGCTCGAAGGGCGGGCGCAGATGGTCGATGTGGATGCTGCCGCTGCCGCCTTCCGCAAGGCCTGCGATCTGGGTTCGGACATCGGCTGCGAGCGCGAGGCGTTCATCGCCAGCTTCCGCCACGACAAGGCGCAGGATCTCCCGCTGGCAGAGGCGCGCCGGAAGCAGGCCGCAGCGATGCTCGGCAAGACCTGCGACGAGGGCACCCCGCTCGCCTGCCACTGGTTGGGGACAATGCTGGAGGGGCAGTCCGCGCTTCAGGATCAGCCCCGCGCCGTCGGCCTCTATGCCAAGGCCTGTTTCGATCACGGCTTTGGCGCGGCGTGCCGCAATGGCTATCAGCTGACCAACATCTCGGTTTCAGCCGTGCGCGACAAGGCCGCCGCTGGGCGCTTCGAAGCCGCCGCCGAAACGGCGATGGATGCCGAATGCCAGGCGGGCAAGGCCGGGGCCTGTAACGTCTTGGCAGCATGGGTCAGGCAGCAGCGCGGCGAGGCAGAGGCTTTCTACATCGCCGAACTGGGCGAAAAGGCCTGCGATGGCGGGGTTGCGGAAGGCTGCATGACAGCGGGCGATCTCGCCAACCGGCTGGACGAAAGCGCTGCCGGGTGGGACAAGATGTACAGCCTGTTCGAACGCGCCTGCTGGATGCGACAGGCAGATTGCACCGGCGTCGCCAACATCCTGCGCAAAGCGCCCGCCGGCAAAGAGGCCGACCGCAGCACCATCTTCCTGTTCGACATGCGCGCCTGCACCGGCGGGGTCGAGGGATCCTGCTGGCTGATGTTCGAATATGGCAACCAGATCAGGCCTTCCGATGTGGAGCCTTTCATCATGGCGTTTGACCATGCCTGCCTGAAAATGCTCCGGCCCTCGGCGGAAATCTGCGCAACCGCGGCGAAGAACCATGCCGAACGGGCCGGCGCGATACCCGCCGGTGCCGCGGCCGACCGGGCCGAAGCGCATCGCCTTTACACCCGCGCGCTGGAACTGCCCGAGGACGAGGAATACGAGCCCTACGCCCATGCGCAGGCCCGCGAATACCTGATGGCCGCGCGCTGAGACATTCCTGCCCAAAAAGCGCTGCTACGGGGTGGAGAATCCCGGCCTATGCGACTATGGGGCAGCCATGCGCATCGCCATCGCCTCAGACCACGCCGCCACCGAACTCAAGGCCGATCTTGCCGAATGGCTGATCGAGGAAGGCCACGAGGTCGCCGACCTCGGCCCCGAACCGGGGGTGAGCGTCGATTACCCCGATTACGGCTATCGTCTGGCCGAGATCATTGCCGAAGGCACGGTCGAATTCGGGGTGGCGCTGTGCGGCAGCGGCATCGGCATCTCGATCAGCGTCAACCGCCACCCGCAGGTGCGCTGCGCTCTGGTCAGCGAGCCGCTGTCGGCCGCCCTCGCCCGCGAACATAATGATGCCAATTGCATCGCAATGGGCGCGCGTCTCGTAGGGATAGAGATGGCCAAAGCCTGCGTTGCAACTTTCCTTGATACCGAATTCGCCGATGCCGGCGATCCGGCCGGACGCCACCAGCGCCGCGTCGGCAAGCTCGGCAAGCCCCCGTTCCAGCCCGATCATATCGAGACCCATCAATGAGCACCGCGCCCGTAGATTTCGCCGCCCGCACCGCAGTCCAGCAGATGGACGGGTTCTGGAAGGATGATCTTGCCACCGCCGATCCTGAAATCGCGGCAGCCGTGGCCAAGGAACTCGCCCGCCAGCGCGACAAGATCGAACTGATCGCGTCCGAAAACATCGCGAGCCGCGCCGTGCTCGAAGCGACCGGCTCGGTGTTCACCAACAAGTATGCCGAAGGCTATCCGGGCAAGCGTTACTACGGCGGCTGCGATTATGCCGATGTGGTCGAAACCCTCGCCATCGAACGCGCCAAGCAGCTGTTCGGGTGCAATTTTGCCAACGTGCAGCCCAATTCCGGCTCGCAGATGAACCAGGCGGTGTTCCTCGCTCTGCTTCAGCCGGGCGATACCTTCATGGGCCTCGACCTGAACTCCGGCGGCCACCTCACCCACGGCTCGCCCGTGAACATGAGCGGCAAGTGGTTTAACGTCGTCTCCTACGGCGTTTCCCGCGAGACCGAGACCATCGACATGGAGGAGGTTGCGGCCAAGGCACGGGAAAACAAGCCGAAGATCATCATCTGCGGCGGCACGGCCTATTCGCGCACCTGGGATTTCCCCGCCTTCCGCGCCATCGCCGATGAAGTGGGCGCGGTGCTGCTGTGCGACATGAGCCATATCTCCGGCCTCGTCGCAGGCGGCGCGCACCCCTCGCCCTTCCCGCATTGCGACATCGTCACCTCGACCACCCACAAGAGCCTTCGCGGTCCGCGCTCGGGCATAATCCTGTGGAATGACGAGAAGTACACCAAGCCGCTCAACATGGCGGTGTTCCCCGGCCTTCAGGGCGGCCCGCTGATGCACGTCGTCGCGGCCAAGGCGGTGGCTTTCCGCGAGGCATTGCAGCCCGAATTCAGCGCCTATGCCCACCGCATCGTCGAAAACGCCCGCGCGCTGGCGGCGAGCCTTGAGGAAAACGGCCTGCGCATCGTTTCGGGCGGCACCGACAACCATTCGATGCTGGTTGACCTCACCGCAAAGGACGTCACCGGCAAGGACGCCGAGAAGGGCCTCGACCGCGCCTTCCTCACCTGCAACAAGAACGGCATCCCCTACGACACCCGTTCGCCCTTCGTCACCAGCGGCATCCGTCTGGGCACCCCTGCCGGCACCACCCGCGGCTTTGGTCCGGCCGAGTTCCGCACGATCGGCAAGCTGATCGCCGAAGTGGTTGAAGGCCTTTCCAAAAACGGCCCCGAAGGCGACGCGCAGATCGAACAGAGCGTGCGCGCCCGCGTCAGCGAGCTGTGCGCCGCATTCCCTGTCTATCCCGGCATGTGAGGCCCCCGCGATGAACGATCACGAACCGCGCCAGACCCCCGAATGGGTTGAAGACGCCAAGGCCGAAATCACCGGCATGGCCAAGGAAGGCATGCACCATCCCTCTACCAAGCCGGTGCTGATCGGTGCGGGTATCGGCGCGGTCGCCGGTGCGTTGATCATCGGTGGTCCGATCCTTGGCGGTCTGGCCGGCGCAGGCATCGCACTTTATCAGAGATTGAAGAAATAACCCCCTGAATGCGCTGCCCCTTTTGTGCCCATGACGATACCCAGGTGAAGGACAGCCGCCCGACCGAGGATAATGCCTCGATCCGGCGGCGGCGGCAGTGCTCGTCCTGCGGGGCGCGGTTCACCACCTTCGAACGGGTGCAACTGCGCGAGGTTGTGGTGGTGAAAAGCGGAGACCGGCGCGAGCCGTTCGACCGTTCCAAGCTCGAACAATCCATCGCGCTCGCCTCGCGCAAGCGCGGGATCGATCAGGAACGGCTCGACCAGTTGATTTCCGGCATCCAGCGGCAGGTCGAAACCTCGGGCGAGGCCGAAGTGCCCTCGTCCCACATCGGCGAGCTGGTGATGGAAGGTCTGCGCCAGATCGACTCGGTTGCCTATATCCGCTTTGCGAGCGTGTATCGCGATTTCTCCGAAGCCCGCGACTTCGAGGAATTTGCCAGCACCGTCCAGCAAGCCGCCAAGGATTAAGCGGAATATGGCCGACCTCAACAAGCCGGTGATCGTGCTCGTGCGCCCGCAGCTGGGCGAGAATATCGGCAAGGCGGCGCGCGCGATGCTCAATTTCGGGCTGACCGAGATGCGGCTTGTCGCCCCCCGCGATGGCTGGCCCAACCCTTCGGCAGGTCCGGCGGCGGCAGGGGCCGATCAGGTGCTGGCCGAAGCCAAGGTCTATGCCACCACGGCAGAGGCTGTGGCGGATTGCGCCCATGTCCATGCCACCACGGTGCGCAAGCGCGGCGTGACCAAGCCGGTGATCGGCCCTGACGAGGCCGGGCGGCAGGTGCACACGCTGGCGGGCCGCCACGCGATCCTGTTCGGCCCGGAACGCTCGGGGCTGGAAACCGAGGATGTGGCGCTTGCCCGCACGATCCTGACCGTGCCGATCAATCCGGAATTCGGCTCGCTCAATCTGGCGCAGGCGGTGATTCTGGTGGCCTATGAATGGTCGCGCATGGGCCGCGAACTGGCCGGTGCGGGCGCAGATGCAGGCGGCGCGCTGGTGCAACCGACCGCCGAGGATACCCTGCCCCCTGCCCCACAGGCTGAGCTGGAAGGGCTGATCGAACACTTCACCCGCCTGCTGGAGCCGCGCGACTATTTCCTTCCCGAAACCCGCGCCGAGGCGACCCGCCGCACGCTGCGCGGTCTGCTGACCAAGCCGGGCTGGAACCATCTTGAGGTGCGCACCCTGCGCGGCATCCTCAGCGCGATGGAGCGCGAACCACGGCGTTGAAGTCGTTGGTCGAAACGAGGGTGGACAGACCTGCGCTGTCGGGTAACTCTCTGGCTCCCCTCTCAAATCACACAGGATTGCCGATGATTTCCCTGCGTTCGCTTGCGCTCGCCACCGCCATGCTGGTGGCTCCCCTTGCTGTGATGGCCGCCGATCCGGACACCGCCACGCCGCCGGCTGCCGAAGACAGCGCCGAACCGGCCGAGGCGAAGTCGGACGACACCGCTGCCGAGGACAAGCGCATCTGCCGCTATGTGAAGCTGGAAACCGCAAGCCGCCGCAAGACCAAGGTCTGCCGCACCACCGAGGAATGGCGCGAACTCAACAACCCCCGGTGAATGGGTCGCGCTGATCCTGCCCCTCAATGCTTGACCCGGCGCGCATTCCTGCTATGCGCGCCGCTTCGCAAATGGGCTCCGCACCCCGGTGAAGCGGTGGCCGCGTCAGGAACGATGCCTGACGGAGCGATGCCGGGTTGAATGTCTGCCACAGGGGCAGGCCAGCAATTTGAAGGATACGACTTATGTCGAAGCGCAAGAGCGCCAAGTACAAGCTTGACCGCCGGATGGGCGAAAACATCTGGGGTCGCCCGAATTCCCCGGTGAACAAACGTTCCTACGGCCCCGGCCAGCACGGCCAGCGCCGCAAGGGCAAGATGAGCGATTACGGCCTCCAGCTGCGCGCCAAGCAGAAGCTGAAGGGCTATTACGGCGACGTCACCGAAAAGCAGTTCAAGCGCACCTATGCCGAAGCCTCGCGCATGAAGGGCGACACCAGCCAGAACCTGATCGGCCTGCTCGAGCAGCGTCTGGACATGGTGGTGTATCGCGCCAAGTTCGCGCCGACCATCTTCGCCGCGCGCCAGATCGTCAGCCACGGCCACATCTATGTGAACGGCCAGAAGTGCAACATCGCCTCGCGCCGCGTGGTGGTGGGTGACGTGATCAGCCTCGGCAGCAAGGCCAAGGAAATGGCTCTGGTGATCGAAGCGCAGGGCCTGGCCGAGCGTGACATTCCCGACTACGTCCAGCCCGACGGCAACGACAAGGTGACGTTCACCCGCGTGCCGAAGCTCGACGAAGTGCCCTATCCGGTGACGATGGAACCGAACCTGGTGGTCGAATTCTACTCGCGCTGATCCTTCGGGGATAGCAGACACACAAAAAGGGCGGCCTTCGCGGGCCGCCCTTTTTCGTTGGAGCGTCTGCGGGTGGTCAGCCCCGCGTCCGGTCCCACTCGCCGAATTCGTAGGCGATCGAGCCTTCGACGAGGCGTTCCCAGATGTCGGCGATGACATCGGCAGGGATGGCATGGGCTTCTGCCTCGGCCACAGCGGCGGCGATCACGCTGGCCTTGCGCGCCTCGTCCCGCACCGCATCCCGCGTCGGCTTGATCCGTGCAGCGGCGCGCATGTAGCCGAACCGCTTTGCCAGCAGCGCCACAAGATCGCGGTCGAGCGCATCGACGCCCTCGCGCACTTCGGCCATCGTCTGGCACTCTTCAGGCAGTTTGGGCATCAAACGGAACTTCCAAGGTAATCGCGGCGGAAAGCGGCGGCAAAATCGGCAAAGGTCCCTGCCGCAATGGCATCGCGCATCCCCTGCATCAAGGCCTGATAGAAGCTGAGATTGTGCTCGGTCACCAGCATCGCGCCGAGCATCTCGCCCGACTTCACGAGGTGGTGGATATAGGCGCGGCTGTAGGTGGTGCAGACCGGGCACTGGCAGCGATCATCCAGCGGGCCGGTATCCTCGGCAAAGCGGGCGTTGCGCAGGTTGAGGGGACCGTTCCATGTAAACGCCTGCCCGTTTCGGCCCGATCGGGTGGGCAGCACGCAATCGAACATGTCGATCCCGCGCTCCACCGCGCCCACAAGGTCATCGGGCTTGCCCACGCCCATCAGGTAGCGGGGCTTGTCGGCGGGGAGCATGGCGGGCGCATAGTCGAGCACGCCGAACATCGCCTCCTGCCCCTCGCCCACTGCAAGCCCGCCCACGGCGTAGCCATCAAAGCCGATGTCGATCAGCTTGTCGGCGCTGATCCGGCGCAGGTCTTCGTGCAGCGCGCCTTGCTGGATACCGAACAGCGCGGCGCGGGCGGCGTGTTCCTCGCCCGCATCGAAGCCTTCGCGGCTGCGCCGTGCCCAGCGCATCGAAAGCTCCATCGAAGCGGCGATCTCGTCTCGTGGACGGTCGGCGCGGGGGCATTCGTCGAAGGCCATGACGATGTCGCTGCCCAGCAGCCGCTGGATTTCCATGCTGCGTTCGGGCGTGATCATGTGCTTGCTGCCATCGAGGTGGCTTTTGAACTCCACCCCCTGTTCGGTCAGCTTGCGCAATTCGCTGAGGCTCATCACCTGATAGCCGCCGCTGTCGGTCAGGATCGGGCGCGGCCAGTTCATGAATTTGTGCAAGCCCCCCAGCCTCGCCACCCGCTCCGCTCCGGGGCGCAGCATCAGGTGATAGGTGTTGCCGAGGATGATGTCGGCGCCGGTCTGGCGCACGGCTTCGGGCTTCATCGCCTTGACCGTGGCGGCCGTGCCCACGGGCATGAAGGCGGGCGTGCGGATTGCGCCGCGCTGCATCGCGATTGTGCCGGTGCGGGCCTTGCCACAGGTGGCGTGGAGGGTGAACTGGAAGCGCGGGGCAGTCATGGCGCGGTCGCCCTAGCGCCCCGTCGCGGCGCTGTCACGCCCATGCAAAAAGGGGCAGGGAAACGTGCCTCGTATCCCCTGCCCCTTCGCAAGTCAGCCTAAGCGGGACGCTTAGAACTTGTAGAGCACACCCACGGTTGCGCGGGTCGAATCGAACGCGATGGTGTCGATCCCGGCGCGGAAGGCAACCGGGCTGTCGCCGAGGCCGAATTCGATGCCGGCGCCGACGAGGTAATCACCGTCGGTATCGTCAATGCCGACCACCGCCGGGACAGCGAACCTGCCGAGGTCGAAATCGACTTCCTGATAACCGCCGCGCACGAACAGCTTGGTGCTGTCGCCAACGCGCACACCGGCGCGGGCAGCGATGCCGTATTCGCTGTCGATTGCGCCGTCACCGATGTGGTAGTTGCCTTCGGCACCGATGAAGAAGGTTTCGCCGACCGGCACATCCACCCCGGCGAACACGCCGTAGATGCCGCCGTCATCGTCGGGCAGGCCGCTGCCGAGATCGTGGATACCCGCCGATGCGCCGACATAGACTTCGGTCTTGGGCGCTTCGTTCGACTGCGCCTGTGCGGCGGCGGGGAGAGCCACAGCGCCGAGTGCTGCGCCAGCAACTGCGAACTTGGTGAATGCGATTTTCCGCATGATTGTTTTCCTTGTGTCTGTCCGGTCGCAGGGGATGCGTCCGGGCCCAAGCATTTAGGAATCCCCGTCTTTCTCCGCAATGAACGACCGGACAGGTTGCCGTTAATGTCCGCCCGACAGTGCAATCTGTCCGACGAAAGACATTTGCCGACGCGCCGGCCGTTACGGCAGCAGCAGCGAGGAATCGCCGTAGGAGTAGAAGCGGTATCCTTTCGCGATGGCGTGGGCATAGGCAGCCATCATCCGTTCGCGCCCCATCAGCGCGCTGACGAGCATCATCAGGGTCGATTTGGGCAGGTGGAAATTGGTCATCAACCCGTCAACCGCCTTCAGCCTGTATCCCGGCGTGATGAAAATGCTCGTGTCACCGGCAAAGGGATGGATCACGCCGTCTGCGTCCACCGCGCTTTCGAGCAGGCGGAGCGAGGTGGTTCCCACGGCGATAATCCGGCCACCGGCGGCGCGGGCGGCGTTGAGCTGATCGGCGGTGGCCTGCGAAATGCGGCCGAATTCGGCGTGCATCCGGTGATCGTCGGTATCCTCCGCCTTCACCGGCAGGAAGGTGCCCGCGCCCACGTGCAGCGTCAGCATGGCCCGCCCGATTCCGGCTGCGTCGAGGGCGTCGACCAGCCTCGGCGTGAAATGCAGCGAGGCTGTGGGGGCGGCGACCGCGCCCTGCTCTGCCGCGAACATCGTCTGATAGTCTTCCAGATCCTGGCTATCGACCCCGCGCTTGGAGGCGATATAGGGCGGCAAGGGCATGGTGCCGGCGCGGTCGAGCAGCACTTCGACCGGCTCTTCCCCTTCGAACAGCAGCGTCACTGAGCCATCATCGTGGCGCGCTTCGGCAATGGCGGTGACGCCGCCGCCGAACATCAGCTGATCGCCCACCTTCACCCGCTTGGCATTGCGGATGAACGCCTGCCAGCGCCGCAGGTCGATCCGCTTGTGCAGGGTCGCGCCGATCTTTGCCTCGCCATCGGCACGGCGGCCTTCGAGCTGGGCGGGGATCACGCGGGTATCGTTGAACACCAGCACATCGCCCGCGTTGAGCAGCGAGGGCAGATCGCGCACGCCGCGGTCCTCGAACGGGGCATCGCCGCCGCGAACCACCAGCATCCGCGCCGCATCGCGCGGGCGAACGGGGCGCAGGGCAATGCGTTCGGGCGGAAGCTCGAAATCGAACAGGTCAACCTTCATGGGCGCGGCGCCTAGCGCCCTCTGTGCCCAAGGGGAAGAGCCTTAGCCGATCGGCGCGCTCAGCATGTCGGCCGAAATCGGCGCGTCGATTGCAGGCGCGGGCGGGGGTGGCGGAGCCTTGTTGTCCGCGGCGATCGAGGCCTGGACGATATAGGTCGGCTCTGCCGGCGGCTCGCCGCGGTTGATCGCGTCCACGGCTTCCATGTTCTCGATCACGCGGCCGAAATTGGTGTATTTCTTGTCGAGGCTGAAGCGCGGGTAGAACACGATGAAGAACTGGCTGTTGGCGCTGTCTTCTTCCGATGCCCGGGCCATCGACAGGGTGCCGCGCACGTGGGGCATGGGGTTGAATTCGGCCTTGAGGTCGGGAAGCTCGCTGCCCCCCTGCCCCGTGCCGGTCGGATCGCCGCCCTGCGCCATAAAGCCTTCGATCACGCGGTGGAACACCACGCCATCATAGAACCCGCGGCGGGTGAGCGTCTTGATGCGCTCGACATGGCCGGGCGCCCAGTCGGCCTGAAGCCGGATCTTGACCCGCTGGCCGTTCGACAGGTCAAGCACCCAGACGTTTTCGGGATCGACCGCGGGATCATAATTGATCCCCTTGAAGGTGCGCATCGGTGCAGGCGCGGCTTCATCCTTCTTGCCGTCATCGTCCGATGCCGCCTCGGGCGCGGCGGTGCTATCCTGCTGCGCGGCCAAAGCGGCAGGCGGGGCGGCCAGCAGAAGCAGGGCAGCAAGGGCAGGCGAAAGCTTGGCTGTGATCATGGTTCCATCCGGATTAGGCTGGTCGTGTAGCCATGCCCGCCTGACACTTCAATGAATGATCGGCGGGTTGTGTAAAAGCGCGAGCGGTTTCAGCGATCGCCCTTAAGCCCCCGTTCGCGCACCCGGGCGTTCACATCCGCGCACACCGGCGGGCTGACGAACTTGGCGATATCGCCGCCATAGAGCGCGATTTCCTTCACCAACCGGCTGGCAATCGGCTGGAGGCTCACGTCGGCCATGAGGAAGATCGTCTCGACCTTATCGTTGAGCTGCCGGTTCATGCCTGTGAGCTGGTATTCATACTCGAAGTCGGTCACTCCGCGGATGCCGCGGATCACCACCGAGGCCCCCTGCGCGTCGGCGAAATCGACCAGCAGCGCGTTGAAGCCGACGACCTCGACGTTCGAAAGGCCAAGGCTGGCAACCTCGCGCTCGACCATGGCGATGCGTTCGGGGTCCGAAAACATCGGGCTCTTGGCGATATTGGTGGTCACCCCGATGATCAGGTGATCGACCAGCTTCGATCCGCGCCGGATGATGTCGGCATGGCCCAGCGTGATCGGATCGAAGGTGCCGGGATAGATCCCGATGCGGCGTGTCATGATAGGTGTCCCTCTCCCGAAAGGATCAGCGGTCGCGCTCGACAATGTAACGGGCGAGCGCGCGCAGCACGTCGGCCTCGGCGCCATAAGAGGCAAGGCGTTCGACCGCCTGATCGACCAGCGCGCGCGCCTGTTCGCGGGCCTTGTCGACCCCCATCAGGGTGACGAAGGTCTGCTTGCCCTGTTCGTTATCCTTGCGCAGCGCCTTGCCCGCCTTTTCGACATCGCCTTCGACATCGAGCAGATCGTCGGCAATCTGGAAGGCAAGGCCGATATCGCGGGCATAGGCGCGAAGGTGCGCCCTGCCCTGCGGCGCGACCTTGCCGAGGATTGCGCCCATCTCCACCGACGCGGCCAGCAGCGCGCCGGTCTTCAGCTGTTGCAGGCGGGTGATGGTGTGGAGATCATAGGTCACGCCTTCTTCGTCGGCGACCATGTCCATCATCTGCCCGCCGGCCATGCCATGCATCCCCGAAGCCTTGCCGAGCGTCATGATCAGCTCGCTGCGGGTGAAGGGGTCTTCGCTGGTGGCGTCATCGGCGAGGATTTCGAAGGCCAGCGCGTGGAGCGCATCGCCTGCCAGCACCGCCGTCGCTTCGTCATAGACCTTGTGCAGCGTCGGCTTGCCGTGGCGCAGATCGTCATTGTCCATGCAGGGCAGATCATCGTGGATCAGCGAATAGACATGGATCGCCTCGATCGCGGCGCCCGCCCGCAGCGCCGCATCGCGCGACACGCCGAACAGGCTGGCGGTGCTGACGACGAGCAAGGGGCGCACCCGCTTGCCGCCGCCGATCGCGGCATAGCGCATCGCCTCGACCAGTCGCGCGCTGGTATCGTCAGGCACCGGCAACAGCGCATCGAACAGCGAATCAATATCGGCCTGAACGCCCGCAATAGCGTCCTTCAGCACCGCGCCCCCCGTTTCCACCGGCATGACGATCAGCTTTCCGTGTCGAACGGGCGGGTAGAGGCGGCGCGGCCATCGGCACCGGTGACGATGCTCTCGATCCGCGCCTGCGCCGCATCGAGCCGCTGCTGGCACGCCGCCCGCAATGCCTCGCCACGTTCATAGAGGCTGATCGACTGGTCAAGCGGCACATCGCCGCGTTCCAGCTGTTGCACGATTGTTTCGAGCGCGGAGAGCGCCTGTTCGAAACTCATCTGCGAAATGTCCTGCCCTGCGGCAGCCGGTGATGCTGTGCCCTCGTCCATGCCATGGAGCATTGACGGGGCGGGCGGGCGCGGTCAAGGCTGGCGGTGACGGGCGGATCATCCCAACACAGGAATTGCACGCAATATGCTCAAGTGGATCATCGCCTATGTCACGGCGGCTGTGGCTTTCGGCGCAATGGATGCCGTGTGGCTGCGCTGGGCATCGGGAAATCTCTACAAACCGGTGATCGGCGAGATCATGGCCAAGAATTTCAACGTCGGCGCGGCGGCGGCCTTCTATTTCATCTACCTTGCAGGGATGACGTGGTTTGCGATCAAGCCCGGCATCGAAACCGGCACGGTGCAGGCTGCGCTGCTCAATGGCATTCTGCTGGGCGGGCTGTGCTATGCCACCTTCGACCTGACCTCGCAGGCGGTGTTCAAGGTGTGGGCCACCCATGTCAGCGTGCTCGACATCCTGTGGGGCGCCTTCGCCACCGGCGCGGCGAGCGCGATTGCGACCTTTGTCGTGCTGCGTTTCGCCCCGGCCTGAGGCTTAGCGCCCGCAATGTTCATCGGCCACTTCGCCCCCGCCTTCGCCGCCGCTGCGATCAGCCCGGAACGTCCGCGTCTGGGCACGATGTTCGTTGCGGCGCAACTGGTCGACTGGGGGTTCTTCACGCTCGCGACCATCGGTGTGGAGCGGATGCGGGTCGATCCTGCGGCGAGCGTGATGGTGCCCTTCGATCTCTATCACATGCCTTATACCCACAGCCTGCTGGGCGCCGCGATCTGGGCGGCGGCGTTTCTGGGCGTGGTGGCGGTGTACCAGCGCAACCTGATGGTCGGCGCGCTGGCGGGTCTGGTGGTGCTGTCGCACTGGCTGACCGACTGGCTGGTGCATGTGCCGGACCTCACGATTGACGGCACCCCGCCCAAACTCGGCCTTGGCCTGTGGAATTATCCCTGGGTGGCGATCCCGCTGGAACTGGGGCTGACGCTGGGGGCCTTTGCCTTCTACCTGCGCCGCACCCGCGGCCCCGTTGGCCCGCCCGCGGTGCTGATCGGGGTGATGCTGCTGCTGCAGGCGATCAACTGGATCGGACCGCACCCTGAAAGCGCAGGCCCCTTCCTCTACCTGCAAGCCCTGTTCGCCTTCGGCGTGTTGACCGCGCTGGCGGTCTGGGTGGGGGAGAATCGCTGGTTCCGCAAACGCAGCGGCTTGGCCTTGTCGGGCAGGTGATCTAGGGGGCCTGCCCAAGGAGTCCCGACCATGACCACCATCACCCCCGAAATCGTCGAGAGCCACGGCCTTTCTCCCGAGGAATACGAGCGTGTGCTCCATGCACTGGGCCGCGAGCCGAACCTTGTGGAACTCGGCATCTTTTCGGTGATGTGGTCGGAGCATTGCAGCTACAAATCCTCGCGCCTGCATCTGAAGAAGCTGCCCACCGAAGCCCCCTGGGTGATCTGCGGCCCCGGCGAGAATGCCGGCGTGATCGACATCGGTGACGGGCAGGCGGCGATCTTCAAGATGGAGAGCCACAACCACCCCTCCTACATCGAACCCTATCAGGGCGCGGCGACCGGTGTGGGCGGCATCCTGCGCGATGTCTTCACCATGGGCGCGCGGCCCATTGCTAATGCCAACGCGCTGCGTTTCGGCCGGCCGGAACACCCGCGCATGAAGCATCTGGTGCAGGGCGTGGTCGCGGGGATTGGCGGCTATGGCAACTGCGTCGGCGTGCCGACTGTCGCGGGGGAGACCAACTTCCACCCCGCTTATGATGGCAACATCCTCGTCAACGCGATGACCGTGGGCGTCGCGGATCAGGACAAGATCTTCTACAGCGCCGCGACCGGCCTCGGGAACCCGATCGTCTATGTCGGCAGCAAGACCGGGCGCGACGGCATCCACGGCGCGACCATGGCGAGCGCCGATTTCGGCGAGGATGCCGAGGCCAAGCGCCCGACGGTGCAGGTCGGCGATCCCTTCACCGAAAAGCTGCTGATCGAGGCCTGCCTCGAACTGATGGCGACCGATGCCATTGTCGCCATTCAGGACATGGGCGCAGCGGGGCTGACCTCCTCCTCGGTGGAAATGGCGTCAAAGGGCGGCGCGGGCATCCGGCTCGACATGAACAAGGTGCCCTGCCGCGAAACCGGCATGACGCCCTATGAAATGATGCTCTCCGAAAGCCAGGAGCGGATGCTGATGGTGCTGAAGCCGGGCAAGGAAGCCATGGCCGAAGCGATCTTCCGCAAGTGGGAACTCGATTTCGCGGTGATCGGCGAAGTCACCGATACCGGGCACATGGTGCTCGAATGGAATGGCGAAGTGGTGTGTGACATCCCCCTCGCCCCGCTGGCGGACGAAGCGCCCCTGTATGACCGGCCCTATCTCTCCAAGGAGGAATACAAGGTCTGGGCAGGCGTGAAGCCGCTGGGCGAAGTGCCTGCGACCGATGATGTCGCCGCCGATCTTCTCACGATGATGGCCTCCCCCGACCTCGCCTCGCGCCGCTGGATTGCCGAGCAGTATGATTCGCAGGTGGGCGCCGATACGCTCCAGACGGGCGGTGATGCCGGCGTGGTGCGGGTGCACGGCAGCCAAAAAAATGGGGGCGGCAAGGCGCTGGCGATCACCACCGATTGCACCCCGCGCTATGTCTTTGCCGACCCCTATGAAGGCGGCAAGCAGGCGATCGCAGAGGCCTATCGCAACCTGTGCGCCGTGGGGGCAAAGCCGCTGGCGGTGACCAACTGCCTCAACTTCGCCAACCCGCAGCGTCCTGAAATCATGGCGCAGATCGTCCACGCGCTCGAAGGCATGGGCGATGCCTGCCGCGCGCTCGACTTTCCGATCGTGAGCGGCAACGTCAGCCTCTACAACGAGAGCAAGGCCACCGGCGGCGGGTCGGCGATCCTCCCCACCCCGGCCATCGGCGGGGTCGGCATCATCACCGATCTCGACAAGATGATGACGATGCACTTCAAGAATGAAGGCGACGCGATCTACCTCGTCGGTCCCGAGTTTTGGGCCAAGCCCGATCCCACCCGCTCGCACCTCGGCCAGTCGCTGTGGCTGCGCGTGGTCAAGGGCATGGAAGCCGGCCGCACGCCGCCGACCGACCTCGTGATCGAGCGCACGGCAGGCGAGATCATCCACGAACTGATTGCCGACGGGCTGGTCAACGCGGTCCACGATCTCAGCGATGGCGGGCTGGCCGTGGCACTGGCCGAAATGGCGCTGGCGGGCGGCATCGGGGCCGAAACCGAAGCGGCCAACCCCGCCTATACCCCGGCGCAGTGGTGGTTCGGCGAGGATCAGGGCCGCTATCTGGTGACCGTGCCCGATGTGGCGGCGCTCAACGCCGCGCTCGCCAAGGGCACCCGCAACGAGGATACCGCGCAGATCGGCTTCCAGCGGATCGGCACGGTTGGCGGGGATGCGGTGCTCGGCGTGCCGCTGGCAGAGCTGCGGGCGGCAAACCAGCGCTTCTTTGCGGAATGGATGGAGGGGTAATCAGCCCCTCCGGCAGGGCTCAGGCCGCCTGCGCCCCCGCTCCGCCCAGTGTCAGCTGTTCTCGGGCGACGCCTTCGCTTTCGAGGATCGCGAGGCACTGGCGGTAAACGTCCGGCGAGCCGATGTTCAGCCTTGCCCGCGCCGCGTCGATATCCTCGCGCATCAGCGCCGCGATATCCTGCTGCGCGATCTTGCCTGCGGCCCTGCCGAGCTTGCGACCCTCCTTGATCGCGGCGAACAGCGGCGCCCTGGTGCGGCTGACCTTGCCGATCTGGCGCGCCCCCGCATAGGCGATGAACAGGATCCCGCCATTGTGGTTCTGTTCGTAGGAAAAGGCCAGCAGGCTCGCCTCGCCCAGCGCATCGCGGCCATAGCCGGTCAGCACGTGGAACAGATCATGCGTGTCGCGCAAGCGGTCGAAATACCACTGCGTCTGGTCTTTCGGCAGGCTTTCGGGCGGTGCCCATTTGTGGCTTTCGGCCACCAGCCCTGCGGCCGACAGCCCTTCCCGCTTCATGAAGGCGATGTAGTGCGCCGCCACCGTGTTCGGCCCGCAATCGGCCCAGCGGGCGTGATCATCGAGCATCGCGGGAATATCCACCGCTTCGGCCAGAAAGCGCTGACCTTCGGGCGAGCGGATGAAGTCCCACGCCTGCTTGTGCGAGCGCTTGCCCTTGGTCGCCTCGATGATGTGGAACACCTGCTCGGTGTCTTCCTTGTCCTCGACCAGCTTGCCGAAATGGTGCAGCACCTTGAGCGGACGAAAGCCCGAAGTCTTGCGTTCGGGGGCAACCAGCGGGAGATCGGTCAGCGCCATCGTGTCACGTCCTTTGCGCGAGTCGCGGAACAGGTTCACTATTCGCCACTTACACTGATGTCAGTTAACTGTCCATCAATGCTTGATCGAGGTCAATCGCCAGCCCATGCCAGCCCACGACACCCTGCCCTATGACCTCCCCCGGCTGCCCGATGACGAGGCCATCGCCCGCGCACGGGCGTTCGCTGACAGGCTGAAACAGCGCCGCACCTGCCGCGATTTCGCGCCCGATCCGGTCCCGCGCGCTGTGATCGAAGCGGCCATCGCCGCCGCCGCCAGCGCACCGAGCGGAGCCAACCACCAGCCCTGGCACTTCGCCGTGATCGAAACGCCGGAAACCAAGCGCGCGATCCGCGCCGCCGCCGAAGAGGAGGAGCGCCGCTTTTACGGGGCCGACGGCAGTGATCCCAAGGCGTCGGAAGAATGGCTCGCCGCGCTCGCCGGTCTCGGCACGGATGCCGACAAGCCCTTCCTCGAAACCGCGCCCTGCCTGATCGTCGTCTTTGCCCAGCGCAAGGGCGGGATCGCGGAGGACGGGCAGACGCAGAACTACTACGTCAACGAAAGTGTCGGCATCGCCTGCGGAATGCTGCTGGCGACCTTGCACGAGGCGGGGCTTGCCACCCTCACCCACACGCCTTCGCCGATGGGGTTCCTGCGCGAGATCTGCCGCCGCCCGGAATGGGAAAAGCCGCTGATGATCATCGTCACCGGTCGTCCCGCAGCCGGAGCCACGGTGCCCGCCAAGGCCTTGCAGAAAAAGCCCTTCGGTCAGATCACCAGCTGGCTCTGACCGCTTCGCCTGTCAGGCGGCGAGCAGTTCCGGCTCTGCGGGCTTGGTGGCGAGCAGGTCATAGGGGTCGATCCCCTCTTCCCGCCAGATGCGGTGGCATTCGCGATATTCGGTCGGCTGCGGAATGCGCAGCTGGGCGCGGACTTCATCGACGGGGCGTTCAAGCAGCTGGCGGATCGGCTGTGCCATCAGCTGCGGCGCGCCCTTGCCGGTGCGATGGGCCTGCCGCACCGCGCCGAACACCGGAGCCGCGCTGCCCTTGACCATCTTCCGGATATTCGCTGCCCCTGCATAGCCGATCAGCAGATGCCCCTGGCTGGGGGACTGGCCGTGGGTAAACAGCAGCACGCATTGTTCGCCCAGCGCATCGCGGCCATAGCCGGTCAGCACGTGGAACAGATCATGCGTATCGCGCGAGCGGTTGATGAACCATTCGACGAGATCGGGATATTTCGGGCGGCCCAGACGCTCGGCCTCGGCCACAAGGCCCGCTGCCGAAAGCCCTTCGGCTTCCATGAAATCGCAATAGGCGTGGGCAAGGCTGCCCTTGGGCGTGCGGCGCAGCGCGGCGTGATCGTCGAGGATTTCGGGCAGGCTCGGCTCGGTCGCACGCAGGAATTCGCCGCGTTCGGACAGGGCCAGATCGCGCACCCGCTCCATGAACCCGCCCGAGGGCAGCGATTCGAAAATCTTGAAGACCAGCGAAGTGTCTTCCTTGTCCTTGATCAGCTTCTGGAAATTGCGCACCGCACGCAGCGGGCGATAGCGCGGCTCGGGCCGGTCGGGGTGACGCAGCACCGTGCCATCGGCGGCAAACATGTTGCTGTAATCGGTCGAGAAAGCGGTCATGCCTGGGCTATTCCTGAAGTCGCTCAATGTTCAAGCAAGGCTGCGGGATGTCACGGCTTGCTTACATTTGTGTAAATAACCGATTCGCGTCTCCAAAGAAAACCCTTTTTGCGCCCTTCCGGTTCCCGTGTGCGATCAGACGATGCGCCATTGGCTGCGCGGAATGCCCAGAAGCGTGAGAACGGCCGTCAGATCGCCCGTATCGATCCGTCCGTTTGCTGCCGCCCGCGCCTTGGGCTTGGCGCGGTAGGCGAAGCCGTAGGTCGCCAGTTCGATCATCGGAATGTCGTTCGCGCCGTCGCCCGTGGCAAGACTGTGCGCGCCCTCGCCCAACGCGCCTGCCTCATCGCGCAGCACGGCGGCCTTGACCGCACTGTCGGTGATCGGACCGATCAGCCCGCCGGTCAGCTTCCCGCCTTCCACGGCAAGCCGATTGCCCACCACCCGGTCAAACCCCAGCATCTGCGCCACCGGATCGGCAAAGTGGTGAAAGCCGCCCGTCACCAGCACCGTGCGCGTGCCGAGCGCCGAAAGCGTCGCCACCAGCGTCCCCGCGCCGGGCTCGGGCCGGATGCGCTCGTCGAGGCATTGGCGGATTGCGCCTTCCGCCAGCCCTTCGAGCAGTGCCACACGTTCGCGCAAGGCGGCCTCGAAATCGAGTTCGCCCTGCATGGCACGCTCGGTAATCGCGGCGATCTGCGGCTTGATCCCGGCGTAATCGGCCAGTTCGTCGATGCATTCCTGCCCGATCATGGTCGAATCCATGTCGGACACGAACAGGCGCGGAACCGCGATTTCGCCGCGGCTCACCAGCATATCAGCCGGCGCGAAGACCGCGTCGATCGCCGCCAGCACCGCCGCCTGATCGCCGTCATCGAACCGCAGTTCGAGCACTCCGGCATCGCCTTCGGGCATGGCGGCAGCGGCCAGGGGCACGCCCCCCTGTTCCAAAGCGCCCGACAGCGCATCGAGACGCGTTTCACATTTGTCCGTCTCTGCTATCAGCCGCGCAATGAGCATTCCAACTTCTCCAGCTTTACCGGTCGCGCTCATTGCAGGGCCGACCGCCAGCGGCAAGAGCGCGGTTGCGCTGGCCCTCGCCCACCGGCTTGCAAAGGGCGGGCGGCGCGGGGTCATCATCAATGCCGACAGCGCGCAGGTCTATGCCGATTTGCAGGTGCTTTCCGCCCGCCCGTCCGATGAGGAGATGGAAGGCATCGAACACCGCCTGTTCGGCGCGTGGGACGGGGCAGAGGCCTGTTCCGCTGCCGCATGGGCCACCCGCGCCAAGGCGGAGATTGCCGATTGCCATGCATCGGGCGCAGTGCCGATCCTTGTCGGGGGCACGGGGCTTTATCTGAAAGTCCTGCTGGAAGGGATTGCGCCGATCCCCGAAATCGATCCGGCGGTGCGGGCCATGGTGCGCAATCTGCCTGAAGATAATGCCTACAAGCTGCTCCAGCTCGAAGACCCGCTGCGCGCTGCCGAGCTTGATCCGGGGGATCGCCAGCGGATTGCCCGCGCGCTCGAGGTCAAGCGCTCGACCGGCGTGACGCTGTCGGACTGGCAGCTCGCCAAGGCGGGCGGCATCGGCGAGGTGATCGATCTCAACCCGCTGATCCTGCTGCCCGACCGCGCATGGCTTTACGAGCGCTGCGACCGGCGGTTCGAGGCGATGCTGGAAGCCGGCGCGATTGCCGAGGTCGAGGCGCTGCTGGCGCGCGAGCTTGATCCCGATCTGCCCGTGATGCGCGCTATCGGCGTGCCGGAAATTGCAGGCTTTCTGGCCGGAATCCTTGATCGCGATGCCATGATCGCCGCCGGACAGCAGGCGACGCGCAATTATGCCAAGCGCCAGTTCACCTGGTTCCGGCGCCAACCCCCGGCAGAATGGCCCCGCATTGCCATCGGGGATGAATCCGAAAATATCGACATTGACACCCATTTTGCATCATTATTGCGCGAATAGGGGTTGACCCATCAGATTATAACCGATAGCGGCACATTCACTCGGTCCGATGCAATCCCCCCTGCATCGGGCCGGTTTTGTTGTTAAGGCCCCTGCAAACCAACAGGATTGGAGTTCCCCGTGCCCGGTCAGCCGGATCCCGCCGCAGCGCAGACTGCCCCCGCAACCGCCGCCATGAGCGGTGCGGCGATCCTTGTGCAGTGCCTGATCGAACAGGGGGTCGAATATGTGTTCGGCTATCCCGGCGGCGCGGTGCTGCCGATCTATGACGAACTGTTCGGCGATGAACGCATCCGCCACATCCTCGTCCGCCACGAGGCTGGCGCGGCGCATGCGGCTGAAGGCTATGCCCGCGCCACCGGCAAGCCGGGCGTGGTGCTGGTCACCTCCGGCCCCGGCGCGACCAACGCGATCACCGGCATTGCCGATGCGTGGATGGATTCGATCCCGCTGGTGGTGATCACCGGACAGGTGCCGACCGCGCTGATCGGGACCGACGCCTTTCAGGAAGCCGACACCATCGGCATCACCCGCCACTGCACCAAGCACAATTATCTGGTCAAAGACCCGGCCGATCTCGCCGCGACGATCAAGGAAGCCTTCCTGATCGCCACCACCGGCAGGCCCGGCCCGGTCGTGATCGACATTCCCAAGAACGTGCAGATCGCCGTCCCTTCGGAGCGCCGTGCACTGGTCCGTGCCGGATCGCACCGCTACGCGCCGCAGACGGTGGCTCCGGCAGAGCAGATCGTCGAGGCGATCGAAATGATTGCGCAGGCGCAGCGCCCGATTTTCTACACCGGCGGCGGTGTGATCAATTCCGGGCCCGAGGCAAGCCGGCTCTTGCGGCAGTTGCAGGACATCACCGGCGCACCCGTCACCTCGACGCTCATGGGCCTTGGCGCCTTCCCCTCGCAGCATCCTGACTGGCTGGGGATGCTGGGGATGCACGGCACGTTCGAAGCCAATATGGCGATGAACAAGTGCGACGTGATGGTCTGCATCGGCGCACGTTTCGATGACCGCGTGACCGGCAGGCTCGATGCCTTCTCGCCGGATTCGAAGAAGATCCACATCGATATCGACCGTTCCTCAATCAACAAGACCGTGGCCGTGGACCTCGGCATCGTCGGGGATTGCGGCACGGTGCTGGCGCAGCTGATCGAGGCCTGGGGCACACGGCAAGCGCAGAACCTTGGCGAGTGGAAGGCGCGCATCGCCGGATGGCGTGCCCGCGAATGCCTCGCCTATCCCGAACGCTCGGCCAAGAACCCCGGCATGATCATGCCGCAGCACGCGGTCGAGCGGCTCTATGCCCTGACCCACAAGCGCAGCCCCATCATCACCACCGAAGTGGGCCAGCACCAGATGTGGGCCGCGCAGTATTTCGGCTTTGAAGACCCGAACAAGTGGCTCACCAGCGGCGGCCTCGGCACGATGGGTTATGGCTTGCCCGCCGCTATCGGCGCGCAATTGGGCCACCCCGATGCGCTGGTGATCGACATTGCGGGCGAAGCCTCGATCCAGATGAACATCCAGGAACTCGGCACGGCAAGCCAGTATCGCCTGCCGGTCAAGATCTTCATCCTCAACAACGAATACATGGGCATGGTCCGCCAGTGGCAGGAACTGACCTATGAAAGCCGCTATTCGAACAGCTACTCGGACAGCCTCCCCGATTTCGTAAAGCTGGCCGAAGCCTATGGCTGGAAGGGCATCCGCATCACCGAAGAGAAGGATCTCGACGACGGGATCATGCGGATGCTCGATCATCCCGGCCCGGTGATCGTTGATTGCCTTGTCGCGCAGGATGCCAACTGCCTGCCGATGATCCCCTCCGGCGCGGCACACACCGAAATGCTCCTCTACGGCGACAAGGTCGACGGCACGATGGACGATGAAGCCAAGGCACTGGTCTAGGACACGCGCAATGCCCATGAAAATCGCCGAAGCCGCATCCGAGCGTCATGTGCTCGCTGTCACCGTGGATAACGAACCGGGGATCCTCGCCAAGATCACCGGCCTGTTCACAGCGCGCGGCTACAACATCGACAGCCTGACCGTGGCCGACATTACCGAGGATCACGCAGTCAGCCGCATCACCATCGTCACCAACGGGCCTCCGTCGGTGATCGACCAGATCGAGGCGCAGCTTGAACGGCTGGTGCCGGTGCACAAGGTCACCGACCTCACCACCGCCGGCCCGCACGTGGAGCGCGAGCTGGCGCTGATCAAGGTCACCGGAACCGGCGAAAAGCGCGTCGAGGCGCTGCGCCTTGCCGATATCTTCCGCGCCCGGCCGGTGGATACGACCACCGAAAGCTTCATCTTCGAAATCACCGGCCCGCCCGACAAGGTCGACAGCTTCATCGCCCTGATGCGCGAACTGGGGCTGGTGGAGGTCGGGCGCACCGGTATCGTGGGCATGATGCGCGGGGCGCAGGGGGCCTGAAAGCTATTTCGTCATGCCAGCGAAAGCTGGCACCTCAAGCAACAAGGGCCGCACCTTGCCGCCCTGGATCCCAGCTTTCGCTGGGACGACGTGGAAAGAAGAAGAAATGAAGGTTTATTACGACGCCGACGCCGATCTTAATCTGATCAAGCCCAAGAAGGTCGCCATCGTCGGCTATGGCTCGCAGGGCCATGCCCATGCCCAGAACCTGCGCGATTCCGGCGTGGCCGAAGTCGCCATCGCCCTGCGCGAAGGCTCGGCCACCGCGAAGAAGGCGGAGGGCGCTGGCTTCAAGGTGCTCTCCAACACCGAGGCCGCCAAGTGGGCCGACATCATCATGATCCTCGCGCCCGATGAACATCAGGCCGCAATCTGGGAAAACGACCTCAAGGGCCACATGAAGCCCGGCGCCGCGCTCGCCTTCGCGCACGGGCTCAACATCCACTTTGGCCTGATCGAAGCGCCCGCCGATATCGACGTCATCATGATCGCCCCCAAGGGCCCGGGCCACACCGTCCGCAGCGAGTATGTGAAGGGCGGCGGCGTGCCGTGCCTTATCGCCGTGCATCAGGACGCGAGCGGTGCGGCGCATGACGTCGCTCTCGCCTATGCCTCTGCCGTCGGCGGCGGGCGCAGCGGGATCATCGAGACCAACTTCCGCGAGGAATGCGAGACCGATCTGTTCGGTGAACAAGCGGTGCTGTGCGGCGGGATCACCCACCTGATCCAGGCCGGTTTCGAAACGCTGGTCGAGGCTGGCTACGCCCCCGAAATGGCCTATTTCGAGTGCCTCCACGAAACCAAGCTGATCGTTGACCTGCTCTATGAAGGCGGCATCGCCAACATGCGCTATTCGATCTCGAACACCGCAGAATATGGCGACATCACCACCGGTCCGCGCATCATCACCGCCGAGACCAAGGCCGAGATGAAGCGCGTGCTGGCCGACATTCAGTCGGGCCGTTTCGTGAAGAACTTCGTCCTCGACAACCGCGCTGGCCAGCCCGAACTCAAGGCCGCGCGCAAGCAGGCCGCCGCTCACCCGATCGAGCAGACCGGCGAAAAGCTGCGCGCCATGATGCCGTGGATCGCGGCCAACAAGCTGGTCGACAAGGCCAAGAACTAGGCCTGAAAGATTTCCTCCGCCCGTCGGCTTCGGCGGGCGGTGGAACCATCACGGGGCGTCGCGTATTGGTCTGCCATATCACAAGGAGACCAACCCGATGAACCGCAACACCCTCGCCGCTGCGGCGGCCGCCACTCTCGTCGCTGTTGCCGGCGGCATCGCCGCTGCCCCCGCGATCTTCGCGCAGGATGCGCCGCAGCTGCCCGGCGTTCAGGACGCCTCGCGCGTTACCGCCGGCACCTATGCCGCCGATCCCGGCCACTCGCTGATCGGGTGGGAAGTCAACCACTTCGGCTTCAACGATTACTACGGCATCTTCGGCGATGTGGCGGGCACGCTCACCATCGATCCGGCCAACCTCGATGCCGCCAAGGTCGATGTGACCATTCCCGTAGGCAGCGTCACCACCGCCAGCAAGGGCCTCACCGAGCACCTGCTGCGCGCCGGCAAGGATGGCGGCAAGCCCGATTTCTTCGGCCCCGCGCCTGCCCCTGCCCGCTTTGTCTCGACCTCCGTCAAGGCCACCGGCATGACCGCGGTGATCACCGGCGATCTCACGCTCAATGGCGTGACGAAGCCGGTTACCTTCGAGGCCGCGTTCACCGGCGCGGGCAACAATCCGTTCAACAAGAAGGCAACCATCGGCTTCGAGGCTGAAACGGAGATCAAGCGTTCGGACTTCGGCGTGAACTACGGCATCCCCTTCGTCAGCGACGAGGTGGAGCTGGATATCAGCGTCGCCTTCGAGAAGCAGTAAACCCCTCTCGACAGTTTCGCCCCGATCAGGCAGGCGCACAGCGATGCGCCTGTCCGATTGCCACAATATCGACGATTTCCGCAGGCTGGCGAAGGCCCGCCTGCCCTTCCCCGTGTTCGATTACATTGACGGGGCTGCCGATGACGAGTTGACCAAGGCGAGGAACACCGCCGCCTTCGATCATGTCGATCTGGTCCCCGATGTGCTGGCGGGGGTGGAGAGCATCGACACCTCCTGCACCATCCTCGGGCGGCGCTCTGCCCTGCCGCTGATGCTGTCCCCCACAGCCGTGCAGCGCGCCTTCCACTGGCAGGGAGAGCGCGCCGTGGCGAAGGCGGCGGAGCGGTTCGGGCTGTGGTTCGGCATCTCCAGCCTTGCAACCCGCAGCATCGAGGACATCGCCGCGCTGACCAGCGGGCCGAAGCTGTTCCAGCTCTATGTCCACAAGGACAAGGGGCTGAACACCCACATGATCGAACGCTGTCAGGCGGCAAGGTTCGATGCGCTGGCGCTGACCGTGGACACCATCGTATCGGGCAAGCGCGAACGGTGCCTACGCAGCGGCTTCACCACGCCCCCGCGCTTCACCCCTGCCAGCATCGTCAGCTATGCCACCCGCCCGCGCTGGACGCTGGATTATGTGCTGCGCGAGAAATTCCGCCTGCCCAATCTCGATACCCATGTGACCGAAGGCAGCGGCAAGGCGGTGAGCATCGCCGAATATTTCAACACCATGCTCGATACCTCGATGACATGGGACACCGCCGCCGCGATCCGCGAGCAATGGGGTGGCACCTTTGTGCTCAAAGGCGTGATGAGCGCCGCCGATGCGCGCCGGGCGGTGGCAATCGGTGCGGATGCGATCATGATTTCCAACCACGGCGGCAGGCAACTGGATGGCAGCCGCGCACCCTTCGACCAGCTGCCCGAAATCGTCGATGCTGTCGGCGGGCGGATCGAGATCATCTGCGATGGCGGCGTGCGGCGCGGCACCCATGTGCTGAAGGCCCTGTGCAGCGGCGCGAGCGCGGCATCGGGCGGGCGGCTCTATCTCTATGCGCTCGCGGCGGCGGGACAGGAGGGGGTCGAGCGGGCGCTGGGCATTCTGAAGGACGAGATCGAGCGCGGGATGCGCCTGATGGGGGTCACGCGGGTAGATCAACTGACCGCCGACCGGCTGCGGCGGCGGGGATGATCCCGCCCTCAAGCAGCGTAGCGGTAGGGCAAACAAGACCCCCGCCCTCAAGTAGCGAAGCGATAGGGCGACAGGGACTCCCTCAAGCAGCGAAGCGATAGGGCCAACAAGAATGTCATAAACCGGTAACGCAAAGCGGGCTTTGGCAGAATCGCCCGAATTGAGGATAAACCCGTCATGATCACCGCTGCCCGCGCCTTTGCTCCGGTTCTTGCCCTTGCCCTTGCAGCCTGCGGCAGCCCCGATCCGCAGGCGGGTAACGAGGCTGAGGATTTCGCCGCCCGCATCGGACAGGGCGATCCGGCCTCCGGAGCAGCCGCAACGCCCGCACCCGCCGCCACCGCCACGCCCGTGATCGTCAAACCGCTGCCCGGCGCTGCCCCCGGACCCTTCGCGCGCGGCACGCTGACCGATCCCGCCGCTGCCACCTGCGGCGCGCCGCTGATGGGCCCGTTCATCGGCAAGCTGGCCGATCAGCCCACCCGCGCCGAAATCGCCAAGGTCCTCGGCCGCACCGACAATCTGCGGTTTGTCGCCTATGGCGGGGGCGGCAATGTCAACCCCGATCCCACCAATCCGCGCCTGTCGATCATGCTGGATGCCCAGAACATCATCCGCGACGCGCGCTGCGGTTAGACCGGCGGGTGGTTAGAATAACGGGCATTCCCGGCTTGCACATCGCGCAATAATCGGCAAAGACGCTGGCCATGACGGGACACGGACTTTCGCTGCTTCGACTTATGCGCCCTTGGGCGTAGGCAGCCGCGTGCACAGGTCAGCGCGGCACCGCTCCCAAGGGTAACAGCCGCAGCTTCCCCATCCTCTGCCCGCGAAAAGTCTTTTTCCATGCCCATGCTCAAGAACCCTGCCGCCAAGTATCGCCCCTTCGGCCAGATCAATCTGCCCGACCGCCAATGGCCCTCGAAGCTGATCGAGACAGCGCCGCGCTGGCTTTCGACCGATCTGCGCGATGGCAACCAGTCGATCATCGATCCGATGGACGCAGTGAAGAAGCGCCGCTTTTTCGATCTGCTGGTCGAAGTGGGCGTGAAGGAGATCGAGGTCGGTTTCCCCAGCGCGGGCGCGACCGAATTCGATTTCATCTCCGGCCTCGTCAAATCGGGTGCGATCCCGGACGATGTGATCGTGCAGGTCCTCACCCAAAGCCGCGAGGATCTGATCCGCACCAGCTTTGCCAGCCTCGAAGGCGCGCGGGCGGCGATCGTCCACCTTTACAACGCGGTCAGCCCGGCGTGGCGCGACATCGTGTTCCGGATGAGCAAGGACGAGGTGAAAGCCATTGCCGTCGCGGGCGCCAAGGTGATGCGCGACGAGGCGGCCCGCTATCCCGGCACAGACTGGCATTTCCAGTACAGCCCCGAAACCTTCTCCACCGCCGAACTCGATTTCAGCATCGCGGTGTGCGAGGCGGTGATGGAGGTGCTGGCGCCCACGCCCGAACATCCGATCATCCTCAACCTGCCCGCCACGGTCGAGGCGGCGACCCCCAATATCTACGCCGACCAGATCGAGTATTTCTGCCGCAACCTGCCGAACCGCGAGAGCGCGGTGATATCCTTGCACACCCACAATGATCGCGGCACCGGCGTGGCTGCGGCGGAACTCGGCCTGATGGCCGGGGCCGACCGCGTCGAAGGCTGCCTGTTCGGCAATGGCGAGCGCACCGGCAATTGCTGCCTCGTGACCATGGCGCTCAATCTCTACACGCAGGGGATCGATCCGGGCCTCGATTTCTCGGATATCGACCGGGTGATCGAGACGGTGGAATATTGCAACGACATCCCCGTCCACCAGCGCCACCCCTATGGCGGCGAACTGGTCTACACCGCCTTTTCCGGCAGCCATCAGGATGCGATCAAGAAGGGCTTCGAGGCCCGCGAGACGCAAAATGACGAGGCTTGGCGCGTGCCCTATCTCCCCATCGATCCGGCCGATCTGGGGCGCAATTACGAAGCGGTGATCCGGGTCAATTCGCAGTCCGGCAAGGGCGGGTTCGCCTGGGTGCTGGAAAAGGATCAGGGCCTCAAGCTGCCCAAGAAGATGCAGGCGGACTTTTCGAAGCACGTCCAGCAGATGGCCGACGAACTGGGCCGCGAATTGAACGCCGCCGACATCTGGGATGCCTTCCGCCGGGCCTACCACGTCAAGATCCACCCCAAGCATTTCCAGCTGGTCCGCTACGAGGAAAGCCGCGCCTCCGATGGCACGCGGATCTTTGCCGGCACTATCGCGGTCGACGGACAGGAGCAGAGCGTTTCGGGGCGCGGCAATGGCCTGATATCCAGCGTCATGGGCACGCTGCGCGAGGCGTTCGGCGTCGATCTGGATGTGGTCGATTACACCGAACACGCGCTGGGTGCGGGCACGGATGCGCGGGCGGCGGCCTATCTCGAATGCCGCGCACCCGACGGACGCACCATCTGGGGCTGCGGGATCGACGAGGACATCGCCACCGCCTCTGTGCGCGCGGTGCTGAGCGCGGCAAACTCCGCAGTCGCAGCTGTGGGCGGCTGATCCCGCGCAGGCTTGCGCACACGATGATTTGCGCGCAACTTCGCCCCGCCTGATCTTGGGGAGAGGGGCCTGCGATGGATACGCTCGATCACAATCCGGCTGCGCCTGCGCCAGCAGCAGCCTCGCCGGTTGCCAATGATCTGGGGTGGGCCGATCTTGCCGCCGCGCTGGGTGCAGGCTGGCGCGATTTTTGCGCCATGCCGCGTTTCGGCCTGTTTTTCGGCGGGGTCTATGTGCTGGCGGGCCTTGCGATCGGCTGGGTCACGGTGACGGGCGGCGAGCTGACCTGGCTGATCCCGGCGATGGCAGGCTTCCCGCTGGTCGCGCCCTTTGTCGCGGTCGGCCTGTATGAAGCAAGCCGGCGGCGGGAGGCGGGCGAGCCGCTGGCCTGGCGCGCCGTGCTGGGCGCGCTGAAGGGACACGGGGATGACCAAATCCTGTCGATGGGGGTGATCGTGTTCGTCGCCTTCTCGTTCTGGATGATCGTCGCCCACGCCATCTTCGCGGTGTTCATGGCCGAAAGCGGGATGGGCGGCGAATCGCTCGATGCGTTGCTGACGCCCACCGGCCTGATGATGCTGGGGGTGGGCAGCGCGGTCGGCGCGGTGATGGCCTTCGCCTTCTACGCCATGACCGTGATCAGCCTGCCGATGCTGGTCGAACGCAAGGTCGATTTCCTCACCGCGATCATTGCCAGCCTTGCCGTGGTGCGGCGCAATCTCGCGGTGATGCTGGGCTGGGCGGCGGTGATTGCCGTGCTGCTATTCGTGGCGATGCTGCCCGCATTTCTCGGCCTGATGGTGGCCCTGCCGGTGCTGGGCCATGCGACATGGCACCTTTACCGGCGGGCGGTGGGCTGAGAATCAGTCCGCAGCACGCCGCCGCAGATTCCACAGCCGCTCCTGCGCCTCGGCCAGGGCGACCGCACGCGGCCGTGAGTAGATCGTGTGCCCGCCGATCCCCGAAACCTGAAACGTCGCCAACCCTTCCCCGTTGACCGGCGCACCGCGCCGCGGTTCACGCGCCGCCATCCGGTAATAGCGCCGCGCCAAGTCGTAATCCTGCGCAACTCCGCGCCCATCCTCGAAGCGCTTGCCGAGTTCGAGCTGGGCCTGCTTGTTGAACGAATTGCGCGCCATGTCGGCAAGGATCGGCAGCGGCACGACTTCGCACGGGATACGGGTCGGCCCATTGGTCACGGGGTGTACCCAGTCGCACTGACCTGAACCGAGATCGCCGCGCTGATAGGCGGCGGCAAGCGCCCGCAATTCAGCGTCGCTCACGGGCCGATCAAGCTCGGAAGCGTTGACGGGAGCAGACACTGCGGCGCCCGCTGCCAGGACCACAGCCGTGCTCATCCCCAGCCATTTCACGACCACCTTCATCATCGGAGCGCTCCCTGCAAATATCCGTATTCACATATAAAATCTCGAACAGCGCGGCTTAATCGGTGATGAATTCCAATCTTGCGAGATTTGCGACGGACAGCGCATTCCTTCCCCAATTTTCGCAATGACGCCGGCGACGGTGACGGTTAAACCTGCTCCCCACACCAGGGGAGAGACCATGACCGAAGCCATCCTTGAACCCGATCTGCCGATCATCGATCCCCATCACCACCTGTGGGATTTGCGGCCGATGCTGCCGATGTTCCCCGAACCGCATCACCATTTCATTGCCGCGCTGGTGGATAATGCACATTACACCTTCGATCAGCTGCACGCGCATCTGACCACCGGCCACAACATCATCGGCACGGTGTTCATGGAATGCGGCGCGTTCTACAACGGCGCCTATGGCGAGGCGCTGAAGCCGGTGGGCGAGGTGGAGTTCGTGAACGGCGTCGCGGCCCAATCGGCCAGCGGGCTTTACGGCCCTTCGCGCTATTGCGCGGGGATTGTCGGCCATGCCAACCTGATGCTGGGGGGCGGGGCTGGCGCGGTGCTCGATGCGCTGCACGCCGCCTCACCGCGCCGGTTCAAGGGTATTCGCCATGCCGGCGCGTGGGACGCCGATCCGGAGGTGCTCGGCCCGCCGTTCCACCATCCCGAAGGCCTCTACCGCGATGCCACCTTCCGCGCCGGCTTTGCCGAACTCGGCAAGCGCGGGATGACCTTCGATGCCTGGGTGCTCGAACCGCAACTGCCCGATGTGATCGACCTCGCCCGCGCCTTCCCCGATCAGCCGATCTGCCTTGACCATTGCGGCACGCCGGTCGGGGTTGCGGCCTACAAGGGCCGCTTGCACGAACGCTTCGATGTCTGGCGGCACAATATCCGCGAGCTGGCGAAGTGCGAGAACGTGGTGGTGAAACTCGGCGGGCTGGCGATGGCCTTCTGCGCCCTGCCCGAAGATGGCCCTGCAGGCGGGCACGGATCAGAACACCTCGCTGCGTTGTGGCGGCCCTATATCGAAACCTGCATCGAAGCCTTCGGACCGCAGCGCGCCATGTTCGAAAGCAATTACCCCGTCGATTACTGGGGCGCGGATTACGCGGTGCTGTGGAATACCTTCAAACGCCTCACCCGATCGGCCAGTGCGGACGAGAAGGCGGCGCTTTATGCCGGCACGGCGGCGCGGTTCTACGGGCTGGAGGATCTGCTCGGCTGACGCCGCGTCACCATCAAAAACACGCTTGGCAGTCTTGGAACCCGCGCTAGAGACATGGGTTAAGCAAACAGTTTTCAGGAGAAACCCATGCCCCTTCCCGCTCCGTTCGATCGCCTGCGCCTGCCGCTGATCGGATCGCCGCTGTTCATCGTGTCCGGCCCCGAACTGGTGATCGCACAGTGCAAGGCGGGGATCATCGGCAGCTTTCCGGCGCTGAACGCGCGGCCCCAGTCGCAGCTGGATGAATGGCTGCACCAGATCACCGAGGAACTGGCTGCCCACAACCGCGCCAACCCCGATCGCCCGGCGGCGCCCTTCGCGGTCAACCAGATCGTCCACAAGACCAACGACCGCGTCGATGCCGACATGGCGACGTGCGAGAAGTGGCAGGTGCCGATGGTGATCACTTCGCTCGGCGCGCGCGAGGATATCTACACCGCGGTGCGCAACTGGGGCGGGATCACGATGCATGACGTGATCAACAACCGTTTCGCGATGAAGGCGATCGAAAAGGGCGCGACCGGCCTCATCCCCGTGGCAGCCGGAGCGGGTGGCCACGCCGGTTCGCTTTCGCCCTTCGCGCTGATGCAGGAAATCCGCGAGTGGTTTGACGGGCTCGTCGCGCTGTCCGGCTCGATCGGCCACGGTGCCTCGATCCTTGCCGCACAGGCCTTGCGCGCCGATTTCGCCTATTGCGGCAGCGCCTTCATCGCCACCAAGGAAGCCAACGCCGCCGAAGGTTACAAGCAGGGCATCGTCGAAGGTTCCTCGGAAGGCATCGTCTACACCAACCTCTTCACCGGCGTGCACGGCAACTACCTGCGTTCCTCGATCGAGGCGGCAGGGATGGACCCTGACAACCTGCCCGAAAGCGATCCCAGCAAGATGAACTTCGGCAGCGGCGGCAACACCAAGGCCAAGGCGTGGAAGGACATCTGGGGTTCGGGCCAGGGCATCGGCACGATCAAAGAAGTCGGCACGGTCGAAGACCTCGTCGCCCGGTTCGAGCGCGAATATCACGCCGCCAAGGCGCGGCTTGCCGACAATTCGGGCTATGCCGCGTGGGCGGCGATGGCCGAGGCGGCCGAGTAACTCAGCCCGTTTGCCACAGGGTCTCGGCCATCGCGTCGAGCTCGGTGAAATCGAAACCGGTGCCGAGCGGGTCGTTGCGATTGAGCAGCACCCGCCGGCGTGCCGACAGCAATTGCCTCCGCAGCGCGCCCTGCAACAGCAGCAGCCGCATCAGCGCCTCGCCCAGCGCGGCATCGCTGTCGGCGCGGGCGGCGCGCACCCAGCGCTCCTCGATCATCCCGACGCGGGCAATCACCACCTCGTTGTAACGCCGGTGCGGCCCGCGATGGAGCGGCATGCCGGTGCGGATCGTCGCTGTCTCGGTCGCGGGCAGCAGCAGGCCGTTGCGGCGGAAATCGTCGAAGCCCACGCGCGCGCGGCCGATGGCGGCGAACATCGGTCCGAAGCAGCTGCGCCCCAGCAATTGGCGCGGCAGCAAGTGGTGGCGTTGCAGGCCCGGATCATAGGCCCGCGTGCCCGGCAGGTTGACCGAGCGGAAGGCGATGACAGTGCGGAAAACGGTGCGACCCGCGGCCTCCATCTATTCCCGCCACACGCTGATGGATGCCCGGTTGCGCGACGGGCGCAGCACCAGGCGGGTGCCGTCCGGGGCCATGATCCGTTCGTCCGTATCAAGCCTGCCCGCCAGCACCAGCTGGTTGACGAGCCGGATGCCGAGCCGGGTTGCCGCCACCCTGTCGAGCGCAAGCGGCGGTTCGATCCGCAGCTCCTGCCCGATCCAGTATGTCAGCCCGACGCTTGTCAGCGCGCCGTCGCCCGCCTCGGCAAAGGCAGTCAGGCCAAGCGCGGGGAACGCCCCGCCGTCGAGCCACGCCGCAGTGACCGATTCGAAGAAGCGCCGTCCGATCGCGCTTTGCGACGGGCCCCAGCTGACCGCGACGATATCGCCGAAATGGCGCACCAGATCGCAGGCCAGCGCCAGCATGGCGCGCACGACCGGAATGTTGAGCGCCGACGTCGCGATGTGCGGGCCGGGCACGAGCGCCACGGCTTCGAGCGTGTCCGACACGGGTATGGCGGCAAGGTCGAAGCGGTGGGCAATGGCGGGAAACGGCGCCGCAGGGCCGGGCGCGAGACCGGCAAGATCGAAACCGAGGCCGTCGCGCAGCAACTCCGCCCGCTCCAGCCCGTCATCGCCTGCAAAGCCGGACTGGCCGAGCATCAGCAGAGACATCTGGGCGGCAAGTCCGGCGATGGCAGCATGATCGGGCCGTTTGCCCGCGGCAAACAGCAGACGCAGCTCTGCGGCATCGGCACGCTGAGACTGTGAAATCGCGCAGGCCCCCCTCGTAACGCGCCCGACAGAGCCAAATCTCTGACCGGACATTGGCGCTTTTGCTGCCTAGCGTCGAGTCCCCAATGGGTTATCCCGTCCCGTTTAGGGACATACCCCTATCCGCAGGGGATCAGAACACCCCGATCCGCAGCCCTTCGGCAAGCGCCGCGCCAAGATCGCGGCAGGCTTGCAAATCCGCCTGCGGCACATGTTTGGGCGCGGCAATCTGTTCCGGAGTCTGCGCCCCGAGGCCCACGATCAGCGGGTCGGCCACGCGCCGCAGCCGCCAGCCTGTCACGATCCGGTCGATCTGCCGCTGCGCCCCCGCACCGTCGGATCCGGCCGCGATCATGCTGGCGTAGGCGCGCCCCTCGATCCGGCCGAGCACGGGGTAATAGCAGCGGTCGAACATCTCCTTCATCGCGCCGCTCATGCTGCCGAGATTTTCCGGACAGCAGAAGATGTAGCCCGCGCCGGCCAGCAGCATGGCAGGACCGACATCGTCCGCCGCGACCAGCCTTGCGCTGTCCCCCGCCCCGGCAGCCGCCGCCTGCGCCATCGCAGCGCTTGCGCCGGTGCGGCTGTGCCAGATGATCAGCAGATGCGGCGGAGCGGGATTTTCGGCCATCGGCAAAGGCTTCCCCGCGCACCTGTCGATTGTCAACCGCGCAAGCCTGTCGGCAACGAGGGGATTGGGATACAAGCGCCCCATGGCCACCTCCCCGCTTCATCCCCCTGCCCTTGCCCCGGTTCTGGGTGTCACCGCCTCGCTTTCGGGCAAGGCCTGGCGCTGGCGCGGCGGCAATATGGAACTGGCAGAGACCCACGGGCTGGATCGCACGATCCTCGATCAGCTGCTGCTGACCCGCGGCGTGGCCGAAGACGATCTCGAACGTCATGCCCGCCCGACCATGCGTGCCTTCCTGCCCGATCCTTCGACCTTCCGCGACATGGACGCCGCCGCCCGGCGCCTGGCGCAATGCGTGATGAACGGCGAGCGGGTGACGATTTACGGCGATTACGATGTCGATGGCGCGACCAGCGCGGCGCTGCTGGTGGAACTGCTGCGGCAACTGGGCCACGAAGCGGGTTACTACATCCCCGACCGCCTGCTCGAAGGCTATGGCCCATCAGGCGAGGCGCTGGTGAAACTGGCGGAAAGCGGATCGCAGCTGATCGTCACGGTCGATTGCGGGGCGATGGCGCATGAGGCGCTGGGCATGGCCAAGGCTGCGGGCATCGATGTGATTGTGGTCGATCACCACAAATGCTCGCCCGAACTTCCGCCCGCCGCCGCGCTGGTCAACCCCAACCGCCTTGACGAGAGCGATCTGGGCGCGGCGCATGGGCACCTTGCCGCGGTGGGCGTCGCCTTCCTGCTCGCCATCGCGCTGGTGCGCGAATTGCGCGGGAAAGGCTGGTTCGAACAGCGGCGCGAGCCCGATCTGATGGGCCTGCTCGATCTGGTGGCCCTGGGAACGGTGGCCGATGTCGCCGCGCTCCACGGCCTCAACCGCGCCTTCGTGGCGCAGGGGCTCAAGGTGCTGGCAAAGCGCGAACGGATCGGCATGGCGGCGCTGATGGATGCAAGCCGCCTCAACCGCGCGCCCCAGTGCAGCGACCTCGGCTTCGCGCTCGGCCCGCGCATCAATGCCGGCGGGCGGATCGGCGAATCGACTCTGGGCGTGCGGCTGCTCACCACTTCCGACCCGGAAGAAGCCCGCGAAATCGCCGCGCAGCTTTCGCAGCTGAACGAGGAACGCCGCGCCATCGAAGCCGCGGTGCAGGAAGCCGCCGAGGCGCAGCTGGCGGGCCAGCACAATATGGCCGTTCAGGTGCTGTCGGGCCATGGCTGGCACCCCGGCGTGATCGGTATTGTCGCCGGACGGATCAAGGAAAAGACCGGCAAGCCCGCCGTGGTGATCGCGCTGGACGAGACGCAGGGCAAAGGCCAAGGGAAGGGAAGCGGCCGCTCGATCAGCGGAGTCGATCTTGGCGCTGCGATCATCGCCGCACGCGAGGCCGGGCTGCTGGTCGCAGGCGGCGGGCATGCGATGGCGGCGGGGCTGACGATCGATGCGGCACGGCTCGCCGATTTCGCGGAATTCCTCGACACCCGGCTGGCCCGCGATGTCGAGCGTGCCCGCGCCGGACAGGCGATGCTGCTCGATCTAGCGCTGGCGCCGGGCGGGCTGACCCCCGATCTGGTCGAGACGCTGGAGGCCGCAGGGCCTTACGGCGTCGGCTGGCCCGCGCCGCGAATCGCGGTCGGGCCGGTGCGGATCGTGAAGGCGGACATTGTCGGCAAGGATCACCTGCGCGTGGTCGCCAGCGGCAATGACGGGCGCAGCTTCAAGGCGATCGCCTTCCGCGCTGCCGAAACCGAAATGGCGCAAACCCTGCTCCACCGCAGCAGCGGGCGGCGATTCCACCTCGCTGGGCGCGTGAAGCTGGACGACTGGGGCACGCGCCCGGCCGCTGAACTGCATCTCGAAGACGCGGCTTTTGCCGACTGACACGGGCACTTGCGAGATTTTTCCGCGAAGGCTTGCATACGGGGGTTGACCGGCTCGCAAGCCCCCCCTAAAGGCGCGCTCTCGCAACCGAGACGGCCCCTTCGTCTAGCGGTTAGGACGCGGCCCTTTCACGGCTGAAACACGGGTTCGATTCCCGTAGGGGTCACCATCGGTAGCGACTGAAAAGGGCGGCAGGCTTCGGCTTTGCCGCCCTTTTTCGTTTACGTTGGCACTGCTCGCCGCTTCCCACCGCGCCGGTCTGGCTGTAATGGCCTCGCCCATGGGCAGCGGCCAGAATCTTCCGATCGCAGGCATTGCGCTGGCGACTGTCACCTTTCTCGCGATGCTGCTGACGGGAATCGACTTCGTGGTCGCGCTCGCGGTGCTGGTGGTGTGGGTCGGGTCGCTGTTGCTTGCCGCAGGGCGCCCGCCGGAGCCGCCCCGCGCGCGGACCAAGCAGCCGGTCAGCCTCGATTCGATTCGCGATCTGGTCGAAAACTCCACCACGCCGCTGCTGATCACCGATCGCAACACCATCGCCATCGCCAACCGCGCCGCGCGCCGCATCATCGGCCCGCATGTTGTCGGCCAGGACACCCGCGTCGCGCTGCGCCAGCCCGAGGCGATCTCGCTGCTCAACAATATCCGCCAGAGCGAGGCGATCGTGCGCGGGCTCGTGCGGCGGGGGGATATCTGGCAGATCAACCGCCAGTCGATCGACGACCGGCTGGCGATGCTCGAATTCATCAACCAGACGGCCGAAGCCGACATCAGCCGCGCCCACACCGATTTCGTCGCCAATGCCAGCCACGAATTGCGCACGCCGCTGGCCGCGATCATCGGCTATGTCGAAACCCTGCAGGAAGGCGACGGCAGGATCGACACCCCCACCGCGCAGAAGTTTCTCGGCATCATCGCGCGCGAGGCGCAGCGGCTTCAGGCGCTGGTCAGCGATCTGATGAGCCTGTCGCGGGTCGAGGCGGAAAAGCACGATCTGCCGACCGAGCGGATCGACCTCGCCGCGCTGGTGGAGCGTGCCGCACGCGACGCCGCCGGATCGAACCGGTTCGAACGCTTGCAGATCGACATTGCCGCGCAGCCCTGCGTGCTGGGCGATCGCCAGCAGCTGGAACAGGTGGTGCGCAATCTGGTCGACAACGCGTTCAAATATGGCGCGCCCGATACGCCGGTGGCGGTGACGCTCGATCTGGCGCAGGCCGATCAGGCACGCATCGCCGTGGCCGATCAGGGCGAAGGCATCGCGCCCGAACAGATCCCGCACCTCACGCGGCGCTTCTATCGCACCGATCCGGGTCGCAGCCGCGCATCGGGCGGCACCGGGCTTGGCCTTGCGATCGTGAAGCATATTGTGGAACGCCACCGCGGGCGGCTCGACATCACCAGCGAGCTGGGCAAAGGCACGCGGGTGGTCGCGCGGTTCCCGCTCGCCGAAACACAGATCGACGAAACACAGGCCGACAACGAAAATCCCGATCCGTCCGTCCCCGAACAGGCCGGGCAACCGCAGCAATCGCAATAACTGTCACACTAGTGTCTTATTTCTTCAACATGGGCCCGCCATGGCATAAGGGCCGGGGCGCAGGGGCGTTGCCGGTTGGCTCCGGTTTGCGCTCCCCCTGCAGGAAACACAGGTCTTCTTCATGTCGCCGATCACGCTGATCCTGATTGCGATTGGTCTCGGACTTGCCGGATGGCTGGCCGGACGGGCCAAGGCGTGGAGCTTTGCCTCGGCCGATCCCGCACAGCGCCCGGCATCGCGCCCGGTCTATCACGCCTGGTATGTGGCGCTGTGGGTGGTGATCCCGGTGCTGCTGTTCGTGGTGATCTGGACCGCGATTGCCCCGCAGCTGGTGCTGCAATCGGTGCTCGCCTCCTCCGCCGCAGAGGCGCTGCCCGCCTTCGGGTTCGAACGCGACGCCTTCCTTGCCGAAGCCCGTGCGGTCGCGCTCGGCCAGGCGCCGGGCGTGTTCAACGAAGAGGCCGAGGCCCTGATCGCCCCGTTCCGCGAGGCCAACAGCCGCTATTCGATCATCGGCGTTGTGGTGACAGTGCTGGTCGCGCTCAGCGGCGGGGCCATTGCCTTCCTGCGGCTGCGCCCCGATTTCAGCGCCCGCACGCGAGTCGAACGGGCGGTGATGATGATCCTGCTGATCGCCTCGCTGGTCGCGATCCTGACCACGCTCGGCATTTTCGGCAGCCTCGTGTTCGAGACGGTGCGGTTCTTCGGCTATGTCTCGCCGATCGATTTCCTGTTCGGGGCCGTCTGGGGTCCGGACACCATGGTCAGCCCCGAAGCGACCGACGCCTCGCGTTATGGCGCGGTGCCGCTGTTCTGGGGGACGATCTTCATTGGTGCGATCATCGCCATGATCGTGGCGATTCCGCTCGGCCTGATGAGCGCGATCTACCTCACCCAATATGCCGATCCGCGGGTGCGCGCATGGGTGAAGCCGCTGCTGGAGATCCTCGCGGGCGTGCCCACCGTGGTCTATGGCTATTTCGCCGCGCTGACGCTCGCCCCGATTATCCGCGATGCGGCGGTGGCAATCGGCATCACCAGCGCCTCGACCGAAAGCGCGCTCGCAGCCGGCGTGGTGATGGGGGTGATGATCATCCCCTTCGTTTCCTCGATGGCGGACGATTCGATGGCAGCCGTGCCCGGCGCGATGCGCGACGGGAGCCTCGCGATGGGCGCCACCAAGTCCGAAACGATCCGCAAGGTGCTGTTCCCCGCCGCATTGCCGGGCATCGTCGCCGGGATCATGCTCGCGGTCAGCCGCGCCATTGGCGAGACGATGATCGTAGTGATGGCCGCCTCGCCTGCCGCCAACCTCACCGCCAACCCGCTTGAGCCGATGTCCACCGTGACGGTGCAGATCGTCAAACTGCTGACCGGCGAACAGAGCACCGATCACCCCGCCACCCTCAGCGCCTTCGCCCTGGGCTTCGTGCTGTTCATGGTGACGCTGGCGCTCAACTTCATCGCCCTGCGCGTGGTCAAGCGTTTCCGCGAGGCTTACGAATGAGCACTCTTGCACCTTCCGCCCCTGATGCCGGCACCGCCGCCGCAAGCGAGCGCCCCACCCGCACCCCCGCATTCGAAGCGCGGCTGGCGAAGCGTTACCGCGCCGAACGCAATTTCCGCCTGCTGGGGCTGGCCGCGGTCGCCTTTTCGCTTTCGGTGCTGGTGTTCCTGCTGGGCAACATGCTGTCCAACGGCATCGGCGGGTTCCAGCGCGCCGAGCTGGCGGTCACCATCGACTTTCCCGAAAGCGGCATCACCGGCGATGCCAACTCGCTGACCGCGCCGAGCGCGGTGCAGACGCTGGAAATGCAGGGCCTGCCCGATGTCATCGAATTCTACGCCGAACAGCAGCTGGGCGCGGATGCAGCGGCGGAGATTTCCACCGATGGCTGGCGCGATGTCGCCGCCGCGCTCACCACCGATCCCTCGCTGATCGAACGCAGCGCGAATTTCGAACTGCCCACCACATCCGCGCTCGCTGCCGGGCTCCAGGGCGAAGGCTCGCCCGAAATGCAGGCGCTTGCCAAGCGGCTGTCGGCCGAGGGCAAGCTGGCGCGCAACTGGGACTGGGGCTTCCTCGCACGTTCTGATGCGACCAGCCCGCAGGCGGTCGGCATATGGGGCGCGCTCAAGGGTTCGATGCTGACCATGCTGGTCACGCTGGTGCTGGCCTTCCCGATCGGGGTGCTCTCGGCGCTCTATCTCGAAGAATACGCGCCCAAGAACCGCTGGACCGACATCATCGAAGTGTCGATCAGCAACCTTGCCGCCGTGCCTTCGATCATTTTCGGCCTGCTGGGGCTGGCGGTGTTCCTCGCGATCTTCCCCAACCTCAGATCGGCGCCGCTGATCGGCGGGATGACGCTGGCGCTGATGACCATGCCGGTGATCGTCATTTCGGGCCGCAACGCGATCAAGGCGGTGCCGCCCTCGATCCGTGACGGCGCGCTCGCCATCGGTGCCTCGCCGGTGCAGGTGGTGTTCCATCACGTGCTGCCGCTGGCATTGCCGGGGATGCTGACCGGCACCATCATCGGCATGGCCCGTGCGCTGGGCGAAACCGCGCCGCTGCTGCTGATCGGGATGCGCGCCTTTGTCGCCACTCCGCCCGAAGGCTTTACCGCCCCTGCGACCGTGCTGCCGATGCAGATCTTCCTGTGGTCCGACGAAATCGATCGCGGCTTTGTGGAACGCACCAGCGCGGCTATCATCGTGCTGCTGGTGTTCCTGCTCGCCATGAACGGCCTTGCCATCTACCTCCGCAACAAGTTCGAGAAACGCTGGTGACTGTAATCCATCCCAACATGACCGACGAAAGCGCGAAGATCCGCGCCCGCGACGTCTGCGTCTATTACGGCGACAAGAAGGCGATCGACGAGGTTTCGATCGACATCTCGCCCAACTACGTCACCGCCTTCATCGGCCCTTCGGGCTGCGGCAAATCGACCTTCCTGCGGTGCTTCAACCGCATGAACGACACCATCGGCGCGGCCCGCGTAACGGGCCTGATCGAGCTCGACGGGGAAGACATCCACGCCGACCGGATGGACGTGGTGCAGCTGCGTGCCCGCGTCGGCATGGTGTTCCAGAAGCCCAACCCCTTCCCCAAGTCGATTTACGAAAACATCGCCTATGGCCCCAAAATCCACGGCTTTGCCGAGAAGAAGGCCGATCTCGATGTGATCGTCGAACGCTCGCTGACCCGCGCAGGCCTTTGGGACGAGGTGAAGGACCGGCTCGACGATTCGGGCACGGCCCTGTCGGGCGGGCAGCAGCAGCGCCTGTGCATTGCCCGCGCCATCGCGGTTGACCCCGAAGTGATCCTGATGGACGAACCGGCGAGCGCGCTCGATCCGATCGCGACCGCCAAGATCGAGGAGTTGATCGATGAACTTTCGGGGCGTTACGCGATCGTGATCGTCACCCACTCGATGCAGCAGGCCGCCCGCGTGAGCCAGCGCACCGCCTTCTTCCACCTCGGCAAGATGGTCGAGTATGGTCCCACTTCGGAAATCTTCACCAATCCCATCGAGGAGCGGACGAAGGATTATATTACAGGACGTTACGGCTGATGGCTGAACATACCGTCAAGGCATTCGATGAAGACATCACCCGGCTGCGCGGCCTGATCGCGGAGATGGGCGGCCTTGCCGAAGTCGCCATCGCCGAATCGCTCGATGCACTTGTGCGCGGGGACGAGGCGCTGGCCGAACAGGTGGTGGCCCGCGACAAGCGCATGGATGCGCTCGAAATGGAGGTCGACAAGCTCGCCGTGCGGATCATCGCCCTGCGCGCACCGATGGCGGATGACCTGCGCGAGGTGATCGCGGCGCTCAAGATCGGCGGGGTGCTGGAACGCATCGGTGACTATTCCAAGAACATCGCCAAGCGGGTCGGCATGATCGAAGGCCGCGCCCGGTTCGAACCGCTGACCCTGCTGCCGACGATGGGCGAACTCGCGGGGGAGATGGTGCACGATGTGCTCACCGCCTACGCCGCGCGCGATCCCGATCTGGCGCGCGAAGTGATCGCCACCGATGCCAAGGTCGACGGGTTCTACAACTCGATCTTCCGCAATCTGGTCAGCTACATGGTCGAAAATCCCTCGACCATTTCGAGCGCGGCGCAGCTGCTGTTTGTGGCGCGCAACATCGAACGGATCGGCGATCACGCGACCAACGTGGCCGAAATGGTGCACTTTGCGGCGACCGGGACCTATCCGCCCGAAGGCGACCGCTGAGCTGCATCGGCATTCAGCCCTGACGGCCTGCAAATGGCGCGTCATCATCTGAATGTCGATACAGCCCAGACCCCGTCTAGGTCCGTCTAGACCCCCTATAGACCCCTTTTAGGCCCCTTTTCGGGGTATTTTGCGCCATGTTTCACGTGAAACATTGCAGCTTTGCTCGGGCGTGGTTGAAAACCCGGCGGGTTTCATCAAACTGTCGCGCAAGTGACACATAGGCGCTGGCATTGCCCGCGCCTGCGGGCCTGAGGAGGCACCCTGCGCATGTCCGCTGCCAAACTGCTGCTGGTCGAAGACGATCCCGCTCTGTCGGAACTGCTCGAATACCGTTTCAGGAACGAAGGCTATGCCGTGCGCTGCACCGGCGACGGGGACGAGGCGCTGATCCTCGCCAGCGAGGAAGTGCCCGATCTCATCATCCTCGACTGGATGATCGAAGGCACCAGCGGCATCGAGGTGTGCCGCCGCCTGCGCCGCGACAAGGAAACCGCCCACGTTCCGATCATCATGCTCACCGCCCGCGAGGCCGAGGATGACCGGGTGCGCGGGCTGGAAACCGGTGCGGATGATTACCTGACAAAACCCTTTTCCCCCCGCGAGTTGCTGGCCCGCGTCGCCGCCGTCATGCGCCGCATCCGCCCCGCGCTGGCGGGCGAGACGATCGAAGTCGGCGACCTCAAGCTCGATCCGGTCGCGCACAAGGTGCAGCGCCGCGGCCGCGCCCTGCAACTGGGTCCGACCGAATACCGCCTGCTCAAATTCTTCATGGAAAGCCCCGGCCGCGTGTTCAGCCGCGGGCAGTTGCTCGACGGGGTGTGGGGCAACGGGTCGGACATCGAATTGCGCACGGTCGATGTGCACATCCGCCGCCTGCGCAAGGCGATCGGCATCGATGGCGCGAAGGACCCGATCCGCACGGTCCGCTCGGCGGGATATGCGCTCGAACCGGCCTGAAACTAATGAAAGTCGCGTGATTTCGGGATGATCCGGGCATCGCGCGGGTGCCCGCCCGGCACGTGTTGCGGCCCGCGATCCGGCATAGGGCGATTGACCTCGTCGGCCCGGGCGAGCGGGGCATCGAGCAGATCGTCGGACAGGGCGTGAAGCCGGTGGGTTGCGTCGGTCAGGTGGGCGGCGATGACGTGGATCACCTCGTCATCATACTCGACCCTTCCCCGCACCTCCATCAGCCGCGCGCCCATCACCACCTTGCGCTGCTTCTCCTTGAGATCGGGCCAGACCACGAGGTTCACCACCCCCGTTTCATCCTCCAGCGTGATGAAGGTCACGCCCTTGGCGCTGCCGGGCCGCTGGCGGATCAGCACCACGCCGGCCACCTGCACCATGGAGCGGAACTTGCGCACTCTCAGATCACAGGCGCGCACAAACCCGCGCTGGGCAAGATCGGCGCGCAGGAAAGCGAGCGGGTGCGCCTTGAGGCTCAGACGGGTGGTCTGGTAATCGGCCACCACCTCCTCCGACAGCGGCATGGCAGGCAGCGCGATCCGGGCGCGCTCGGCCCCCTCCTCGCGCACGCCTGCGGCGCGGAACAGCGGCAGATCGGGCGCGGCAATCAGGCTTCGCGCATCCCACAAGGCCTGCCTGCGGGTGAGGCCCAGCGAGGTGAAAGCATCGGCACTGGCGAGCCGTTCGACATGGGCCGGTGACAGCCCTGCCCGCACCCGCAGATCGGCAATATCACGGAACGCCCCGCCCGCCTCGCGTGCACTCACCAGCGCGGCGGCGACATGTTCGGGCAGGCCGTCAATCTGTCTGAGGCCGAGGCGCAACGCGCCGCCCTCCAGCGTGCAATCCCACCCGCTCGCGTTCACATCCACCGGCAACACCCGCACCCCGTGCTCCGCCGCATCGCGCACGATCTGGGCGGGCGCGTAGAAGCCCATCGGCTGCGAATTGAGCAGCGCGCAGGCGAAGGCCGCCGGGTAATGGCACTTGAGCCAGCTTGAGACATAGACCAGCTGGGCAAAGCTCGCCGCGTGGCTTTCGGGGAAGCCATATTCGCCGAAGCCCCTGATCTGGTTGAAGCAGCGTTGGGCAAAGTCGCGGTCATATCCGCGGGCGACCATGCGTTCCACCATCATGTCCTGAAGCTCGTCCACCATCCCGCGGCTGCGGAAGGTCGCCATCGCCTTGCGCAACCGGTTGGCCTCGAGGCTGGAGAATTTCGCCGCATCCAGCGCGATCTTCATCGCCTGTTCCTGAAAGATCGGCACGCCCAGCGTGCGCCCGAGGATGCTGGTGAGCTCGTCCGACGGCCCGTGTTCGGGCGCGGGCGCGGGAATCTGGACGGGCTCCGCACCCCTGCGGCGCTTGAGATAGGGGTGCACCATGTCGCCCTGAATCGGCCCGGGCCGCACAATCGCGACCTGGATGACGAGATCGTAGAACTCCCTCGGACGCAGGCGCGGCAGCATGTTCATCTGCGCCCGGCTTTCGACCTGGAACACCCCGAGCGAATCGCCGCGGCGCAGCATCGCGTAAGTCTCCGGATCCTCGCGCGGGACGCTCGCCAGCGTCAGATTGCGGCCATGGTGTGCCCCCAAGAGATCGAGGCATTTGCGGATGCAGGTCAGCATCCCCAGCGCCAGCACGTCCACTTTCAGGATACCGAGCGCCTCGATATCGTCCTTGTCCCATTCGATGAAGCTGCGTTCGGGCATGGCGCCGTTGCCGATCGGCACGGTCTCGCTCAAGGCGCCTTCGGTGAGGATGAAGCCGCCGACATGCTGGCCCAAGTGGCGCGGCATCCCGATCATCTGTTCGGTGAGTTTCAGCACCCGTTTGAGGTGGGGATCGGTGATGTCGAGCCCGGTTTCAGCGGCGTGCTTCTCGGAAATCTCGCGCCCCCACCCGCCCCACACGGTGCGGGCGAGCGCGCCGGTGACATCCTCGGAAAGGCCCATCGCCTTGCCCACCTCGCGGATCGCCATGCGCGGGCGATAGTGGATCACCGTCGCGCACAGCCCGGCGCGGTGGCGGCCATATTTGCGGTAGATATACTGGATCACCTCCTCACGCCGCTCGTGCTCGAAATCGACGTCGATATCGGGCGGTTCCTTGCGCTCTTCTGAGATGAAGCGATCGAACAGCAGCTGGTGCTTGGCCGGATCGACACTGGTGATGCCCAGCACGTAACAGACCGCGGAGTTGGCCGCGCTCCCCCGTCCCTGACACAGGATCGGCGGATCGCACCCCCGCGCGAAATCGACGATGTCCTTGATGGTGAGGAAGTAGCGGGCGAGATCGAGCTTGGCGATCAGCGCGAGTTCGCGTTCGAGCGTGGCGCGCACACTTTCAGGCAGGCCTTCCGGGTAACGCCGCCCTGCCCCCTTCCAGACCTCTGCCTCAAGGAAAGCCTGCGGGGTCTGGCCGTCGGGGTAGATGTCCTCGGGGTATTCGTAAGCCAGTTCATCGAGGCTGAAGCGACACCGGTCCGCCACCTCGCGGGCAGCGGCGATGGCGTGGGGCCAGCGCGCGAACAGCCGCTGCATCTCCTGCGGCGACTTCAGGTGCCGTTCGGCATTGGGGTGGAGCAGGTGGCCCGCCGCCGCGACGGTGGTCTTGTGGCGGATCGCGGTCATCACGTCCTGCAACGCACGGCGTTCGGGCGCGTGGTAGTGGACGTCGTTGGTGGCGAGCAGGCCGAAGCCGTGCGCGCGGGCGAGTTCGTCCAATCGCTCGATCCGGGCGATATCGTCGCCGCGATAGAGGTAGCTGGCAGCGATGTGGCGCAGGCTGGGAAGCTGGCGGGTGAGGTGCGGGAGGAGGTCGGCAAAGGGGGCTGTGAATTCAGTGGGGCCGAAGGGGCTGCCGCTAATACTCCCCTCCCGCTTGCGGGAGGGGTCGGGGGTGGGCCTGTCTTCAGGCTCGCTGCGCTCGCTCCCACCCCTAGCCCCTCCCGCAAGCGGGAGGGGAATCACGTTGCTCGGCACCGCGATGGTGAACGCGGCGTCGAGATCATCCGGCGGCAGCAGGATCAGCTGCACGCCTTCACTGTGCGCCGCGAGCAGCGCGAGGTCGATCTCGCACACCCCCTTGTCCTGCCATTCGCCGCTGAGCGTCTGCATCCGGCCCGCGCTGATCAGGCGGCACAACCGGCCATAGGCGGCGCGGTTTTCGGGGTAGGCGAGGAAGGCGAGGCCCTCTACCGTCTCAATCCGGCAGCCGATCACCGGGCGCAGTTTGAGCGTCCGTGCCTCGGTGTGGATGCGCACCACGCCCGCCATCGAATTGACGTCGGCAATGCCCAGCGCGTCATAGCCTGCCGCATGGGCAGCCAGCACCAGATCGACCGCGTCCGAGGCGCCGCGCAGGAAGCTGAAGCAGCTGACCAGCCCCAGCTCGACGAAGGGCGCGCGCGACGGAGCGGCGACGCCATCGGGGTCGATGTCGAGCCTGCGCTTGTCGGGGGTGAGCGGGGCGTCGGGCATGTCAGCCCGCCAGTTCTGCGAGCCGCCCGCGCACCAGCGCCAGATCGGCGGCGAACAGGGCGGCCTGTTGCTCGCGTGCGGGGCCGTCCAGACGCAGCAGATAGGAGGGATGCACCGTCACCCACAATTCGCCTCCGTCATCGAGCGGGATCGCCCGCCCCCGCTCGCGATTGACGCTGACCGTGCGCCCCAGCAGGCCGCGTGCGGCGCTCGCCCCCAGCGCCAGCACGATGCGGGGCCGCACCAGCGTCCGTTCGGCATCGAGCCACCAGCGGCAGGTGTCGATCTCCTTGGCGCCCGGCGACTGGTGGAGGCGGTGCTTGCCCTTGAGCACGAACTTGAAGTGCTTCACCGCATTGGTGACGTAGGCCGCGCTCCGGTCGATCCCGGCGCGGGCGAGGTGATCGCCCAGCAATTGCCCCGCCGGGCCGACAAAAGGGCGGCCCGCGATGTCCTCCTGATCACCGGGTTGCTCGCCGACGATCATCAGGGCGGCCTGCTGCGGCCCCTCGCCGGCCACGGCGCGGGTGCTGCATTCGGCGATCGGGCAATCGCGGCAGGCGGCGGCCCCTTGCGCGACCTCGGCAAGGGTCGCAGGCCGCGCCCGCTGCTCCCGCGCACCCGCCGCCACCATCGCCGCCTCACGCGCCTGCGCGCCCGCGATGAGCTGCGGGATCAGCTCGGCTTCGGGCAGGTTCTTCCAGTATTTCTTCGGCATCTCCGAGAGCATCGCGCCGACCTTCAGCCGCGCCGGGTTGAAGATCGAGGCGTAGTAGGAGCGCCACAGCGCCTCGACCGGATCACCCCCCGGTGCATCCTCGCGGCGTGCGGGCGGGCCTTCGCGCATCACCTCGCCATCCCAATGCACGCTCCCGCGCGGGGTCAGGATCGACCAGCGCATATTGGCGAAGCGGCGCATGAAAAAGGCGGCTTCGGCGCGCACGATGTGGTGATCGGGCTCGAACCAGGCGACGAAATGCGGGGTGCCGTCTTCTTCAGTAACTTCGCGGAAGCGGACGAAGGCGTGCATCTTGTGGGCATCCCGGCGGACCGACTTGGCGAGCTCCTCAAGGCGGCGCACCTCGGGGTCGGCTGTGTCCTCCATCAGGCGAGGATTGCGCTGCAAGCGCCACAGCACGCGGTAGAGCAGCCCGAAGCGTGCGGGATCGGAATGCAGCGCGGCACTGCGGGCGACGGTCAGGAACCGCTGGCTGGCGCGCACGGGGCGCGGGTCGACGGGAGGCGCGGGCAGGCGCTTCTCGCCGCGTGAGGGGCCTTCGGCGGCGAACAGATCGCCCGTGCCGCCCGGCTCGATCCAGCTCACCCGGTCTGGCGGCACATCGCACTGCACCAGCCCCCGCGCCCGTTCGCGCCAAAAGGCGAAATCGTCGGGCGCGGGGAGATGCACGGCGTAGTGCGCGCCGAGGGAGACGTGCTGCATCGCGGTCATTCCACTCCCCTCCCGTTCACGGGAGGGGCTGGGGGTGGGTGCGCGAAGCGCTGGGCCGGGAGGCCCACCCCGCTGCGACTAGCGAGCAAGCTCGCAAGTCTCGCTGCCCCTCCCGCGAGCGGGAGGGGAGATGAGAGCGTCCGCACCATCAGAACAGCTCCAGCTGCTCGGACTTCTTCACCAGCAGCCCGCGCAGATCGGCGCGGTCCGTCAGCAGCGTCGGGCGCCAGTCGACGGTGCAGATGAAGGGCCGCACCTTGGCAACCGAAGCGGTCAGCCGCGCCACATCGTCGAGCCGCAGGTTGCGGTGCCGGCGGACGCTGAGGATGCGCGCCACCGCCTTCGTCCCCAGCCCCGGCACCCGCAGCAGCATCTCTCTGGGCGCGCGGTTGACGTCGACGGGGAAGCTTTCGCGGAACTTGAGCGCCCACGCCAGTTTCGGGTCGATATCGAGCGGCAGATTGCCGTCCGCCTCCGCCGCGTCCGCCACCTCCTGCGCGCCGAAACCATAGAACCGCATCAGCCAGTCGGACTGGTACAGCCGGTGTTCGCGCAGCAAGGGCGGGCGCTTCAGCGGCAGCACGGCGGAGGCATCGGGGATCGGCGAGAAGGCGCTGTAATAGACCCGCCTCAGGCCAAAGCTGCCGTAGAGGCGGCTCGCCTTGCCGATGATCGCGGCGTCATTGGCATCGTCGGCGCCGACGATCATCTGGGTCGATTGGCCTGCGGGCGCGAAGCGCGGCGCGTGGCGGAAGCGCTTCCTTTCATCCTTGGCCTCGATGATCCGCGCCTTGGTGCGGCCCATCGCGCCTTCGATCTGGCCTGCGTTCTTGTCGGGCGCGAGGCGGGTCAGGCCGGCGGTGGTGGGCAGCTCGACATTGATCGAGACACGGTCGGCATAGAGCCCGGCGGCATGGATGATCTCGGCATCGGCCTCGGGGATGGTCTTGAGGTGGATGTAGCCGCGAAAGTCATGCTCCTCGCGCAATATCCGCGCCACCTCGACCAGCTGCTCCATCGTATGGTTCGCGCTCTTCACGATGCCCGAGGACAGGAACAGCCCCTCGATATAGTTGCGGCGGTAGAAATTGAGCGTCAGGTCGACCACTTCCTGCGGGGTGAAGCGCGCCCGCGCCACATTCGAGCTCTTGCGGTTGATGCAGTAGTGGCAATCGAAGATGCAGTGATTGGTCAGCAGGATCTTGAGCAACGAGATACACCGCCCGTCCGGCGCATAGGCGTGGCAGATGCCCATCCCCTCGGTCGAACCCACACCCTTGCCGCCCAGCGAATTCTTCTTCGCCGTGCCGGATGACGCGCAGGAGGCATCATATTTCGCCGCATCGGCGAGGATTTCGAGACGCTGGCGGAGAGATTGCTGGGCCATGGAACTGCGGGAACACCTTTCTTGTGTTCCTTATATGTTCCACAACCTGCCCTGCCAAATGCAAAGCTTGCAATCACATCTCGAGAAAGCGGCGGCGCTGCGGCCCTTCGCGAAAGGTGCCATCGAGGCTGCATAGATGATCGACCACCGCCGGGTGCATCGCGCCTTCGAAGGCGACACCGGCAAACGGCCCTTCGACCCAGGCAATCGAGCCCAGCGGAGCGTTGATCGCCCCCACCTTCATCGTCACCCGGTCACCCACATCGGCAAATCCCGGCTTGCCGCGGATCTTGCACCCGCCTTCGGAGATGTCGATCAGATCGACAAAAACCTCCCGCGAACGCACACGGCTTTTGACCATGAGGCTCATCGGGCGGCGCTCGGATGCACGCGGGATCGAATGCAGGTTCATGGCGAAAGCATCGCACAAACCGGTAAAAGAAATCTAAGTGCAAAGCCCGTGCAGGAACCAGTCGGGCACCCCGCCGCGCCCGTCACCGGCAATGCCCTGGCGGTAGATCCAGTAACGCTGCCCGGCTGTATCCTCGATCCGGTAATAGTCGCGCAGGCGCACGGTCGAGCGTTCGCGCCACCATTCGGGTGCGATCCGTTCCGGCCCCTCCACCCGCACCACCTCGCGCACCGCGCCGCGCCAGCGGAATCGCTGCGGATAGCCATCGGGCGAGGCATAGAGCACCGCGATCGGCTCTGCCCGGTCGAGCAGCTTGAGCGGGCGGGTGTGGAAAGCAAGCTGCCCCTGACTGGGCGGCACAGGATCAAGCGGCGGCTGCCAGCCCTGCGCGCGTTCGGGGATATGGCTGGCACGGGCAACCGGACGGGTGATCGCCGCCGGTCCGAGCCGCACGCCCAAGCGGTCGATGCACGCCGCCAGCGATGTGCCGTGCTGTTCGGCAGCGGCATCAAGATCGGCCTGCGACAGGGCCAGCGGCTCGCTCCAGCTAGCGCGCAACTGCACGGCCTCGATCCCGAAACCCGCCTCCACATCGTCGAGCCGGGCGGCGAACAGCCGGGTGATGTGCGCCGCCTCGCGGGTGGCGGCAGCCAGTTCGATCCGGCGCAGCAGCACCTCGCCATCGACCCGCCACAGCCCCAGTTCGAGCCGCCGCGCGCCCTCGCCCCGCGCTTCAAGCGTGCGCACCATGTCAGCGGCGAGATCATCCACCACCCGGTCGAGCAGGTCACGATGACGCAGTGGCTCCATCAGGCGGCGCTGCACCATCGGGACGGGGCGGGCGATCACCGGCAGCAGCGGTTCGGGCACGCGGCCGAGCAACTGGTCAAGCCGCAGCAACGGATTGGTAGCAGGGGCGCGGTGATTGCGGAACCGGCGGCGCAGCGCATCGCGGGCGGCGGCCTGCGCGGCGGGATCATCCCCCTCCCCGCCAACCCCGGCAAGATCGCCAAGCCGTTTGACGCCGAGGCGCCGCAGCACTGTCAGCACATCGCCATCGAGCCGCAATGCCGCCACCGGCAGATCGCCGAGCAGGCGCAACGGATCATCCCCCGGTGCAAGGATCGCGGCAGACGGGCCGTAACGGGCCAGCGCCCAGGCCGCCCCCGCAGTCGGTGCCAGCGCGGCGCGCACCGTCAGCCCGCGGGCGGCGAAAGCGGCGGCGGCATCGCCAAGCAGGCGCTCCTCCCCGCCGAACAGATGCGCCGCGCCTGTGACATCGACCAGCAGACCATCGGGCGGATCAAGCGCGCTCCACGGGCCCCAGCGCTGCGCCCACAGCGCCAGCTTTTCCAGCGCCGCCAGATCGCCTGCCGGATCGGACGGGACCGCGGCCAGCTGCGGGCACAGCGCCCGCGCATCGGCCAGCAGCATTCCCGCGCGCGCTCCGGCAGCCAGACCGGCATCATTGGCAGCGGCAATGCGCGGACCGTGCGCGGTATCGGCCACCAGTGCGGTGGGCAGTGCCTCGGCAGCAGCGCGGGCCTCAGGCGCGAGCGCGAGCCGCCAGCGATCGACCGACAGTCGGGCGAGCCAGACGGACAATATCCGGCGTGGCAGCGCCATCGGTATCGCGGCGGATGCGCAAGGTTCCGTCGTCATCACTCAGCATCCATTCGCCCGGCGCATGGCCGCGGGCGCGGAACAGTTCGGCATGCCAGCTGGCAGTGCCGGGGGCAGCAGGGTTCCAGCGTGGGGGCACCGAAGGGGCGGCACGCACCCGCCAGCGCATCCTTGCCGAGGAGAGGTCCGGCGCAGCGTCGATCCGCACCAGCCAGAGCCGCACGCCATGCCGTTCCGCCACGAGGCTGAGGCGGCGCGAAGCGGTGAAGGACAACGCACGCGGATTGCCCGCAATCTCGCCGATCACGCAGGCGAGATCGCGGCATTTCAGCCCCTCCTCCAGCGCGAACAGCGCGTCTTCGGGCGTGGCGGCAGCAACATGGATCAACCGGCAGCGCAAATCGGGTGGCAGGCCTGCGAGGCACGGGCGCCCGCCCAGCCTTATCGCCTTGCGGTCCTGCACCCACAGCACGCCGCGACTGTCCTCACCCTCACCGGTTGAGGCCATGGCGTCACGCGCCAGCGCCAGCGCCAGCCCCGCCCCGCTTGCCTCGGCCGAGGAGGCAAAGATTTCGGAATGGAACGGCTGCACGCCCAGCCCCGGCCGCCAGCGTGCGTCAGACAGGCGGGCAGGCAGAACACGGACGGGTGAGGGCTTGGAGGGCGCAAAGGGCATGGGCGAACGACTCATTTGTTCGCATTATGTTCCAACATTGGCCGCAGTGCAATGCAAAGGGCGCGGGATGCACAACCGCACCCCGCGCCCTGCAGAACCCGCCGGCAATGGGGCCGGATCAATCCTCGACCACAGGCCCCGGAAATTCACCCATGTCCGGCGCGTCATCCTGCGGATCGCCATGCTGGAGATTGGAGTTGCGCATGCCGTAGATGAAGTAGAACGAGGTGCAGATCACCATGTAGATCAGGAGGTGTTGCAACACCTGCCACGGCACAGTGGTGATGAGATAGATGCAGGACACAATGCCCAGCACCGGCAGCACCGGATAGAGCGGGACATTGAAACCGCGCGGCAGATCAGGCGCGGCCCGGCGCAGATAGATCACCGAAAGGCACACCACCGCAAACGCAGCCAGGGTCCCGACCGATGTCATGTCGCCCAGGAAGTTGATGTCGAGGAAGCCTGCCGCAACCGCCGTAACCGCCCCCACCAGCATGGTGTTGACCGCCGGGGTGTGGAAGCGCGGGTGAACCCGGCTGAACACCTTGGGCAGCAGACCATCGCGGGCCATGGTGTAGAAGATGCGGGTCTGCGCATACATCAGCACCAGCACCACCGAAGTGAGACCGATGATCGCACCGACCTTGATGATCTTCGCGAGCCAGCCCCACTGCGCCCCGAAATTGTCGACCACCACCGCAACAGGATCGGGCACGTTCAGGGTGTTGTAGGGCACCAGCAGCGTCATGATCGCGGCCACCAGCATGTAGATCACGGTGCATACCACAAGGCTGCCGATGATGCCGAACGGCATGTCCTTGGCCGGATCCTTGGCTTCCTGTCCGGCGGTCGAGACCGCTTCGAAGCCGATATAGGCAAAGAACACGATCGAGGCGGCGCGCATGATGCCATCCACCCCGAATTCGCCGGGTCCGGTATTCTCCGGAATGAACGGCACCCAGTTGGTCGCCACCAGTTCAGGCAGGTTGCCGAGCACGATGGCTCCGCCCACCAGAATGAAAGCCGCCAGAACGCTCACCTTGATCGCGACGATGATGTTGTTGACCTTCGCGCTCTCGGACACGCCAACCACCAGCAGCGCGGCCAGCAGGCCGCAGATCAGAAAGGCCGGCAGGTTGAAGATGGTGGTCACCGGCTGGCCATCGATCAGCACCGGCACGCCGTCCTTCATCAGCGGATAGCCCGCAGGTCCGGTGAACTGGGGCGGGATTACGATGCCGAAATCGGCCAGCAAGCTGACCACATACCCGGACCAGCCAACTGCCACGACCGATGCGGCAAGCCCGTATTCAAGCAGCAGCAGCGCCCCCATGATCCACGCCACGAACTCGCCCAGCGTGGTGTAACCATAGGTGTAGGCAGAGCCCGACACCGGCAGCGTCGAGGACAGCTCCGCATAGCACAGCCCTGCAAAGGCGCAGACAATGCCTGCAACCACGAAGCTGAGCATCACCGCAGGACCGGCATGGAGCGCCGCTGCGCTGCCGGTCCGCACGAAAATACCTGCCCCGATGATACAGCCCACGCCCAGCAGCAGCAGGTTCCACTTGCCCAGCGACCGCTTAAGCTCGCTGGTCTGGGTTTCACGCTGCACCTGCGCGATCGATTTGCGGGCGAACATCCGTTCGAAGATGCCGCGATTGGGTGTGCTCGCCATTACCATTCCCCCCTGCACGCCTGACCGGCGCACGGATTGATCCTGTCAAGAAACATCGGATTAAGAACTCCCATTGATCGCAGGCAGATCCCCCGCGCGATCGTCAGGCTGCAACGCTAGCGCAACAGCCAAGCAACACAAGCCGTAATGCGCGCTCTTTCCCCCGCCGCACGCAAGCGCTAGAGGCTGGCGATCATGTCCACCACCTTCCAGCTCGACACGAGCACAAGCCGCGCCAACCCCACTCCGCAGCCGATGAAGCGGCTGACGGTGCCTGCGATCCGCGCCCGCAAGACCGATGGCGTGACCGGCGAGCCGCTGGTGATGCTGACGGCCTATACCGCGCGGCAGGCGCAGCTGCTTGATGCGCATTGCGATCTGCTGCTGGTGGGAGATTCGCTCGGACAGGTGATCTATGGCCTGCCCTCCACCATTCCGGTGACGCTGGAGATGATGGCCAACCACGGCGCGGCGGTGGTGCGCGGATCGTATCATTCGGTGGTGGTGGTCGACATGCCTTTCGGCTCTTACGAAGCCTCGCCGGAACAGGCCTTCGAAAGCGCGGCCTTCCTGCTCAAGCAGACGGGGGCGGCGGCGGTGAAGCTTGAAGGCGGGGCGGCGATGGCGCCCACGGTCGCTTTCCTCAACCAGCGCGGCATTCCGGTGATGGGCCATGTCGGTCTGACCCCGCAGGCGGTCAATGTGCTGGGTGGCTATGGCGCACGCGGCCGGTCCGAGGCCGAAGCGGAGAAGATCGTCTCGGATGCCATCGCGCTCGATCAGGCCGGTGCCTTTGCCGTCGTGATCGAAGGCGTGGTCGAACCCATCGCCATCGCCGCGACCAGAGCAGTCTCCTGTCCCACCATCGGCATCGGGGCCTCGGCGCAGTGCGACGGGCAAGTGCTCGTGACCGAGGACATGCTGGGCATGTTCGAACGCGTGCCCCGCTTCGTGAAGCGGTATGAAGACATTGCCGGGGTGATCGACCGCACCGTGGCACACTATGCCGGCGAGGTGCGCAGCCGCGCCTTCCCCGGTGAGGACCAGACCTACCAGCCCAAGGGCTGACACATCACAGACAATACCGGCGTGACGGAATTGTCCGCACGCCCTTTCAAGGTTCGATTTGCATCATGCAGACGCTGCTTCGCTATTACACCTTCTCGCTGATCTTCACCGTCATCTGCCTTGGCCTTGCCGGTTACTACGGCTTTGTCAGTTCCGGCACGCTGGGCGGCATGGCGCAGGTGCTGTGGATCGTGGTGATCCTGTCCGTGCTGGAAGTGTCGCTCAGCTTCGACAATGCCGTGGTCAACGCCTCGGTGCTCAAGGAGATGGACGAGGTCTGGCAGAAGCGCTTTCTGACATGGGGCATCGCCTTTGCGGTGTTCGGGATGCGGATCGTCTTCCCGCTCGCGATTGTCGCGATTGCCGCCAATATCGGCCCGATGGAGGCGCTTGACCTCTCGCTCAACGATCCGGCCAAGTACGAAGAACTGGTCAGCTCCGCCCATATCGGCATTGCCGGCTTCGGCGGCGCGTTTCTGGCGATGGTGGGGATGAAGTTCTTCTTCGACGCCGACAAGGATGTGCACTGGATCAATTCGATCGAAAGCGCGCTGTCCAAGGTGTCGAACCTGCCCGCCATCGAAATCGCCATCCTGCTGCTCGGCATGTGGGGCATTTCGTCGCTGCTGCCGGTCGAGGAGGCGCACACCTTCCTCGTTGCCGGGATGCTCGGCCTTGTCACCTTCATCGCGGTGGAAGCGGTGAGCCACTGGCTCGAAATGCGCGAAGAAGCCGCGCGGCTTGCGGGCGCCGTGGTGCGCAGCGGGCTTGGCGGGTTCCTCTACCTCAACATCCTCGACGCAAGCTTCAGCTTCGACGGGGTGATCGGTGCCTTCGCCCTTTCGAACAACATGGTCGTGATCGCGCTGGGCCTTTCGATCGGGGCGATGTTCGTGCGCTCGATGACCGTGCATCTGGTGCGTCAAGGCACGCTGGCGGAGTATCGCTATCTCGAACACGGTGCCTTCTGGGCCATCGTCGTCCTCGGCGCGATCATGCTGGTGTCGGCTGTGTTCCACATTCCCGAAACAATCACCGGCCTGATCGGCGCGATCCTGATCGGCCTGTCGTTCTGGTGGTCGGTTCGCCACCAGCGGGCCGAACGCGCCGCTAGCCCCGCGCCAGACGCATAGCCAGCGGCGCGGCCAGCACCAGCTGCGCGAGGTGATAGAACAACAGCGGGGCAATCACGAACCCCGCTGCCGAGGCCGGGAACAGGATGGCCGCTAGCGGCGCACCGATGGCGACGCTTTTCTGCGATCCGGCAAACAGGAAAGCGATCCTGTCTGCCCGCGCAAGCCCCAGCGATCCGCTGACCACCCATGCCGCCGCCAGCGCCAACGCCAGCAGGCCGAGCACCAGCGCAATCAGGATGCCCCAGTCCGCCGGTGCGAACATCTGCCCCAACCCCTGCTCGACAGCGCCCGAAAAGGCGACATAGACCGCAATCCCGATCACGGCGCGGTCCAGCCAGGCAATCCGTGCGCGGTGCCGGGCGACCCGATCGATCACCTTGTCCTGCACCACCTGCCCGATCACGAAAGGCAGCACGAGGATCAGACCGATCCGGACAATCGCCTCGTTGCCGATGTCTCCTGCCGCACTGCCGCCGAGCAGCGCGAACAGGGGCGCGCTGATGAAAACGCCCGCAATGTTGATCAGCGCGGCGCCCACCACCGCCAGCGCGACATTGCCGTCGGCCAGGCTGGTATAGGATGTCGCCGATTGCACGGTCGATGGCAGGCAGCCGAGGTAGATGAACCCCAGCGCGACCAGCGGCGGCAGGGCACTGGCGGCAAGGCTGGCGGCACCGATCCCTGCCAGCGCCATCGCGCCGAACACGAACAGCAGCAACGGCCCGAAATAGCGCCAGTTTGCCAGCCCCCGCGCAATCTCGCTGCGGCGGATCCGCATTCCGTTGATCAGAAACAGCAGGAATATGCCGCCATTGGAGATCAGGCTGGCGATGCTGCGCGCCTCTCCGGTGGCGGGCAGCAACACGGCGAGCAGCGTGGCGATAACCAGCACCGCGATCATCGGGTCGGTCAGGAACGGCAGGCGGGGCAAGGCAAACGGCTTGGACATGGCAGCAGCGCCCTGCCCTGCCCGCACCCGATTGTCGAGCAGGCAGCGGGTCAGCGCACCGCCATCGCAGGTGGTCGCACCTGTGCGAGCATTCCGGCAAACCGGCGCACATCGTCTTCGTCTTCGAGCATCTGCGCGACCTTGATCCGCAAAGTCAGCAAAGCAGGGTCATGCCCTCCGCCAAGCGCAATGGCGTGATCGAGCAGCAGGGCCGCCCGCTCCGCCTGCCCCGATCCGGCCTGACGCTCCGCCAGCATCACCACTCCGGTGATCGCATCAGGCTCGCCTGCGACATGCCGGGCCAGCAGCGTATCGGCTGCAAGATCGTCGCCCGCCTGACGATAGGCAAGCACAGCCTTGCGCGACAATGGCCAGGGGCGCTTGACCCGCGCTGCCTTCGCATAGGCTTCGAGCGCCGCCAGCGGGTCCCCGGAGCCGAGCCGGGCATCGCCTGCAAGGATGGCAACATCGGCCGATAGCGGGAACCGGTCGGCCAGCGCCTGCCCGCCGGCAACGGCTCCCGGCCAGTTACCGGCCTGCGCAAAGCTGCGCATTTCGGCGGTCGGCCCCGGGAGCCCGTCTCGCACAACCAGAGCCGCTGGCGCGCCCGCACCGCCGCCATAGGCCTTTGCCAGCAATGGTGCGGCAGCCGCGCGGTCACCCATTCGTTCATAAGCACGCGCCACCAGCATCACCAGATAGGGCGAGGTTTCCGGCCGCCCGACATCATCGGCAAAGCGGGCGATCACGTCGCCTTCCCGCCCGCCCAGCAGCAGCGCCCGGGCCAGCAATTCGCGCAGGCGGGAATTGGCAGGCTGACGCGCCGAAAGCGCCTCCAGCGTCGCGGCGGCGCTGTCGATATTGCCGACTTCAAGGCTGATCATCGCATCGAGCAGCATGGCGGAAGGCACGCCGCGAACCGCCATACCGCTGCGGGTCAGCAGGCTGCGCGCCAGCGCCTGATCGCCGGCACGCGCTGCCAGCACCGCCTGAAGATAGAACACCCGCGGATCATCCGGCGCGACCTCGGCAAGTTTGCGCACCGCCTGCAGCATATCCTCTGCCCGCCCGCTGTCGCCGAGCGCTGCGGCATATTCGGCCCACGCCTCGGCATTATCGGGATCGGCAGACAGTGCCGCCTCGAACCACGGCAGCGCGGCGGCAAATCCGTGGGCATCGCGCACCAGCAGCGCCCGCATCAGTAGCGCCGGGGCATAATCGCGGCCAAGTGCCAGCGCCCGGTCAGCCGCCTCCAGCGCGGTGAGATGTTCTCCCCCGCGATAGCGCAGTCTGGCAATCGCCACCCACAGATCGGGATCGTCGGGAGCCAGCGCCCGCGCCTCGTCGAGCTTGCGCCCGGCATCGGCAAGCGCCCCGTCAACCATCAGTGCCTGCGCTTCATCGAGCAGGATATCGAGTTCAGGGTTCGGAGGCCCGCCCGCAGATCCGGAACCGCCGTCCGCACAGCCGGTCAGCGCGAAGGCCAGCGCGAGCGCGGCAAGAAGGGGGTTACGCTTGGAGGTCATATTGCTTCAACAGATCATAAAGGGTCGGACGGCTGATCCCGAGCAGCTTGGCGGTGCTGGAGATGTTGCCTTCACTTCGGGCGAGCGCATGTCGGATCACGCGCCGGTCCGCAGCCTCGCGCGCAGCCTTGAGGTTGAGCACGTCCGCGTCCTCCTCGTCCGCCTTGCCGAAATCGAGATCCTCAGCACAAACAAGCTTGCCGTCAGCCATGATCACCGCACGCTTCACCCGGTTTTCCAGTTCGCGCACATTGCCCGGCCAGTCGTGCGCATCGATCGCGGCGAGCGCATCGGGGGCAAAGCCGGTGACGGCAGGGTTCATCTCGGCAGAAAAACGCTTGAGGAACGCCTTGGCCAGCAGCACCGCATCGCCGTGCCGCTCGGCCAGCGCCGGGATACGCACCACGATCTCGGCAAGGCGGTAGAACAGATCCTCGCGGAAGCTGCCCTGCTGGATCATCGTTTCGAGATCCTGGTGGGTGGCGCACACGATCCGGGTGTTGACCGCAATCGCCTTGCGACCGCCAATGCGTTCGATGGTGCGTTCCTGCAAAAAGCGCAGCAGTTTGACCTGCAGGGGCAGCGGTATGTCGCCCACCTCGTCAAGGAACAGCGTGCCGCCATTGGCGCTTTCGATCTTGCCCTCGGTGGTCTTGATCGCGCCGGTAAATGCACCCTTTTCGTGCCCGAACAATTCGCTTTCGAGCAGGTTTTCGGGGATCGCCGCGCAGTTGATGGCGACAAACGGCCCGTCGGCACGGTCGCTGGCATCGTGCAGGCCCTGCGCCAGCAATTCCTTGCCGGTGCCGCTTGCGCCGAGCAGCATTACCGAAACGCTGGTCTTGGCGACCCGTTCGATGGTGCGGGCGACCTTCACCATTTCCGGCGCGCCGGTGATCATCCGGCCCAGCACGGTCTTGTCGGCACTGCTGCTGGCGACCAACCGGCGGTTTTCCTCTTCAATCGCACGCAGATTGAAGGCGCGGCGCACGATCAGGCCAAGCGCATCGATATCGATCGGCTTCTGGTAGAAATCGTAAGCCCCCCGCGCAATCGCCTCCAGCGCGCTTTCGCGGGCGCCGTGACCACTGGCGACGATCACCTTAGTATCGGGCTTGAGCGTCATGATCGCATCGAGCACGGCAAAGCCTTCGCTCGTCCCATCAGGATCGGGCGGCAGACCGAGATCGAGTGTCACCACGCCCGGCGCCTCGGCCCGCAGCGCCGCAAGCGCGCTGTCGCGGTCACCGGCGATGACCACCTCGAAATCGTCATAGGCCCATTTGAGCTGGGCCTGCAGACCCGGATCATCCTCGATCACGAGCAGCACGGGTTTCTTCTCAGTAGCCATCAGGCGACCTCTTGCGATAGGGGTTGCGGCGTGTCCTGCGCGCCACTCAGGCGCAGGGCATCGGCCAGCGGAACGGAAACGGAAAAGTGGGTGCCCAGCCCTTCGCGCGATTCCACCGCGATCCGCCCGCCCATGGCGCGGACGAGTTCGCGGGCCTCGAAGGCACCGATCCCGAACCCGCCCTGTTTGGACGAGACAAACGGTTTGAACAGGCCGGTGCGGACAAATTCGGCGCTCATGCCATGGCCACTGTCGACCACCGCGATCACACCGTTCAGGCCCTCAGCCACCACATCGAGCATGACAGGAGCATCAGGCTGGCTGGCATCGATGGCATTCTGCACCAGATGGATCAGCGCCTGTTCCAGCGCTTCGCGATTGCCCATCACCACGACAGGCTCGTCGCGGGTCAAAAGGACCGGATGGGCCGGGGCAAAACGGTCCGCGATTGCCCTGGCCATCCCGGCCAGATCGAAAGCCGAGGGTTCATGCACCTGCCCCGCGCCGTAGCGCCCCAGGCGCGCCAGCAGGGCGGAAAGCTTGTCCGCCGAATTGCGCAGGGTCACCAGCATATCGGCGCGGAAGGCGGGATTGTCGGCATGCTTTTCCGCATTGGTGGCCAGCAGCGAAAGCTGGCTGACGAGGTTCTTGATGTCATGCATCACGAAAGCCATGCGGCGGTTGAATTCGTCGAAGCGGCTGGCGTCCATCAGCGCCTGCTGCCCTGCCTGTTCGGCCAGATAGCTTGCCAGCTGTTGTCCGGCGACGCGCAGCAGATCGAAGTCCTCCCAGTCGAGCTGGCGCGCGGTGCGCGGTCGGGCGAGAACGATCACGCCCACCAGACGGTCGAAATGGAGCAGCGGTACCAGCGCCCAGGCGTCCTCTGCCTCGAGCAGCCAGGCCGGCATCTGACCGGCCTCGCCATGGTGGTCGATTCCGGCACGCGCCTCGTCAAAGGCAATGATCAGGTTGTGCTGTTCGAGCAGGCCGGAAAAGGCGTAATCCCCGGCCACCGCAGGAACGGCAATCGTGGGCCAGTTCCAGCGCGCGGTGAGTTCGAGCTGGGCCTCCTCGTTGGGCATCAGCAAGAGACCGGCGGGGCTTTCGGTAATGTCGGCCAGCGCCTTCACGGCACGGGCCTGAAGGCTGGCACTGCCGGTGCCGCCATGGCCGATGGTTCGGGTGAACCGCAACCATTCCTCGCGATAGTCGTAGCGATGCTGGAACAGGTGCTTGCTCGCCATCACCCGCAGCCATCCGCGCAAGCGCGGCGACGGCAAGGCCACTGCTGCGCCCATCACGGCCACCACCACGAACATGATCTGGCTCGCACGGGCCACATCGCCGCCGATCAGGGCCAGCGCCTTGGTCACCAGCACCATTCCGGCCAGATAGCCACCGATCAGCAGCAACGAAAGCGTGCGGAAGGTGACAGCGCGCGACGGGCTGAACTGCATCCGCGGCCCGGCGGCGTTCATCCCGAGCGCAAACAGCACCGCCATCACGCCCGCGAACAGCCCGCGCAGATCGCCGATCAATCCGGGCACTTCCCCACCGAGATAAGCGATCGTGCTGAGGTTCAGATCATAGGCAAAGATCCCCGCAAGCCCGACACCGGTCCAGCGCAACACCGGTCGCAGACCGGCCGCCGCACCGGCGTAAAGGTTGTGCAGCAGCATCAGCGCCCCGATCGACACCAGCGTATCGATCACCACGCGCACCTCGAACACGGCGGCGGCAAGTTCAGGCACACCCGCAGCGCGCAGCTGGAACAGCAGCACCACCGGTTGCAACAGCTGCACCAGCACCAGCGCAATGATGACAGGCCGGATCGGTTTCAGGCTGTTGCTGCGGCCATCGGCGGAAAACAGGCTGAAGATCGCCGCAATCAACGCCAGATTGCGCGCCATCGCGGCAAGGATCGACGCGCCGTGATCAGGCCCGAGCGAAGCTGCCAGCGCGCACCAGATCGTGCTCGCCATGGCCGCTGCCAGCAAGGCGGCACGATCGGGCCGCGCACGCTCCCCGTGCCGCCAGATCCACAGCATCGCCCCGGCGCTCAGCAGCGCACCCGCCAGCCAGGCAAGCGAGGCCGCCAGCGGCATCAGGGCCCCGGCACCGATCACCGTGCACCCTCCGGCCACAGGATCACCCGCAAGGTTTGCAGCAGGATCACGAAATCGAGGAACGGCGTATAATTCTTGGCGTAATAGAGATCATACTCAAGCTTGCAGCGGCTATCCTCGACCGATGCGCCATAGGGGTAATTGATCTGGGCCCAGCCCGTGATCCCCGGCTTCACCATGTGCCGTTCGCCATAGAAGGGGATCACCTCTTCGAGGCTTTCGACAAAGGTGGGCACTTCCGGTCGCGGGCCGACAAAGCTCATCTGGCCTTTGAGGACGCTCCAGGTTTGCGGCAATTCGTCGATCCGCACCTTGCGGATAAACCGGCCGAGGCGCGTGATGCGCGGATCGTTTTCTTCCGCCCATTTCGCCCCGTCCTTTTCGGCATCGGTGCGCATGGAGCGCAGCTTGATCAGCGTGAACGGCTCGCCATAAAGCCCCACGCGGGTCTGGCGGAAAAACGCCGGACCCTTGCTGTCGAGCTTCACAAGCCCCGCAAACAGGATGATCACCGGCAGGGTCAGCACCAGCAGAACGAGGCTGGCGACGATATCGAAAATGCGTTTCACCGCGCTCGAAAACATGCGCGAGCTTGAAAAGCCGTCGGAAAAGATCAGCCAGCTCGGGTTGACCGTGTCGAGATCGACGCGCCCGGTCTCTCGCTCGATGAAGCTGGAGAAATCGTTGACGTGAACGCCCTTGGTCTTGATCCGCAGCAGGTCTTTCAGCGGCAACGCGTTGCGGCGTTCCTGAAGCGCAAGCACCACCTCCGACACGCCGAGATTTTCGACAAACCGGCCCAGATCGTGGATCGCCGTGCGCGGGATTGCTTCCTCTACCACGCGGTTATCGTCGCTCATCGAGATATAGGCGACGATCGCAAAGCCGGTTTCGGGCTTTTCGCCCAGTTCACGCAGCCGCTGCGCCCGCGGCCCCGCGCCCAGCACCATCACCCGGCGGCGGAAGGCGGAGGAACCGAGGAACGAATTGAGCAGCAGCCGGTCTGCCACCAGCACAAGGATCGCAAGGCCCATCGTGTAAAGCAGCGTCGAACGCCAGAACAGGTCGGTGCGGATGACGAAGTCCACCACCGCCAGCGCGATGATGCCGAGGCTGATCGCAACCAACACCCGCGCTCCGGCAAAGCGCAGCGACCGCAGTGCATTGGGGCCGTAAACCCCGACCGCGATCATCGCCAGCCAGATCACCATCGCCGTACCGAGCAGCGCAAGGCCCCGTCCGCCAAGCGCACCAAGATCCATGCCGATCTGGTGCGCGCGCCATTGCCAGGCAACCTCGCTCGCCAGGATCAGCAAGCCGAGATCGAGCAGGCCGAGCAGCAGCACGGCGTGGGGTATGTAATGCTTGAACAGGCGGATCATCTGACAGGCGGCCTTTGGTATTTGCCGGCTCTGTCTTAACCATGAGACCTTAAGTGTCGGTAAACTTTACACCGCGCGCCCCCGCCCGCCTCCGGGCGTGCTTGCCAGACGCGCAGGGGCGGGCGTCAGGCACTCGCTCCGCCCGCAACGACCGCAAGGCGTCCCCAGCGGCACCGCGTCTGCGCGGTCGAGCGATACGCCGCGAGCATGGGCCAGATCGCCGGCAAAGCGCGCCTCGATACCCAGCACCACCGCCCGTCGGCCCGAACACATCACCCCGTCACCATCGACTGTGCGGGTTATGGTAAACCAGTGACGTGGCGCACCTTCGCCCTCGCCAAAGGTGACCGCCTGGGTCAGCACCGTGCCGGGCCGCTCGAACGCGGCATAGGGCACCCAGGCGGGCCAGCGTGCGCCGTCAAGCGGGTAGATCGCCCCGCTGCCCCCGGCGGTGAAGTGGGTCATCCGGCCTGCGCGGTCGATCGTGGCGGTGAAGAACGGTAAGCCGCGTTCGCCCACCCGGCCCAGCGTCGTCAACCGCTCGGCCACCTGATCGAAACTCACGGCAAACCGCCGCTGCAGCACCGCGAGATCGTAGCCGGTGGCCTCGCACGCCCGCAGAAACCGGCGATAGGGCAGCAACAGCGCGCCTGCGAGATAGTCGGTGATGTGTTCGCGGAAAGCCTCGCGCGCTTCGGCGGATGAAAGGTTGGCCCCCGCCACCAGTGCCTCGATCCCCTCGCGCATTTCCAGCGCGCCCACCTGCCGGGCAATCTGGAACCGCCGCGCCGCGCCCGGCAGCATTTCCGAAAGCTGCAACTGGCGGGCGTGAAGGTCGAGCCGGTGCACCTGGCCCGGCATGACCTCTGCCGGAAGGATGCGGACGGAAAGCTGGTGCTTCTCGCGCAGCCGCTCGGACAAGGCGGCGCTGATTTCTCCGCGTGAAAGGCGCAACTCGTCGGCGAGGTCCTCGGCGGCATGGTCGAGATCGGCAAAGTGGTTCTGCCAGCGTTCGATCGCCCGTCGGGCAGCAGCCACGGCATCTTCGCTCTCGATCCGCCCGCCACTTCCGCCCGTATCGTAAAGCCGGGCAAAGGCGGCAGCGACCTGCGGGGCGACGGAGAGAAACTCCTGCACTTCCTCGCGGTCGATGCCGAGATCGGCGAAGCGCTTGTCCGCCATGCGGCGAACCAGTCCGTCGATCCCGCCGATCGCGTCGTCCTCACGCAGGGAACGCGGATCGAAGTCGAAACGCTCGATCACCCGCACCAGCACCTTGGCCGACAGCGGGCGCTGGTTGCGTTCGATCAGGTTGAGATAGGACGGCGAAATGCCCAGCGCCGTCGCCATGGCCGCCTGCGTGAGGCTTTCGCGTTTGCGCAGTCGCCGGAGCGCCGGTCCTGCGAGGAGAGTCGTGTCTGCCATGGGGTTTTTGTAAATTACTTTACTGATTTACACAATATCGCAGCCAAAAGTCCGCATAGCGACACGATTTCCTGTAATTTTTCCTGTAATGCTGCGCCGCAGCACGGCAAAGCCTGCCCATCCGATGGCGCGAGTCACAACCGACGCGGGCCGCTCCCCAGGACGGACAGGAGAACGCTATGACCTACCAGAACACCATCACCCGGATGCGCGACGTGGTGACCGCCAACGGGCCGAGCTGGGCTGCCATCGACCCCGAAAGCGCTGCCCGCATGGCGATCCAGAACCGCTTCGCTACCGGCCTCGACATCGCCAAGTACACCGCCAAGATCATGCGTGCCGACATGGCCGCCTATGACGCAGACACCGCGAACTACACCCAGTCGCTCGGCTGCTGGCACGGCTTCATCGCGCAGCAGAAGCTGATCGCGATCAAGAAGCACTTCGGCACCACCAAGCGCCGCTACCTCTACCTCTCGGGCTGGATGGTTGCCGCGCTGCGCAGCGAATTCGGCCCCCTGCCCGACCAGTCGATGCACGAGAAAACCTCGGTGCCCGCGCTGATCGAGGAGCTCTACACCTTCTTGAAGCAGGCCGACGCCCGCGAACTCGGCATGATGTTCCGCGCCCTCGACGCTGCCCGCAAGGCAGGTGACGCGGTCGAAGCCAAGCGCATCGAAAACGCGATCGACAACTACGAAACACACGTCGTGCCGATCATCGCCGACATCGACGCGGGCTTCGGCAATGCCGAGGCGACTTACCTGCTCGCCAAGAAGATGATCGAAGCTGGCGCCTGCGCGCTCCAGATCGAGAACCAGGTCTCGGACGAAAAGCAGTGCGGCCACCAGGACGGCAAGGTTACCGTGCCGCACGAGGACTTCCTCCAGAAGATCCGCGCTTGCCGCCACGCCTTCCTCGAACTCGGCGTGGAGGACGGCATCATCGTCGCCCGCACCGACTCGCTCGGTGCCGGCCTGACCAAGCAGATCGCCTTCTCGAAGGAGCCGGGCGATCTGGGCGACCAGTACAACAGCTTCCTCGATTGCGATGAAGTCGATCCGGCCAACATCACCAATGGCCAGGTGTTCATCAGCCGCAATGGCAAGCTGCTGGCCCCCAAGCGCTTGCCCTCGAACCTCTACCAGTTCCGCGCCGGAACGGGCGAGGACCGCGTCGTGCTCGATTGCATCACCTCGCTCCAGAACGGCGCCGACCTGCTCTGGATCGAGACCGAGAAGCCGCACGTCGAGCAGATCGCCGGCATGGTCGATCGCATCCGCGAAGTCGTGCCGAACGCCAAGCTGGTCTACAACAACTCGCCCAGCTTCAACTGGACGCTGAACTTCCGCCAGCAGGTGTTCGATGCCTGGGAAGCGGCGGGCAAGGATGTGTCGGCCTACGACCGCGCCAAGCTGATGAGCGTGGACTACGACGGCACCGAGCTGTCGAACGAAGCCGACGAGAAGATCCGCACCTTCCAGCGCGATGCCGCTGCGCGTGCGGGCATCTTCCACCACCTCATCACCCTGCCGACCTACCACACCGCCGCGCTCAGCACCGACAACCTCGCCCGCGAATATTTCGGTGAGGCAGGCATGCTCGGCTACGTCAAGGGCGTGCAGCGCGAGGAAATTCGTCAGGGCATCGCCTGTGTGAAGCACCAGAACATGTCGGGCAGCGACATCGGCGATGATCACAAGGAATACTTCGCCGGTGAAGCAGCCCTCAAGGCGGGCGGCGTCCACAACACGATGAACCAGTTCGAGGCAGCCTGATTGGGAGAGAATCCCGGGAGGCCGGCACGATCCGGCCTTCCGGGATGCCATGGAAGCGCCTAAGGACACGCGGGTAATCACCCAGCGGAGAGTGACATGACCGATACCGATACCCCGAAGACCGAACCGGCCCGCGCCCGCGCGCTGCTTTCGACTGCCGACATGAAGCTGCTGCGCCGCGCGCTGGAGAGCCACGCCCGCGCCACCGAAGACCGCGAGGAGCTGGCCAAGATCAACGCGCTGCACCACCGCCTGGGCACTTACGTCCCCGCTTCGGAATAACCCGTTTCACAGTTCTCCTGGGGAGGAGAAACGGCCGCCGGAATGGTCCCGCAAGGGGCACGTTCCGGCGGCCGAATTTATTTCGGCATCAGTTGCAACGTCGCCGCCGTCAGCGCCTCGGTCGCGGTGGCGATCACCACCGGCGCATCGGGTGCCCAGAACGGGGAATGCAGCGAAGGCAGTTCGATCTCGCCTTTCTGCGCCCTCTCCCATTCGCTCTGGCGCACGCCGCCGACCCAGAAGATCAGCGCCTCCACATTGTCGCGATCGGCGCGGTAGAACTGGCTGAAATCCTCGCCGCCCATGACAGCCGGGGTTTCCGATACCCGTCCTTCAAAGCGCGATTTCAGCCCTGCCATCACGCGGTCGGTGAACTCCGGGGTGTTGTAGGTGGCAGGCGTATAGGGATCGGCCACGCTGACTTTGGGCAGCTTGTCATCGGGCATCCCTGCGGCCATCGCCTCGGCCTTCGCGATCCGCGCAATCCCTTCGAGCAGGTGCTGGCGGGTCTTGTCGGCATAACTGCGCACCGTGATCTGGAGCCGTGCTTCATCGGGGATGATGTTGTGCTTTGACCCGGCCTGAAAGCTGCCGACTGTCACGACAGCGGATTCGGTCGGATTCAACTCGCGGCTGACCAGCGTTTGCAGGCGCATCACGATGCTCGATGCAATGACGATCGGGTCCTTGGTGGTGTGCGGATAGGCCCCGTGGCCGCCCACGCCGGGCACCACGATATCGACGCTGTCCACATTGGCGAGCGCAAACCCGCGCGAATAGCCGATCTGGCCGGCCGGAAACTGCGCCGCATCATGGAAGGCGAGCACGTAATCGGGCTTGGGAAAGCGGGTGTAGAGCCCGTCGTCGAGCATCGCCTTGGCGCCTTCGCCGATTTCCTCGGCCGGTTGCAGGATCATCACCAGCGTGCCCGACCACTGGTCGCGCCGCTCTGCCAGCAGTTGCGCAGTGCCGACCCATGCGGTCATGTGGGTATCGTGCCCGCAGGCGTGCATCACTCCGGTCTCGATCCCGGTCGCTGGCACAGCGCGGCGCTTGGAGGCATAGGGCAGGCCGGTCTGTTCGATCACCGGCAGCCCGTCCATGTCGGCGCGTAGCATCACGGTGGGGCCCTCGCCGTTGCGCATGACCGCAACCACGCCGGTCTTGCCCACCCCCTCGGTCACCTCGAACCCCAGCGCACGGGCGCGGGCAGCGAGCTTTTTCGCGGTCTCGACCTCCTGAAAGCTCAACTCGGGATTGGCGTGGAGATCCTGATAAAGCTCCACAAGAGCAGGCAGATCAGCCGCGACCGCATCGCGCAATTCGTCCGCCTGCGCCGGAGCCGCCACCAGAGCCAGCGCGCTCATCCCTGCCCATCGCCAAACCGTCATCGAGATTCTCCCCGTCATCCCCGTCACAAGCCATACCACAGCGCCAGCAGCACCGAGAGCACAGTCACCATCAGCGCCACCAGCGGAACCCCGGCGCGCACGTAGTCGGCGAATTCATATCCGCCTTCGGACATGATCAGCAGATTGGTCTGGTAAGCAATCGGCGTCGCGAACGAGAGATTGCAGCCGAACAGCACCGCCAGCACCAGCGGTTCGGGCGGCAGGCCCAGTTGCATGGCGATGCTATAGGCAATCGGGGTGCCGATCGTGGCAGCGGTCGCGTTCGAGGCGAAGTTTGTCACCACGGTCACGAACAGCATGATCGCCGATAGGACCAGCGCGGGCGGCAGATAGGCAAGGCCCAGCGAAAGTGCCTGCCCCAGCCATTCCGCCGCCCCGCTTTCATCGATCACCCTCCCGATCGCAAGGCTCGCCGCGATCAGCACGATCACCTTGGCAGAAAGCGCACGGCCCACACGGTCGAACTTCACACAGCCGGTCAGGAACATCAGGATCGCGCCCGCCAGCGCCGAAATCGCGATCGGCAGCTTGATTGGCGCATAGGTCATGCCGTCAAACCACGGCAAGCCGAGCGAGGCAGTCGCAATCGCGCCCAGCATGATCGCCCCTGCCAGCGTCGCCTTCGACCGGCGCGGCAATTCGCGCGCGCCTTCCAATCGCAGCAGACCATCGGTGCGGGCGAAGGTCTGCAAATCCTCCTCGATACCCATCACCAGCAGCACATCGCCTTCGAGAATGCGCAGATCGCCCGCTTCGGTATAGGTATCGCGCTCGCCCAGCACCCGGTTGGGCCGGTGGATGCCGAGCACCGCGACGCCATAGAGATCGGCGATCCCGGAACTCGCCAGCGTGCGGGTGATCAGGCGCGAATCCGAGGTCACCGTCATCTCGACCGCAACAATGTCCTCGCCCTGCGATTTCGAGATGCGGCGGATGCGGTCGATCACCCAGCTTGGCGCAAGCTCGCCTTTCAGCACCCGTGCAGCCTCTTCCAGCGCCTCGTGCGTGCCGGAAATGTGCAGCCGCTGTTCCGGTTGGAGAGGGCCGGCGGGCACATCGTGAAAGGTAATGCCCTGCGGCAACTTGTCGCGGATGGCGGCGATCTCTGCCCCCGCCAGCAGGCTGCTGGTGCCGACGCGCAGGCGGGTGTGAAAGGTGCGGCGCAGATTGTCGGGCGTCACGCTGTTGTCGCGCAGCATCCGCGGCATCACCAGCCACAGATAGGGAACCGCCACCAGCCCGGCGGTCAGCACGATCGGCGTAAAGGCAAACACCCCGAAGGGCGCCATCCCGAGATCGGCCGCGATGGTGGCGACGAGGATATTGGTCGAAGTGCCGATGGTCGTCGCCATCCCGCCGAGCAGAACCGCGGTGTTGACCGGCATCAGGATCTTGGACGACGCCATCAGGCCCTTCGCAGCAATCGCCACGATGATCGGGATCAGCAGCACCATCACCGGAGTGTCATTGACGAACATCGAGAGGAAGAACGCCACCAGCAGCGCCGTCAGCAGGCCGATCTGCGGGTTGAAGCGGAACACCCCTTCCAGCATACGCGCAAAGGGTTCGAGCGCGCCGGTCACCACCAGCCCGCGCCCCATGATCATCAGCGCGCAGATCGTGATCAGTGCCGAGTGGCCGAACCCGCCGAAGGCTATCGCGAGGCCATCAGTCGGCTTGCTGCCTTCCAGCGGCGCGAAATAGAGCCCCACGCCGATCACAGCGATGGTGATCAGCGAAATGATCTCCTCCGGATAGCGCCCGCGGGCAAAGGCGATGAACATGGCGATGGTCACCGCCATGGCCGCAATCGCGTGATAGGATGGAGCTTCCAGCATGGCCTGTCCCAGGGGCTAGCCAATTGGGCAGGCGTTCGACAAGCAGTTTGTCGAAAAGTCCTGCTCGCAAACCCCCGCGCAATCCCGTCCCGCGCAATTAGCGCTTGCCTCGAACGAGGGGCCTCTAGATGAAGGGCGCGACCGGAGGGGCCGGGCTGCAAGGCTTGTGGCCACGGCGATCCCGACCGGCTGAAAATCTGGAAATCACACTCTTGAATCACACTCTGACGACCGATCGCCCGTCCGCCCCCGTTGCGGATGCCGCCGCGATCAACCCGCGCAAGCTGATGGCTGATCTGAAGCCTTTCACCAAAACCCATACGGGGCGCAGCATCTGGGAACTGGCGGTGACGCTGCTGCCGTTCTGCGCCGTGATCCTCGTGATGCTGTTCGCCATCGACGCGGGCTATCTGATCGCGCTTGCACTTTCGCCGGTGGCCGGTCTGCTGCTGCTGCGCGCCTTCATCATCCAGCACGATTGCGGGCACGGCGCGTTCTTTTCGCGGCGCGGCGGCAATGACTGGACGGGCCGCGTGCTCGGGGTGCTGACCTTCACGCCCTACGATTGCTGGCGTCGCTCGCACACGCTGCACCACGCCAACACGGGCAATCTCGATGCCCGCGGATATGGCGATGTCGATACGCTGACAGTGCGCGAATTCTATGCGCGCAGCTGGCTCGGGCGGCTGGGCTATCGCGCTTATCGCCACCCGCTGGTGCTGTTCGGGATCGGGCCGGCCTACCTGTTCCTGCTCCGCCACCGCCTGCCGGTCGGCCTGATGAAACAGGGCGCGATCTACTGGATCAGCGCGATGGGCACCAATCTGGCGACCGCGGCGGTGCTGGCAGTGCTTGTCTATTTCTTTGGCCTCGCCACCACTGTGATGGTCGTGCTTCCCGCGCTGCTGATTGCTGCCTCGACCGGTGTGTGGCTGTTCTACATCCAGCACCAGTTCGAACAGGCACATTGGGACAAGGGCGATGACTGGTCGTTTCACGAGGCGGCGCTGCATGGCAGCACGCACCTCGATCTGCCGCAGCCGCTGCGCTGGTTCACCGGCAATATCGGCGTGCATCACGTCCACCATCTGGCGAGCCGCGTGCCCTTTTATCGCCTGTACGAGGTGCTCAAGGCCTTCCCCGAACTGCGCGACATGAACCGCTTCACGCTGTGGCAGACCTTTGCCCCGATCGCGCTGGGCCTGTGGGACGAGGATCGCCGCCAGCTCATCACCTTCCGCGAGGCGGCAGCGCGTTACGCCTGACGCCCCTTCCCACCATCCGACGACAGGAAATACCCATGAAGCGCACCTTGTCCTTCAGCCTTGCCTCCGCCCTTGCTGCCACAATGGTGCCGTTCGTGCCGGCGCTGGCGCAGGCCACCCCTGCCGCGCAGACACAAGCCGCGAGCGAGGATGCCCGGCTTACCGCCTTCCTCGATGGCGAATTTGCCGAAATGGTGCGGATGCAGCCGCAGCTCGCCACGCGCCTCGGGATCAAGGAAGGCGGGGATCGCTGGAACGACAACAGCGATGAAGCTGCCGAAGCGATGGTCGCCTGGCGCGAGGCCAGCGCGGCTAAGATGAAGGCGCAATTCGACCGCAGCAAGCTGTCGCCCGAAGCGCAGGTCAATTTCGACATCTGGGCGCTGGAGGCAGAGCGGACGCGGATGCAGATCGCCAACCGCATCTACCGCCCGCCGTTCTATTCGCGGCTCTATTCGGCGCACAGCCAGCTGCCCGACTTCCTCGTGAACACGCATACCGTGGCGGACGAGGCTGACCTCAGGAACTACATCGCCCGCTTGCGCGGCCTGCCTGCGCAGCTGGACCGGGCGCTGGAACAGACCCGCAAGAGCCAGGCCGCAGGGATCGTCCCGCCGCGCTTCCAGATCGAGACGATCATCGCCGGCAGCCGCAAGCTGACGTCCGGTGCGCCCTATGGCGAAGGCGCGGACGCCGCCCTGTGGGGCGACGTGAAGGCCAAGGCCGAAGCGCTGGTCACCTCGGGCAAGCTCACCCGCGAAAACGCCGATGCCCTGCTGGGCGAGGCCCGCAGCGCAATCCTCGATCTTGCCCCTGCCTACGCCCGCGTGATCGCATGGGCCGAGGAGACCCTGCCCTCCGCCCCCAGCGGCAAGGTTGGCGCGCTGACCCTGCCGGGCGGCCTTGCCTATTACGCCAACGAGCTGAAGCTGGTCACCACCACCGATATGACGGCCGAAGAAATCCACGCCACCGGCCGCGCCGAAGTCGCCCGGATCGAGGCGGAGCAGGATGCGCTCGCCCGTCAGGCCGGGTTTGCCGACCGCCACGCCTTCTATGCCGAACGCGCGCGCCTCAACCCGCCGCGCCAGTATGACGATGCGGCGCGCAAGACCTATCTCGACACCGCCAACGCTTTCGTCGCGCACACCCGCAGCCTGCTGGCGCCCTATTTCGGCACCCTGCCCGCCTACGGGATCGAGGTGGTGCGCGAACCGGCCTTCTCCGAGGTCGCAGGCGGTGCGGCCCATGCATCGGCCCCCAGCCCTGATGGCTCGCGTCCGGCCAAGACCTATGTGCACCTCGTCGGCACCGTGCCCGACCCTGCGGCGATGTACACGCTGATGTGTCACGAGGCGGTGCCGGGGCATAACATGCAGGGCGATATCCAGGTGCGCCAGCAGGGCGGCCCGAAGTTCCGCAGCGTCACCGGCTATGTCGCTTTCGGCGAAGGCTGGGCGCTTTATGCCGAGGCTTTGTGCAAGGAAATGAACGCCTTCCCCGATATCGCCGCCGATTTCATGCGGCTCGATGCCGAGCTGTTCCGCGCCGCGCGGCTGGTGGTCGATACCGGTATCCACGCCATGGGCTGGACCGAGGACGAGGCCGTCACCTACATGAACACCACCGGCCGTCAGCCGATCGAGCGGTCGCGTTCCGAAGTGCGCCGCTACATCACCCTTCCGGGTCAGGCGACGGGGTACAAGATCGGCATGCTCAAGATCATGGAACTGCGCGCCCGCGCCGAAAAGACGCTGGGTAACCGCTTCGATATCAAGGGTTTCCACGACCTTCTGATCGCATCCGGATCGCAGCCGCTGTCGATCCTCGAACGCCGCGTCGATGAATGGATTGCCCGCTCGGCAAGCTGAACCCGGCTGCCGCTGCGCCCCCGATCAAAGCGGCGCGGCGGCGGCATTTACGGCTGGTGATGGTGCCCCTGGCCAGACTCGAACTGGCACATCTTTCGATAACCGATTTTGAGTCGGTCGCGTCTACCAATTCCACCACAGGGGCGCCGGAAGCGGCTGGCAGGGCTGTTAGCGGGACGGCGTTCCGGCATCAAGCCTGCTTGGCCCTGCCGGCCAATGTTCCACGTGAAACATTGGCCGAAAAGGGCCTAAAAGGGGTCTAGCGGGGGTCTGGAGCGACCTAGACGGGGTCTAGGCTGTCCAACATTCCTACCGCAGCGCGCCTGCCAGCAGCTTGTGCAGCTTGGAATGCAGCGCGTCGTTCGCGGCCAGCACCTGCGCCGAATGGATCTGTTCGCTGCGGCCGCGGAAGTCGCTCACGAAACCACCCGCCTCGCGCACCAGCAGGCAGCCTGCCGCCGTGTCCCAATCCGACAGGCCGCTTTCCCAGAACCCGTCGAACCGGCCCTGCGCCACGTAAGCCAGATCAAGCGACGCTGCGCCGAACCGGCGGATGCCTGCCACTTCGGGGCCGATCGCACCGAAAATCTTGCTCCATTCGGCAAAGTCGCCGTGGCCGAAGAACGGCACGCCGGTTGCCACCAGCGCATCGGTCAGGCGCGAGCGTGACGAGACGCGCAGGCGCGCATCGTGCAGCCACGCCCCGCGGCTCTTTTCCGCCCAGAAGGTCTGATCGGTGATCGGCTGATAGACCACGCCTGCGACCACATCGCCCCAGCCCTTGCCGTCAGGGCGCGGCTCCTGCGCGGCGATGCTGATCGCGAAGTGCGGGATGCCGTGCAGGAAATTGCTGGTGCCGTCGAGCGGATCGACAATCCAGCGCGGCATGCCGGGATCGCCCTCGATCACGCCCGCCTCCTCCATCACGAAGCCCCAGCCCGGGCGGGCGGCGGAGAGCTCGTCATAGATCGTGCGCTCGGCACGCATATCGGCCTTGCTGACGAAATCGGCCGGCCCCTTGCGGGAGACCTGAAGGTGTTCGACTTCGCCGAAATCGCGCCGCAAACGCCCGCCCGCCTTGCGCGCGGCGCGTTCCATGACGCGGATGAGGCCGGAAATAGCTGCCATTACAATACTCTCTGCCGTTCGCCTCGAGCGTAGTCGAGAGGCCTGGGTGACGGCGCTATTGTGTCTCGACTTCGCTCGACACGAACGGGATCAGGGTTTCAGCCGGCCTTGCCGATATAGGCCTGCTCATAGACATCGACGATGATGCGCGTGCCGCTGCCGATGTGCGGCGGCACCATGATGCGCACGCCGTTATCGAGGATCGCGGGCTTGTAGCTCGAAGAGGCGGTCTGGCCCTTCACCACCGCATCAGCCTCGACGATGGTGGCTTCGACCTGCGCGGGCAATTCGACGCTGATGGGCTTTTCATCCCACAGTTCAAGCGCGACCTGCATCCCGTCCTGCAGGAAGGGGCGCGCATCGCCCAAGAGATCGCCGGGCAGCTGGATCTGTTCGTAGGTGTCGTTGTCCATGAACACCAGATCATCGCCCTCGGCATAGAGGAACTGGAAGTCCTTGGTGTCGAGCCGCACGCGTTCCACCGTGTCGGCGCTGCGGAAGCGCACGTTGGTCTTGCGGCCGTCCTGCAGGTTCTTCATTTCGACCTGCATATAGGCCCCGCCCTTGCCGGGTTGGGTGTGCTGGATCTTGGCGACCTTCCAGATGCCGCCTTCATATTCCAGAATGTTGCCGGGGCGAATGTCGACGCCGCTGATCTTCATGGGCTGGGCCTTTATACGAGGTGAAAAGAGCGAGAGGGCGCGCCGCCGCAAAAGGGGGCACCCGCAAATGATGCGCGCCCATAGCCGAGCCGGACCATCCCGGCAAGCGGTGCGGCACGACAAGGCAGAAGGCGGCACACCCGGCTGCAAATTCATGGCGCAGCCAGTTGGGTGCTGATAAGGGCGCGGGCGACATGAAGAACCGCTACATCTTTCTGCTGATGCTGGGCGCTGCGGCAATGGCAGCCTTCCTGCCCGGCGATGTGCATGGCGAAGGGTTAGGGCAGGTCACGGGGCAGGATCGCGCCGCAAGCCGCCCGCGCCCCAACCCTGCCGCACCTTCCACCGGCGTGCTCGGCATTCTCCAGCATGGCAACTGGCAATGCACCCTGCCCGGCGATGCCGGCGGCGCTGCCTTTGTCGATGTCCCTGCCGAAGGCTTCCGCATCGGCACCGCGTCAAGCTACATCAACCCCGAAGGCAGCGGCATCTACCTGCTGCGCGGCAACGAGGTGGTGTTCACCCGCGGCCCCAAGAAAGACCAGCGCTTCCAGCGACTGGGCGACAACACCCTGCAAAAGCTGAACCCTGACGGGACGCTGAGCAAGCTGATCTGCACGCGGCTGGGCGGGGCAGCGAACTAGCGCCCGCCTGCCCTGTCCCGTCACCCCAGCGAAAGCTGGGGCCTAGGGCCTCATAGACCAATGCTTGCCGCTTTAGGTTCCAGCTTTCGCTGGGATGACGACTGGTGTTCGATGTTCGCCCGGCCCCGTGTCAGGCACGGGGCGACGATGGTGAGGGACAGACCTACCCCCGCATCACTTTCGCAAAAGCCTCGATCGCCGCGACCTCGTCCCCGCCCCACACCGCGTGGCTGACGGCGAGGAAATCCGCCCCCGCCTCGACTAGCGGCTGGCAATTTTCGGGCGTGATCCCGCCGATGGCGACGCAGGGGATTTCGAACAGGTTTGTCCACCACCGGAGCAATTCGGGCAGCGGGCGTTCGGCATCGCCCTTATCCTTGGTGGCAGACGGGAAGAACGCTCCGAAAGCGACGTAATCCGCGCCCGCTTCGCCCGCTTCCATCGCCAGATGGCGGCTGGCGTGGCAGGTGACGCCGATCTGCGCCTCGCGTCCCAACTCGGCGCGGGCATCCTTCGGAGAGCCGTCGTCCTGCCCCAGATGCACCCCGTCAGCCTTGATCCGCTTGGCCAGCGCCACCGAATCATTGACGATGAAGGCCACATCATGCGCCGCGCAGATCGCCTGCAACGGCGCGGCGAGGCGGGCGGCCTCGTGCTGGTCGATACCCTTCACACGGAACTGGAACGCGGTGACAAGATCGCCATGTCGCCGCGCCCCTGCGGCCAGCGCGCGTTCAAGCCGGGCCGGAAAATCGCCGCCCACATCGAGGGGGCTGATGAGATAGAGCTGGGTCTGTGTCATGGGGGCGTGTCGCTAACGCCTCACGCCCCGCCTGTCACCTGTCAGCTTTCACCTGTCAGACGCTGGCCGCCGCGATCTGATCAATCGCCTTGCCGAGCACCGCGTCGAATTCCTCGTCCGATTGGCCCTTGCGCAGGTCCTGCAACAGCCCGCGGCTGAAGCTGGCGATCATGCCGGGGTTCTGCGACAGGCGCGCACAGGCATCATCGGTCGAAAAACCGCCCGACAGCGCGACCACGCGCAGCACCTTGGGGTGTTGCACCAGCGGGGTGTAGAGGCCGGGAGTGGCAGGGATCGAGAGCTTCAGCATGACCTGCTGGCCCTTCGGCAGCGCGTCGAGGTGCTTCAGGATCTCGGCCAGCAGGATCGCCTCACCCTCGGCGCGGTCTTCGGCGGTGATGTCATATTCGGGCTCGATGATCGGCATCAGCCCTGCGGCGATGATCTGCGCGCCCACTTCGAACTGCTGGGCGACCACGGCGGCGATCCCGGCGGGGTTCGCGGATTTGATCACCGAGCGCATCTTGGTGCCGAACATCCCTGCCGCCACCGACTTTTCGAGCAGCGCAGGCAGCTTCACCATCGGCTTCATCAGCTGCACGCCGTCCGCCTCGTCGGCCAGCCCTTCATCGACCTTGATGAAGGGCACTATCCCGCGCGCCTTCAGCGCATCGCCGGTGGACTTGCCGTCCACCTCGCCATCCATGGTGCGTTCGAACAGGATCGCGCCGATCACCTTGCCGCTGCCGAAGCAGGGCGAAGTGATCACGCGGGCGCGCATGGCGTGAATTTGGGCGAACATCTCCTCGTCGCCCGACCACTCGGAGTCCTCCACCCCGTAACCGCGCAGCGCCTTGGGGGTCGATCCGCCCGACTGGTCGAGCGCGGCGATGAACCCCTGTCCGGTGGCGATGCGGTCGGTCATTTCACGGGTGTTCATGGCAAGCGTCTCCAATTGCGCGTTGGCGGTGTGCGGGGCGGCCCTGCGGTCTCATGCATACCTATGCATAAACCTTCGGACGCGCCCTTAGCGGGGGCTGCGCGATGCTGCAACCGCGAACAATCAGCGTTTCGAAAGGCGGCGGATGATGCCGGTGAAGCTCAGCGCAGGCGCGCCGTCCCCTGTCACCAGCCCGCGCACGAAGATCGTCTTGCCCCCGCCCCGCGTAACCTCGCCGCGCGCCTCGACCAGCGCGCCCGATTGCACCGAGCCGAGGAAATCACCCGCCAGATTCAGCGTCACCGCATGATCGCCCGCCAGCGCATCGGTGGCGATGGCAAACAGGGCGAAATCCGCAAAGGTCAGCAGGCACCCGCCATGCATGAAGCCGCCGCCGTTCATGTGGCGCGGTTCGGCGCGAAAGGCGCTGGTGTAGCTGCCGTCATCCTCGCGGCGGTAGAAGAACGGGCCGGAGCGCGTTTCGAACGGATCGCCCTCCCAGAACCGCCATCCGGCAAACTCGCCCGATTCCATCACCTTGAGGGCGCCGTAGGAGGTTTCAACCGCTTCGCTCATGCTCACTTCCACAATTGCAGCGCCCGCACCGAATCGGCGAGGCGATCGCCTTCATCGAGCCGGGCGAGGCCCATTTCGGCCAGTTTCCATCCCCACAGTGCGCCGCAGCGCCACATCTGGGTGACCAGAAAGCGCCCTTCCCATACCTTTCCGCCAAGCCGCATGTCAAGTTCCGCCCCGGCGACGAACCACGCCGCCTTGCCATGCTGGCGCACCAGCACCCCGCGGAACGTGAAGCCGGTGCAGACGAAATCGCGCTCCATCGCGGCAAGAAAACTTGGCCGGTCAAGCAGTTGCGGCGGCAAGGTGCCGATCATCATCATGCAGTCCCGCGCCGTCAGCTTCTTCATCGCCTTGACGTTGCCCGCCACCCAGGCGCGCATCATGGCGAGCGCCAGCGCCTCGATTTCGGCAGGCGTATCGGCCATGTGTCAGCCTTCGAGCGCGGCCACGCCGGGCAATACGCGACCTTCCATCCATTCGAGGAATGCGCCGCCAGCCGTTGAGATATAGGAGAAATCCTCCGAAACGCCCGCCTGCGCCAGCGCCGCGACCGTATCGCCGCCGCCGGCCACGCTGACCAGCGATCCCTCAAGCGTCAGCGCGGCCGCGGTGCGGGCGAGCGCCACAGTGGCCGCGTCAAACGGCTCGGTCTCGAAGGCGCCCAGCGGCCCGTTCCACACCAGCGTGCGGCAGGTCTTGAGCACATCCGCCAGCGCCTCGGTCGCCTGCGGGCCGAGGTCGAGGATCATTTCGTCTTCGGCCACCTCATGCACGTTGCAGGTGCGCAAGGACGCCGGGTTGGCGGCAAATTCTTTCGCCACGACAACATCATAGGGCAGATGAATGGTGCAACCGGCGTGCTCCGCCTCGTCCATGATCCGCGTCACGGTGGGGGCAAGGTCGTGTTCGCAAAGGCTCTTGCCGACTTTCACGCCGCGCGCGGCGAGGAAGGTGTTGGCCATGCCGCCGCCGATGATCAGGTGCTGCACCTTGCCCACCAGATTTTCGAGCACGGCAAGCTTGGTCGAAACCTTGGCCCCGCCGACCACTGCGGCAACCGGCGTTTCGGGATTGCCGAGCGCCGCATCGAGCGCCTTCAGCTCGGCTTCCATCGAGCGCCCGGCATAGGCGGGCAACAGATGCGCCAGGCCTTCGGTGGTGGCATGGGCGCGGTGCGCGGCGCTGAAGGCGTCGTTGACGTAGACGGTGCCATGCGCGGCGATTGCCCTGGCAAGGTCAGGATCGTTCGTCTCCTCGCCCGGCCAGAAGCGCGTGTTATCGAGCAGGCCGATGTCACCGGCGCGCAGGATGCCGAGGGATTGCTCCACCACCGGCCCCGCGATCTCGGGGATGAACATGATCTCCTCGTCCAGCACCCGCTCCACATCGCCGATCACCATGCTGGTCGACAGCACCGAGGAACGCTGCCCGCCGGGACGTCCGAAATGGGCCAGCAGCAGCACCTTGGCGCCCTTGCCCGCGAGTTCGAGAATCGTCGGGCGCACCGCCTCGACCCGCGTGACATCGGTGGCCGAGCCATCCTTCATCGGCAGGTTGAGATCGACGCGCACCAGCGCGACCTCGCCAGTGAGGTCGGCGGGCAGATCATCGAGGGTCTTGAACTTGGGCATTGCTCACTCCTTCTCCCCTCCCGCCTGCGGGAGGGGCCGGGGGTGGGCACGAGCGCAGTGCAGGCCCACCCCGCTGCGACTAGCGAGCAAGCTCGCAAGTCTCGCTCCCCTCCCGCAAGCGGGAGCGGCGTTCAGTTCAAAGGAACTTCGCCATCACCCCGGCGGTGTCGATCATCCGGTTGGAGAAGCCCCATTCGTTATCATACCAGCTGACCACGCGGGCAAGCTTGCCTTCCATCACGCTGGTTTCCAGCGAATCGACGGTAGAAGATGCCGGGTAGTGGTTGAAATCGCTCGAAACGAGCGGCTGGTCGGTATAGTCGAGCACGCCCTTCATCGCCCCTTCGGCAGCGGCCTTCAGCGCGGCGTTGATTTCTTCGGCGGTGGTATCGCGGCTGGGCACGAAGACGAGATCGACCATCGACACGTTCGGGGTCGGCACGCGCACGCTCGACCCGTCAAGCTTGCCCTTCAGTTCCGGCAGCACCAGCCCGACCGCGCGCGCGGCACCGGTGGTGGTGGGGATCATGTTCTGCGCACCCGCCCGCGCACGGCGCAGGTCCGAGTGGATCTGGTCGAGCATGCGCTGGTCGTTGGTGTAGCTGTGGATCGTGGTCATGAACCCGCGTTCGATCCCGATCACATCGTTCAGCACCTTGGCCACCGGCGCGAGGCAGTTGGTGGTGCAGCTGGCGTTGGAGATGATCACGTCATCGGCGGTAAGCGTCTCGTGGTTCACGCCGTAAACGATGGTCTTGCTGACGCCGGTGGCAGGGGCGGAGATCAGCACGCGCTTGGCCCCGGCGGCCAGATGCGGGCGGCTCGCCTCGTCCGACTGGAAAAAGCCGGTGCATTCGAGCACGATGTCGACGCCCATCGCTGCGTGCGGCAGGTTGGCGGGATCGCGCTCCTTGGTCACCGCGATCCGCTTGCCGTTGACGATGATCGCATCGCCATCGGCGGTCACTTCGCCATTGAAGCGCCCGTGGATCGAATCATGCGCGAACAGCAGCGCATTGGCCTTGGCATCGGCCAGATCGTTGATCGCGACCAGATCGAGATCGTGATCGGTGCGTTCGAGGATAGCGCGGGCGACAAGGCGTCCGATGCGACCGAAGCCGTTGATGGCAACTTTGGTGGCCATGAGAGGTTCTCCTGCTTAAGCGTTCAGTTTGTTCTGGATTTGCGGCACGATCGCCGCAGCGGTAAGGCCGAAATGGGCGTAAAGATCGGCAATCGGGGCGGAAGCGCCGAAGCTGTCGATCCCGATGTTGAGGCCATCGCGCCCGGTGTAACGCTGCCAGCCAAAGGTGCTGGCCGCCTCGATCGACACGATCAGCGCGTGATCGGGCAGAATATCGGCGCGGTAGGCTGCGTCCTGTTCGTCGAACAGTTCGGTGCACACCATCGAGACGACATCCACGCCCACGCCCGCAGCTTCCAGCCCGGCGGCGCAGGCGATGGCGATTTCGACTTCCGAACCGGTGGCAAGGATCACCACCTTGCGCGCGTTTTCCGCGGGTTTGATCCGGTAGGCGCCCCTGGCCGAAAGGTTCTCGACCGCCTCTGTCCGCAGCTGCGGCAGGTTCTGGCGGGTGAGCGCCAGCACGGTCGGGCGATCCTTCTGCCTGAGGGCAATGTCCCAGCATTCGGCCGTCTCGACCGCATCGGCAGGGCGCATCACCAGCAGATTGGGCATGGCGCGCAGAGAAGCGAGGTGCTCGATCGGCTGGTGGGTCGGCCCGTCCTCGCCCAGACCGATGGAGTCATGGGTCATCACATAGACCACCCGGCAATGCTGGAGCGCCGAAAGCCGGATCGCGCCGCGGGCATAGTCGGTGAAGACAAGGAAGGTGCCGCCATAGGGGATGACACCGCCATGCAGCGCCATGCCGTTCATCGCGGCAGCCATGCCGAATTCGCGGATCCCGTAATAGACGTAGCGGCCCGTGTAATCGTCCCTGGAGAAGGTGCCGATCCCGCCCGCCAGCGTGTTGTTCGATCCCGTCAGGTCGGCGCTGCCGCCGATGGTGTCGGCAAGCTGGGGGTTGATCGCAGCGAGCGCGATTTCCGAGGCCTTGCGGGTGGCGATCTTCTGCGGGGCAGCGATCAGACCGTTGATGTGGGCATCGAGGCTGAAGGCTTCCGGCAGGTCGCCCGCCATGCGGCGTTCGAATTCCGCCTTGTGCGGGCTGGCTTCGAGCCGCCCTGCCCATGCGCCATGCGCTGCCCGGCCCGGCTCGCCCGCCATGTGCCAGTCCGCCAGAATGTCCGACGGGATCACGAAGGGCTCGGCGCTCCAGCCCAGTTCGGCGCGCGCTGCGGCCACTTCCGCCCCGCCAAGCGCCGCGCCATGCACGCCGCTGGTGCCCTGCTTGTTGGGCGCGCCCTTGCCGATCAGCGTACGGCAGGCGACCAGCGAGGGGCGCGGATCGGCCTTGGCTTCCTGCAAGGCACGCTCGATATCGGCGAAATCATGGCCGTCACACTCGGTCACGTGCCAGCCTGTCGCGGCATAGCGGGCCTTGATGTCCTCCGAGGTCGAAAGATCGGTCGCCCCGTCGATGGTGATGCGGTTGTCGTCCCACAGCACGTTGAGGTTGCCGAGGCCGAGATGCCCGGCCAGCCCGATCGCTTCGTGGTTGATGCCTTCCATCAGGCACCCGTCGCCCGCGATCACCCAGGTGCGGTGATCGACCAGATCGTCACCGAACACCGCGTTCAGATGCCGCTCGGCCATGGCCATGCCCACCGCCATCGCAATCCCCTGCCCCAGCGGACCGGTGGTGCACTCCACCCCGTCGAGCAGGAAGTTTTCGGGGTGTCCGGCGCAAGGGCTGGAAAGCTGGCGGAAATTGCGGATGTCGTCCATCGTCGGCGCGGCATAGCCCGACAGGTGCAGCAGCGCGTAGATCAGCATCGAGCCGTGCCCTGCCGACAGCACGAAGCGGTCACGGTCGGCCCAATGCGGCGCGGCGGGATCGAACTTCAGATGGCCGGTGAAGAGCACCGTCGCCACATCGGCCATACCCATCGGCATGCCGGGGTGGCCGGAATTGGCGGCCTCGACCGCATCCATCGAAAGCGCACGGATGGCGTTGGCCATCTGCTGGAGGCGGGCGGCGTCAAGGCTCATGGGCACGCAATTCTCCTGCGGGAGCCTCCGTGCGAGCGCGCGCGATTCGGCCCCGGTTATGTCGGGCGTGCCATTGCCGAGCCATCGGGTGAGGTCAACCTTGCGCGGCACTCTTGCCCGGTGCAGTTCGCCCTGCCGCGCTTGCACAATTATCAACAGACCCAATCAAGGCTTTGCGCGCTCTGTCCTATATTGGTATCGGTGTCGGCCATGAGTGCCGAGCGTATCGACAATGCGATGAAGCGTATCGAAGCCGCCATGCAGCGGATCGAAGCCGTTCGCGATGCGGCGGCGGGCAAGGGTGCGGGCGGATCGCCCCGCGTGATCGGCCTGATCAACACCCACGAAAAGCTGCGCGAACAGGTGGCCGAAACCCTGCGCGAACTCGACGATGTGCTGGCCAAGCTGGAAGACTAGCCGATGAGCACGGTGACCCTCACGATCGGCCCCAAATCCTACAGCGTCGCCTGTGCCGACGGGCAGGAAGCGCACATCACCGCTCTTGGCGCGATGATCGCCGAGAAATACGCCCAGCTCGGCAGCGCCCGTGCGCCGCTGGAAGCGCAGAACCTGCTGTTTGCCGCCCTGTTCCTCGCGGATGAACTGGCCGAGGCGCGCAAGACCCTCGCCGAGCCGCCGCCAGAGCCAGAGCCCGAGCCCGAGCCTGCGGACGAGGCAGCGATGGAGGCACTCCGCAACGCCATCGCCGCGCTCGAAGCCGATCTCGCCGCAGCCCGCGCCGCGCCGCCTGCGCCGGTGGCCGCGGCGCAAACCGATCTGTTCGGCGGCCCGGCACCCTCTGCCATCGCGAACGAGAGCCTCGCTCTCAGGCTCGAAGCCCTTGCCGATCGCGCCGAAGCCGGTGCCGCCGCGCTTGAAGCTGCTGCCGCAAGCGCCTAGATAGGCAGCGGCGGGACTGCCCGGCACGAGCCGATTGAATATCCCTGAGGCTATAAGTAATCCAAATGGGAGTTGTCCCTGCCCTTGTCTGCCGGTTCGCCCGGAAGGCTCGGGTATACGGCGCCCACCTGACGTACCACGCGTCAGAGGATTTCTAGCGCAAACGACCCATGGTGGTTCCGTCACTCTCTTGTTTTCCGCATCGCCTCCGCGATGCGGTTCCTCCAGGGGCCCGACCCCTGCGGGGCCACCCTTCCGGGCGGGCGGTCGCCCTTGCGGCCCTTTGGGCCGTTAATCCTCCCGTTGAGAGGAGTTGGTGGGTGGGTGAACGGCGCTTGGCCTTGTCGCCTGAAAAGCTGAGGTCTACCGCCTTCCAGCAATGACCAACCTCACCAAACCCATCCTCCGCAAAACCCTTCGCGCTGCCCGCAAGGCCCATGTCGAAGGCCTGCCCGATGCGATTCGCGGGTTGTTGTTCCATCGTCCGCCCGCGCCCCTGCTGGCGCGGATTGGCGATGAAGCGGTGATCGGGCTGTATCACGCAGGGCCGTTCGAGGCCCCGGCACACGGCTACGCCAAATTCTTCCACGACGCGGGCCACACCCTTGCCCTGCCCCGTTTCGCCGGTCGCGATGCGCCGATGGCTTTCGCCCGCCACACCGATCCCTATGGCGAAGCCGATCTGGAGGTCGGCCCCTTCGGAATGCTGCAACCCGCCGCTGATGCGCAGCCGCTGGTGCCCGATGTGCTGTTCGTGCCGCTGGTCGGCTTTACCGCCGATGGCTTGCGGCTGGGACAAGGCGGCGGGCATTATGACCGCTGGCTGGCGGAACATCCGCCCGCGCTGGCGGTTGGGCTGGCGTGGGACGTTCAGCTGTGCGACGCCCTGCCCGCCGAACCCCATGACAGGCCGCTCGATGCGGTTGTCACCACAACCCGGATCTATGGACTGAACTAATGCGCGAAACCCCGACCTGGCGAATCCCTTTCGGCATTGTCAGCCTGTTCATCGCGCTGATGGTCTATGGCGTGGTGATCGCCCGCTATGCTCCCGGCCTGATCGGGACATGGTCAGGCGCAGCGCAGACGGTGGTCTACGTGATCCTCGGCCTCGTGTGGCTGCTGCCGCTGAAGCGCTTTCTGATCTGGATGGAAACCGGCCGCTGGAGCCCGCCGGAATAGGTCTGCGCTGCCGGCAAAAGAAAAGGCGGACCGAAGCCCGCCTTGTCGCTGCCCTTCCGGGCTTTTCCGTGGAACAAGTGGCGCGAGTGACGGGGCTCGAACCCGCGACCTCCGGCGTGACAGGCCGGCGCTCTAACCGACTGAGCTACACCCGCGCATCTTGTCCTTCCGAGCGTTCCGGCTGTGCCGTGCCGCCCGTGGAGCAGCGCCATTAGGGCCGGTGCATCGGGCTGTCAACGCCCTCTTGCTACCCTTTGGCGCAATATTTTTCCTCTAGTCGACCAGCAACAGCGCCGGGGTTTCGATCAGGCGTTTGATCGCCTGCACAAAGCTCGCCGCATCATGGCCATCGACCACGCGGTGATCGCAGGAAATCGAGATGTTCATCAGCTTGCGCTTGGCGATTCGCTCGCCGCCCATGCCGTCGGGCACGAACATCGGACGCTCGACAATGCGATTCGGGCCGATGATCGCGACCTCGGGCCGGTTGATCACCGGCGTGGTCGCCACCCCGCCGAGGGGGCCCAATGAGGTGACCGTCAGCGTCGAGCCGCTGAGCTCCTCCGAAGTCGCCTTGCCCGTGCGCGCCGCTTCGGCCAGGCGCCCGATCTCGCGGGCGAGCTGCCACAGGTTGCGGCTCTGCGCGTCGCGAATCACCGGCACCATCAGGCCGGCATCGGTCTGCGCCGCCATGCCGAGATGCACGCTGCCATACCGCGTCACCACGCCTGCCTCGTCATCGTAGCGGGCGTTGATCATCGGAAAAGCGGGGATCGCCTTGCAGATCGCGGTGATCAGCAGGGGGAGCATGGTCAGCTTGGGCCGGTCGCCGCGCGCGTCATTCAACTGGGCGCGCAGCGTTTCGAGGTCGGTGACGTCGCATTCCTCGACATAGGTGAAGTGCGGAATGTGACGCTTGGCGGCGGCCATGTTCTGGGCGATGCGCTTCCTGAGTCCGATCACCTTGATCGTCTCGTCGGCCCGCGCCTTGCCCGCCGCGCCAAAGCCGCTGCCGGCGTTGTAGGCAAGAAAGGCGTCGAGATCGCCGTGACGCACACGGCCATCCTCGGCAGGCTTTACCTGCGCCAGATCGATCCCGAGATCGCGGGCGCGCTGGCGCACCGCGGGGGATGCGAGAACTTTGGCACCGTGATCCGTTCGCGCTGGACCTGCCGAAAGGCTGTCCTGCTCCTGGACAACCGGTTCGGACACGGAAGGCAGTTCTTCGACCGGCTCGGCACGAACGGGTTCAGCCTCGCCCTCATCCGACATCTCGTCTTCAATCCGCGCGGTGGCCGCTTCGGCGTCTTCCGAGGTTGCCTCGCCCTCGCCGTCGGTCTCGATCACCAGCAGCATCGCGCCGATCGCGATCACATCGCCAACCTCGCCCGCCAGCGCGGTTACGACGCCCGACACCGGACTTTCGATGTCGATCGTCGCCTTGTCGGTCATCACGTCGACAAGGTGCTGGTCCTCCTCCACGCGGTCACCGACCTTCACGTGCCATTCGACGATTTCCGCCTCGGCCACGCCTTCGCCCACGTCGGGCATGTTGAATGTGAACTTCGCCATTGCGGTCAGTCCTTGAGAAGCTTGTCGATCGCCTCGCCGATGCGGACAGGGCCGGGGAAGTAGGCCCATTCGAGGCTGTGGGGATAGGGCGTGTCGAAGCCGGTAACCCGCTCGACGGGGGCTTCGAGGTGGTAGAAACAGCGTTCGGTAACCAGCGCCGACAATTCCGCGCCGAAGCCGGAAGTGCGGGTCGCCTCGTGGACGATCAGGCAGCGCCCGGTCTTTTCCACCGAAGCCTCGATCGCCTTGATGTCGAGCGGCACCAGCGTGCGCAGGTCGAGGATTTCGGCATCGACACCCTTGGCCGCGCACACCGCCTCGGCCACGTGGACCATCGTGCCATAGGCCAGCACCGTCAGCGCCTCACCCTCGCGCACGGTGCGCGCCTTGCCGAGCGGGACCTTGTAATAGCCCTCGGGCACGACGGAATCGGGGTGCTTCTTCCACGGCTCGACCGGCTTGTCGTAATAGCCCGAGAACGGGCCGTTATAGATGCGCTTGGGCTCGAAGAAGATCACCGGGTCATTGTCTTCGATGGCGGCGATTAGCAGTCCCTTGGCATCGTGCGGCGTCGCGGGGATGACGGTCTTGAGGCCTGCCACGTGGGTGAACAGCGCCTCGGGGCTTTGGCTGTGGGTCTGGCCGCCGAAAATGCCGCCGCCAAAGGGCGAGCGCACCGTCATCGGCGCGATGTAGTCCCCCGCCGAGCGGTAACGCAGGCGCGCTGCTTCGGAAATCAGCTGGTCGAGGCCGGGGTAGATGTAATCGGCAAACTGGATTTCGGGCACGGGCCTGAGGCCATAGGCCCCCATCCCCACCGCCACGCCGATGATCCCGCATTCGGAAATCGGCGTGTCGAACACGCGGGTCTTGCCATGCTTGGCCTGAAGCCCCGCTGTGGCGCGGAACACCCCGCCGAAATAGCCGACATCCTCGCCCATGATGATCACATCGGGATCGCGGGTCAGCATGATGTCGAGCGCTTCGTTGATCGCTTCGATCATGTTGAGGCGGCGTTCGGCCTGTGCTTCGGCCACGGTTGCAATATCCTCGCTCATCCGAAGGGCCTTTCCGTGCCGAATTTGGCGATGCGTTCGCGGATCGCCTGTTCGGCCTGTTCCTCGAGGTGCCAGGGCAGTTCCTCGTAGACATCCTCGAACATGGTGTGGAACGGGTGGTGGAGGCCGTGGCCGAGGATGCCGTTCTTTTCGGCCTCCTTGGTCGTCGCCTTCACCCGCTCGGCGCATTCGAGGTCCATCGCCGCGTGACGTTCCTCGTCCCATTCGCCAAGCGCGATCAGGTGCTTCTTGAGGCGCATCACCGGATCGCCGAGCGGCCATTCCTCGCGCTCCTGCGCAGAGCGGTAGCCGCTGGGATCATCCGAGGTGGAGTGCCCCTCGGCACGGTAGGTAAAGTATTCGATCAGCGTCGGGCCGTGATTGCCGCGCGCGCGGTTGGCAGCCCATTCGGCGGCGGCATAGCAGGCCAGCGCGTCATTCCCGTCCACCCTGAGCGCGGCGATGCCATAGCCGAGGCCGCGCGCGGCAAAGGTGGTGCGTTCCGCCCCGGCAAAGCCTGAAAAGCTCGAAATCGCCCACTGGTTGTTCACCACGTTGAGGATCACCGGCGCGTTGTAAACCGCGGCAAAGGTGCAGGCGGAATGGAAGTCGCCCTCTGCCGTGCTGCCCTCGCCCACCCAGCTCGCGGCAATGCGGCTGTCGCCGCGCACCGCGCTCGCCATCGCCCAGCCCACGGCTTGCGGGCATTGGGTGGCCAGGTTGCCCGAAATCGAGAAGAAGCTGTGCTGGCGGCTCGAATACATGATCGGCAGCTGGCGACCCTTCAGCTTGTCGGCCTTGTTCGAGTAGATCTGGTTGATCATCTCGATCAGCGGATAACCGCGCGCGATGAGGATGCCCTGCTGGCGATAGCTGGGGAACACCATGTCATCGCTGGCGAGCGCCATGGCGGGGGCGATCGAGGTCGCCTCCTCGCCGGTGCACTTCATGTAGAAGCTGGTCTTGCCCTGCCGCTGGCCGCGGAACATGCGTTCATCGAAAGCCCGCACCAGCGCCATGTGGCCGAGCATGGTGCGCAGGGTGTCGGGCGAAAGACGCGGGTTCCACGGTCCGTGCGCCTGATTGTCATCCCCCAGCACCCGCACCAGACCATAGGCAAGGCCTGCCATCTGCGACGGGTGAATGCCTTCATCGGGACGCGGCTGGTCACCCGGCGCGCCAATGTCGATATGCGAGAAATCGGCTGTGTCGCCGGGGCGATATTTCGGCTCCGGCACGTGCAGTGCAAGGCTTGGGCGATTGCTGTCTGCCGGTTTCGCTGGATCGGCCATGCCTTGCGCTCTCCCCTCGCCTGTCACCCGCCCGCGGCAGGTGCAATCATTGCTTGCATACGTATTTTTATTTCAACGCCGGGGAGCGGTCAAGGAGCGTGCGGGGGCAGGGGCTAAACCGCAACAGGGGCGCTGATCGGAGGCAGCGGCGCGTAATCATGCACCACGAAATCCTCGATCCGGTAATCGAATATTGTTTCGGGCTTACGGGTGATCTCCAACCGCGGGTGGCCTTGCGGCTGGCGGGACAGCTGTTCCTCGATCAGGTGGGCGTGGTTGAGATAGAGGTGCACATCGCCGCCCATCCACACCAGCTCGCCCGGCTGCATCCCGACCTGCTGCGCGATCATCGCGGTCAGCAGTGCTGCCGACCACAGGTTGAACGGCAGGCCCAGCGCGACATCGCAGCTGCGCTGGTAAAGCAGGCAATTGAGGCGGGCATCTGCCCCCTCCCCCGCGACATGGAACTGGTAGGTCTTGTGGCACGGCGGCAGCGCCATGCGGTCAAGCTCTGCCACGTTCCAGCCTTCGATGATGTGGCGGCGGCTGCCGGGGCTGGTGCGCAGCGATTCGACCACCTGCGCAATCTGGTTGATCCCCTCGCCCTTCTCGTAGAGCCCGTCAGGGCGATAGCGATAGGTCGGCCAATCCACCCACTGCTTGCCGTAAACCGGCCCGAGATCGCCCCAGCGCGCCGCAAAACCCTCGTCCGCAGCGATTCGCGCCACGAAATCATCAAGGCTGATCGCATCGCCGGTTTCGCGGACATAATTGGCGTGGGGCCATTCGTTCCAGATCTTCACCCCTTGCAGCACCAGCGGGCGGATATTGGTCTCCCCCGTCAGGAACCACAGCAATTCGCGGGTGGCGGTTTTCCAGTAGACGCGCTTGGTGGTGAGGAGCGGCATCGCGCCGCCGCCCAGATCGAATCGCAGCATCGCCCCGCACACCGAGCGTGTGCCGATGCCCGTCCGGTCGATCCGCTCGCTGCCGCCCTCCCAGATCTGCCGCATCAGATCGAGATACTGCTGTTCGGGGTGCTGCCTGTCAGAGAGGGAAAGGGGAATCGCGGTGCTGGCCATGGCTGTGACTATAAGCCGCAATTGCCCGCTTGCCACTGTGCTCATCCACACCTATAGGGCGCGCCTTGCCTCGCTCCGCAGGGCCTTTACAGGTCAGCGGAGCCGACACGGTCGGGGAGTAGCTCAGCCTGGTAGAGCACTGTCTTCGGGAGGCAGGGGCCGGAGGTTCGAATCCTCTCTCCCCGACCAATTTCGGCCCTTGGCCCATCGCGATAGCCGATATCTTGTCCGCTCAGGCCGCGGCCTCGTGCCGGCGTGACAGCTGGCGCGAATAGACCCAACCGATCCCGATCAGGCTGAAACCCAGCGCCATGAAGCTGGCGATCCGCAGCAGGCCTTCGAGCCCGGCCGCATCGATCAGGAACACCTTGATCACCGCCGCCAGCATCAGCACCAGCGAGCCGATCCGCCAGCTGCGCAATTTGCGCCACGATCCCCACCACAGGAAGCCAAGCGCCAGCACGATGCCGAGCAGCGACATCAGCAGGCTTTCGGTCGGCCCAATGCTGCTTGCTGTCAGCACCGGACCAGCGAACATCTGGCGCAGCAGCGAGAATGCCAGCAGCGTCACCAGCGCCATGAGCACTGCATCAACGGTGACGCGCACCGATCCCGACACGAAAGCCCACTCGCGGCCCGCCAGCCATACGCCTGCCATCGCGGCAAGGTAGGCGAGCGTCAGCCAGTTGGCGACCGGCGTCGGGCCGACATGCTGCACGCTCCAAAGCGGGTTGTGCAGGATCAGCGTGAACCACCCGAAATGCGCCAGCGCAGCCGCCAGCAGTCCGGTGACGACGGGCCGGCGCAGGCCATCGGACAGCCGCTCGCCCGCGCCAAAGGCCGTTGCCACCAGCACCGCCTGCCAGATCGTCCGCTCGCCCATGGCGAAATGTTCGAAACGGAACAGCGAGGTGATCGCGAAGGCCTGCTTGTAGAGGCTGTGAAGCGCGATCACGCCGACTGCGCCCAGCCCCAGCCAGACCGCAAGGCGAACATCGAACCGGCGATCCTGCCCTCGCCAGGCGATCACGCCCAGCACCGCCAGGACCGGCGCGACCCGCAGGGCGAGATCGAGCGGTGCGATCGCCTCCGTCGCAAGGAAAGGTTCTCCGAACAGCGCAAGCGTTCCGGCAGTGGCCCACTTTGCCACCGGCACCAGCGCCCAGGCGGCGGCAATGGCCAGCGCGGCGGTCCATCCCGCAACGCGGGCAGGCTGGAGGATCAGCAGAGCGATGGCCCCCGCAGCCGCAATCCATGCCAGCACCGGCGATGGCACCACCTGCGCCACCAGCCCGTAGGCCAGCGCCACGCCAATCGCCTCGCCCGTGCTGCGCGAAGCCATCTGCCGTGACAGCAGCGCCATCGCGGCAAAGGGAACCGCCGCCGCAGCCCATCGCAGCACGGCCCGCAGGGGCTCTACCGGTTCGGCCAGATCGCCCAGCTGGGTGTATTCCTGCGCAAAGCCCGGCGTGGCGATCAGGCTCACCAGTGTCACCGCTGTCCCCGCCCAGGCCGCCGCGTGCAGAGCGGGCGCGTCGCGCCGGGCATGACACCACAGCAGCGCCGCACTCACCGCCAGCGCCGCCAGCGGCGCGGTCCATGCCGGTGTCACCAGCAGCAGCGCGCCGAAGGCCAGCAGCGCGGCGGGGGCGAGCACGACCAGCACCTTGCGGGCATCCCCCTCCTCGCCGCGGCGCCAGGACAGGGCGAAAGCCGCTGCGGGCACAATCGCAAGGCCCGCCATCGCGGCCGCCAGCACCGGATCGAACGGATCGTAAATCCAGCTGCCATAGCGGGCATTGATCGCAATCCCCGTGATCAGGCCGACCGCTCCCAGCTGGCCCAGATCGAGCAGCCCTGCCCGCCCGCGCCAGTGAAGCGCCAGCGGCACGCCTGCGAAGATCACGACCAGCGCCGCTGCGACTGCCGCGTAGAGGCGCGGATCGGGTTCGGGCCAGATCGCCAGCAGCCAAAGCCCTGCGCCTGCCGCGACCAACGTGCCGAGGCGCAGATTGTCGAACCGCCAGCCCAGCCCCGCCAGCGCTGCCCCGATCAGCAGATAAAGCCCCCATGTCAGCGGCGCGAAGCCGGCATCGCTCACCAGCACCGCCATCTGCAAGGTCGCAAGGCCGCCGGCCACCAGATGCGGCAGGCGCGGTCCGCCGCGCGCGTGAAGGAAGGCGGGCAGCACCGCCCCAAGCACCACCAGATAGATGCCGAGCGCCGCAAGGTCCGAACTGGCCGAAACCCCCGCCACCATCATCAGCACGCCCCAGACCAGCCCGGCGGCCAGCGCGGCATAGCCCAGCCAGGGCCGCCCCTGCGCCTGCCCGCTCCACGCCAGCCCGCCGGTGATCAGCGCAAGGTAGAACGACAGCAGCGGCACATTGGCGCTGTCGCTGTTGACCAGCAGCGGCGCAGCGAACCCGCCGACCAGCCCGATCACCGCGCTCGGCAGGCCGAAGCGGAACGACAGGGCAATCGCGCCCGCGGTCACACTTGCAAGGCCAAGGAAGGCCGCGCCCGCACCGATCAGCCCGTAAGTGGTGCCCGCGAGGTAGAACGCGCCATAAAGCGTCGCCAGCCCCGCCCCTGCGAGCGCCTGCCGCACACGCGGATCGGCGAGCCGTTCATGCATCCGGTAGGCAGCTTCCGCCCCGCCAAGCAGCGCCAGCCCGAACACAAAGCTGAGGCCGACGCGCACCGCAGGCGTCAGCAGTCCGGCCTCGATCGAAAAACGCACCAGAAAGATCCCGGCAACCGCGAGCGCGAAACCGCCGCCCCAGATCGGCAGACGGCGACCGAAAATGTCCTCGAAATCGAACGACCAACCGCGCGGCTGCGCGGCCCCGGCATCCTGATGCAGCGATTCGGCGGGCTGCGCGGCCAGCGCGACCGGCTCGGCGGCAGGGGGTAGTTCCGCAACCGGTTCGGCGGTTGGCGAATCGCTTGGAGGCGATTCGGCTTCGGGTGATTCGTTCGAAAGGTCGGGCGAATCGGCCGATGAAACCTTCGCTGGGGTGGCAGGCGAATCAGTGTCTGGCGCTGCTGCTGGTGCAGCATCGAAGGCCTGTGACCTGCCGCGGAAACGCAGCGCGTCCAGCTCGTCCACAAGCTGCGCCACCCGCCGTTCGAGCTTGTCGATCCGGACCCAGGCGGCGGCGATAAGTCCGCCGAGCAGAAGGACGAAAAAGAAATTCATGACCCCGCCGCCTTCATCGCCAAGGCGCAGAGACAATGCAATCGGCAATCGCAAGGGGCAGTCCGACCGCCCTGATCGGCAGCGTAAGCTGATGGTGCCGGCCCGCTTCGGGCATGAAAAAAGCCCCGGTTTCCCGGGGCTTTCCAAACCTTTGCGACGCCGTCTTAGCGGCTACCGAAGAGATGCGAGAAGTACGCCCACATTTTGTTTCTCCTATCAGCGCCCAAATTTGCTGTAGGAGTGATTTAACACATTATTAACCCTAATCAAGCGTTAACTACGTTCCTGCCGCCGCCCATCATCGAGAGCAGTTCGGCCATGGTGATCGCGCGCGAGAACAGGTAGCCCTGCGCATGGTCGCAGCCCATCGCCCTCAGCGTCGCGGCGACCGCCTGGTTCTCGACCCCCTCGGCCACCACCACCTTGCCCAGCGAATGGGCAATCTCGATGGTGGCGCGCACCACCGCACGGCTTTCTTCGGAGGTGGTCATGTGCTGGACGAACTTCTTGTCGATCTTGAGCTCGGAGCTCGGCAGCTTTTCGATGTATTCGAAGTTCGATTGGCCCGTGCCGAAATCGTCGATCGACAGGCTGATCCCGCGCTGCTTGAGCGCCTTGATCTGCGGCGCGATGCGTTCGTCTTCCAGCTTGGCGGTTTCGGTCAGTTCCAGCGTCAGGTTTTCCGGCGGGAATGCATGGCGGCCAAGCATAGTCATGATCTCGAACAGAAGATCGGTGTCCGAAAGGCTCTTGGCCGACATGTTGACCGCCAGCTTGAAGCCGGGATCGAGCATGATCGCCTGCTTGCTTTCGGCCAGCGCGGCTTCCATCACCACCAGGGTCAGCTCGTTGATCCGGTCGCCTGCCTCTGCCGCGAGAACCAGATCCTGCGGGTTGACATATTCGCTGCCATCCGGCCGCCAGCGGATCAGCGTTTCGGCTCCCACGATCCGGCCGGTCGCCAGCTCGATCTTGGGCTGGTAGGCGACCGAGATGCTGCGATCGCGCAGGCCCTTTTCCAGCACCCGCAACAATTCGATCCGCTGGTTGCGCGCTTCCAGATGCGCGGCATCATTGACCACGAACCGCGCGCCCCGGGTGGCCGCTTCGTCGGCAGCCTGCATCGCCTTCTTGATCCGCTGGCCGAGCGGAAGTTCGTGATTGGTGTCGATCCCCAGCGCAGGCGCGCTGTTGGCGGATTGCCAGTCATGGCTGATCGCGGTCTTGATCATCAGCGCCAGCCCGTCGGCGTGACGCTCAAGCTCGATGGTGTCCATGCGCGGGGCGAGCCACACCAGCGTGTCGCGCTCGAAGGCGATATCGCCCGGGGCGCCCGGACCCTTGATGTAGGCAATCAGCGAATTGACGAACTCGCCAAGCTCGCCCGCGCTCCAGTCCTCGGACATTTCGGCGAGATTGGCGATCTTGAGCGCATAGACATCCTGCGCGGTATCGATCTTGTCGGAACTGATCGCGGAGGTGCTGATCGCATCGACTTCGCTGCTGAAATATTTCTGCGCGATCCGGTGCGCCCCGATCATCGCCCAACCGGTTGCCAGCAGTGCCGGCATGATGTCGATATTGACCCCGAATTCATCGAAAACGAAGGGAGCGGCCATCAATCCGCCGGCGGTCAGCACGAGGACGCGGATCGATTTCGAACCCCGCCGCGCCTGCACGAAAATCGCGATCGCGGCTGCCAGCAGCGCAGGATACCACACCAGATCGAGCGGCACCCCGCGCTTGAGGGTGTGGGCGCCCATGATGTGGAAATAGGCGCCCGGAACCCGTCCCTGACGCAGCGGCATCACCAGATAGTCGCTCGATTCGAAGTAGCTCTTGCCGATGATCACATTGACGCCGGACAGCGCCCCTTCAGGCACATTGCCGCGCAGGACATCGATGTAGCTGAAAGTCGGAATGGTGACGGGGTCAAACGCATAGTCAGGCCGGTAGATCCGCTCCGGCCCGCTATACTCGGCGAGCGCCGCCGACAGCGAAGGATGCGGCACGCCATCCAGTTCGACATGGGTCTGGAACGCCACCGAAAGCAGGAAGGGCGAAACCCTGCCGTTCATCGCCGCAATCGCCGCATGGCCTGAAAACTGCTCGAGCGGGATCAACTGGTCGACTGTCTGGAATGCTTCGGAGTGTTCCGGCGCAAATCCCAGCCACACCCTGCCCTCGTGCTTTTCAAGCGTGCGGGCGAAGGCGGCATCGGCGGCAGGGCTTTCCGGATCCGCGTGCGCGCGGTCGAAGGTCACCCGTTCCACTCCGGATGCGACCAGCGTGTCGATCAGACGGCTATCGTCCGCACGGGACGGCATGTTGCGGTTGAAGGCATTGAGCGTCCTGTCGTCGATCGCGATCATCACGATGTCGCGCGGCGCGGGGCGACTGCGCACCTCGGCGCGCACGGCGCGGTAGAAATCCTCGGCGGGCAGCGGCAGGTCGATCACGGCGGCAACAAGGCCGAAAATGATCGCGAACACCGCAACCCTGATCCGCTTGCGCCGCAGCACGCCGATGTTGGAGTTGCGCCCGCCGGCAGCGTCGCGACGCTCCGCCTCGTCAGCCCCAAAGCCGATAACACCGCGCAGGGCGTTGGCCAGTGAATGCAGTGCTCCGGTCATCAAACGCGTCATCCCAAGGGAAACCCGGAGTTAACCCTAGGTCGCTTTGGTTAACGCATCGCAAAGACAAGCCTTTTGGAAGGCACAGCGCGGTGCGCCTGCCTCAGATCACCTGTCCGGCCAGCATCCCCAGCGCAATCGTCAAACCGCCCAGCCCCAGCGAAAGATGCCAGCGCAGACGCAGGAAATCGGGAGCGGCAAAGCCCAGCGCACGGTCGATCAGCGGCGATCCGAGGATGAAGGCCCCGAGATAGGCGAGCGCCGGACCGGGCCATTCCCACCCGAAAGTCCACGGCAGGAACAGCGCCACCGCAATCAGGCTCGGCATGACGGCAAGGCAATAGGCGCCCGTGGTCGCGCGGCCCGATTGCACCGCCTGCCCCCACCATACCCCGCCAAGAAAGCTGAAGATCGCAGCCGCATAGGCAAAGCCGCCTGCCAGCGCGGAATAGCGCCATTCGTGCCCCGATAAGACCATGGCGACACAGATGATCTGGGGCAAAAGGCCGGCATAGCCAAGCATGCGGGCCGCCGGTGAAAGCGAAGTTTGTCCGTCCATCCCGCGTCAAATCCTGCCGCGCCTCGCGGTTCCCGCGATGCTTGCTTGCGGCCTGCATTTGCGCCACGTGATGGCCTATGGAACTGTTCGATCTGACGGGCCGCACGGCCATCATCACCGGCGGCAATGGCGGGCTTGGGCTTGCCATGGCCCGCGGGCTCGCCAAGGCGGGTGCCAATGTGGCGATCCTTGCCCGCAACGCCGAAAAGAACGCCGCCGCCCGCGCCGAACTGAAGGCACTTGGCCGGGGCGAGGTTATCACCCTTGCCTGCGACATCGCCGAAGAGGCCGACATCGAGGCCGCCATCGCCGCGACACTGGAAGCACTGGGCCGGATCGATGTGTGCTTTGCCAATGCCGGGATCTCGGGCGCGGGCACGGCCATCCCGGATATCACCGCCGAAGGCTGGGACCGGACGATGAACGTCAACACCCGCGGCGCGGCGCTGGTCTACAAGCATGTCACCCGCCACATGATCGCCCGCGCAAAGGAAGGCGATGCAGGCGGCAAGCTGATCGCCACATCGTCCGGCCAGTCGATCATGGGGGTCAACCGCTCGTCCGATTACGCCGCCTCGAAAGCCGCGCTCAACGGGCTGACCCGTGCGGCCGCTTTCGAACTGGCGCGATACCAGATCACGGCCAACGCGCTGCTTTTCGGCTATTACGAAACTGACATCACCGCCAAGGCCGATCCGCGCTTCGGCGAATGGATGGCGAGGCGCATTCCGCTGCGCCGCCCCGGCGATCATGCCGGGCTGGAAGGGCTGGCGGTGTTCTTCGCCTCGCCCCATTCGGATTACATCACCGGTCAGTGCCTGCCGGTCGATGGCGGGCTGTGCATCAGTTGAACCTGCGCCGGCACGCACCAACTTAGCCGGAACAGGCGGGCCGCAGGGCCGTTGCCGCACAAAGCCTCTTGCCGATGAAAGTGCCCTCCCCGTGGCCGATGATGACATCCCCGATTTCGACAATCTCCCGCAAGACCGGGAGCGCCAGCGTGCCGTGCCGGCGGGCCGCGTGGCGCGGCTTGGCACGTTCGGGCGGCTGGTGGGCGGCGTGGCGGGCGGCATGGTGGCCGAAGGCGCACGGCGGCTGGTGAGCGGCGAAGGGATTTCGGCCCGCGACCTGATCCTCACCCCCGGCAATGTCCAGCGCCTGACCGACCGGCTCAGCCACCTGCGCGGCGCGGCGATGAAAATGGGGCAGATGATCAGCCTCGATGCAGGCGATTTCCTGCCCGAAGAGCTTTCGAAAATCCTCGCCACCTTGCGCGATCAGGCCAATTTCATGCCGACCCGCCAGCTCGATCAGGTGCTCAAGAGCGAATGGGGGCCGGACTGGCGCAAGCAGTTCCGCTGGTTCAACCCGCGCCCGATTGCCGCCGCCAGCATCGGTCAGGTGCACAAGGCGCTGACCCGCGATGGCGAGGAACTGGCGATCAAGGTGCAGTATCCGGGCGTTGCCAAAAGCATCGATTCCGATGTCGATAACGTGATGACGCTGCTGAAGGTCGCAGGCTTTGCGCCCCCCGAACTGGAAATGGGCAAGCTGATGGCGGCGGCCAAGCAGCAGCTTCACGAAGAGGCCGATTACCAGCGCGAAGGCGCGCAGATGGCGCTCTATCGCGAACAGCTGGCGGGCGTGGAAGGCTTTGTCGTCCCGCGCCTGCACGAAGGCCTGACCCGCGGCTCGATCCTCGCCATGAGTTTCGAGGACGGCGTGAGCATCGAGGAACTGGGCAACGAGCCGCCCGAACGCCGCGACGAAGTCTTCGCCCGGCTGATCCGGCTGGTAACCCGCGAACTGTTCGATTTCGGGGTGATGCAGACCGATCCCAACTTCGCCAATTTCCGTTACCGGCGCGAAACCGGCGAGATCATCCTGCTCGATTTCGGGGCCTGCCGTCCGGTCGATCCGGTGGTCGCGAACGGCTATCGCAAGATGCTGCTCGCCGGATTGGAGGGCAATGCCGACGAAGTGCTCGCCGCCACGATCGAGGCCGGGTTCATGATGCCGATCGTGGCCGAAAAGCACCCCGAACGGGTGCGCCGGATGATCGATATCGTCATCAACGAAATGCGCGCCGATGCCCCGTTCGATTTCGGCGACCGCGCCTTCATCCCGCTGCTGCGCGAGGAAGGCTGGGCGATCGCGCAGGACAAGGACACCTGGGCCTTCCCGCCGATCGAAACCCTGTTCGTGCAGCGCAAGGTTTCGGGCACCGCCCTGCTGGGGGCGCGGCTGAAGGCGAAGGTCAATATCCGGCGGATCACCGAAGAGGTGCTGGCCAGCACCGCGCCGATGCCGGTCTAGACCCGTCCAGACCCCCTCTAGACCCCCTTTAGGCCGGTTTAGCCCCCTTCAGCGGCATGATTTTACATTGTTTCACGTGAAACTTGCCCCGGCAACATGGACAATTCGGCCACCTTGTCATAAGGCGGCCACATGATCGGGGGGGTCGCAGATAACCGCATGTCGGTGCTCTTCGTGTGTCTCGGCAATATCTGCCGGTCACCGATGGCCGAAGGTGCGTTCCGCGTTGCGGCATCGCGCAGCGGGCTGGAATGCGCGGTGGATTCCGCCGGGACCGCTTCCTATCACATCGGCAGTCCGCCCGATCCCCGCGCAGTTGCGGTGGCCCGCGCCAATGGTGTCGACATCACCGGACAGGCGGCACGGCAGGTCATTGCCGAGGATTTCCATCGCTTCACCCACATCATCGCACTCGACCGCGCCAATCTGGGCGGGCTGAAGGCCCGTGCCCCGCGCGGTGCGAAGGCCCGCTTGTCGCTGTTGCTCGATGCGGTCGAAGGGCGTCAGGGCGAAGCGGTTGCCGATCCCTACCACGGCGACATTGCTGCCTTCGAGGTGGCCTGGGCAGATATCAACCAGGGCGTCGATGCGCTGGTCGCCCGGCTCTTGCGCGAACGGGCTGCCCTCGGGGCCTAACCTCCGCGCAGCAGCTGCACGCCCCAGTCGCGTTCGAACAGGTACAGCAGCAGCCGCGCCGCTTCCCCGCGCTCGCTCGTCAGTCCGCCGTCGCGGTCCATCAGCAGCCGGGCGTCGGCATGGGCGAGCGGCAGCAGCTTCTGCATCTGTTCGAGATTGGCGATCCGGAACGCCGCCTCCCCCGATTGCCGCGTGCCAAGCAATTCGCCGCCACCGCGCAGGGCAAGGTCTTCCTCGGCAATCCGGAACCCGTCCTGCGTCTCGCGCATCAGGGCAAGCCGCCGCTTGCCGGTTTCGGACAATTCATCGCCGCGCAGCAGCACGCAACGGCTCTTTTGCGACCCGCGCCCCACCCGCCCGCGGAGCTGGTGCAATTGCGCAAGGCCGAAGCGTTCGGCCTGCTCGATCACCATCAGCGTCGCGCTCGGCACATCGACGCCGACTTCGATCACGGTAGTGGCGACCAGCAGCCGCGCCTGCCCGGTAACGAACCGCTCCATGGCCGCGTCCTTGATCTCCGGGCGGAGCTGGCCATGGACCATCACCACCGCATCGCCGAACCGCTCCTTGAGGCCCGCATAGCGCGCCTCTGCCGCAGCAATATCGGCCAGATCGGGCACGCCGTCGATCTCGCGCACCATCGGGCAGACCCAATAGGCCTGCTGCCCGCTCGCCAGATGCCGTTTCACACCCGCAACCATCTCGTCGAGGCGCGCCTGCGGGACAACCAGCGTCTCGATTGCCTGCCGCCCGGGTGGCAGTTCGTCGAGGCGGCTCACATCCATTTCGCCATATTGCGCCAGCGTCAGCGAGCGCGGGATCGGGGTGGCGGTCATGGCGAGGGTATGCGGCGCACGCCTGCCCTTGGCCGCCAGCGCCAAGCGCTGCGCGACGCCGAAGCGGTGCTGTTCGTCGATCACCACCAGCCCAAGGTCGCGATAACTGACGCTGTCCTGAAAGATCGCATGGGTGCCGACCAGCAGCTGGATCGAGCCATCGAGCAGCCCCATCAGAATGCTCTCGCGCTCCCGCCCCTTGGCGCGGCCGGTGAGCAGCGCGATCTCGACCCCCGTCGGCGCGAGCATCTTGCGCAGGGTTTCGAAATGCTGGCGTGCAAGGATTTCGGTGGGGGCGAGCAGCGCGGCCTGCTTGCCCGCCTCGACCGCGATCAGCATGGCGTTTAGCGCCACCACCGTCTTGCCCGCGCCGACATCGCCTTGCAGCAGGCGCAGCATCGGGGCTTCCTGCGCCATGTCGCCTTCGATCTCGGCGATCGAACGCGCCTGCGCCCCCGTCAGCGCGAAGGGCAGGTGCAGCCTCGCCCGCAAAGCGCCGTCGCCCGCCAGCGCCTGCCCCTTGCGGCGGCGCCCCTCCGCCTTGACCAGCAGCAGCGCGAGGGAGTTCGCCAGCAATTCATCATAGGCGAGCCGGTCCCGTGCCTTTTCGTCGGTGGTCTGATGGGCCAGTGCCAGCGCATCGCGCCACGCGGGCCAGCCAGAGCGCGCCAGCTGCCCCGGCTCGATCCATTCGGGCAGCGCCGGCAAGCGCGCCAGCGACTGCTCGACCAGCCCCGCCACCCGCGGCTGGGTCAGGCCTTCGGACAGGCGATAGACCGGCTCCGACAGGCGCCCCATATTGGCCGCGCTCTCGACCTCGATATGATCGGGATGGACGATCTGGAGCATGTCGCCATAGCGGTCGAGCCGTCCGGCAATCCACCGCCGCTCGCCCACCGGCAGCAGCTTTTTGGCGGTATAGGCGGCTTTCCCGAACCACGTCAGCGCGCAGATATTGCCGACTGCGTCCTGCGCCAGCACACGATAAGGCCCGCGGCTTCCCGCCCGCGGCGCGCGGTGTTCAACCGGCGTGAGCGCGACGATCACCTGCTCGCCCTCGCCCCCCTCGTCCAGATTGGCAATCGCATGGCGGCTGACGAAGCGTTCGGGCAGGTGGTAGGCGACATCCTTGACGCGGCCGAGGCCAAGCCGTTCGAGCGGCTTCATCAGCTTCGGCCCGACGCCTTCCAGCGTCGTGACTTCGGCAAACAGCGGATTGAGAGCCTCGGGGCGCATTGTGCATTTGCTACCACCGACATTGCGTCTTTGCGAGTTGAAGCGGCGGGAAGCTGTGGCTAGGTGCAGCCCATGACCGAGCAACCCTCTTTCGAACAACGCCTCGCCCGCGCCAAATTCCGCGCGTGGCATCGCGGCACGCGGGAAGCCGATTACATGATCGGCGGCTTCTACGATCGCTATCACGCCGGCTGGGGGGAGGCAGAGCTGGCGTGGTTCGAGGCGCTGCTCGACGCCGATGATGTCGATGTGATGGCCTGGGCCTTGGGAACGCAAGCGGCGCCGGAGCACATTGCAGGCGATCTGCTGACGGCAATGCAAAGGCTCGATTACGTCGATATTCCCCGCTAGGCGCGGGGCCAAGCGCGGGAACGCTTTGGACCTGCGCGGCTTGTCTGGAAACCCATGCCCGATCTGAACCGCATTCTCGCAGGCACCGAGCCGCTGACGCTGTCCTCGCTGCCCCGCGGGAGCCTGCCGCTGGTGCTCGCCGATCTGGCGCGGGCGGCCAAGCGAAGGGCAGTGTTCATCGCGCCCGATGATGCCGCGATGCGCGCCGCGGCAGAGGCTGCGCGGTTCTTCGCCCCCGAAGTCGAAGTGTTCGCCTTCCCCGCTTGGGATTGCCTGCCCTATGACCGCGCCAGTCCCGCGCTGTCGATCAGCGCGGAACGCCTCGCCGCGCTTCACAGGCTGCAGCAGCCGGGCGGTGCGCAGCAATTGCTGGTCACCACTGTCAACGCCGTGCTCCAGCGGGTGCTCACCCCGTTCCGGGTGCGCGAAAGCGTACGCGAGTTCCGCACCGGCGTGCAGATCGGCCACGAAAGCCTCGCCGCGCTGCTCGTCCGCCAGGGTTACAGCCGCACCGACACCGTGATCGACCATGGCGAGTTTGCGGTGCGCGGGTCGATTGTCGATATCTTCCCCTCCTCGCTCGACGCAGGGCTAAGGCTCGATTTCTTCGGCGACGAGCTGGAGAGCCTGCGCCTGTTCGATCCCGCCACCCAGCGCACCGTGGAACGGATCGAGAGCCACCTGCTGCTCCCCGCCTCCGAAGCGCTGGTGGACGATGACAGCATCAAGCGGTTCCGCAGCCGTTACCGCGAGCTGTTCGGCGCGGGCGCGACCCAGGATCCGCTCTACGAGGCGGTGTCCGACGGGCGGCGGCAGGCGGGGATGGAACACTGGTTGCCGCTGTTCGAGGAACGGCTCGCGACGCTGTTCGATCATCTCGCCAAGGACGATGTGGTGGTGATCGACCAGAGCGCGCTCGGTGCCGCCGAGGAACGCCTGACCGATATTGCCGATTACCACGAACAACGCGGCCGGATCGCGGGCGAGAAGAAAGGCTCCTATCGCCCGCTCGCGCCCGACGCGCTCTACCTCACCCGCGCCGAATTCGATGCCGCACTGGCAGCGATGCCCGCCCACCGCGCCACCGGCTTTGCCGCGGAAGAACAGGCCGGTACGCTCGATTTCGGCTTCCGTTCGGCCCGCGATTTTGCGCCGGAACGCGGGCGCGGCGAGAATGTCTACGAAGCCGCCGCCGCGCACCTGAAAGCCGTCGCCAAGGCGGGCCGCAAGCCGCTGGTCGCGGCCTATTCCACCGGCAGCGCCCGCCGCATCGCCGCGATCATCGACGAAGCCGGCGCGCCGACCGCCATTGCGGATAACTGGCAGCAGGCGCTGGGACTGGCCGCCAAGGCGAAGACGGCAGTGGTCGTCCTCCCGCTCGAAACCGGGTTTGCCAGCGATACGCTCGAACTCCTGACCGAACAGGACATCCTCGGCGACCGGCTGGTGCGCCGCAAGAAGAAACGCAAGGACTCCGACGCCTTCCTCGCCGAGCTTCAGGCGCTGGGCAAAGGCGATCTGGTGGTCCACGTGGAACACGGGATCGGGCGCTATCTCGGCCTCGAACCCATCCCCGTGGGAAAGAGCCAGCACGATTGCGTCGCGCTGGAATATGCGGGCGGTGACAAGCTGTTCATTCCGGTCGAGAACATCGACGTTCTCACCCGCTACGGCTCGTCCGAACAGGCCGTCCCGCTCGACCGGCTGGGCGGCGAGGCGTGGCAGCGGCGGCGGGCGAAGCTCAAGGAACGTATCACCGCCATCGCAGGCGAGCTGATGCAGGTTGCCGCCGCCCGCGCCCTGCGGCAGGCCACGGTCCTTCCCACCGATCCCGCGACCCTCGGCCAGTTCACCGACCGCTTTCCCTGGTCCGAAACCGAGGATCAGGAGCGCGCCATTGCCGACGTTCTGTCTGACCTCGAAAGCGGGCGCCCGATGGACCGGCTGGTGTGCGGCGATGTCGGCTTCGGCAAGACCGAGGTGGCCCTGCGCGCCGCCTTCGTCGCAGCGATGGCGGGGCAGCAGGTCGCGGTGGTCGCTCCGACTACGCTGCTTGCCCGTCAGCACTACCAGAACTTTGCCGAGCGGTTTGCCGGCTTCCCGCTGAAGGTGGGCCGCCTCTCCCGCCTCGTTTCGGCCAAGGAAGCCGCCGAGACCCGCGAAGGGCTCGAAAACGGCCAGATCGACCTTGTCATCGGCACCCACGCGATCCTTTCAAAGAGCACCAGGTTCAAGAACCTCGGCCTCGTGATCGTTGACGAGGAACAGCGCTTCGGCGTCACCCACAAGGAAAAGCTCAAGCAGCTGCGCGCCGACGTTCACGTTCTCACCCTCACCGCTACCCCGATCCCGCGCACGCTCCAGATGGCGATGAGCGGCCTGCGCGAACTCTCCACCATCCAGACCCCTCCGGTCGACCGGCTCGCGGTGCGCACCTATGTGATGGAGTGGGACGACATGGTGATGCGCGAGGCCTTGCTGCGCGAACATCACCGCGGAGGGCAGAGCTTCATCGTCGTGCCGCGCATTTCCGACATGGCCGATGTCGAGGAATGGCTGCGCGAACACGTGCCCGAGATCAAATCCGTCTCCGCCCACGGCCAGATGTCGCCCGGCGAGGTCGAGGAACGGATGGGCGCCTTCTACGACCGCAAGTATGACGTCCTGCTCTCGACCACCATCGTCGAAAGCGGGCTGGATATCCCCTCGGCCAACACTATCATCATCCACCGTGCCGACCGCTTCGGCCTCGCCCAGCTCTACCAGCTGCGCGGCCGTGTCGGGCGGGCCAAGCTGCGCGCCTATGCCTATCTGACGCACGAGGCAGGCGTGGCCCTGTCGGAAGTGGCGCAGAAGCGGCTGAAGGTGCTTGGCGATCTCGACAGCCTTGGTGCAGGCTTTCAGCTGGCCAGCCACGATCTCGACATTCGCGGCGCTGGCAACCTCCTGGGCGACGAGCAATCGGGCCACATCCGCGAAGTCGGCTTCGAGCTCTATCAGGCAATGCTGGAGGAGGCGATCCTTGCCGCCAAGGCGGGCGAGATGGGTCTGGAGCGGCCACGCGACAAGGTCAGCCCGCAGATCACTGTCGATGCCCCGATCATGATCCCCGAGGACTACGTTCCCGATCTCGCGGTGCGCATGGCGCTCTACCGCCGTCTCAATCAGGCCGAAGGGCAGAACGAGATCGAAAGCCTCGCCGCCGAGATGATCGACCGCTTCGGCGATCTGCCGCAGCCCACGAAGAACCTTATCCGCCTGATCGAGATCAAGCATCAGGCGATCGCCGCCAACATCGCCAAGATCGATGTCGGCGCGCGCGGCACGCTGGTGGGCTTCCACAATGACGATTTCCCCGATCCGGCGGGCCTGATCGCCTATGTCGAACGGCTGAACGCCAACGCGAAGGACACCGCCAAGCTGCGCCCCGACATGAAGCTCGTCATCAACCGCGCATGGGGCGATCCGCTGAGCCGGTTGAACGGGCTGTTCCAGCTGACCAAGGGGCTGAGCGGGATCGTCAGGAAGGCGGCAAAGGGAAAGAAGGTGGCCTGATAGCCGCCCTGCCCCGTTGCTCTGCCCCGTTGCTCTGCCCCGTTGCTCTTGTAGGTGACAAAAGTTACACCCTGTCACCCTGACGACTACAACTTTTATAGCTTTCTTTCAATGTTATAGGCGCAATCCAGTCAGGCGGACGGACAGGAGAAAGGGGCCTTGCTTTGCCCGCGGCGGTCGTGCGACCACCCTGTTAGCGATGCGAAAGAGCCGGCGCTGAATAGTATCGGGTAGGCTCTGTGTAGGAAATGGCGGTTTTTGGCCATGTTCTGCCGCAAGCCGCTGGTCGGAAACCGCTCTAAGGGCCGGTTCCTACCCGTGCCCCATGCCCCGCGCCGTGCGGGACAGCGCGACCACGCTCTGGCTCGGCATCGGCTGGGCGCGCAGGAAGCCCTGCCAGTAATCGCAGCCTTCCGCGGTGATCGCGGCGCGCTGGATCTCGTCCTCGATCCCCTCGGCATAAACCGCAAGGCCCAGCGCCTTGGCCAGCGCCACGATCGCCCGCAGCACGGCGAGCGCGGTGGCATCGGCAGGCACGCCTTCGACCATCGCCTTGTCGAGCTTGAGCGCATCGAGTGGCAGTTCACGCAGGTAGCGGAAGTTGCAGAACCCCGCGCCGAAATCATCGAGCGCGGTGCGAAATCCGAGGCCGCGCAGCGCCTTCAGCGCGCTTGCCGCCTGCGCGAGGTTGCGCAGCAGCAGATCCTCGGTGATTTCCAGCATCAGCCGGCCCGGCGCAATGTCCGACTGCCCGATCAGCGCCGCGAAATCGGCCGCAAATCGCGGGTCGCCCAGTTCCTCGGGCGTGATGTTGAGTGACAGGGTCAGATTGTCGGGCCAGGTCGCCGCGTCCTCTAGCGCACGCGCCACGACATGGCGCGACAGCGGGGCGACCAGTGCCGCCCGCTCGGCCACGGCGAACAGATCGCGCGCGCCGATCTCGCCCAGCGTCGGGTGGCGCCAGCGGGCCAGCGCCTCCGCCCCGACGACCGCGCCGGTAACGCAGGAGAATTGCGGCTGGAACAGCACCTCGATCTCGCGCCGGTCAAGCGCCCGCAGCAGATCGGCCTCGAGCACGCCGGGCCGCACGCCGGGAAAGCGCCCGCGGCTGTTGTCCCGTAACGATGCCCCTGCCTGCTCCATCGCACTCCCTCTGGCCGAACCGCCTTAGCGTTTGAACCTGCCCCTGCCATGCATCAATTGCAATCCGCGCCGATATGGCACATCAGGGCAACCCGCCTGCAACGCGCCGGGGATAACCGGGCGCGCCTGCCTTTATTCCCGGGAGGGGGACACATGGCCAGCAATGGAACAAGCTTCGAACGGCTGGCGCTGCTCGCCTCGGAGACGCCGCGGGCGCAGGAAGCCTATGACGCGCTGCAAGCGCAAGGCGGCTGGGTGCCGCTGGCGGATGCCGATGCCGCGGTGGTCCTGGGCGGCGACGGGTTCATGCTCCAGACGCTGCACGCGATGCTCGATTCCGGGCGGGTGATCCCTGCCTATGGCATGAACCTTGGCACAGTCGGCTTCCTGATGAACCGCTATGACAAACGCGCCGCGATTGCCGCGCGGATCAACAAGGCGCGCCGCTGGACGATTGCGCCGCTCAGGATCGAGGCGATCACGCAGGACGGCGAAAGCCACGAATTGTGCGCGATCAACGAAATCTCGCTGCTGCGCGAAACCCGCCAGACCGCTAAGATCGAAGTGACCGTGGGCGACCGGGTGCGCATCCGCGAACTGGTGTGCGACGGCGTGCTGGTGGCAACGCCGGCGGGCTCGACCGCCTATAACCTCTCCGCCAACGGCCCGATCCTGCCGCTCGACAGCCGGATGCTGGCGCTGACCCCGATCAGCCCGTTCCGTCCGCGCCGCTGGAAAGGCGCGATCTTGCCTGACCGGATGAAGATCGTGCTGCGCGTGCTCGACCCGGCCAAGCGCCCGGTGGCTGCCGTGGCCGACCAGAAGGAACTGCGCGACATCGCCGAGGTGCGGCTCGAAATCGCCCGCGACCGCGAATTGACCCTGCTGTTCGATCCCGGCCAGAGCCTTGAAGAGCGCATCGTCGCCGAGCAATTCATTACGTCCTGATTCTTGCACCCGCCTTGCGCGGGTGCGTCCTCGCTAGACGCGCAGCACGCTGCGCGACCGGGGTGTCTTGTCCTGAATTTTCGTTCGCCGTCGGGCGGTCAAATGCAAAAACCCCTCTTGCAATCCCCTGCCCTGCCCCATATAGGCGCGCCTCTGCCAGCGGTTCCGGCCGCCGGTTGCTCCCCGATAGCTCAGCGGTAGAGCATTCGACTGTTAATCGAATGGCCGTAGGTTCGAATCCTACTCGGGGAGCCACTTTCTTCCGCACATCATCGGCTTGAACAGATCGCGCCGCGCCGTCCGCGTGCTGTCTTGCTGTATCCACAGGAAAAATTTCGCTGACCTGCCAGACCGTAACCGTGCTGACGCGGTTCGGTTATAGCCCTCCCGCGTTTGTTGCGCTTCCGGCCCTTCCTTCGGGCCAAGCGCGTTGCAGCAAGGGGCTTGATCATGGTTGCCGGTACCACTTCCACCACCTTCATCAACGAATTCCACTACGACAACAACGGCACCGACATCGGCGAATTCATCGAGATCGTGGCCCTTGCCGGAACCGATCTGACGGGGTGGACCGTGGTGCTCTACAACGGCAGCAACGGGCAGTCGTACAGCACCACCCTACTGACCGCGATCACCCCGACCCGCGTGGGCAACCGCGATTTCTACGTGATCAACTATCCCTCGAACGGCATCCAGAACGGATCGCCCGACGGGATCGCGCTGGTCGATGCGAACGGCAATGTGGTGCAGTTCCTGTCCTATGAAGGGGTGATGACTGCCACCAACGGGCCGGCCGCGGGCATGACCAGCACCGATATCGGTGTGAACGAGGCGGGCACGGAAGCCCCCGGCCTGTCGCTTCAGCTGACCGGCAGCGGGAACACGGCGGGCGACTTCACATGGGCGCTTGCTCCGGTTGCCGCGACAGCGGGCGCGGGCAACGCCGGGCAGACCTTTGGCGGCAACACCGCGCCCCAGCCCGGTGCGCTGGCCATTGCCGATGCGAGCGTGATCGAAGGCAACAGCGGCACCACCGCGCTGGTGTTCACGGTCACCCGCAGCGGCGGATCGAACGGTGCGGTCACCGCCGATTACGTGGTCGAGCTCGGCACGGCGAGCGGGTTCGATGTCACCGGGCCGCTGTCGGGCACCGTCAGCTTTGCCGATGGACAGACCACCGCCACCATCACCGTCACGGTCGTCGGCGATACCGAGATCGAGGGCGACGAAACCCTGACCGTCACCCTCGCCAACCCCACCGGCGGGGCCACCATCACGACTGCGAGCGCGACCGGCACCATCATCAGCGACGATCTGCCCCCGCAGGGCCCGGCGGAAGTGTTCATCAACGAAATCCACTACGACACCGCAGGCACCGATGTCGGCGAGTTCATCGAGGTTGCAGGGCCCGCCGGCACCAACCTCAGCGGCTGGACGCTGGTGCTCTACAACGGCAACGGCGGGGTGGTTTACGGCACGGTGGTGCTGGGCGGGACGATCCCCGATCAGGATGACGGCTTCGGCACCCTCGCCTTCCTCGTCCCCGGCATCCAGAACGGCTCGCCCGATGGCGTGGCGCTGGTCCGTCCGGATGGCACGGTGGTGCAGTTCCTGTCCTACGAAGGGGAAATGACCGCCACCAACGGCCCGGCCGCCGGCATGACCAGCACCGATATCGGGGTGGCCGAAATCTCCGCGCCGCTCGGCACTTCGCTGCAGGCAGGCGGCACAGGCTTTACCGCCAACGACTTCGTGTTCCAGCCTTCGCAGAACGCCACCTTCGGCCAGATCAACGCCGGGCAGGATTTCGTTGCGGCCAACCCGGCCGGCACGCTGTTCGTGGAAGATGCACGGGTGGTCGAGGGCAATGACGGCACCACCGCGATCACCTTCAACCTGTTCCGCGTCGGCGGCAGCGCCGGCACGGTATCGGTCGATTTCGCCGCCGAATTCGGTCCGGCCTTCACCGATGCCGATGCGGCCGATTTTGTCGGAGCCACTTCGGGCACGGTGACCTTCGCCGAGGGCGAAACCTACAGCGCGATCACGTTGCGCGTTGCCGGGGACGTCGATGGCGAACCGGCAGAGTTCTTCCGCCTGCTGCTGAGCAATGTCACCGGCGGCGCGAGTATCGGCGATGGCACCGCGATCGGCACGATCCTAAACGATGATCCGCTGGTGCTGCGCATCGGCCAGATCCAGGGCGCAGGGCATATCTCGCCCTTTGTCGGCAACGAAGTCACCACATCGGGGATCGTCACCGCGGTCGCCAGCAACGGCTTCTACCTTCAGGACCCCGAGGGCGACGGGAACCGCGCCACCTCGGACGCGATCTTCATCTTCACCGGCACCGCGCCCACTGTTGTCGCGGGCGACGGGATCACGGTTCGCGGCACGGTGAACGAGTTCCGCGGCGGGAATGATCCGGCCAACCTCACCATCACCCAGCTGACCGGCCCGGTGATCACCGTCAACAGCACCGGCAACGCCCTGCCCGCCGCCATCCTGATCGGCCCCGATGGCATCACCCCGCCGACCGAAACGATCGACGACGACAATTTCGCCGTGTTCGATCCCGAAAATGACGGCATCGACTTCTTCGAAAGCCTCGAAGGGATGCTGGTCACGGTGCAGAACCCGGTCGCGGTGGATTCGACCAACAACTTCGGCGAGCTTTACACCGTGGCAAGCGACGGCGCGGGCAACTTCGCGGCCAGCAACGTGTCCGAAGGCGGGCTGCTGACCGTGCGCGGCGGGGTCGATAATTTTGGCTCGCTCAATTCGGGGGCCGGATCGGATTTCAACCCTGAACGGCTCCAGATCGACGAATCCGGCCCGATCAACGGCGTGGTCTACACCGTGCCCAATGTCACGCCGGGCACGGTCCTCAACAATGTTACGGGCGTGGTCGATTACGGCTTCGGCAACTACCAGATCCGCCCGACCGAAGCGATCACCGTGGCCCGCGCAAGCACCAATGTGGCTGAACGCACCACGCTGGTCACCGGCGCGGTGAACCAGCTTTCGCTGGCGACCTACAACGTCCTTAACCTCGATATCCGCGCCGATGACGGGGATGACGATGTCGGCAACGGCCGCCTTGCCGGCATCGCCTTCGACATCGGCGTCAACCTGTCCGCCCCCGATATTGTGGTGCTGCAGGAAGTGCAGGACGATAGCGGCGCGATCAATGACGGCATGGTTTCGGCGCAGTTGACGCTGGAGGCGCTCGCGCAATCGATCTTCGAGCAGACCGGCGTGCGCTATTCGGTGCTGGACAATCCCTTTGTGGCCAACGGCCAGACAGGCGGGCAGCCGGGCGGCAATATCCGTGTGGCGTTCCTGTATCGCGAAGACCGCGTCGAACTCGATCCGGCGTCGGTGTTCACCATCACCAATCCCGATGATGGCGCGCTGGCCGCGGCCTTCCAGGGATCGCGCGCACCGCTGGGGGCGAACTTCATCTTCAACGGCGAGACCGTGACGGTGATCGGCAACCACTTCACCTCGCGGATCGGGTCTGAAACCACCTTCAGCGCATCGCAGCCCCCGCTCGCGGCGGCAGAGCTGACCCGTGCGGCACAGGCGGCGGCGGTCAACGACTATATCGACCGGCTGCTTGCGGCCAACCCGGATGCAATGATCGCGGTGGCGGGTGACTTCAACGAATTCCAGTTCGAAGAACCGCTGCGGGTGCTGACCGGCGAACTCGATTTCGACGGGGCGCAGGTCACCGGCGGAGGCACCGAGGTGTTGCAGAACCTCACCTTCCTGCTGGCCGAGGAAGAGCGTTACAGCGCGCTGTTCGAAGGCAATGCCCAGATGATCGACCACATCTTTGCCACCCTTGGCCTTGCCGAGGGCGCACAGATCGACGCGGTTCACACCAACACCATCCTCGGCAACATCAACGCCGATCACGACCCGATTTTGGCGCTGTTCAACATCGGTTCGCGGGTGCTGGACGGCACGTCGGGCAATGACACGATCACCGGCAACGCCGGACGCGACATCATCAACGGCGGCAACGGCAATGACGTGATCGACGGTGGCGGTGGCCACGACACGATCAATGCAGGCAACGGCAACGATTTCGTCCAAGGCGGCGCGGGCAATGACGTGATCGACGGCGGCAACGGCAACGACACGATCAGCGGCGGCAGCGGCGACGACACCATCGACGGCGGCAACGGCAACGATGTGCTGTCGGGCGGCGACGGCGCGGACATCATCCGCGGCGGCAATGGCAACGACCGGATCGACGGTGGCCGGGGGGCCGACACGCTGTTCGGCGGCACCGGCAATGATGTCTTCGTGCTCCACGCCGATCACGGCGCTGGCGATGCCGACATCGTGGCGGATTTTGCCTTCCGCAACGACCGCATCCGGATCGAAGGCGCGGGCGACCGCGTAATCACCTTCACGCAAGACGGCGCCGATACGCTGATTGCTGCCGATGGTGTGGTGATCGGCACGGTCCGCAACGCGCTCGCCTCGCGGGTCGAGACTGCGACCGAGATCGATAGCGGCGCCGATTTCGCCGCGCGTCAGAGCGCAGGCGACAACCGCGTGTCGCTGGCCGACCTGTTCGGCGGCGATGTGCTGGCGATGCTGCCGGGCGGCAAGGAGAACGTCTTCGCCGAACTGTTCACCGCCCCGCCGGCTGAACCGGCCTTTGCTCCGGACGCATCAATCAATGTGCCGATGGCAGGGTCGCTCGATCCGTGGCTGATCAACAGCCATATGGGTTTCGAGCATCTGATCTGAGGTCAGGGAAAACGTCGCGAAAGGCGGGGGCGCAGACAGCGTTCCCGCCTTTTTTCTTGCCTCAAATCCCCGCGAGCAGGCGCACACCTACCACCAGCACCAGCAAGGCCGTCAGCCAGCGGATCCATTTCGGCGGAAGCAGGCGCGCGGCCAGCAGGCTGCCGATCTGTCCGCCGATCACCACCGCGACGAGCAGCGGCAAGGCAGCGCCAATGGCTGCGCCAAACAGGCCGGGACCGCTCTTCAGCAATTGTCCTGCCAATCCGAACAGCGAGTTCACCAGAATGAACAGGCTCGCGGTCGCGGCGATCCCCCGCGCATCGTGCCAGCGTGCCAGATGCAGCAGAGGCGCAAGGAAAATGCCCCCGCCGATCCCGACCAGCCCTGCAAAATAGCCGAGCGGAGCGGCGGCCAGCGGCATCCAGCGGGCGACCTTCGTGTGTGATCCATCCGCATTCTCTCGCACCGGCACCAGCATCGTCAGGGCTGTCAGCACCAGACTACCGCCGAGCAGCGCAAGGAACGTCGCCTCCCTCACCGGGGTCAGCCCGCCGAGAAAACTCGCCGGAGCGCCCAGCGCCACGATCACCAGCGTCTTGCGCCAGGGGGTGACCCCTGCCCGGGCGAAGCGGATACTGCCGCCCGTCACCACCACGATATTGCAGGCGAGGCTGACGAGCGGGAGCAGCCGGTAATCCAGCCCCGACAACGCCAGCAGCGCCGAATAGGTCGATCCCCCGCCGAACCCGACGCTGGCATAAAGCAGCGCGGTGACCAGAAAGGCCAGCGCCAGCAGCGCCGGAACCGCCCCGATCATCACCGCTCTGCCCTAAATGCGCGACCGATCAGACGGTCTGCGCCCCCGCAATCGCGCCGTGGCAATGCTTGTACTTGTTGCCGCTGCCGCAGGGGCAAGGTGCATTGCGGCTGATGGCGAGGTTGGCCCAGGGGTTGTCGGTGTTCGCCCCGCCCGGCCCGGTCGCCGCGCGCGGCGCGCCTGCGAGGGAGCCGAACAGTTCGGGCCGCAGTTCAGATCCGTCGCCATCCCCCGAATTGTCAAGCCCGGTCAGCGGGTCGATATGCCCGGTCAGGAAATCGGGCAGATCGGGCAGCGATTGCGGCTGCGGCGGCTCGATCCGCAGTTCGGCGCGGAACAGGATCTTGGTCACTTCCTCGCGCAGGGTATCGAGCATCGTCTCGAACAGGCCAAAGGCTTCCTGCTTGTATTCGTTGATCGGCTGCTTCTGCGCGATGCCGCGCATCCAGATCACCTGGCGCAGCGCATCCAATGTGGCGAGGTGTTCCTTCCAGTGGTGATCGAGCTGGCGCAGCAGCACGTCCTTTTCCACGATCCGCCAGATCGCCGGATCGGAACGGGCGATCTTTTCCTCGGTCATTTCATCGGTGAGCGTGCGCAGACGCTCTTCGATCAAATCGGGTTCGACCTGGTCTTCGGCCAGCCATTCGTCGATCGGCGGCGCAATGCCGAAGATTTCGTCGATCTTCGCCTTCAGCCCGGCAATGTCCCATTGTTCGGGGTAGGAGCCCGGCGGGCAGGCGGTGCCGACAATGGTGTTGATGGTATCGTGGCGCATGTCGATCACGACATCGTCCACCGCTTCCGAATCCATGATCTCGGCGCGCTGTTCATAGACCACCTTGCGCTGGTCGTTCATCACATCGTCGTATTGCACGACCTGCTTGCGGGTGTCGTAATTGCGTGCTTCGACCTTTTTCTGCGCGGTCTCGATCGCCTTCGACAGCCACTTGGAGCCGATCGCCTCGCCATCGGCGAGGTTCGAATTCATCATCTTGGCGAACAGTGTGTCGGGGCCGAAGATGCGCAGCAGATCGTCTTCGAGGCACAGGTAGAAGCGCGACAGGCCGGGGTCGCCCTGACGGCCCGAACGGCCGCGCAGCTGGTTGTCGATGCGGCGCGATTCGTGGCGTTCGGTGCCGAGCACGAACAGGCCGCCGGCAGCGATAACCTTCTGCTTTTCCTCGGCCACTTCAGCCTTGATGCGCGCGATGGCGGCGTCACGCTCCGGCCCTTCGGGCAGTTCGGCGAGTTCATCGCGGATGCGGTATTCGACATTGCCGCCCAGCTGGATGTCGGTGCCGCGCCCGGCCATGTTGGTGGCGATGGTCACCGCACCAAGGCGGCCCGCCTGTGCCACGATCCCGGCTTCCTGTTCGTGGAAACGCGCGTTGAGCACCGCGTGCTTGACCCCTTCCTTGTCGAGGAACTGGCTGAGCAATTCGGACTTTTCGATCGACACCGTGCCGACCAGCACCGGCTGGCCAATCTGGTTCTTCTCCTTGATCGCCTTGGCAATCGCCGAGAACTTGTCGAGCGTGTTCTTGTAGAATTCGTCTTCCTCGTCGATCCGGGCGACGGGCAGGTTGGTGGGGATTTCGACCACGCCGACCTTGTAGATGTCCCAGAATTCGGCCGCTTCGGTCGCCGCGGTGCCGGTCATGCCGGCCAGCTTGGGATACATCCGGAAATAGTTCTGGAAGGTGATCGAGGCCATCGTCTGGTTTTCCGGCTCGATCCGGACGCCTTCCTTGGCCTCGACCGCCTGGTGCAGGCCGTTCGACCAGCGGCGGCCATCCATCATGCGGCCCGTGAACTCGTCGATGATGACAACCTTGCCGTCCTTGACGATGTAATCGGTGTCGCGCTTGCGGGCGAAGTTGGCGACCAGCGCCTGATCGAGGTGGTGGACGACCTGCGTGTTTTCGACATCATAGAGGTTGTCGGTGGCCAGCAGACCCTTTTCGAGCAGCAGCTTTTCGACTTCCTCCAGCCCTTCCTCGGTCAGCTGGACGCGCTTCACCTTCTCGTCGATGTCGAGCCACTCGACCGGAATTTCCCGCGCCACCTGATCGAGCGCGACGTAAAGCTCGCTCTTGTCGTCGGTCGGGCCGGAAATGATCAGCGGCGTGCGCGCCTCGTCGATCAGGATCGAGTCCACTTCATCGACAATCGCGAAGTTGAACGGACGCTGCGCCATCTGGCTGCGTTCGTGCTTCATGTTGTCGCGCAGGTAATCGAAGCCGAATTCGTTGTTGGTGCCGTAGGTGATGTCGGCGTTGTAGGCATCGCGCTTGGTTTCTTCCGGCATCCCCGGAACGATCACGCCGACTGTCAGCCCAAGCCAGTTGTAGAGCTGGCCCATCTCCGCCGCATCGCGCCGCGCGAGGTAATCGTTGACGGTGACGACGTGGACGCCCTTGCCTTCGATCGCGTTGAGATAGACCGCGAGCGTCGCCATCAGCGTCTTGCCCTCGCCCGTGCGCATTTCCGCGATCTCGCCGCGGTGAAGCACGATCCCGCCGATCAGCTGCACATCGAAATGGCGCATCCCGAACACGCGCACCGAAGCCTCGCGCACGGTGGCGAAAGCTTCAGGAAGGATCTCGTCGAGCGTGGCGCCGTTATCGACAAGTCCGCGCAGCTTGGCGGTCTGCGCCTGCAATTCCTCGTCCGAGAGCGCCTGCATCTGCGGCTCGAGCGCGTTGATCTGGGCAACGATCTTGCGCAGCGACTTGACGTAGCGGTCGTTCGAGGAGCCGAACACGGATTTGATGATGGCATTGAACATGGAAATCAGACCTTTGGCAGGACACGGCCCGGCATGGCGGAACCGAAATGTGCGATAATCGGAAGGGGCGCACGACCAGAGGGCCGCTGCGCAAGAACAGGGGGGCTACAGGAACGGGCGCCTATTCGTAGGCGCGTTCAATCCCCATCAGCACCGGCAGGCGCAGCGCGGGCGGCACCGCAGGGCGACGTTCCGGCACCTCGGCCTTGCGGGTGGCACGGATCGTAGCGGGGACGGATTGCGCAGGCGCAGCCTCTCCGCCCGAAGCCTCTTCCCCGGCGGCTGCCGTGATGCTCGAATCGCACGCCAGCGCCTCGGCCAGCGATGACGCCATCGATGCTTGGGCCGGGCTGCCGAAAGCAGCAAGACCGGTCAGCAAGGCCAGCAGGGCGAGAATGTGGCGCGTCATAGCCCTGCCTAAATAGGCAAACTCGCCCGCTTCGTCCACCAGCTTTGCCGATTTACTGCACGCCCTCCCCCGCCTAGAGGCTTGGCCCCATGGATATCACGCGCTCGCCCCTCGCCCGCCCCTTCCCGGAAATGCCCGCGATTGCCGGGGTCACCTTGCGTGTCGCGCGTGCGCAGTACAAGGCATGGGACCGCTGCGACCTCACCTTTGCCGAACTTGCCGAAGGCACCAGCGTGGCGGGAGTCTTCACCAGATCCGCCTGCGCCTCTTCCGAAGTCGAACTGGGGCGCGAGAGCGTGAGACAGGGCCGCGCCCGTGCCCTGATCGTCAATGCGGGCAATTCGAACGCCTTCACCGGATACCGCGGGCGCGAGGCGGTGGAAGCGATCATCGCGCAGGTGAGCGCGGCGCTCGGGTGCCCCGCCGAGGAGGTGTTTGTCTCCTCCACAGGCGTGATCGGCGTGCCGCTCCCCAAGGACAAGGCGCGTGCCGGAATCGCCGCCGCTCTGGTGGCCGGGCCCTGCGGGTGGGAGGATGCGGCGAACGCCATCGGCACCACCGATACCTTTGCCAAAGGCGCGGGTGCGAGCGCGATGATCGGCGATACCCGCGTGGAACTGGCCGGTATCATCAAGGGCAGCGGCATGATCGCACCCGACATGGCGACCATGCTCGGCTACATTTTCACCGATGCCGATGTTGCACCGGCGTTTCTGCAAGAGGCCCTGGAACGCGCCAATGCCGCGACCTTCAGCTGCATCACGGTTGATGGAGACACCTCGACCAGCGACACGGTGATGGCCTTTGCGACGGGCAAGGCGGGCAATGCGCGGATCGAGAACTGGGACAGCCCCGGCGCCGATGCCTTTGCCGCCGCGCTGGCCGATGTGTGCCGCAACCTTGCGCAGCTGGTGGTGCGCGATGGCGAAGGGGCGCAGAAATTCATCACCATCCGTGTCAGCGGCGCGGCGAGTGACGACAGCGCCCGCCGTGTGGGCCTCGCCATCGCCAATTCGCCGCTGGTGAAGACCGCGATTGCAGGCGCAGACGCCAACTGGGGCCGCGTGGTCATGGCGGTGGGCAAGGCGGGCGAACCGGCGGACCGCGACCGGCTCTCGATTGCATTCGGCGGGGTGTGGACGGCGAAGAACGGCCTGCCTGTCGATGGCTATGACGAGGCCCCCGTGGCTGCGCACCTCAAGGGCGAGGAGATCGACATCGCAGTCGATCTCGGCCTCGCAGAAGGCCGCGCCACCGTGTGGACCTGCGATCTCACCCACGGCTACATCGCGATCAACGCCGATTACCGGTCATGAGCGCGCTGGGCCTTTCTGCTCTGGATGGGGAAATCCGCGATCTGATGCGCTTTGCGGCGCAGCGTTCGATGCTGCCGCGCTTTCGCGCACTCGCCGCGCACGAAGTCGAGATGAAGGGCGAGGATGATCCCGTCACCATCGTCGACCGCGAGGTGGAGGCCTTCCTTACCGAAGCCCTGACCAAACTGGCTCCGGGCGTGGCGGTGGTGGGCGAGGAGGCTGTGCACGCCGATGCCAGCGTGCTCGGACATCTCAAGGGCCAGTGCTGGATCATCGATCCGCTCGACGGCACGGCCAACTTTGCTGAAGGCAGGGAACCGTTCGGGATCATCGTGGCGCTGGCAGATAGCGGCCGGACGGTTGCGGGGTGGATCTATGATCCGGTCAAAGACCGCTTCTGCCACGCCCGCGCAGGCGAAGGTGCCTTCGTGAATGGCGAGCGGATCACGGCGCGCACCACCGGGCAGCTGCCCCCCGTCACCGCCGTCAGCCGCATGTTCCTGACCCCCGAGCAGTCAGCCATGGTCGATGCGAGGCTCGCGCCGCATTACACGCTGGTCGACATCCCGCGCTGCGCCGCCGAGCAGTATCCAAGGCTAGCGCTGGGCGAGAACGACATATCGAGCTTCAAACGCACGCTGGCATGGGATCATGCGGCGGGCGTGTTGTGGCTCAATGAAGCAGGCGGCAAGGCAGCGCGGCTTGATGGCAGCGAATATCGCGTGGACCAGCACGATGCCCCCGGTCTGGTAGGGGCATCCTGTCCGGCAATCTGGGACCAATTTGTCGAACGGGTGCTGACTTAGTCTGCATCCGTCACCCCAGACTTGATCCGGGGTCGCTTGGCTAAAGCGGTCCCGGGTCAAGCCCGGGACGACGACTTGTTCAAAGCTCGCTTTCAAGCCATGCCTTGAGCTGGCTCTTGGGCGCAGCGCCCAGCTTGCGCGCCACGGCCTCGCCGTTCTTGAACAGCACCATGAGCGGGATCGACTGCACGCCCATCTGCGCGGCGATATCGGTGTTTTCCATGATGTCGATCTTGGCGATCTTCACCTGACCGGCCAGCTCGTCGCTGATTTCTTCCAGCGCGGGCGCGATCATCTTGCACGGGCCGCACCAGTCAGCCCAGAAATCGACGAGGACAGGCGTGTCGCTGTCCAGCACATCGGCCTTGAAGCTGGCATCGGTGACATTGACGGTGGCCATTACGGTGTTCTCCTGTTTGCCCGCAGCAGAAATGCGCGCGCGGCTTGCGTTGCAATCTAGTGCGGCGCGCCGTTCACTCAAGTGCGAGCGGGATATAGCTTTGCTGCGCTGTGTCCAACTGCTGCTTGTGCAAGGCGATTGTGTCAGCCGGGATTTCGAACAGCACCGGCGCATGGGTATAGAGCACCCCTGCCCGCACCACACGATCGGGATAGATCGCCTCCAGCGCGGCGACATAGGCCGCCATCTGGCGCAGGGTTGCCGAAGGGATCGCATCGAGGCTGGCAGGCGGGCGGCGGGTGGTCTTGAAATCTACGACGGTGATCGTGTGGCTTTCGATCAGCAGCCGGTCAGCCGTGCCTGCGACCACGACGCCGCCGATCGTGGCTGCCAGCGGCACTTCGGCCAGGGCTTCGGGCGAGAAGATCGCGGCAAAACCGGGGTGGTCGATCACGGCCAGCGCCGCCGCGACCATCTCCGCGCATGAGGCCGCGTCCAGATCGCCTGCGCGCCGTTCGAGCCAGCGGCGGGCGGTGGCCTCGCGCTGGTCCGGCGCAACGTCGGGCAGGCGTTCGAGCAGTGCGTGGATCAGGCTGCCGCGCCGGGCCGCATCGCGCAGCGCATCGGATGGCAAGGGCGGCTCTGCCCCCGCATCCTCGCCTGCCGATGACGGGGCAAGCGGGCGCGGCGGGCGCGGTTCTGGGCCGATGGGCGATATCGCCCAACGCGGCAATGCCGGGGCAGCGGGCGAACCGGTCTCCACATCGCCGGAAGGCACCAGCGGCGCAGCGCGCTCGCCCCACTCCTTGCGCCAGCCCCAGATCGGATCGGCAATCTCCTCCCCCTCGAACAGCGGCGCGAGGCGTGCGTGCCAGCTGTCTTCGTGGGGAACACCCTTCTTCGCCTCTGTCTTGTTGAGCGAACCGCCAATGAACAGCGCCTCTTCCGCGCGGGTGAGCGCGACATAGAGCAGCCGCCAGTGTTCCTGCATCGCAGCGATCGCAGCACCCTCGCCCGCAGCAGCAATCGGCCCGACAAGTTCGCCCTTCGACAACGGGGGCAAGGGCACCTTGCGCACGCGGTCGGCCTCGGCAGCAAGGCCCCATGCATCATCGTCAAGCGCCAGATCGACGGAATCGCCCGGCGCGCCGGCTGCATCGGCGAGGATCACGATCGGCGCCTGAAGCCCTTTGGAGCCGTGCACCGTCATCACCCGCACCTGCCCCGTGGCGCTATCCGAATCGCGCTTCAGATCGCCGGTTCCGGCGTCGAACCATTGCAGGAAACCGGCAAGGCTCGGCCAGTGTTCGGCTTCATAGGCAAAGGCGGTGTTGACCAACTCGTCGAGCGGATCATTGGCTTCGATCCCCAGCCGCGCCACCAGCTGCGCCCGCCCTTGCCAGGGGCCGGTGAGCAGCCACATGATCAGTGCCTGCGGGGTCTGGTAATCGGCCAGCCGCAGCAGATCGCGGAGCTTTGCTGCCGTCGCCTGCACGGGCGGCGGAGCATCGTCGCGGCGCAGATGATCCCACAACCGCACGCCTTCGTCACGCGGCACGTGGGCAAGGATATCGTCCTGTGTCCATCCGACCAGCGGCGATGCGAGCAGGTTGGCGAGGCTGAGATCGTCGAGGGGCTGCGCGGCAAACCGCAAGGCCGCCAGCACATCGCGCACCGCCAGCGGCGCACCCAGTCGCAACCGGTCCACCCCCGCCACCGGAACGCCGCGGGCGTGCAGCTTGGCGACGATCTGCGCGGCAAGCTCCTTGCGCTTCTGCACCAGCACCATGATGTCGCCCGCCTGCGCGTGGCGGCGTGTGCCTTTCTCCAGCACGAAAGGCTCAGCCCCGCTGACCCAGTCATGCACCTGATCGGCGATCTTCTGCGCGAGGATCGTATCATGCTTGGGCAACCAGTCACGCTGTCCCTCGGCTTCGCTTTCGTCATCCTCGCCATCGCGGCTTTCGGGCACAACCGGCGGCCACAGCGTCACAAGTCCGGGACGAACCGCGCCAGTGTGCGGTTCAGGCTTCTTGTCGAGGCCGAAGGCCTCAAAACCCAAGGCGCCGATCATCCGGTTGACGAAACCGAGCACCACATCGGCAGTGCGGAACGACTGGCCAAGGTCGAGATCCTTCCAGCCGGGCTCAGTCCGGTTGGTGCGGCTTGAACGGATGCCCTCGCGAGCCTGCTTGATCCGCGCTTCGACTTTCGCCTTGGCGCGGGCGAAGTTTTCGGGGCTGGTGCCCTGAAAGCCAAAGATCGCCTGCTTGTAATCGCCCACGGTGAAGATCGTACGCAGCTTGTCGCCCCGCGCACCCTCGCCGCTGAAGAAATCGTCGATCAGGGCAAAGACGATATCCCACTGGCTCTGGTTCGTATCCTGCGCCTCGTCGATCAGGATGTGATCGAAATGGCGGTCGAGCTTGTAGCGGATCCAGTCCGCCGCCTCGGCATTGCCGAGCAGGTGGGCGGCCTTGCGGATCAGGTCTGAGAAATCGAGCATGCCCTCGCGGGCCTTCCGGTCTTCCCAGCGCAAGGCGAAAGCCCGCCCGATTTCCATCGCTGCGGTCACGGTTTCGGCGGTGGCGAGCAGGGCGCGGCGGATGTCCACCTCCTGGATCGCGGCGGAAATCACTTCCTGGTTTTCGGCAAAATCGGGATCGCTTTCGCGCGGCTTCTTGAGTTGCAGGCTGGGGGTGCCATCAGCCTTCAGCAAGGTCCCGCGAAAGCCCGCTGCTGCTGTCGCCCGCGAAGCTGCATCCAGTTCAAGCCATTCGCGCATGAACGCCAGACATTTGGCCGCAGTCGCGGTGTTCCACGCTTCGAGCGGCGGAATCAACGCCATCAGGTGATCATCGGGGAAGATGTCGGGATGCAGCGGTTCAACCGCCCAGTCCTGACCCGCATCTGCGGGCATGCCGAGCATCTGGCGCACGCGGGCATCCATCGGGGGGAGCCATGCATCCCTGCCGAACCACAGATCATGCGCATCGGCAGCACGCATCAGCCACCTTTGCAGCGCGGCAGGTTCCTTGCGGGTGGTGAACAGCGTGAAGGCGTCGATCAGGCGGGTGTCACCGGCCTTCTCGGCATCCTCGATGAGGCCAGTCAGCACATCGCGCGCCAGCAGGTCGCGGCTGCGATCATCCATCACCTGTGTGCCCGGGGCGAGCCCTGCTTCTTCGGGGAAATTGCCGATCAGGAACTGGGCGAAGGCATGGATGGTATCGATCCTCAGCCCGCCGCCGGGACAATCGAGCACGCTGGCAAACAGGCTGCGCGCGCGTTCGATCGTGGCAGGGCCGTAATCCGCGCCCAGATAGCGCAGCTCCTTCGCCAGGGACGCTTCGGGCAGTCGCACCCAGCGTGCCAGCACCGCATTGATGCGGTTGGCCATTTCGGCAGCACCCGCCTTGGTGAAGGTGAGGCACAGGATCTGCGATGGTGCGACATCCTCGCACAGCAAAAGGCGCAACACACGGGCGGAAAGCACCTGTGTCTTGCCTGTCCCCGCCGATGCCGAAAGCCAGACATTGTCCGCCGGATTGGCAGCCAGCAACTGGTTGTCCTGCAACGGAAACACCAGACCGCCCCCGCCGCTCATGCCGAAACCTCGTCGTCACCCAAAGTGGTGATCCATTCCTCCAGCCGCATAAGCTGGTCATAATCATTATAGCCTGCGTAATCGGGATTCTCGCGGGCGCTGAAGGGTTCGGTCCCGTTGATGTAACGCGCGATCGCTTCGGCGAGCTTTTCGGCATGGAATGGCAGATACTGGTCGGGTTCCAGCCCTGTGGTGGCCTTGCCCTCCTTCATCGGCGTCTGCCAATAGCCGAAGGTGCCTGCCTTGCTGTCCTTCGCAAGCGACCAGTATTCGAACCGCGTGGGCGTGCCGGTGACGACCTTGCCATCACGCTCGAAACGGCCCTGCTGCGCGATCAGGCCGAGAATGCCCAGCTGCAAGGCATAACCGGCGGTCACCTGCTTCTTCTGCGGCGGGCCGCCCGTCTTGTAATCGACAATCGCCAGCGTTCCGTCGGCAAGGCGGTCGATCCGGTCGGCGCGGCCTTTGACGATGATGCCGTCGACCGTCATCTCGCCCGAGAATTCGGTGGCGAGCACGGTCCGGCCCTCGGCAGCGGCGGCTTCGATCAGTTCCGCAAACCGCTCCAGCGCGGCGATCAGGCGCGGTTGCCAAAGGGCGCGGAACAGCGGGTGCACCTGCGCGGCAGCAAAGTGCGCAGCGGCGAAGGGCGCAATCGGCAGCGCCGGATCAGCCTCGCGGGCGCGGTGCCACTTGTCGAGAATCTCGTGCACCAGTGTGCCGCGCAGCGCCGGATCGCTGAACGGATCGGCGGCCAGCGGCTGCATCTTTTGCAGCCCGAGGATCGCCTGCGCATAGAACTGATAGGGATCGCCCAGCAGCCGGTCGAGCGCGGTGACCCGGATCGGCACCTTGCGCAAATCCGGCGCAGGATCGGGCGCGGGGCGCGGATAGGCATCGGCACGCGGCACATCGCGGTCGAGCAGCGGGAGCAGCGCGGGGATCGCCGTTTCGCGGTGTTCTTTTGCCAGATCATCGCCCAGCAAAGCCTCGACCCGCAGCAGGAAGCGCGAGGGCAAGGTCGGCCCGTCGGCATCGCGCAGCGCCCGGCTCAGCACCACCTCGGGCGCGCCCAGCGCTCCGGCCAGGTCATGCGCGGCAAGCCCGATGCGAAACTCCGTCCCCGGCACGCCCAGAGCGCGCAGGATCGCCGGGGCGAGCAGCGGATCGGCGGCGGGCGGCTGCGGCCAGCTGCCTTCGTTGAGCCCAGCGCAAATCACCAGATCGGCGCGGGCCATGCGCGCTTCGAGCAAGCCGTAGATCGCCACCCGGGGGTGTCCGCCATAGCCGGGGCGCACGGCCACTTCGTCCATCGCATCGCGCAAGATCCCGGCAACATCGCTGCTCTCGATGGGCGTGCCAAGCGCCTCGGCCTCACCGCGCAATTGCTCGATCATCGCGCCAAGCGCCCGCCCGTCCTCGCGCTCCCATGCCAACAGACCGGCAAAACTCTCCGCGACCCCGGAAAGGATGCCCAGTGCATCGGCAAGCGCGGTCTGGCGCGGCCAATCGAGCAGGGAGGCGATCAGCGTCTCGGCCTCGTCCCACCATGCCTCGACCTGCGCCTTGGCAGCCGCTTTACGGAGCGGCGCAAGACCGGGCGCGAGCGCAGGCCCGCGCAACTGGCGGTCGAAGGCGCGCAGGCCGGTCAGCCACGCCTGCCGCGCCGCGCCATCGGCAGCGCGCACCAGCGGGTGGCCAAACGCCGCCACCAGCCTGTCGGGCTCCGGCCCATGCGCGGCAATATCTGCGAGCAGGCCCAGCAGGCGGCCTGCGGGTGTCAAGGAGAGCGGGCGGCCTGCGGTATCGTCCGCGGCGATGTTCCAGCGCGCCAGATGCTGCGCTACCCGCCGCGCCAGACCGCGATCTGCCGTCACCACTGCGATACGCCGTTCGGGCTGCTCCAGAGCCTCACGCACCATCAGCGCAATCGCCTGCGCCTCGACCTCGATCGTGGCGCTGGTCATCAGCCGCACACCCGACAGGCGCCGATGATCGGCAGGAAGCCCTGCCCACGACCGGCTGGCTTGCGGCGGCAGGAACAGCGAGGAAATCGCACGGCTGCGCGCAGGCTCACCAGCGCCGATGCCGCGCCGGTGCCACTGCTGCACCTCCTCGCGGTTCACCCCCATGCGATTGAGCAGCAGCTTCAGGTGATATTGCGGGTGCGATAGCACATCATCCGCGCCGAAGACCGCACCGCCGGGTTCATCCGCTGCCCCTGCCCGGCCCAGTTCGGCCCAGGCGGCATCGTCCATGGCCAGATCAAGATCAGGCAACACCACCGCACCCTGCGGCAATTCCGCCACGACCCTGAGCATGCGGGCGAGCGCGGGCGCGGCGCTGGTCACACCGGCAGCGACGATCGCGTGCGGCGGCGGGTCCTCCCGCCAGCGCCGGGCTGCGCGGTCGAACAGCAGGTTGCGGCGCGCAGCCGCGTCAACCTCGCCCTGCCCCCCCAGTTCGGCCTGCCAGCGCGCATTGACGCGGGCGAACAGGCGAATGGCGCGCTTCCAGTGATCGGCAACGCCTGCGACGCTATCGAGCACCGCTTCCCCCAGCAGATCGTCGGCGGTTTTCTCCTCGACCAGCAGCCGGTCCATGGTGCGCGCAATTTCCCGCGCCAGATTGAGCCTTGCGCGCCCCGGTAACGGGTCCATGCCTTCGGCGGCACGCTCCTCGGCGATCAGGCGATCGAGCGCGAGCCAGCGCCGCACCGGATCGCAGGCGGGCGGAATGTCGTCCGCGCCCAGCGGATCAAGCGCCGCGCCCAGCTTTTCATCGAGATCAAGATCGCCCACCGCAATCATGCGCGGCATCAGCAGCCCGCCCTCGCCGCTTTCCCCCGCGTGGCGGATGAAGGCCTCTGACAGGGTGCGGGCGGCGCGGCTCGATGGCACCAGCAGGGTCAGCCGTGCCAAGCTGAACCCGGGTTCGCGGTAACGCGGCACCAGCCCTGCCACCAGCGCATCGGCAAACCCGCGGTGGGCGGCAATCGAATAGACGAGCGGGCCGGTTGCGCGGGCTTCAGCCACCCAGCAACGCCTCCTCGGTCGGACGGATCATCTGCGGCGTGCCGACTTCGAACCACAGGCCGGTGAAGCTGATTCCGAACAGGCGGCCTTCGGCCATGGCGCGGTTCCAGAGGATGTTGGTCGAAAACGCACCCTCGGGTGCATCACGCAGCAGGCGATGGCTGACCAGCTGGATGCCGGTGTAGATGAAGGGCGCGATCCGCCCGTCGCGGCGGCGCGAGAGGCGGCCGAGCGGGTCCATGTGGAAATCCCCCGGCCCGCTGAAATTGGCAGCGCGGGCGTGCGGCACCACCAGCAACAGCGCGTCCATAACCTCGGGGTCCCACCGGCGCGAGAGATCGTGGAATGCACTCTTGGGCCCGTCGAGCCAGATATTGTCGGCGTTGAGCGCGAAGAAGGGATCGGGCAGATCGGGAAGCGCCTTGATCATCCCGCCGCCGGTTTCGAGCAATTGCGCCCGCTCGTCCGACACTGTCACCTGCGGCACCTTGCGTGCCAGCACATGGGCTTCCAGCGCATCGGCCAGATAGTGGACATTGACAACCGCGCGGGCCACGCCGGCTTCGGCCAGGCGGTCCAGCGCGTGATCGATCAGCGCCTTGCCCGCAACCCGCACCAGCGGCTTGGGCTGGCTGGCGGTAAGCGGGCGCATCCGCTTGCCAAGGCCGGCCGCAAGGATCATCGCCGTATCGGATGCAAGCGCGGTCATGCGGCAAAAGCCCCGTTGGCAGCGCGAAGCTCTGCCGGGATATTGGCATCGAACCAGCGCGCCACGGGGGCCAGCGCAGGGTGTGCCAGATCGCGTTCCAGCGCCGCCCAGACGCGGGGGATCATCGCCAGATAACGGGGTTTGCCATCCCGCCGGTCAAGCCGGGTGAAGATGCCCACGATCTTGGCATTCCGCTGCGCACCAAGACGGGCGTAGTCGGCGCGGAAATCATCTTCGTTCACACCGGTGGCCGTGCAGTAATGCGCCAGCATCGCTGCCTCCAGAGCCTCCGGCACATCGCGGCGGGCATCCTGCAACAGCGAGACAAGATCATAGGCAGCATGGCCGACCAGCGCGTCCTGAAAGTCGATCAGACCCTGCGGCGCATCCGCTTTGCCACCCAGCAACATGATGTTCTCGGCATGATAATCGCGCAGCACGGCCACGCCGGGGGTCTGGCGCGGGAGCATGGGCGCGAGCGCCTCGTCCCACGCAGCAGCATAGCCCGCGGCGTCGACATCCAGCCCTTGTGCCGGGCAATACCATTCGGTCAGCAGCGCCGCCTCGCGCTGATAGACAGCCATGTCATATGCGGGAAAGGGTCCCGGCGGCAGGCGGTGCAGCGCGACCAGCGCGTCCACCGCAGCGGCATAAGCGGCGCCCTCGTCAGCGGGATGGTGATCGAGCCAATCGCGCATCCGGTCATTGCCGAAATCCTCGGTCAGCACCCAACCCTTTGCCGCATCCTCGGCAAGGATTTCAGGCCCGCGCATCCCGTTATCGTTCAGCCAGCGGGCCACGTGCAGGAATGGCGCGGGGTCTTCGTGCGGCGGCGGGGCGTGCATCAGCATCGCCGTTTCCGTGCCGCGGATCAGCCGGAAATAGCGCCGGAACGAGGCATCGCCGGGCAACGGGTCGATTGCGGCGCCCTCCCATCCGGCAAGGGCAACAAATTCGGACAGGCCATCGGGAAGCACGTTCATGGCATCCGCCCTACCCAATCCGCGCCGCCATCCGCAATCGCAATCCGCCCGCCTGCGCCGCTTTCCCCCACCAATTCGAGCCGGATTGCAAGGCACGCGGCCTCGTGCCGGAAGCCGCCGGCATGATCGGGCCATTCGGCCAGCAGCACCGCGCCTTCGCGGTAATCATCGAGGCCGATTTCCGCGAGTTCTGACGGGTCTTCGAGGCGGTAGAAATCGGCATGGGCCACCGGCAGCCGCAGCGGCGGCGAATCATAGGTTTCGATGATCGTGAAGGTCGGCGACGGCACCTCGCCGGCATGGCCGAGCGCAGCGAGGATGGCCCGCGCCAGCGTCGTCTTGCCCGCCCCCAGCCCGCCTTCGAGCGCGACAACATCGCCTGCGCGCAGCTGCCCTGCAATCGCCGCACCATAGGCAGCCATTGCCGCCAGATCGGGCAAGGGCGTGCGCCTTTCCATCAGGGCAGACGGATCGTCGCAGTGGTGCCAGCGCCCTTGCTGCTTGCGATGTCGAGCGTCCCGTCATGGGCCGCGATCAGCTGCCGGGCGAGCGGGATGCCAAGTCCGTTGCGGCGCTCGGGCGTTCCGTCCTTCGCAGGCCGTGCACCGCCCTGTGCCCGTGCCAGCTCCTGCGCGCTCATGCCCCGGCCATTGTCGGCAATCACGATCTCGACACCCGCGCCTTCGCCCTCGGGCAGTTTGCGCAGTTCGATCACGATCCGTCCGCCATCGGGGGTATGAAGGATCGCATTATCGAGCAGGTTACCGATCGCCCGGCCCAGCTGGCGCGGATCGGCATCGACAATCCGCCCCCGCCGTCCCTTGAGATCGAGGCTCAGGCCCGCCGCGATGATCGCCTGTTCGCGCTCACGCACCAGCGTGGTGAGGAAATCGAGCAGGTCGAGGCGCTCCTTGCGGATTGGCAAGAGGCCCGCCTCGCTCTGCGACAGGTCGAGCACGTTTTCGACCTGTTCGGTCAGCCGTTCGACCGCGCTGAGGATCGCATCGACATATTCTCCCGCCTGTGCAGGATCGCTCGCCACGCCAGATTTCAGCAGCTCGGCATAGCCGCCGATGGTGGTGAGCGGGGTGCGGAATTCATAGGACATGTTGGCGAGGAAACGCGCCTTTACCGCGTCGGCCTCTTCCAGCGCCTCGGCGCGTTCCCGCAAGGCCTGTTCGGCCTTCTGCGAGGCAGTGATGTCGAGCACGGTGAGGAGGCCATTGCCGTCGGGGAGCGGAATGCCGGCAAAGCGCAGGGTGCGCCCGTCGGCCAGTTCCACCTGCCCGCCCTTCTCGCGCCGGTCGAGCGTGGCCGAACGGACTGCCGCGCCGATCATCGCGGCATCGCCGGGCCGTACCAGATTGCGGCCGATCGCACCCAGCAGTTCATCAGCGCTCGGATGCTGATCGAGCAGTTCGGGTGACAGGCCCCAGGTGCCTGCGAAGCTGCGGTTCCACAATTGCACCGAACCATCGGGTGCAAAAATCGCCAGCGCCTCGAACAGGCTGTCGAGTGTCGCAGTGCGGGTGCGCAGCAACGTGTCGCGCACCGCCGACAGGGCGAGGCTTTCGGTCCGGTCCTCGGTAATCAGCACCAGCCCGCCATCGGGCATCGGCTGGGCAACAACCCGCAGATGGGTGCCGCCGGTGAGCGGCCATGCTTCCTCATGGGCGACGCTCGAACCGAACCAGGCCGCCCGTTCGCGCCGCCATTCGGGGAAATCGCGCACTTCGGGGGTCTGCCCGCGTTCGCGCGCCTCGGCCAGAAACCGCTCGAACGGGGTGCGCGCATCGATCGCGTCGTCGGTCAGCGAAAACAGGCGGCGGAACGGCAGGTTCGCAAAGGCCAGCCGTTCTTCCGGATCAAACAACGCCACCCCGACCGAAAGCTGGTCGAGCATTGCGCGCTGGGCATCGCGGAAGGCGCGGAACTCGCGCGAGACCTGCTGCTGTTCCTCGATGTCGATGGCATAACCGGCCACGCCTTCCTGCCCCAAGGGCAGATCGCTGACGCGCAAGGTGCGGCGCGCCCCGAACATGGTGGCGGTGACGATACGTTCGTGCTTGTCCTGATTTTGCAGCGACAGGCCCGCGATGTCGGCGGGAGTGCGCCCGTCTTCGGGCTCCAGCAGCTCGATCTGGCCTTCCACCACATCGGCTGCAGAGGCTGCGCCGACGGCATCGACATAGGCCTGGTTGACCAGTTGCAGCGTCAGGTCGCTGCCCCGGAACCACATTGGCATGGGGGCAGCCTCGATCAGGCCGACCAGCGCCGCGAAATCGCCCGTGGCCCGTGCCGCCGCCGCTCGCAGGCGCGCCATTTCCGAGTGGCTTTCGGTAAAATCGAACACCCACACCAGTGCCGCTCCGCCCGGCGAGACCTGCGGATCGGCCAGCGTGCCGTAGAGCGCAAGGCTGCGCTGCGATCCCGGCAGGTTGATTGCCATGCGGAACGGGGCTGCGCTTTTCTGGGTGGTCTGGACCTTGGCCCAAAGCTGGTCGAGCTGATCAGGCGAAAACCCGCCGCCCCGCGCATTGCCGGGCGCTGCGGCCAGTTCGCTGAGGTATTTCGGCATGGCCGAAAGGCCGAGCGTACGTGCCAGCCGGTCCGGCGCTTCGATCCGCCCGTCCACCCGCACCAGCAGAGGCAGCGCGGGCGCAACGTCCATCAGCGTCTGCATCCGTTTGAGACTGGCCTTGAGCGCCTTGGCCCGCTTCATCCCGCGATTGGCCCGCAGGATGACCAGCGCAGCGCCCGCCGCCCATGCGGCAAGTACCAGCGCGATCAGCACAAGCGAGAGAGGAGAAGCGTCCATCGCGTAACCGCTATGCGCGCCGCGCCGCCAGCGCAACGGTGATGAACCCGCCCGCCCCCAACCCCGTGAAAAAACGGGGCGGAGCGGGCGGTGTCAGCGACTTAGTAACGGTAGTGATCGGGCTTGAACGGGCCGGCCTGCGGCACGCCGATGTAATCGGCCTGCTTCTGGCTGAGCTGCGTCAGCTGCACGCCCAGCTTGGCCAGGTGCAGCGCGGCGACCTTCTCATCGAGGTGCTTGGGCAGCACGTAGACGTCGTTCTCGTATTCGTCGGCCTTGGTGAACAGCTCGATCTGGGCGAGAGTCTGGTTGGTGAAGCTTGCGCTCATCACGAAGCTCGGGTGGCCAGTGGCGCAGCCGAGGTTCACCAGACGGCCCTTGGCGAGAATGATGATCGACTTGCCATCGGGGAAGGTGACGATGTCGGTGCCTTCCTTGATTTCCTTCCACTCGTAGTTCGAGAGGGCCGAAATCTGGATCTCGCTGTCGAAGTGGCCGATGTTGCAGACGATCGCCATCGGCTTCATGTTCATCATGTGCTCGGCGGTGATCACGTCTTCGTTGCCGGTGGCGGTAACGAAGATATCGGCACGCTTCACGGCGTCTTCCATCGTCACGACCTCAAAGCCGTCCATCGCCGCCTGCAGCGCGCAGATCGGATCGATCTCGGTCACCATCACGCGCGCGCCGCCGTCACGCAGCGAAGCAGCGGAGCCCTTGCCGACATCGCCGTAACCGGCAACGCAGGCGACCTTGCCGGCCAGCATCACATCGGTCGCGCGGCGGATCGCGTCGACCAGCGATTCCTTGCAGCCGTAGAGGTTGTCGAACTTCGACTTGGTGACCGAATCGTTCACATTGATCGCCGGGAACGGCAGCTTGCCCTGCTTGGCGATCTGGTAGAGGCGCATGACGCCCGTGGTGGTCTCTTCCGAGACGCCCTTGATCGCCTTGACGGTGCGGGTGAGGTAGCCCGGCTTGGCAGCGACGAAGGCCTTCAGCGCGCGCTGGAATTCGATTTCCTCGGCATTGCCGGGGGCGGGCATTTCCTCGCCCGCTTCGATGCGAGCGCCCCACAGCGCGAACATGGTGGCATCGCCGCCATCGTCCAGGATCATGTTGCAGGTGAGATCGGGGTCAGCTTCGCTCGACCAGTCGAAGATGCGGCTCACATAATCCCAGTATTCGCCCAGCGTTTCGCCCTTGATCGCGAAGACGGGGATGCCGCGAGCGGCGATGGCGGCAGCGGCGTGATCCTGCGTGGAGAAGATGTTGCAGGTCGCCCAGCGCACTTCCGCGCCGAGTGCCACAAGCGTTTCGATCAGCACCGCGGTCTGGATGGTCATGTGCAAGCTGCCGGTGATGCGCGCGCCCTTGAGCGGCTGAGCTGCGCCATATTCCTCGCGCAGCGCCATCAGGCCCGGCATTTCGGTTTCGGCAATCATGATCTCGTCGCGGCCGAACTGGGCAAGCGCGATGTCCTTGATGACATATTCGTGGGTCGGATTGGCGGCGAGAGTGGCCATTGCTTTTGTCTCCTGCGCAGCTTTGCGCTTGGGGGGTAAGTTGATGACAACGCCCCTAGCTGCGCCTGCGGCAAAGGGCAAATATAAACTTATCTTTATATGTCTATTTGTTGCCCGCATACGGCACAGGCGATAGAGAGCGCGTCACACCCCAAACGAGGATGCACACACAATGACGATTTCCGTTGGCGACAAACTCCCCGAAGTCACACTGGTCAAGGCCACTGCCGAAGGCCCGCAGGCGGTGAAGTCCTCCGAATACTTCGCCGGCAAGCGCGTTGCGCTGTTCTCGGTGCCGGGCGCCTTCACCCCGACCTGTTCGGCCAAGCACCTGCCGGGCTTCGTCGAGAAGGCAGCCGACCTCAAAGCCAAGGGCGTTGACGAGATCGTTGGGACCGCCGTTAACGATGCCTTCGTGATGGGTGCCTGGAACAAGGCTGCCGGCAGCGATGACATCACCATGCTGGCGGACGGCAACGCCGAATTCGTCGAAGCGATCGGCCTCACGATGGACGGATCGGGCTTCGGTATGGGCAAGCGCGGCCAGCGTTTCTCGATGGTGATCAACGACGGCGTGGTCGAACAACTCAACGTCGAAGAGCCGGGCGATTTCAAGGTGTCGAGCGCGGATTACATGCTCGGCCAGCTCTGAGGTTCCAGCCACAGCCATCTGGAAAAGGGCGCCTTCCCGAAACGGAAGGCGCCCTTTTTCGATGTCACGTCAACGGCGGTGCGCCGTAAGTCACCCACAGAGCAAGGCCTGCGGCCAGCCCTGCTGCGAGCAGCCCCCGCACCCATGGCGTCGGACCGATGCCCGTCACGTCAGCCATCGGCGGGCGATCACCGCCCACCATCGGGCTGAGCAGATCATTGCCCTTCACGGCGTAGAACGTGATCGCCGCCAGATGCAGGCCAATCAGCCCCGCGATCACCCAGAAGAAGGTCTCGTGCAGATCGGTGATCGTATCGGCCACCATCACCCCGACCAGCGGGTTGAGCGGCCCGGTCATCCCGTCATAGGGATCGCCGGAAAACAGCCCCATCGAAACTTGCGCCAGCATCGCCCCGATCAGCGCCAAGGTGCTCCACCCGCCGACCGGTGAATGGCCGATGGAAGGCCCGCCCGCGCCGCTGCGCAAATAGGCCAGCACCGCCCCTGGCCCCTTCACGAACTGGCTGAACCGCGCGGTCTCAGGCCCGACAAAGCCCCAGATGACCCGGAACACCAGCAGGCCCAGCAGCACCAGACCAAGTTGCCGGTGCAGCGCCCACTTGGAGTTTTCCGCTGTCCACCACATCGCCGGGATCAGCAGCGGGAAGCTCCAGTGGGTGAGTCGCAGGAACGGATCCCACACCCGCACATCGCGCAAGGGTGAAGCCGGAGCGCCAGCCGGATCCTCCATCGGCCTATTTCTCGTCGTCGAGCCGGAACTGATCATGGCAGCCCTTGCATGTGCCGCCCATCGCCATGGCCTGCGCTGCGGTGGCAGCCTTGTCGCCCGCGCCCGCAACCGTGGCAAGCTTCGCGCTTTCGTCGATCAGCTTTTGCCCCGCAGCCTTGAACTCTTCGGGCTTCTGCCAGATCGTCGCCAGTGCCTCGGTCTTGTAACCGTCATCCACGCTGGTGCCGGCCGGGAAGTGGGCTTCGATCTTCATCGCACGCGCGTTGATATCGTTCGCCTTGGCCGCGATCAGCGTGAAATCGGGCGCATCCTTGTCCAGCTCGCCACGCACCGCCTTGAAGGCATCACCGATCGCCTCGAAATTGTCGTGCCGTTCCTTGAGCACGGCGGGCGCTTCGCCGGCGGGCTTTGCCGGAGCTTCGCTGCCGGTATCGCCGCCCGAACAGGCAGCCAGCAGACCGGCACATGCGGCGGCGACAAGAACATTTCGGGCAGGAATACGCAGCATCGGGATCCTCCTCTGACAGGCCATCGGGCCGACCAGGCACAGGCTATGCCGCTTTGCCGCTGATCGCAAACACGAAAAAGGGCGCCCCGTTACCGGAGCGCCCCTTTCGCATTGGCAGCGCGAAGGTTCAGCCTTCGCGGTTGCCGGCGCGCACGCTGTCAGCTTCGGCAAGGATAGCGCTGCGATCCTGCTCGACCATGGCAAGCATGGCGGTGCGGAAGGTGTCACGGCGCGAATCGACGAGGTTGTCGATGGCCTTGGCCTGGCTCGCGCACCAGCCCGGACGCGATCCGGTGGCGACATCGTCACGCGCCATCGAGCGGCGCGATTGCAGCGTCTCGCCCACCTTGGCAGTGCGCTCGACACTCAGCGAGGCCGTCCATTCGCAGCGCAGCGTGCTCGGGCGACCGGCCACGCCGGCGGTGCCGACCTGCCGGGTTTCGACCTTAACGGTACCCGCGTAATCGGCGGCAATGGTGCCGGCGGCATGTTCGATCACGACTTCGTGTTCGAGGGCGGCAGCAGGCGTGGCGAGGCACGCACCGATGGCCAGTCCCGCAAATGCGAGTTTCTTCATCATCATGTCTCCTGCGATGTCCCGCCCTTGTGTGGGCAGTGACGTTATATCACTAGCAGGTCGACTCGTGGATTCCAAGCCACAACTGATGCAAAAACAACACAGGCAAGAGAATTATCCGCAGATCAATAGCCCATCAGGCTCATCACTTCCTTGCGGCTGCGATCATCGTCCAGAAAACAGCCGAGAATCCGGCTGGTGATCATGCCGACACCGGGGGTCTTGACCCCGCGCCCGGTCATGCAGCCGTGCTGCGCCTCGATCACCACAGCGACGCCATGCGGTTCAAGATTGTCCCAGATGCACTGCGCCACTTCCGCGGTCAGCCGCTCCTGGATCTGCAGACGCTGGGCATAGCCATGAAGCACGCGGGCGAGCTTCGAAATGCCCACCACCTTCTTGTTCGGCAGGTAGGCGATGGCGGCCTTGCCGATGATCGGCGCCATGTGGTGTTCGCAATGCGACTGGAAGGGAATGTCCTTGAGCAGCACGATCTCGTCATAGCCGCCCACTTCCTCGAAGATTCGCGACAGGTGGATCGCCGGGTCTTCCTTGTAGCCTTCACAATACTCGAGCCACGCCCGCCCCACCCGCTTGGGGGTGTCGAGCAATCCTTCGCGTGACGGATCATCACCGGCCCAGCGGATCAACGTGCGAATCGCATCCTGCACCTCTTCGGGCACTTCGGGCTTCCCGAGCGGGTTTTCCGGATCGAATTCGTCGTGGTCGTGGGCAGAGATGTAATTCATGGCTCGATGTCTTTCTTCACTCATGGCTCTGTCGGAGCCCCCTCACCTGTCGATCCCGAATGACGTCAACCCGCGTAGGCCAAAGGCGTTCCGCACGCGCAAAGCAATTGCGCAACGGGCGTCGCATTCCCATGAAAGGATGTAGGAACAAACTTCACCAATTCATCCCCCTGTGGATTGCAGGAGAACGCTTTTGTCCGATCCGGGCACTGCCGAATTCGAAATGGCCGCCCGTGCCGTGCTGGCCCGCCTGCCCGCGCTGTTCCGCGAAGGCTTGCGCGACATCGTGCTGCGGGTCGAGGAATTCGCCACGGAAGAACAGCTCGCCGCGGTCGGACTCGACGATCCGTGGGATCTGACCGGTCTGTACGAGGGCGTTCCCCTGACCGAGCGATCTCAGGAAGACAGCGGGATCATGCCGCCGATGATCACACTGTTCCGGCAGCCGTTGCTTGAGGAAATGGCGGATACCGGCGTCAGCTTTGTCGCGCTGGTTCGGCATGTCGTGATCCACGAAGCGGGGCATCACTTCGGCCTTTCAGACGATGATATGCACGCGTTGGAGGATAGCGTCGCGGACTGAGGCGGCCCGCCGGAGCTATTGCAGCGCGCCGGTGACAAGCCTGTAAAACGCCCAGTTATCCTCGCCCATCGCTGCAAACAACGCGAGGACATTGTGCCCCACACCGTCGATTTCGACATAGTCATGGGCAATTCCCTGCCGTTTCAGGTGCTGGTGAAAGCGCAGATTGTCTGGCGCGGTAAAGTCGGCCGAGCCGATGACCTGACGAAAAGGGCCCTGCGTCCCGCCCTGACCGGCCCGCAAGGTCGACAGCTCCCAAGCGCTCTCGGCGCGGAACCGCGCAAGGCTTCCGGCATAAACGCTGTCCAGCACACGCCGCCGCAGGTCAGGATTACGGCGGGTCTGGGGGCCCATGAAGTCCGGATCCAGCGGACCTGCCGCAATCATCGAAATGGCACCGAAAATCCCGGGATGCCGGAACCCGATCCGGGCAGCCCCCAGACCGCCCATGCTGAACCCTTCGATGATACGCCCGCCGGGGTCCGCGATGGTCCGGTAGTTGCGATCTACATGCGGCACGATTTCCTTCACGAGCACGGTTTCGACCGGCCAACGACCATCAGCCGAATCGGTCCACATGCTTTCGGAAAGACCGTTCGGAAAGACCACGATCATCGGCGCGATCTTTCCTTGTTCAATTGCTGCATCGAAATGGGCGGCCAAGGGCGCGATGCCGCGCAGTCCACCCCCTGTTCCGTGGAGCCAATAGAGAACAGGAAAGCGCCTGGCTTGTTCGGCCTCGTACTGCGGCGGGGTATAGATGTGAAAACCCACCCGCGCCTGCGCAGCCTCGCTTTCGTAAGTCACGAAGGACAGGCCGGGCCCCGTCCCGCGCGGCGTCATCCATTGCGACCGGGTTGCCTCAGCGGCTTCGCTCGTGTCTGTCCGGCTTTGCGCTGCTGCTGCGTCAGCTTGCCCAAATGCTGCCAGAATCAGGCTCAAACTGGCGATCAGCGATAAAGATCGGGAGGTCGGCCGCATGCCTCCTTATCCTCGCCCGGTCTATTGCCGGTCAACAACCTATGGCGCGATCGGCATAGGGGGGCGAGAATTCAACGTCCGGATGGCCCGCTCGTCTGCCGCGGTTGCGATGCCTGGGATGCCGGAAGGGTCAGGATTTGGCCCCATAACCAACAGCGCCCGCCCCTTTTGCAAGGAGCGGGCGTTGTTGGCGCACCCGAAAGGATTCGAACCTCTGACCCCCAGATTCGTAGTCTGGTGCTCTATCCAGCTGAGCTACGGGTGCGCGTTGGAGCGCGGCACATAAGGGGGTCTCTCCAGCTTGGCAAGGCCGAATGTTGCCGCAATCAGAACTTTTGGAACAGCTGCGCGGCCAGCGCGATATCGAGCGGGGGTTTCGGCAGTGCGGCGATCTGCTCAGGCGTGAACCAGTCCACGCTGCCGCCTTCGAGCGCTGCCGGTTCGCCGTTCCACGAACCCACCTTGTAAAGCAGGATGACAATCGCCCCAGTCTCGCCGGCAATGCCGGAATGCGCGAAGCCCGCCGGCGCGCACAGGCCGGGATTGACGGCGACTCCGAGTTCTTCCTCAAGTTCGCGGACCAGCGAATCAAGAGGCATTTCAGCCGGTTCCACCTTGCCACCGGGAAACTCCCACAAGCCCGCGTGGTGCTTTCCTTCGGGCCGCCTGTGCATCAGCCAGCGCCCGTCGCCCCGCTGCAAGGCACCGGCAACCACTGTGAGCCAGCCGGTCTTCATGTCGGATTTTTTTCCATCCCGTGCACGGTCATCAACCTTTTCTTAACGGACTGCGGCGATTTTAGGCCTCGTCAGGAAGCAATCTTAGGTGGTCTCACCATGAAATCGACAGTGATGAAAAACCTCGTCGATGACACGACCGGGGCGACCTCCATTGAATACGGCCTGATCTTGGCTCTCATTGCCATCGCAATCAGCGTTTCGGTGCAAGCCTTTGCAGGCGAAGCGATCGAGATGTGGGATGGGGTGTCGAGCGATGTCGTTGAAGCGACCGGCGGGTAAACGGGAAATTTCGCAAGTTAGGAATTTCTCAAGAACTGCCGGTTAAGTTGAAATTCGTCGGATCGCCAGGGGGTGATCGGCACGGGTACCGAAGACCAAAACCAGGAGACTACACATGACCTTCTTCAAGAACCTCGTTCGTGACGAGCAGGGCGCCACCGCCATCGAATACGGCCTGATCGCTGCTCTGATCGCCGTCGCCGCGATCACCGCCATGACCGCTCTGGGTGGCAGCCTCAACACCACCTTCACCAACGTGTCGGACACGCTGAACGAAGCCAACGGTGGCGGCGGCGGCGAATAATCCTCGCCATACGCGAAACGAAGACGGCGGGGAGAAATCCCCGCCGTTTTTGTTTGTGCGGTGCTGATAAGCGGCCACCTTTGGTGGCGCAGACCGCCCGCCCCGCCTCCCCACCCGGCCACCACAGCATAGTGGACCCACTGGTGGCCGGGTGGGGAGGCGGGGCGGGCGGTCTGCATCGCGCAGCAGCCGATCGAGACCTAACGCGCGCGCACCACGATCTTGACCTTCTGCCCGGGTGTCAGCTGGTCATTGCTGCCCAGCGCATTGAGCACGCGGAAGCGTTCTTCCTGGGCTGCCGGATAGGCCATTCGCCGTGCAAGGCTGGCCACGCTATCGCCGCGGGCGACGGTTACAACTTGCAGCTTCTTGGGCACCACAGCGCTGGCTTCACTGTCCGTGATCCGCCGCATCGAGCGGAACATGGCGTTGAAGGTGCCAGCCTGACCGGCGGGGGTGATCGCAACGAAGTGGTAGGCCCGGTCGCGCGCGAATTCATAGGCGAAAACCACCACGTCAACCTGTGACTGGCCGTTGTTCACCCGCGCCGTGCCATAGACTGCGGGCAGCCCGTTTACCGTCGTGCGTTCGATCTGTTGCGGCGCCAGCGTGCTGTTCTCGCCCCCAAGCGCCGTGAAGACGGAACGGACATAGGTTTCCAGATTGCCGTTATAGGTCGCCAGTGTCAGCTGCGCCTGCCCGCCCTGCCCCTGCACGCTCACCGCACGCGGGCTGTTGATCATGTAGAAGCCCTGGGGCGCGGTGAAGCCGAAGCGCAGTTCGGGGTGAATGAAATTGCTGCCCTCGATCAACCCCTGCGCCGGATCGTCTCCGTACAGCAGACCATCGATCCGGGTGAGGAAGGTGTCGCGATTCGTGACACCGCCGGTCTGGGTTCCGGCCTTGGTCAACGCAGCCTGCACGCGGCTGGCAGGATCGGGGTGGGTCGAAGCCCATTCGGGCACGCTCGCATTCCTGCCCTGAAGCCGCGCGTCGAGCGCATTCTGGGCAGCAAGGCTTGCCAGAACGGTGCCCATGGCGCGGCGATCGTATCCGGCCTTGGTCAGATACTCGATCCCCAGATCATCGGCTTGCAACTCCTGCGCGCGCGAGAAGCGCAGCGTCAGCAACTGCGAGCCTTCCATGAAGGTGCGCGACAGCGTGTTCCCCAGCCCCGAATCGCCCAGCAGGATCGAAGAACCGATTGCCCCCAGCACGCCGAGGATCGAATTGCGCTGCGCTGCCTGCTGGCGACGCTGGCTGTGGCGGGCGGCGACATGGCCGACCTCGTGCCCCAGCACAGCCGCCAGCTCCGCCTCGTTGTTCATCAGCGTCACCAGCTGGCGGGTGGTGTAGATATAGCCACCCGGCACCGCGAAAGCATTATGCACCGGAGAGTTCAGCAGGCTGACGGTGAAGCTTTCACGCGCATTACCGAGGCCCGATTGCACCGCGATATTCTTGCCCACCTGCTCGACATACTGGGCGTGGGTCCCCGTCATCGCACCGCCGAATTCGGCAAGGAATTGGGGATGATACTGCGCGCCCATCTGGGCTTCTTGCTGGGTGATCGGGGTCGACGCCGAGGGGATTGAACCGCCCCCGCCCATGCAACCTGCCAGCGCCAGCGGCGCCGCGCCAAGCGCCAGCATCTTGCGTGAAATTCGTGCCATGGACTCTGCTCCCGCCAATGTTTTCTGCTCCCAGCCTATCGGGAAAGCAGCTGCGGGCAAAGCCTTGGCAAACGAAAGCTTAACCCCCGATGGCGAGGAACCGGGCTTCGCGCTGGGCGATCAATGCTGTGCCGCTCTGGCCGCTCAACTGGTCGATTTCCTCGGTCAGCGCCGTGCCGAGCAACCGCGCCGCCGCCACCGGATCGCGGTGCGCGCCGCCCACAGGCTCTTTCACGATGCGGTCGATCACGTTGTCGCGCTTGAGATGCTGGGCGGTGATCTTCATTGCCTGCGCGGCATCGGCTGCCTTTTCCGAGGTACGCCACAGGATCGAGGCACAGCCTTCAGGGCTGATCACCGAATAGACGGCATGCTCCATCATCAGCACGCGGTTGGCCGAGGCCAGCGCAACCGCGCCGCCCGAACCGCCCTCGCCCACGATCGCGGCCACCATCGGCACCGGCAGATCGAGGCAGGCTTCGGTCGCACGGGCGATGGCTTCGGCCTGTCCGCGCTCTTCCGCCTCGATCCCGGGAAACGCACCGGATGTATCCACCAGGGTCACCACCGGAAGGCCGAACCGGCCCGCCAGTTCCATCAGGCGGATCGCCTTGCGATAACCTTCGGGCTTGCCCATGCCGAAATTGTGCCGGATGCGGCTTTGCGTGTCGTGGCCCTTTTCGTGGCCGATCAGCATCACCCGCCGCCCGTTCAGCCGCGCAAACCCGCCCATGATCGCCTGATCATCGCCATACAGACGATCACCGCCCAGCGGCACGAATTCGCTGAAGGCGTGCGCGACATAATCACGGAAATGCGGGCGCTGCGGATGGCGGGCCACCTGCGTCTTCTGCCATGGCGTGAGCGAGGCATAGGTGCTGGCAAGCAGTTCGGTGCTTTTGGCTTCGAGCCGCCCAATCTCGCTGGCAACATCGACATCATGCAGCGCGTTAACGCCCCGCAGCTGTCCGATCCGCTCTTCAAGCTGGGCAATCGGCTTCTCGAAATCGAGGTAGGAAATCATGCCGCCTGCGCTAGTCGGATGCGGGGCGCGTTGCAAGCGGGTGACAGGAATTCACGAGGGCAACCAGCCGGGCGCTGTCCACATGGGTGTAGATCTGGGTGGTGGCGATGTCGGCATGGCCCAGCAGCGTTTGCAGCACGCGCAGGTCTGCCCCGCCTTCGAGCAGGTGGGTGGCAAAGGCATGGCGCAGCACGTGCGGGCTGATTGCGGCGGGATCGAGCCCGGCGCGCCCCGCCAGCGCCTTCAACAGCTGGAACAGGCGCACACGGCTGAGATGTTGGCCGCCTTTCGACGGGAAAAGATAGCGCGATGCGGGCGTCGCTGGACGCAGCGCTGCCCAGCGCGCAAGCGCTTCCAGCGCCCGCGCCCCCACTGGCACCAGCCGGGTTGCTCCGCCCTTTCCGGTCACCGTCAGGAACGGCGCGTCTCGCGGAACCGCGCTGAGCGTCAGAGCCACCAGCTCGGTCGCACGCAAGCCCGAGCCATAAAGCAGCTCGATCAGCGCGAGCAGCCGGACCGCCTTGGGATCATCGCCCGCCGCCTCTTCCTCGGCGCGGGCGAACAGCGCGGCAATCTGGTCATGTCCCAGCACCTTCGGCAGCGGACGGCGGGTCCGCGGGGCCGGCAGCGCGCCTGATGGATCATCGCGCCGCCAGCCTTCATCGAGAGCAAACCCGAAAAACTGTCTGAGCGCCGATGCCTTGCGGGCTACACTGGAGGGAGCAAGGCTACTCCATTCCCCCGCGAGGCTGGCAACGGCATCACGCGAGGCATCGGCCAGATCACCGATCGCGTCTTCCGCCCCGTCCAAGTCGCGGCGATAGGCCGCCAGCGTGTTCAGCGCCGCGCCGCGTTCTGCCGCGAGCATCGCGAGGAACGCCTCGGTCGCGGCAGACATAGCCCGGCCTCAGCCGCGTGCCACCGCCTCGGCGGCGATCATGCGAGCCTCGGCCTCCAGCCCGACGCGGGTCAGCGCCGAGGTGATGTGATAGAGATGCAGCGGCGTCATCTGCTCCCAGCTTGTGCCCTGCATCCCGAGCCCGGCAAGCAGCGCGACCATCGCCGGATTGCCGACCTCGGCAGCGCGGGAAATAGCGCGGCTCCAGCGGGTCTGGCGGGCGAGATCGAAGCCGAGATCGCCTGCGAGCGCATTGGCAGCGCCGCTATCCAACCGTCCGATCCCGGCGAGCCCGGCGACCAGAAACGCAGATTTGCGCGATTCTTCGCTTTCATCGTCGCCGATAAAGCTTTCCACCGCGCCTTGTCCCACGCCGTTGCTGCGCGGCGCGGAAAGCACGATCAGCGCCCAGCCAAGCGAGCCTTCCTCGACCACGCCGCGCCAGGCGAGCGCATCGCGATCGAGCCCGGCGGCCAGCATCGCCGCGATCAGATCGCCCGCCGCATCGGCCTGCGCCGCGTCCGCAGGAATACGCGCCGCCGCATAGGCGGTCAGCACCCGCGCGCCGTAACCATCACCTCCGCCCAGCGCGTTTCCAGCCGCCCACAGGCGCTGCATCGCGGCAATCCGCGCTTCCGGATCATTGGCAAGATAGGCTTCGCGCAGGGCACGCGCCTGATCGGCCGCATCGCCCTTTGCCGCCGGATCGGCATAGACCTCGCTGAAGATGTCGATCATCGCATCGGCGGACAGGATCCCCTCGCGCCCCGCGCGCCCGGCAAAACGGGCCCGCGACGCGGCAGGCAGCATCGGCAGCAAGGCACCGGAACGAGCATAATAGGCCCCGCCTCGCGCCTTCAACGCGCCATCGAGCAAGGCTTCGGGCACAGGCTCACCCAGCGTCGTGGCAAGCGCAAAGCGCCAGGGGTTGAGATCATCGACCCCGTCCCATTCGATCTCGACCGCCCGTTGCCCGCGCCCGGCTGCGCCGGCAAACCGCCGCGCCAGCAAGACATCGATACGCGGCGCAATCCCGCGGCCCAAAGCGCGGTCCAGCTGCGAAGCGGCGAGCGCGGTTTCCCCGGCATAGGCATTGCAGATCGCCTGCAGCATCTGCCACTCGCCGTCCTCACGTGCAGAACCTTGCAGCCGAACCGCCGGACAGGCGCCGGTGACATCCCCGCTGGCAAGATAAGCGGTCAGCGCCTCGGCGGTAAGATCGCCTGACCAGTTGGCCGTATCGATATCCTGCACCAGCGCCCGGGCGAGCGCATATTCGCCCATCCTGTTGAGCACTTTGGCCCGCAGTGCGGCAAATTCGACCGGGTCCATGCCCAGCGGCGCGGCCAGCCGGCTCGCCAGTGCACGGCGCAGCAGGATGTGCCCCCAGCGCGAGACCAGCGGGCCTTTCGTCCCCGCCAGCGTCGCCCGCACCAGCGCTTCGGGCTGGTTGAACAGGGCAACCGGCGGCAAGCCGCCCTCCTCGCTCGCCAGCACGCCGGTGCGGGTCAGCGCGCGGCGGGCACCGGCGGGAATATCGGACTTGGGCTTGAGACCGAGAAGCTGGTCCAGTTCCTCGGTCGACATGCTTTCCAGCTTTTCAAGGCTGGGCAGGCTGGCCAGCTGGTCGCGGGTGATCGAAGGCAGTGGAGCAGCGCTGACCGGATCGGCGGGCGTGGTTGAACCTGCAGGAACACCGGGGACAAACACGATTCCGCCTTGCGAAGGGCGCTGCTGGGGCGTCACGCCCTGGCTCGGCGAAGGCGCGGGCGCCGGACGCGGCGGCTGGGGCGCCGGATCGTCGAAGCCAGGCGGCAGGATCGATTCGGGCTTTTGCTGGGCCGCGGCAAATCCGGCCAGCCCCGCCCCGCCCAGTGCGCCCAGCAATCCGAGTGATGCGACGCCGAGGGCCAGCCGCAGCTTGTTCTTTCGGGCACCGATCACTGCTGTTCTCCCGGCAGGGCCACCGGTGCCGCAATCGGGCGGAGCGGCTCTTCCCCGCCCTCGATCCACGCAAGCACGAGGCCTGCCAGCGTCAGCACGGCGGCAATAACCGGCCAGCGCCGGACACCCGCCTGACGCAGCGGCGCTGCCGGTGTAAGGCCTTGCAACGATGAAGACGAGCGACGCAGGTTTGCCATATTGCGCCCGCCCTAGCCCATCTATAGGCCATGCGGCAATGTCCGGCGCACCCTCCTTGCCTAACGAAAGCGATCTTGCCGCCATTGCTGCCCGCATTACCCGTCCGGTGGTGCTGGTGGGGCTGATGGGCGTGGGCAAGTCCACCGTCGGGCGGAAGCTCGCCGCGATGCTGGGGCGCGATTTCGTCGATGCCGACGAGGCGATTGTCGAAGCGGCGCAGCGCTCGATCCCGGAAATCTTCGAGACCTTCGGCGAGGCCTATTTCCGCGATGGCGAACGGCGCGTGATCGCCCGCCTGATCGATGAGGGCCACGGCGTGATCGCCACCGGCGGCGGAGCATTCGTCGATCCCGATACTCGCGCCGCAGTGCTGGAAAAGGGCATTGCCGTGTGGATCGATTGCGATGTCGACACGCTGGTGGAACGCACCGCAAGGCGCGGCAACCGCCCGCTGCTGAAGCAGGGCGATCCGAAGGAAATCCTCACCCGACTGGCGCGGGAACGTGCACCTTTCTATGGGCAGGCCCACATCCGCATCGTGAGCGAGAACGGCCCCCATGCCGACACCGCCCGCGCCATTATCGAGGCGATAGACCAATGGCTGTAGTTCCCGTTGCGCTGGCCGGGCGCTCCTATGACGTAATGATCGAGGAGGGGCTGCTTGCGCGCCTGTCCGATGAGGCAGCGCCGTTTCTGCGCGCTTACGCTGGCGGACGGGCGGTCCCGCTCGTGGCCGACACCAACACCCACCGCCTGTTTGCGGCCACCGTCGATGCCGGTCTGGCCGCCCGGGGCCTTGCTGCCGAATGGTTCGTGGTCGAATCCGGCGAAGGCGCCAAGACCTGGCCCGTGCTCGAACGGTTGTGCGACTGGCTGCTGGCGCTTGGCATCACCCGCAAGGACCATGTCTTCGCGCTCGGCGGAGGAGTTGTCGGCGATCTGGTCGGGTTTGCCTGTGCGATCACCAAGCGCGGTTGCGGGTTCGTGCAGATCCCCACGACACTGCTGGCGCAGGTCGACAGCTCGGTTGGCGGCAAGACCGCGATCAACACGGCGGCGGGCAAGAACCTGATCGGCGCCTTCCACCAGCCCTCGCTGGTGTTGATCGACCCGCAGGTTCTCGCCTCCCTGCCCGACCGCGAGATGCGCGCCGGTTATGCAGAGGTAATCAAATACGGCCTGCTTGGCGACGCGGCCTTCTTCGCCTGGCTGGAGGCTAACGGCGACAAGGTGCTCACCCGCGAGCCCGCCGCGCTCGAACACGCCATCGCCACCAGCATCGCGATGAAAGCTCGGATCGTTGCCGCTGACGAGCGCGAGACGGAAGACCTGCGCGCCCTGCTCAATCTCGGCCACACCTTCGGCCATGCGCTTGAGGCGGAAACCGGCTTTTCCGATCGCCTGCTGCACGGTGAGGGCGTTGCCATGGGGATGGTGCTCGCCGCGCGCTATTCTGCCCGCCGCGGGGAAATCGCCGCTGCCGATGCCGAACGGGCGGCTGAGGCGATCGCGACGGCGGGACTGCCCGCGCATCTGCCCGACCTTGCCCTTGCCTGCGACGGCGCAAGGCTGGTCGATCACATGCGCCACGACAAGAAAGCCGAAGGCACAACCTTGCCGTTCCTGCTGCTGCGGGCGCTTGGGGAGGCCTATGTCGCCCGCGATGTCGATCTTAGGGACATCGCAGCATTTCTCGACCAAGAACTCGCCGCATGATCATCGCACAGGCCGACCTCGCCGACGCGCAGGTGCAGGCCCTGATCGCCTACCATCAGCAGGCGATGCGCGACGGTTCACCCGAAGGCATGAGCTTCGCGCTTGATCTGAGCGGATTGCAGGATCCGGCAGTAACGGTCTGGGCCGCGCACGCTGGAAACAGCGTTGCCGCGATCGGCGCGCTCAAGCGGCTGGATCACCGCTGCGGCGAGGTCAAATCGATGCGGACCCATCCCGATTTCCTGCGGCAGGGGCTGGCGGCGGCCTTGCTTGAGACCATTATCGCCCATGCCCGCGACGAAGGTCTTTCAGTGCTCAGCCTCGAAACCGGCACCGGCCCCGCCTTTGAACCGGCGCTGGCACTCTATCGCAAACGTGGCTTCACCAATGGCGAGGCTTTCGCCGACTACACGCTGACCGACTTCAACCAGTGCCTGCATCTGACACTGGATTGAGCCAGCGCGGCAGGCCTACTCCAGTTCGAGGATCACCGCATCCACCGCGAGGCTTTCGCCCTCGGCGGCGTTGATCTTGGCGATGACGCCCTCCTTTTCGGCGCGCAGGATGTTTTCCATCTTCATCGCTTCGACCGTGGCGAGCGGCTGACCGGGCTGCACGGTTTCGCCCTCAGCCACGTGGAGCTTCACCAGCATCCCCGGCATCGGGCAGATCAGCAGCCTGGAAAGATCGGGCGGGACCTTTTCGAGCATGAGAGACTCATGCCGCGCCAGCCTGAGCGGCAGCACCAGCGCGGTGTGCGCCGCGCCGCGGGTGGTGACCTTCCACCGGTTGCCGACCCGCTCGACGATCAGGCCAAGCCGCTGCTCTGCCCCGTCCTCGACCTTGCCGGTCGCTTCGGCCTGCACCATGCCGGGGAGCCAGTTGCAGGTGCCTTCGACCCGCACCCCGTCCACCATCGCATGGCCATCGCCCAGGGTGACTTCGAAGCGTTCGTCGCCAAGCTTCACCAGCCATTCGGTGGTGACACGCAGCACGCCCGCTTGCCCGTCATCGCCGTCAAGCTGGCCCGAAATCCGGCGCGCGCGCGATTGCAGGGTGAATTCGTTGCCCGCACACACCGCCGCGAGAATGCGTTTCATATCATCGCTGGTCGCCGCGCCGTGGAAGCCTTCTGGGTATTCCTCGGCGATGAAGCCGGTGGTCAGCTCGCCCGAGCGGAAGCGCGGGTGCTGCATGATGGCGCTGAGGAAATCGACATTGTGGCCGAGGCCCTTGATGCGGAAATGGTCGAGCGCCTCGATCTGCAAGTCCGCCGCCTCGTCGCGGGTCGGGGCCCAGGTGATCAGCTTGGCGATCATCGGGTCGTAGAAGCGGGAGACTTCGCCGCCTTCATAGACACCGTCATCGACGCGCACGCTGCCATTGCCCCGCGCCACGCCGCGGCGCGCCTTGCCCGCGACGGTTTCATCCTCGGTCCAGCCGGCGAGCGGCGGCTGATAGTGCACCAGACGGCCCGTAGAGGGCAGGAAGCCGCGATAGGGGTCTTCGGCATAGACGCGGTTCTCGATCGCCCAGCCGTCGATCCCGATATCGTCCTGCGTCATCGCCAGCTTCTCGCCCGCCGCGACGCGGATCATCTGCTCGACCAGGTCGATGCCGGTGATCGCCTCGGTGACGGGGTGTTCAACCTGAAGGCGGGTGTTCATTTCGAGGAAGTAGAAGCTCTCCCCCGTCGGGTCCGCGCCGCTGACGATCAACTCGACCGTCCCTGCGCTGTAATAGCCCACCGCGCGCGCCAGAGCGACGCATTGCTCGCCCATCGCCTTGCGCATCTTGGGCGTGACGAAGGGCGACGGCGCTTCCTCGACCACCTTCTGGTGGCGGCGCTGGATCGAGCATTCGCGCTCGTTCAGGTAGAGGATATTGCCGTGCTGGTCGCCGAGGATCTGGATCTCGATATGGCGCGGATTGAGGATGAACTTCTCGATGAAGACGCGGTCATCGCCGAAGGAATTCAGCCCCTCGCGCTTCACGCTCTCGAAGCCTTCACGCACGTCGGCCTCGTTATAAGCAAGGCGCATCCCCTTGCCCCCGCCCCGGCGCTGGCCTTCATCATCACCGGATAGCCGATCTCGTTGGAGATGCGCACCGCGTGTTCGGTATCCTCGATCTCGCCGACGAAGCCGGGGACGACATTGACGCCCGCTTCCTTGGCGAGTTTCTTGGACTCGATCTTGTCCCCCATTGCGGCAATCGCGCCCACGGGAGGCCCGATGAAGGCGATGCCTTCCTTCGCCAGCGCTTCGGCGAAGGAGGTGCGTTCGGAGAGGAAACCGTAGCCGGGGTGAACAGCCTCCGCCCCGGTCTGCTTGCAGGCGGCGATAATCTTGTCGGCGATCAGATAGGATTCCGCCGCGGGCGAAGGCCCGATATGCACCGCCTCGTCAGCCATCGCGACAAAGGGCGCGCGCGCGTCGGCATCGGAATAGACCGCGACGGTCTTGATCCCCATCTTGCGCGCGGTGGTAATAACCCGGCAGGCGATCTCGCCGCGATTGGCAATCAGGATTTTCGAGAACAAGCGCGTAACCTCTCTCAGGTGCAATATTCGCGGCTGGCTATGCCGAGGGAAAGGCCGCCAAGCAAGCTAGCGGATTTGGTGCTTCAGTAAGGAACCTCGGCAAGGTCTTTCAATTGCTGCGTGCGCTGGCGGGTCAAGTGCGCCTTGCAGAAGGATGCCAGCATCGGCTCCATGCTCCCGCCGCGGGCAATGTAGCCATCGACCCGACAGTGGGCATCGCGGTAGACAAGCCATGCGCGCTGGGCTTCCAACAGGCTGTCGAAAAAGCCGGGGCGGCTGTCCATCGCGACACCATAGGTCGCCCATTCGGCATCCTGCTGCTTCATCGCGGCCGCAGTGATTTTCCATTGCGCGTTGAGTTCGGCGTCGGCGACCGCGAAATCTCTGCCGGCGCATTGGTTCATCGCCTGCTGGATGCCAATGTCGGCTTCCTTCTGGTCGCATTCCGGCAAAGGCTCGGCGGCTTGTGCAAGCAGCGGGAGGATGAGCGTGGCGATCATGCGGCGTTCCTTTCCGCAAAGGCGATCAGACTGTCGGCATAGGCTGGAGCTCCGCGCCGGTCCCCCTCTCCGCTGACGAGGGTTTGCACGGCCTTGCCCAGCATCGCGATATTCGCGGGGGAGAGCTTGCCCAGCGGTTCAACGTAAATGCCGATGGTGAACAGGATCGCGCCTGTTTGCGGGAGCCGCCGGAGCGTCTGGCGTTCGGAGCGCACGAACAAGGTCTCGCCTGCATTGTCCGGGGTGACATGGGCGAAGGCTTCCTGCGGGGGCCGGTCAGGGAGCCAGCGACGGTTCCCGGTCGCGGCAATGAACCAGTTGCAACGGGCGTAGATGGGGCCGGGACGCAGGGTCTCCATGAAGCGGTCGACCCCGGTGGCGAGTTGTTCTTCATAGCCTGCAATCGGCGCGTGGAGAGCACGGAGGGGGAGACCGATTTTCTCGGCGGGGTGCCAATCGGAGGGCCATGCCACCGCTGCACCGATCAGGCGATAGACCTCCTCGCCCTCGGCTTTCGTGAGGAGGCAAAGGTCTTCATGCACCGCCAGCGCCGCTTCCGGGAGCGCGCCTCTGGTGCCCAGCATCGCCGCCAGTTCACGCCCCGGCACGTCGACCTCAGGCGTCAGTTGCACCCCCTCGGGCCACTCGGCAAACCCCGCGGCCCGCGCCGCCAGATCGGGCGCAGGCTGGAGCCACTGATGCTCCTCCAGCTTGACCAGCCCCATGCGCAATTGCCCGCCCCCGCGGGCTTTGGGGAGCAGCGTATCGACGGAGAAACCGAGGCCCACCCTAGCCCCCGCCCCGCTTTTCGCACCGCAGAACCATGCCATATTCCTCCAGCCAATCGGCCTTGGTGGGCATCAGATATTGCAGCGCTTCGGGCAAGAGGCCGTGGAGCGCGGTGGCATGGCGCAGTTGCTTGCGGCGGTCGGAGAAGCAATAAGGTTGGCTTGGCGGGAGGCTTTCCAGAAGCCGCGCCATGCCGCTTTCGGTTGCCCCGCCCTCGTCGGCGAGGCTGAGGTAGAGCGGCGGGCGCAGGCCCTCGCCCAAGGGTTTGCGGCTCAGAGCCTCGAAATCCCATTGCAGGCTGGGCGAGATCGCCGCGTAGCCGCTGAAAAGTCCGGGCGCTTCGGCCCACGTCTCGACCACAAAATGCCCTGCCGCGCTTTCGCCGACAAGGAAGGCGCGGCCATCGGTGCGGTAGCGGGCCTCGACGATAGGTTTGACGATATCGGCCAGCCAAGCCCGGAAGGCGGCACTTTCGCCTGCGGTGGGGTATTTCGCGCGCTCGGCGGCGTCACCGGTCGGTGGGAGCAATTCGCGCTGGCGGTCCTTCGTTTCGGTACCGACAATGATCGCATCCCCGCTGCGCCCCCACAGCGCGCCCCAGCGCATCAGGCCTGCTCCCATCATCAGGTCTTGGCCCATACCGCCGTCGATCTGGTAGATCACTGGCCAGCGCTTTTCGGGGTCCTCGGCGTAATCGGGCGGGAAGACGATGTTGACCTCCCGCACTGCGCCGAGCACTTCGAGGGTGAACGTCTCGCCGATGGTCAGCGGCCGGGGTTCGGGCGCGGGTTGCGCCGTCGCCAGAGCCGCTGCGGCGAGAAAGGCGATCACGCCGCCGCAGCCTTGCAGGCCCGCGCCGGCTCCTCGCCCTTCAATGCGGTGAGGCCGAGCTTGGCAAACAGCGCGCCGTCCTTGTCGTCACCAGCATTGGGCGCGGTCAGCAGCTTGTCGCCGGTAAAGATCGAATTGGCGCCCGCGAGGAAGCACAGCGCCTGCGTGGCTTCGGACATGGACTCGCGCCCCGCCGACAGCCGCACCATCGAGCGCGGCATGGTGATGCGCGCGACCGCGACCGTGCGGACGAACTCGATATCGTCGATCTTGGCCAGCGGCGTGTCGGCCAGCATGTTGCCCAGCACCGTGCCCTTGACCGGCACCAGCGCGTTGACCGGCACGCTCTCAGGGTGCTGCGGCAAGGTGGCAAGGGTGTGGACGAAGCCCACCCGATCCTCGCGCGTCTCACCCATGCCGACAATCCCGCCGGAGCACACGTTGATCCCCGCCTTGCGCACGTGATCGAGCGTATCGAGCCGGCACTGGAAATCGCGGGTGGAGATGACGCGCTCGTAATACTCGGGCGAGCTGTCGATATTGTGGTTGTAATAGTCGAGCCCCGCCTCGGCGAGCATGGCCGCCTGATGCGGCTCAAGCATGCCCAGCGTCATGCAGGTTTCGAGGCCCATGGCGGAGACGCCCTTCACGATCTCCACGATCGCGGGCATATCGCGGTCCTTGGGGTTGCGCCACGCCGCGCCCATGCAGAACCGCTGGCTGCCCGCATCCTTGGCCTGCGCCGCGCGCTGGAGCACAGCCTGCACGTCCATCAGCTTGGTCGCTTCCACGCCCGAGTCCGCGTGCACCGACTGCGAGCAATAGCCGCAATCCTCGGGGCACCCGCCGGTCTTGATGCTGAGCAGGGTGCACAGCTGCACCTGCGTGGGCGGGTGATATTCGCGGTGGACGCTGGCGGCCTGGAACAGCAGCTCGGTGAAGGGGAGGTCGAAGAGGGCCGCGATTTCGGTGCGGGTCCAGTCGTTGCGGGGGTGGGTCAATCTTTGTCTCGCATGAAAAACTTGGTGAGCAGAAGTCCGCCGATGAAAAAGCCGATAGGTATTCCGTAAAACATCAGCGCGCGGTCAAACTCCGTGGGGCAGTCGTTGCCGATTGGGCAATCGCCCATCGCGCCGCTAATTGCGAAGCCCGCCGAAAAATACCCGGCTATCAGCGCATAGAGGCCGCAGCCCAACTTCTGAGCAGGCGATAGCCCTCGCTCGCTAAAGCTCACGATAGCATCTCCTTCGTCATTGCGAGGAGCCGAAGGCGACGCGGCAATCCACAGGATCACAATAACCGTTCGGGCTGAGCTTGTCGAAGCCCTGCACTTTCTTTTCTCGCGTGGTGGCAACGAAGGGCGGCCCTTCGACAAGCTCAGGGCGAACGGAGATGGAGCGACCTACTCCGCAGCCTCGTCCAGCCCCTCGCCCAAAGGCGGCATGTTGTGGCCGAGCAGCACGAGGATATCCGCCGCGCACTCGACAACATTGCTTCCCGGACCGTAGATCCCCTGCACCCCCGCTTCGCGCAGGAAGTCGTAGTCCTGCGGGGGGATCACGCCGCCTGCCGTCACCTTGATGTCGCCGCGGCCCGCTTCGCGCAGGAGGCGGATCAGTTCGGGGATCAGGGTCTTGTGGCCTGCCGCAAGGCTCGACGCGCCGACCACGTCGACATCGTGTTCGAGCGCCATTGCGGCCGATTCCTGCGGGGTCTGGAACAGCGGGCCGGAGACCACCTCGAAGCCCATGTCGCCGAAAGCGCTGGCGATCACGTTCGCACCGCGGTCATGGCCGTCCTGGCCCATCTTGGCGATCATGATCTTGGGCTTGCGGCCCAAGCGGCGACCCACGGCTTCCACGCCGTCCGTCACCTGCGCCCAGCGGCGGTCGAATTCGTAGGCGGTCTTGTAGACGCCCGTGACTGGCGCAGGGGTGGCGTCGTGGCGGCCGAAGACCTCCTCCATCGCCGAGGAGATTTCCCCGAGCGTCGCATCGTGGCGCGCGGCTTCCACCGCCAGCGCCAGCAGGTTCGCGCCGCTCTTGCAGCCCTCGGTCAGCGCCGCGAGCGCCGCACGGCAAGCAGCCTCGTTCCGGCCTTCGCGCACCTTGGCGAGACGGGCGATCTGGCCGGCGCGGACTTTCTGGTTGTCGACTTCCAGCGTCTCGAGCGCGTCTTCCTGTTCCTTGCGGTACTTGTTGACGCCGACGATCACCGTCTCGGCTTTATCAACCTTGGTCTGCTTTTCCGCCGCCGCGCGTTCAATCGCGGCCTTGGGCGCGCCGGTGGCGACGAAGGCGGTCATGCCGCCTGCCGCGTCGACCTGCTCGATCAGCTTCCACGCTTCGTCGACAAGGGTGGCGGTCAAAGCCTCGATATAATGCGAGCCGCCGAGCGGATCGACGACGCTCGTGATCCCGCTCTCCTCCTGTAACACCAGCTGGGTGTTGCGGGCGATGCGCGCCGAAAAGTCGGTGGGCAGCGCAATCGCCTCATCCAGCGCATTGGTGTGCAGCGACTGCGTGCCGCCGAGCACCGCCGCCATCGCCTCGATGGTGGTGCGGATGACGTTGTTGTAGGGGTCCTGCTCCTGCAAGCTGACGCCGCTCGTCTGGCAATGGGTGCGCAGCATCTTGGAGCGTTCGTCCTTCGCGCCCAGCCCGTCCATCACCCGCCACCACAGCGTGCGCGCGGCGCGCAGCTTGGCGATCTCCATGAAGAAGTTCATGCCGATGCCGAAGAAGAACGACAGACGACCCGCGAAGGCGTCGATGTCGAGGCCCGCAGCCATGGCGCGCTGCGCATATTCCTTGCCGTCGGCGATGGTGAAGGCGAGCTCCTGCACTGCGGTCGCCCCGGCCTCGTGCATGTGGTAGCCGCTGATCGAAATCGAGTTGAATTTCGGCATGTTGGCCGAGGTGTATGCGATGATGTCCGAGATGATCCGCATGCTCGGCTCGGGCGGGTAGATATAGGTGTTGCGGACCATGAACTCCTTGAGGATGTCGTTCTGGATGGTGCCGTCGAGCTTGTCCTGCGACACGCCCTGACGTTCCGCGGCGACGATGAAGAAGGCCAGCACCGGGATCACCGCGCCGTTCATCGTCATCGAGACGGACATGGAATCGAGCGGGATCTGGTCGAACAGAATCTCCATGTCCGCGACCGTGTCGATCGCCACACCGGCCTTGCCGACATCGCCGACGACGCGCGGGTGATCGGAATCGTAGCCGCGGTGGGTCGCAAGGTCGAAGGCCACCGACAGCCCCTTCTGCCCCATGGCGAGGTTGCGGCGGTAGAAGGCGTTCGATTCCTCGGCGGTGGAGAAGCCAGCATATTGCCGGATCGTCCACGGGCGCCCCGCGTACATGCTCGCCTTCACCCCGCGCGTGAAGGGCGCGAAGCCGGGCAAGCCGGGGTCGAACCCTGCGTGATCTTCCGCCGTGTAGAGCGGCTTGATCGCGAAGCCCTCGGGCGTGTGCCAAGTCAGGTCGCGGCCCTTCACTTCCTTGGCGGCAAGGGCGTTCCAGTCTTCGAGCGTGGGTTTGTCGGTCATGTCTTTTCCAAAGCAAATTCGTCATGCCAGCGGACGCTGGCATCTCTTGCCGCCATAGGCCCCAGCTTGCGCCGGGGTGACGAAAGGGGCGTTACTCCCCCTTGAATTCAGCCTTGCGCTTCTGGAGGAAGGCCATGCCGCCCTCCATCGCGTCCTTGGTCGCGCCGGCGATGCGCTGGCCCTCGGCCTCGGCGAGCAGCACCATCTGGAGGTTCTGGTCGAGCGCGGTGGCGATGTTGCGCTTCATCGTGGCGTAGGCGATGGTCGGGCCGTTCGCCAGCTTCTCGGCCAGAGCGCGGGCTTCGGTCATCAGGTCGGTATCCTCGACGCACTTGTAGACGAGGCCCCATTCCTCGGCTTGCTCGCCCGAAATCTTTTCGCCCAGCATCATCATCCGCGTGGCGCGCGCGCGGCCGATGGCGCGGGTGAGCAGCCAGGTGGAGCCGCCATCGGGTACGAGGCCGATATTGACGAAGGCTTGCAGGAAGTAGGCGCTTTTGGCGGCAATGGTGAAGTCCGCCGCCAGCGCAAGGCTGCAGCCTACGCCCGCCGCCGGGCCATTGACCGCGCAGATCACCGGCACGCTCGCGCGGATCAGCTGGCTGATTGCGGGGTTGTAGTGGTTGATCAGCGCCTCGTGGCTGCCGCCCTTCCCGCCCAGCGCCGAGCCGGAGCCGCGCGCCGCAAGGTCCGCGCCCGAGCAGAAGCCCTTGCCCTCGCCGGTGATCAGCACCGCGCGCGCATCGCCGAGGTCGTAGAACGCCTGCCCCAACTCGTCCGCCATCTGCGGCGGCATGGCGTTGAGGCGCTCGGGTCGGTTCAGGGTGATGGTGAGCAGCGGGCCGTCACGTTCGACGCGGATGGTTTCGTAGGACATTCTTCTCTCCATTTCGTCGTCCCGGACTTTATCCGGGACCGCTTGCCGCAAGCGACCCCGGCTCGAGGCCAGGGTGACGGATTAGACTAATTCGACCAGTGCGCGTCCTCGCGCGGGGTCTCCATGATCTCGGTAAGCATGCCGCCCATGTCCTTGGGATGGACGAAAAAGATAGGGGTGCCGTGCGCGCCGATGCGGGTGGGGCCGAGGATGCGCTTGCCGAGCGCCTCGAATTCCGAGCGCGCCTCGGCAATGTCGGGCACCTCGAAGCACAGGTGATGCTGCCCGCCCAAGGGGTTCTTGGCGAGGAAGCCTGCGAGCGTGGAGTTTGCCCCCAGTGGCTCGATCAGCTCGATCTGGGTGCCGTTCATCGCCCCGTCCGCGCCGGGAGTGTCGACGAAGCAGACCTTCACGCCCTGCTCCTCAAGGTCGAAGGGCGTGTGGATCTTGGTCGCGCCCATCACGTCGCGGTAGAAGGCGATGCTATCGGCGATAGAGGGCGTGGCGACCCCGATGTGGTTCAAGCGGCCGAGTTTCATGGTTTTCCTGCCTTACATGGGTAGCTCAACTGAAGGACGGCAATCACCACTGTTGCTGCCGGCAAGTCCATCGCGTCCGGACGTTGCTCAACAAACTGAAGAAACTGAAGTCTCATCGCATCAGAACTGACCTGTTCAGATAGACAAATTGTTTGTTTGCCTGTGAGGACAGCGTTGAGGGTCATGGCCGCATCGGCAATCCCGGTGATTGCTCCAAGACAATAGCCGATCATAAGCCGCCCGTCTTCGGTTGCCTCGGATGCTGCGCACCGTTCATGCAAAGTAGCTGTCGACAGAATCCTGTCAGCCCGCACATCCTCTTGTGCTTGGACGGGTGCGACGAGCAGTAACGCGGCGCTTAGCAGCGCACTACAGCGGAATATTGTCATGCTTCTTCCAAGGGTTCTCCAACTGCTTCGTCCGCAGCTTCCTTAGCCCCAGCGCGATCCGGCGGCGGGTCGAGTGCGGATGGATCACCTCGTCGATATAGCCGCGTTGGGCCGCGACGAAGGGATTGGCGAAGCGGTCTTCGTATTCCTTGGTCCGCTCGGCGATCTTGGCGGGGTCGTCCTTTTCCTGCCGGAAGATGATCTCCACCGCGCCCTTGGCGCCCATCACCGCGATCTCGGCGGTGGGCCAGGCGTAGTTGAGGTCGCCGCGCAGGTGCTTGGAGGCCATCACGTCATAGGCCCCGCCGTATGCCTTGCGGGTGATGACGGTGATCTTGGGCACGGTCGCCTCGGCATAGGCGAAGAGCAGCTTCGCGCCGTGCTTGATGATCCCGCCCAGCTCCTGCGCGGTGCCGGGGAGGAAGCCGGGCACGTCGACGAAGGTGATGATCGGGATCTCGAAGGCATCGCAGAAGCGCACGAAGCGCGCGGCCTTCTTCGAGGAATTGATGTCGAGCACGCCTGCCAGCACCATCGGCTGGTTCGCCACCACGCCCACGGTGCGGCCCTCGACGCGGCCGAAACCGCAGATGATGTTGCCTGCGTGGGCCGGCTGGATCTCGAAGAAATCGCCCTCGTCCAGCACCTTGGTGATGACCTCGTGCATGTCGTAGGGCTGGTTGGCGTTGTCGGGGATCAGCGTGTCGAGGCTGTTGTCGAGCCGGTCCCACGCATCGCCGGTGGGGAGGACGGGGGCCTCGTCGCGGTTCGACAGCGGCAGGAAGTCGAAGAAGCGGCGGGTCGCCAGCAGCGCCTCGACATCGTTCTCGTAGGCGAGATCGGCCACGGAGGTCTTGGTGGTGTGGGTGATCGCCCCGCCCAGTTCCTCCTGCGTCACCACCTCGTTGGTGACGGTCTTCACCACATCGGGGCCGGTGACGAACATGTAGCTCGAGTCCTTCACCATGAAGATGAAGTCGGTCATCGCCGGGCTGTAGACCGCCCCGCCCGCGCACGGCCCCATGATGAGGCTGATCTGCGGCACCACGCCGCTCGCCAGCACGTTGCGCTGGAACACCTCGGCATAGCCGCCAAGGCTCGCCACGCCCTCCTGGATGCGCGCGCCGCCCGAATCGTTGAGGCCGATGACAGGCGCGCCGACCTTCATGGCGGTGTCCATCACCTTGCAGATCTTTTCCGCATGGCGTTTGGAGAGGCTTCCGCCGAACACGGTGAAATCCTGCGAGAAGACATAGACCAGCCGGCCATTGATCGTGCCGGAACCCGTCACCACCCCGTCACCGGGAATGCGCTGGGTCTCCATGCCGAAGTCCATGCAGTCATGTTCAACGTAGGTGTCGATCTCTTCGAAGCTGCCTTCGTCGAGCAGCACGTCGAGCCGCTCGCGCGCGGTCAGCTTGCCCTTGGCGTGCTGGGCTTCGATGCGCTTGGCCCCGCCGCCCATGCGGGCAGCTTCGCGGCGACGTTCCATTTCGGCGATGTTGGCGGACAAGGGTCTTCCTCTCTCGTCAGGTCTCTTGCGCCAACGCGTTGCCTTAGGCACGCCCAAGCGTCAACGTGGCAAAAGTGGCGGGACGGACGCGGAGGCTCGGACGGATGCACCAATTCGATATGCTGGTGATCGGCGGCGGGATTGCCGGATTGTCGCTGGCAGCGCGGCTGGCGGCGCATGGCAGCGTTGCGGTGCTGGAGGGGGAGAGCGCGCCCGGCTATCACGCCTCGGGCCGTTCGGTCGCCTTTGCGCATTATGGCCTCGGCAATGTGCCGGTGCGCGATCTGACCGCGCTGAGCATGGCGGAACTGGCAGAACACGGCATGCTCCATCCGGCGCTGCATATCGCCAGCGCGGGCGAGATCGCGGCGCTCGATGCGCTTGAGGCGGTGCACCGGCATTATGGCTGCAACTATGCGCGGGTCGGAGCCGAACAGGCGCAGGTGCTGGTTCCGGCGCTGAAGCCCGAAGCCTGTGCAGCCGCGCTGGTCGATCACGGGTCGCTCAAGCTTGATACCCACGCGATGCTGCAAGCCCATGCCGCGAGCCTCAAGGCTGCGGGCGGCGTGCTGGTAACAGGCGCGAGGGTCAGCGCGATTGCGCGGGATAGCGGATGCTGGCGGGTCGAAACCGCAGGTGAGGTTTACGCAGCCCCGATCCTCGTGAACGCGGCAGGCGCTTGGGCGGATGAGGTGGCTCGCATGGCAGGCGCCCGCCCCATCGGGACCGAGCCGCGCCGCCGCACGGTGATCAGCTTTGCCGCTCCGCAGGGGACCGATGTCAGCCGCTGGCCCTTCACCAAGACTGTCGGCGAAGGTTTCTACCTGCTGCCGGAAGGGCGCGGGCAATTGCTGGCTTCGTCGATGGACCAGACCCCGTCAGCTCCCTGCGATGCCGCGCCCGAGGAACTGGACATCGCCATCGCCGCTGACCGGGTGGAGCAAGCCACCACCCTGTCGATCAGCCGCATTGCCCACAGCTGGGCAGGCCTGAGAAGCTTTGCCGGTGACGAACTGCCGGTGATCGGCGAGGCAGAGGGCGCGCGAGGCTTTTTCTGGTGTGCAGGGCAAGGCGGCGCGGGCTTCCAGACCGCACCTGCCCTTTCGCGCATCGCCGCCAGCATGGTGCTGGGCCTGCCTTTTCCCGATGATTGCGCGGCGGCTGGGCTGTCGGCCGCGATCTTCAGCCCCGCGCGGTTCGGCGCCTGACGCCTATTTGAACAGCACCAGCTCTTCGGCCATGGTCGGGTGGATCGCGACCGTTGCGTCGAAATCGGCCTTGGTCAGCCCTGCCTTCACCGCGATGGCGGCGGCCTGCATGATCTCGGGCGCTTCCGGCCCGATCATGTGGATGCCGACAATCCGGTCGTTCGCCGCATCGACGATCATCTTGTAAAGGCAGCGTTCGTTCCGGCCCGCGACGACATGCTTCATCGGGCGGAAATCGGCCTGATAGACCTTGATATTGCCGAGCATGTTGCGCGCCTCGCCCTCGGTCATGCCGACAGCGGCGATGGGCGGATGGCTGAACACCGCGCTGGGCACGCAGGAATGATCGACCGCATAGGGCTGCCCCTTGCCGAACACGGAATCGGCAAAGGCCTGCCCTTCGCGGATCGCCACCGGCGTCAGCTGGACGCGATCGGTTACATCGCCCACGGCATAGACGTAAGGCACATTGGTGCGGCTGAAGCCATCGACCACGATCTCGCCGCGCTTGCCGGTCTCGACCCCGATGGTCTCCAGCCCCAGCCCTTCGATGTTCGGCACGCGCCCCGTGGCGACCATCACCGCGTCATATTCGCACGGCTCCTGCCCGGTCAGCTTGACCAGCAGCGTGCCATCGGCCTGCTTTTCGATGCTTTCGAACTCGGCGTGGAACAGAAAGGTGATGCCCTTGACCATCGAGATCTGCAGCAAACGGTCGCGCACTGCCTCATCATAGCCGCGCAGGATCGTGTCGGAGCGGTTGGCAATCGTAACCTTGCTGCCGAATTCGTTGAAGATGCCCGCGAATTCATTGGCAATGTAACCGCCGCCGGCAATCAGCACCCGGCGCGGGATCGCATCGAGGTGGAACGCCTCGTTCGAGGTGATGACATGTTCGTTGCCGGGAAACTCGGGAATGAAGGGGCGCGCGCCGGTGGCGATCAGGATGTGTCTGGCGGTGATCACCTTGCCGCTGGCCAGCGCGATGGTGTTATCGCCGGTGATCGTCGCGCGTTCCTTGAAGATGGTGACGTTGTGATTGCTCAGCGTCTGGCCATACAACCCTTCAAGCCGGGTCACATCGTTCAGGACATGATCGCGCAGCCGCAGCCAGTCGAAGCTCTTACCTTCGATGTTCCAGCCGAACTGCTTTGCATCTTCAAGGTCTTCGGCGAACTGCGCGCCGTAGACCAGCATCTTCTTGGGCACGCAGCCGCGAATCACGCAGGTGCCGCCGACGCGGTACTCCTCGGCCACCGCAACGCGGGCACCATGGGCGGCGGCGACGCGGGAAGCACGCACGCCGCCCGATCCGGCACCGATGGTAAACAGATCAAAGTCGAATTCTTCGGCCATGGCGCTGCTCCTCGTGTGGGTGGAAGCGCGCTATGGCTGAAGCCGGAGCGGATTCCAACCGCAATCCCTATCCGAAACGGGAAATTGTTTGTTGTTTAACCGGAGGTTACGGCCTCAGGCGCTGGCAGAACGCGGACGCCCGCCGCCACCGGAACGACCGCGACCACGACCACCGCCGCCGCCGCCATTTCCGGCGGGACGACCGCCACCGGCATGACGCTGGCCGCCGCCGGGACGGCCCTGCCCCCCGCCGGGGCGGCCCTGACCATTGCCGCCCTGCGGCTTGCGGTCACCGCCCTGCGGACGACGATCGCCCTCCCCGCGTCCCCCCTCGGCACGGCGCTGTTCGCCCTGCTGCGGGCGGCGTTCGCCACGGCTTTCGCCCTGCGGTTTGCGATCGCCTTGCGGACGCTGGCCAAGCGGGCGCGGGCTGACCCGCTTCATCGGCTGGCGCGGCGCGGGCTTGGTCGGGCCTTCACCTTCCACCACGGCACGGAAATTGTCGGGCAGCGGCAGACGGTCAAGCTCTGCGCCGGTGACCTTGCGGATATCCTTGAGATAGGCGCGTTCGTCCTCGGCGCAGAAGGCAATCGCCACCCCGTCGCGCCCCGCACGCGCGGTGCGGCCGATGCGGTGGACATATTGTTCGGGCACGTTGGGCAGTTCGTAGTTGATGACGTGGCTCACACCCGGAATGTCGATCCCGCGCGCGGCAACATCGGTCGCGATCAGGATCGGCACGCGCGCCTTGCGGAATTCGTCGAGCGCGCGCTGGCGCTGCGGCTGCGACTTGTTGCCGTGGATCGCGTTGGCTTCGATCCCGGCGTGCGCCAGCTTCTTCACCACACGGTCCGCGCCATGCTTGGTGCGGGTGAAGATCAGGATGCGCTCGAAATCGCCCGGCACCGGATGGCGGCGCTGGAGGATCATCTGGAGCAGCGAGAGCTTTTCGTCCTGCTGCACCATGAATAGATACTGGTCGATGCGCTCCGCCGTGGTGCTTTCCGGCGTTACCGAAACCTGCACCGGATTGTGGCAATACCCGCTCACCAGCTCCTTGATCGCCTTGGGCATGGTCGCGCTGAAGAACAGCGTCTGGCGATCCTTGGGTGCCAGTTCGCGGATCTTGCGCAGCGCGTGGATGAAGCCGAGGTCGAGCATCTGGTCAGCCTCGTCGAGCACCAGAATTTCGATACCATTGAGGTTGAACGCCTTCTGGTCGACCAGATCGAGCAGGCGGCCGGGCGTGGCCACCAGAATGTCGGTGCCGCGGTGGAGCTTGTTGCGATCCTTGCCGACGCTGGTGCCGCCGACGATGCACTGCACCTTGAGGCCCGCCAGCGCGCCGTAATCCTTGGCGCTGTCGGCAATCTGCACCGCGAGTTCGCGGGTCGGGGCCAGCACCAGCATGCGGCAGGACTTGAACGGGATCGGCTTGTCGGCCTCGCGCAGGCGGTCGATGCTGGGGAGCATGAAAGCGGCGGTCTTGCCGGTGCCGGTCTGCGCAATGCCGAGCAGGTCGCGGCCCTTCAGCACCGGCGGGATCGCCTGTTCCTGGATCGGCGTGGGGGTGTTGTAGCCCTTCATATCAAGGGCCTGGAGCACGGGCTGCGACAGCCCGAGGTCAGCAAAAGTCGTCATGGTAAAAGCACTCGCAAATAATCTGCGACGCGCAGGCCCGAAAGGGGCGCGCGGCGCGGGGGTTCAAACCGCCCGCGTGAAAAGGGAAGTCCTTGGGAAAAACCGAGGCGCGGCCGGGGCGGATATTTTCGAGTGTTCCGCCGCTTCACGCATGGCTAGCGCGCTTCGATGCGGCGCAGATGGGGCCTCGGCGCCCGAATGTCAAAGGATTATCGCGCAGCGCCGCTATGCGGGCGGCTGCCCGATCAATCTTTCGCGCGGATTTCCAGGAAGTTGAGCCGCCCGGCATAGCTGCCTTCGACCGCTGCGCCGCTGGCATCCTGCGCCGGTTCGAAGCTGTGGTGCTTCATCAGCACCTCGCACAGCTTGTCGTTGACGTAGTTCATGCGGAACTTTTCGGTCAGTTCGCAATCGGTCGGCGTGCCGGCTGCATCGACTTCGAGCGTGAAGCCCACTTCGCCCCGCCACACCCGCAGGCGCGAGGATTCCTTGAGGAACTCGCGGTCTCCGGTGAATTCGATCAGGCGGGCGGGTTTGACCTTGGAGCGCGCCGTCCCGTCGTTCTGCGCCTGACCCTGCACCTGCGCCGCGAGCGGTGTCGGGATGGCGACACAGGCAGCGAGAAGGGCGGGAAGCAGCACAGATTTCATGGGAGGGGCCTTGAGCTACGGTTGTTACGACAGGCAGGCGCGCTTCACGCCCCCGCCGCCTGCAACATTACGCCATTGTTGCAGGTGTGCAAATCGAACGCGGGTGAAAGCGCATTTCGATTGCTTGTGTCCTGCGCCCGCCCCGGCACTTCGCATTTGTTTCGCGCCCGCGAAAAATTGCTACGCCGGCGCGGAATAACCGCAAGGCCGGGCCCGCCCTCGCCTTACCGCCTGTGGCGATTCTGCATCAGGCGAGGCCTGCCGCCGCCATCAGGGCCGCGGTCGAGGCGTCGAAATCCCCCTCCCCGCTCTCGATCTGCTTGGCGATGGCCTTGCCCAGCTCCACGCCGAACTGGTCGAAGGGGTTGATCCCCATCAGCACCGCATTGGCGAAGGTGCGCTGTTCGTGGAAGGCGATCAGTGCGCCAAGCGCCGCCGCGTCGCAATCGTCGAGCAGGAAGGTGGTCGAGGGCCGGTCCCCGGCATAGGCGCGCGCCGGGTCGTCCGAGGTCTTGCCCGCCATCAGCGCCGCGCCTTGCGCCAAGCAGTTCATCAGCAGGATGCGGTGGTGCGCCGGATCGAGATCGTCGCCCGGCGCGATGCTGGCGATGAAGTCGACCGGAATCAGATGCGTGCCCTGATGCAGCAGCTGGAACACCGCGTGCTGCGCGTCGGTCCCCACCCCGCCCCAGGTGATCGCCGCCGTCGGCCCGTCCACCGGCGCGCCCTCCACCGTCACGCTCTTGCCGTTCGATTCCATTTCGAGCTGCTGGAGATAATCGGGCAGCAGCGCCAGCCGCTCGTCATAGGCGAAGACCGCGCGGGTCTGGCAGCCGCGCAGGCGGGTGTAATACTGGTCGCAGAAGGCGGCGAGCAGCGGGGCGTTGGCGCGGCCTTCCGTCTCGCGGAAGTGATCGTCCACCGCCTTGGCCCCTGCCAGCATCTGGCGGAATTCGTCCATGCCCACCGCCAGCGCGACCGGAAAGCCGATGCTGGAGAACAGCGAATAGCGCCCGCCGACGCTTTCGACGAAGGGCAGCACACGGGTTTCATCGACGCCCCATTCCACCGCCTTGTCGGGCGCGGCGGTAAGCGCGACCACCCGCCCGCCGGGGTCTTCGACGCCGTTATCGGCCAGCCACTTCAGCGCGCTGGCCGCATTGGTCATGGTCTCGATGGTGGTGAAAGTCTTGGAGGCGACCGCAATCAGCGTCGTCGCCGGATCGCAGGCGCGGAAAGCCTGCTCCAGCGCCAGCCCGTCGATGTTCGAGACGACGTGCACATCGACCAGCGCCAGGTCGCGGGTCAGCGCGTCAATCGCGAGCGCCGGGCCGAGCGCCGATCCGCCGATGCCGATGGCGATGCAGTGGCGCACTTCGCCCAGCGCGCCTTCATGGATCGCTTCGACCAGCATGCCCATGCGGGCGAGCAGCGCTTCGGCCTCCTCGACCTGAGCGGGCGTGCCGCTGCCGCGCAGCGCCCCGTGGGTGGCGGCGCGGCCCTCGGTCGGGTTGACGATCCCGCCGCCGAACAGCGCCTCGCGCGCAGGCCCGAAGCCCTGCGCATCGGCGAGCGCCTCGAAGGCGGTCAGGGCTTCATCGGAGAGGTGGGTCTTGGAGAAATCGACCAGCATCCCGGCCTGCGCCTCGCTGCCGGGCTCGACCGGCCATGCGATCCGCCGGGTCATGGCCGCAGGGCGCGCCGGATCGGCGGCGAACAATGCGGAAAGCGTCGGCGCTTCCATCGCGCGCAGCTGCGCCCACACCGCTGCCACCTTCGCCTGTGCTTCGCCCGTAACGCCCATTACCGTTCCCCTTTGCGCATGTGTGCGGCTGCGAGTAAGGGCACAGGGGATGGATGTTAAGACCCAATCAACCGCCGACCTCGCGCTCGCCGCCGCTGCGGAAGGGCCGGATTCCGGCGAAAAACGGGGCAGTTTCCTGTGGTTTGTGGTCAAACTGCTGGTGGTGGTGCTGGCCTTCAGGGTATTCGTATTCTCGCCGTTCTCGATCCCCTCGGAAAGCATGCTGCCCCGGCTGATGAACGGGGATTACCTGCTCGCTGCCAAATGGCCTTACGGATTCTCCCGCCATTCCCTGCCTTTCGATCTGCCACTGCCCGCCGGCCGCCTGCTGCCGGGGACTCCGCAGCGCGGGGACATCGTGATCTTCCGCCATCCGGTGGACGGGCGCGAATACATCAAGCGGGTGATCGGCCTGCCGGGTGACAGTGTGGGGGTGATCGGCGGGCAGCTGGTGCTCAATGGCGAGCTTGTCCCGCGCACGCGGATCGCCGATGCGATGATCGCGCAGTCGCCCAATACGGGGTGCGCATGGGGCGGTGATCGGGAGCGGCAAGCCGACGGGGAAGACACCTGCCGCTATGCCCGCTTCCGCGAGACCCTGCCCGGCGGCAAGACTTACGAGGTGCTCGATTTCGGCCAGACGCCGGGCGATGGCGTCGCGCCGCAGACGGTGCCTGCCGGACGGATGTTCGTGATGGGCGACAACCGCGACAATTCCCGCGATAGCCGCTATCCCGCCGCTGCCGGCGATGCTGTCGGCCTTGTCCCGCAAGACCTGCTGGTCGGCCGCGCCGCAATTATCGTGTGGTCCACCGATGGCAGCGCCGAATGGATCAAGCCCTGGACATGGTTCTCCGCCGCGCGCTGGGACCGGATCGGAGACCTGCTGTGACGATGACGCTCGAACCGGCAACCCGCGAATGGCTGACCGCGCAGGGGTTTGCTGTCGCCAACGACCTGCCTTGGCTGGAGGCGCTGACCCATGGCAGCTTCAACGGATCGGGCGAGATCGCGGCCGATTACCAGCGGCTCGAATTCCTTGGCGACCGGGTGCTGGGCCTGTCCGTCGCGGCATGGCTGTTCCGCGCAGGCGACGCGCCGGAAGGCAAGCTGTCGCAGCGTTTGAACGCCCTCGTCAGCGGGGCGACCTGTGCGCGGATTGCGCGGGTGATCGGCCTGCCATCGCACATTCGCCTCGGCAAGCAGGCCCGCGACGATGGCGGGGCCGATAGCGACAAGATCCTTGGCGATGTGATGGAGGCGCTGATCGGTGCCTGCTTCATCGAACACGGCTTCGATACCGCCCGCGACATCATCTACCGCCTGTGGGCGCAGGAGCTGGAAGGCGATGTCGGCAAGGCCAAGCATCCCAAAAGCGCGCTTCAGGAATGGGCCGCAGGCAACCGCCGCGCCGGGCCGGTTTACGAGGTGGTGGACCGCAGCGGTCCCGATCATGCGGCGCGCTTCACTGTGCGGGTCAGCGTGCGCAATGTCGGCGAGGCCGAAGCCACCGCCACCAGCAAGAGCGAGGCCGAAAAACTCGCCGCCAAGGCCTTCATCGAACGGTTTGGATAGGCTGCGTTCGCACAATGTTTCACGTGAAACATTGGCAAAAGTGCACGGAAAAGGGGCCTAGAAGGGGTCTAGAGGGGGTCTAGACGGACCTAGACGGGGTCTGGCCTGCGCAACCTTCGACAATTGCGGCGTGAAAGGATATGGCGCGCTGCATGACAGAAATTTCCAACACCCGCTGCGGCGTCATCGCCGTGCTCGGCGCGCCGAATGCCGGCAAATCGACCCTTGTGAATGCCCTCGTCGGCCAGAAGGTCGCGATCACATCCGCCAAGGCGCAGACCACCCGCGCACGGATGCTCGGCATCGCGCTGCACGAAGTTGGCGGCACGCCGACCCAGATGATTCTGGTCGACACCCCCGGCATCTTCGCCCCCCGCCGCCGTCTCGACCGCGCCATGGTCAACGCCGCGTGGGAAGGCGCGGAGGCGGCTGACGCGGTGCTGCTGATGGTCGATCCGATCAAGCAGCGCCGCCATGAACTGGAGCCGCTGCTGGAGACGCTCGCCGGCCGCCCCGAACGCAAGATCCTCGTCCTCAACAAGGTCGATCGCGCCAAGAAGGAACCGCTGCTGGCGCTGGCGCAGGAATTGTCGGCCAAGGTCGATTTTGCCGAAATCTTCTTCGTCTCGGCGCTGACCGGTGACGGGGTGCCGGAACTGAAGGACGCGCTCGCCGCGATGATGCCCGACGGCGACTGGATGTATCCCGAAGATCAGGTGTCCGACGCCTCGGAACGCCTGCTCGCCGCCGAGATCACCCGCGAGCAATTGTATCAGCAGCTCCACGAGGAACTGCCCTACGACAGCGCGGTGCGCCCCGAGAAATACGAAGTGCGCCCCGATGGCAGCGTGGAAATCCACCAGCAGATCGTCGTCACCCGCGACAACCAGCGCGCCATCGTGCTCGGCAAGGGCGGATCGAAGATCAAGGCAATCGGCGCTGCTGCGCGGGCGGAGCTGGCGGAGGTGCTGGGGGTGAAGGTGCACCTCTACCTGCACGTCAAGGTGCTGGAGAACTGGGCCGAGGACAAGGAACTGTTCGAGGAAATCGGGCTGGACTGGGTGCGTTAAGGGTGGCTTACCCCTGGTCAAGCCTCCTGGTCTCGTCATCGCGAGGCCCGTGGGGCCGTGGCGATCCATCGACCGGCGATTTCCTTATCGGGCGGCAGGCCGTGGATTGCTTCGTCGCTGCGCTTCTCGCAATGACGAAACTCCGTCATCCCGGGCTTGATCCGGGATCTCCGGTGTCGGGGTGCTGCGCTGGCCAGGATAGTGCCAATCCGCCCTGGGCCCCAGCTTTCGCTGGGGTGACGGTCAGGCAGAAAAATCACCCCCGCCCCAGCTGCTCCAGCTTGGCGCGCAAAGCGGCTTCGTCGAAGGGCTTGACGATATAATCATCCGCGCCCGCCGCGATGCCATCGTGGATGTCCTTGGCCCCGCCGTTCGAGGTGCAGAACACCACGGTCGGCTCCTTGGGGGTGGGGATGCTCCGCAGGCGGCGCACGAATTCGATGCCGTCCATTTCCGGCATGTTCCAGTCGGTCAGCACCAGATCGGGCATGGATTTCTTGCAGCGGGCGAGCGCTTCCTCGCCGTTTTCCGCCTCGATCGGCACATAGCCGAGGCTGAGCGCGATCTTGCTCGAAACCTTGCGGATCACGCGGCTGTCATCGACGATCAGGCAGGTGCGGGCCACCGGCGCGGCGGCGGCACGCGGGGTGTAGCGATCGCGCATCGCCTTGGCGGCAGCGACGATCGAATCGGTTTCCGAGGTATCGGCGGCGGCAGGCGTGAAGCTTGCGGCGGCGGCGGCAGGGCGCGGCGGCGCTTCGGCCTGCGCGGCAGCTTCGGCCTCGGCCTGCTCGGCAGCGGCAGCCAGCAGCGCCTCGTTCTGGGCGAGCTTTTCGGCGAGCGTCTTGCCTTCCATGCCGGTGCGGCGGTTCGGGCCGGAATTGCGCTTGATCAGATTGTGCATTCTCAGCGCCCCCCGGCCGCTGCGGCAAAGCCGGTCTGGTATTCCTGTGCGGCGTAATCATCGGAATAGGGATCGGCCTCGACCATGCCGACGACCTCGCCCGGCGTTACGCGGACATGGAGATAGGGCATCCAGACATCGCCGAATTCGGCCTTCTGGTACCACACATCGATCACGTCGTAACTTGCCCACATCCCGTCGGGCTCGCGCAGGCGCAGCCCTTCGCCGATGCGCGGAACGGCGGCGAAGCGGACGCGGGTCTGGGTCTGGTGCGTCTCGTTCTGGACTTCGATTTCTATCACGGTGCAGCCTCTGGTCTGGCCGCACAGTGATAGGGGGCAAATGCTTTATGATTTACCAACGCCCGCCCGACAACGTGGGGGAGAGCGTGGCGGCGGCGGAGCCTACTTTGCCGCCGCCTTCTTTTTGGTCGGAGCCTTCTTGGGTGCCGCCTTCTTGGCAGCGGCCTTTTTCGGCGCGGCTTTCTTCTTGGCCCCACCCTTCTTGGCACCCTTGGCCGGGCCCTTCGCCGCGCGGGCGTCGATCAGCTCGACCGCCGCTTCGAGCGTCATGTCCTCCGGCTTCACATCGCGCGGGATGGTGGCGTTGGTGGTGCCATCGGTGACGTAGGGACCATAGCGGCCCGGCATCACCTTGATCTCCCCGCCGCTGACAGGGTGCGCGCCCAGCACCGCCATCGGCTCGGACGAGCCCCGCGACGCGCCGCCACGATTGGCGGCCTGCGCGAGGATATCGACAGCGCGGTTCATGCCGACTTCGAACACCTCGCGGGTATTGGTCAGCTTGCCGTATTTGCCATCGTGCCGCAGGTATGGCCCGTAACGCCCGATATTGGCTTCGATCTCCTTGCCCGTGTCCGGGTGCGCGCCGATGATGCGCGGCAGGTCGAGCAGCTTCACCGCCCAATCCAAATCGAAATCGTCGAGGTCCTTGGGGATGCTGGCGCGTTTGGCGTCCTTGCCATCGCCCATCTGCACATAGGGGCCGAAGCGGCCCGACTTGCGGAGGATGTCCTCGCCGGTTTCGGGGTGCTGGCCGAGGATGCCGTCCTCGGCCCCGCCCTCACCCTCGCCGCCGGGTTGGGCAAAGCGGCGGGTGTATTTGCACTCGGGATAGTTGGCGCAGGCGACGAAAGCCCCGAAACGCCCGCCGCGCAGGGACAGGCGGCCATTGGCGCGGCCTTCGGCGGCACACATCGGACAGGCGCGCGGATCGCTGCCGTCCTCACGCGGGGGGAACAGGAAGTCCGACAGGTAATCGTCGAGCGCCTCGGTCACTTCCGAGGGGAGCTTTTCCATCACCTCGTCCGCCTTGGGCTTGAAGTCCTTCCAGAAGCGGGCGAGCAGCAGCTTGTAATCCTCGCGCCCGTCGGAAACGATGTCGAGTTCATCCTCCATGCCGGCGGTGAAATCATAGGCGACATAGGTGGGGAAGAAGCGTTCGAGGAAGGCGGTCAGCAGGCGGCCCGATTCCTCGGCGAAGAAGCGGTTCTTCTCCATGCGGACATAGGCACGGTCGCGCAGGGTCTGGATGGTCGAGGCATAGGTCGAAGGGCGCCCGATGCCGAGTTCCTCCAGCCGCTTGACGAGGCTGGCTTCGGAAAAGCGCGGCGGCGGCTGGGTGAAGTGCTGGGTGGCATCGACGCTGCGCTTGGCTGGCAGGTCGCCCGATTTCATCACCGGAAGCAGGCTGCCATCTTCGTCATCGGCATCGTCGAAGCCTTCCTGATAGACCGCGAGAAAGCCGGGGAACTTCACCACCTGCCCGGTGGCGCGCAGCTCATGCTGGCCGGTGGGATCGCGCAGGGTCACCGTGGTGCGTTCCAGCTGCGCAGTCGCCATCTGGCTCGCCATGGCGCGCTTGAAGATCAAGTCGTAAAGCTTCGCCTCGTCGCCGCTGCCCACCCGTTCGCGGGTGAAATCGGTCGGGCGGATCGCCTCGTGGGCTTCCTGCGCGTTCTTGGCCTTGGTGCTGTAGAAGCGCGGCTTTTCAGGGCGGTATTCCGCGCTGAAGCGGGCGGTGATGGCATCGCGCGCGGCCATGATCGCGCCCATGTCCATCTGCACGCCATCGGTCCGCATGTAGGTGATCGCGCCCGCTTCATAGAGGCTCTGGGCGAGGCGCATGGTGTGCTGCGCGGAATAGCCGAGCTTGCGCGCAGCTTCCTGTTGCAGGGTCGAGGTGGTGAACGGCGGCGCGGGGTTGCGCTTGACCGGCTTGGTCTCCACGCCTTCGACGGTGAAGCGCCCGGCCTCGACCGCGGCCCTGGCCTCCATGGCTTGTGCCTGCGTGCCGAGGCTCAGCTTGTCCAGCTTCTCGCCCCTGAACTTCACGAGGCGGGCATCGAACTCGGTCCCGTCGTGCATCATGCGCGCCACGACGCTCCAGTATTCCTCCGCCCGGAACGCCTCGATCTCGCGCTCGCGCTCGACAATCAGGCGCAGCGCCACCGATTGCACGCGCCCGGCGCTCTTGGCACCGGGGAGCTTCCTCCACAGCACCGGCGACAGGGTAAAGCCGAACAGGTAATCGAGCGCACGCCGCGCCAGATAGGCATCGATCAGCGGCTGATCCAGTTCGCGGGGCTTGGCCATCGCCTCGGTCACGGCGGTCTTGGTGATCGCGTTGAAGGTGACGCGGTCGACGCTGGCGGGCAGGCTCTTGCGCTTCTTCAGCAGCTCCAGCACGTGCCAGCTGATTGCTTCGCCCTCGCGGTCAGGGTCGGTCGCCAGCACAAGGCGGCTTGCCCCCTTGGCGGCATCGGCAATCTCTTTGAAGCGGCTCTGCTTGTCGCGGTAGAGTTCCCAGTCCATCGCAAAGTCTTCGTCCGGCTTCACGCTGCCATCCTTGGGCGGCAGATCGCGGACATGGCCGTAGGAGGCGAGGACCTTGAAGTCCTTGCCGAGGTATTTCTCGATAGTCTTGGCCTTGGCCGGCGATTCAACGATGACAAGCTGCATGGGTTTTCCGCGAAAGAGGCCCTTACGTGTGTGTACACGCGCGAGGGTGGAACGCGGCGGCTTACAGCGTCAAGCGGCTTGTGCAAGCGAAAGGGCTGCGCACAAGGCCGGGGTGCGTCAGGCGAAGACCTCGGCCAGTTCCTCGCTGCGGTCGCGCAGCAGGCTGTAGGCGGCGATGCCGACCACGGTGATCCCTGCCCCTGCGACCGACATGACCGCATTGGCCAGCACCGATACCGGCAGGCCGATCATGCCATTGTCATCGCTCGCCAGAATATACACCGCGCCTGCCCCCACATTGAGCGCCAGCGGCACCAGCAGCGCCAGCGCCAGCGGCCAGAAATGCGCAGCCGTTTCGCGCCACGCCTTGCCCAGCGCATCGGTTACGCCCAGTCCGTCTGCCAGTGCATAGCCATAGGCAGGCGACCAGCGCACGAACAGCACGACGCCGGGGATCACCAGCATGAGCACGCCGAGCATCATTCCCAGCCCGCCCAGCAGGGCGAGGCCGAAATAGGCGCCGAACCCCGCCTGCAAGCCTGACGGCGCCAGCCCGCCGCCGCGCAGCAGGTTCACCGTCAGCAGAAATCCGAGCGCGAGAGAGATCACCGCAAACACCAGATTTCCCGCGCCGATATCGCTCATCTGGTCGACGCCGGTGCCGACGATGGTCAGCCCCGCGACATAGGCTGCCGCAGTCCCCCACGCCGCCCGCGCCAGCCGCACGCCTTCATCCATGATCTGCCCCATCCGGGTGCCGATGCTGTCATGGGTGTTCATCCGAAGATTTCCTCGATTGTGGTGTCTGGCGATGCCAGCAAATCATAGGTGGCGACCGACAGGCCGAGCAGCAGCAGAGGCAGGAAATGACCCGACACGCGGTTCATCAATTCGATGTCGGCGGGGCTGCCCAGCGCACGGTCGACGCCGACCATTACCGTCATGATCGCGATCAGGATCAGGCCGAGCACGATCAGCGCGGCCATCACCGCCCCGGTCTGGCCGCGCACCGCCGCCGAGCTGGCACTGGCAGCAGCAAAGGCGTGATCCCCCCGTGCGACGATATAGGCAGGCGCAGCAATCCAGCGGGCAACAAGAAACAGGCCGGGCAGCAACAGCGCCGCAAGGCCGAAGAAGATCGGCAGGATCAACAGCAGCGCAAGGCCGAAGAAGCTCAGGAAATGGATCCGCTGCGTCCGCAGCAACCCGCGCTTTTGCAGCAGGCTGCGGAACAGCCAGTATTGCCCGGCAAAGTAGAACAGCAGGTCAAAGAAGCCTGCCGACTTGTCGCCGAACAGCGGCGATCCCAGACCCAGCACTATGGCCAGCACCAGATAGGCCAGCAGTTCACGCCAGATCAGGCGGAGATTGGCAAAGGTCAACGGCATCAGCCTCCCGTAGCCAACTTCGCGGATCATGCCGTAGCGCCCGTTCACCCCTGCTCCCCCGCGCCGGAGCGGCGCACCATTCCGTCGGCCTCGCGCACCAGATCGCCCGCCAGTTCCAGTTCGAGCAGTGCCATGTGCACGCCGGCCGCGCTCGCGCCTGACTGGCGGATCAGCTCGTCCACCGCAACCGGCGCGTTGGAAAGCAGCGCGGCGATGGCTTGGGTGCCCTCACCATCCCATTCGGCGCTGGCCAGTTCGGCATAGTCGAAATCGGCGGCGCCTTCGGAGACGCGGTAGGTCGATCGCGGCGCGCCGGTGAAGCTTTGCAGCAGTTCGGCCACCTCCTCCGGCGTCTGCACCAGCACCGCGCCTTCGCGGATCAGCTGGTTGCAGCCCAGGGCGCGGGCATCCAGCGGGGAGCCGGGGATCGCCATCACCTCGCGCCCCGCCTCGCCCGCCAGCCTCGCGGTGATCAGGCTGCCCGATTGGGGCGCGGCCTCGACCACCACCGTGCCGCTGGCGAGGCCTGCGATAATGCGGTTGCGCGAAGGGAAATGCCGTCCGCGCGGCTCGGTGCCGGGGGGCTGTTCGGCGATCAGCAGGCCCTCGGCAGCGATCCGTTCCTGAAGCTCGCGGTGCTGCGGGGGGTAGGTGATGTCGATCCCGCTGGCGATCACCCCGATGGTGCGGGGAAAGGCGCCCTCGTGCGCGGCGCCGTCGATCCCGCGGGCAAGGCCCGAGACGACGGTGAAGCCCGCCCCGGCCAGCCCTGCGCCGAAATCCCGCGCCAGCTTGACCGCCGCCGCGCTGGCGTTTCGCGCCCCCACCAGCGCGACGCAGGGCGCATTGGCCAGCGCCAGATTGCCGCGACAGGTGACAATCGGCGGGGCGGTGTCGAGTTCGGCCAGCAGCGCGGGGTAATCGGGCTGGTCGTGGAACAGGTATCGCGCGCCGGCGCGGCGCACGGCGGCAACCTCGCGCTCGATGCTGTCGGGGCTGGCGGGGCGGTATGGCCCCCTCCCCCGGCTGGCGAGATCGGGCAAGGCATCAAGCGCCGCCGCCGCCGTGCCGAAACGGGCGATCAGCTGACGATAGCTTACGGGTCCGATATTGGGCGAACGCAGCAGGCGGATGCGTGCGAAGGCTTCCGGCTGGCTGAGCACTGGCTGCGACCCCGTGCTCTCCATCAGATGCGGCTCTGCATCACGGCTTGGCCGAAGACGAGCCCACTTTCGGCTCCTCCCCCCGCATCAGCCGCCCGATATTGGCGCGGTGCTGGACGATGACGATGGCGGCAATGGCGAGCAGGGGCGCAACCACCTGCGGATAACCCAGCGCCCATGCCACGCCGGGCGCGGCGATCACGGTGACGAGCGACGAGACGCTCGAAATCCGGCTGAGGAACAGCGTGACCCCCCAGATGGCTGCACAGGCCAGCATCGCGGGCCACGCCAGCGCCAGCAGCGCTCCGGCTGCACTCGCAAAGCCCTTGCCGCCCTTGAAGGCCAGCCAGGGGGTGAAGCAATGCCCCGCCACCGCTGCCACGGCGGCGATCCCTTCGGTGAGTCCGTCGGCATGGGGCCAGACATGCCCCGCTACCAGCACCGGCACCGCGGCCTTGGCCGCATCGAGCAGCACCGTCGCCGCTGCCAGCCCCTTGTTGCCGGTGCGCAGCACATTGGTCGCGCCGATAGAGCCGCTGCCGATATTGCGCACATCGCCCAGCCCGGCGGCGCGGGTGAGGATCAGTCCGAAGGGGATCGAGCCAAGGGCAAAGCCCAAAAGCGCAGGCAAAACAGCGTCCAAAGTCACTCTCCGTTCGGGGTGATCTTGTCGAACCCCCGAAGTTCTTCTAGCGCGCAGAAAGCCAAAGGAAAGACCACCCTTCGACAAGCTCGGGGTGAACGGAGGTTTTTTGCCGGACAATCCTGCCTCCCCCATTTTGCTGTTCGATTCCGGCGTTGGCGGGCTGACCGTCTATGACGCCCTGCGCGAAGTGCTGCCGCAAGCGCCGGTGATCTACGCCGCCGATCTGGCGGGCCTGCCCTATGGCACCAAGACCGAGGCGCAGATTGCCGCGCGGGTCGCGGGGCTCTTGGGGCGCATGGCCGAACGCTTCCGCCCGCGGCTGGTCTGCATCGCCTGCAACACAGCCTCCACCATTGCGCTGGGCATGGTGCGCGATGTGCTGGAGATCCCGGTGGTCGGCACCGTGCCCGCGATCAAGCCTGCCGCCGCGCTCACCAGGACCGGCACGATCGGGCTTGTCGGGACCGAGGCGACCATCCGGCAGGCCTATGTCGATGACCTTGAGGCGCGGTTCGCGGGCGGCAAGCGCCTGCTGCGCATCGCCGCGCCGGGGCTGGTGGCGGCGGCCGAGGCCAAGCTGCGCGGGCAGCCGGTCGATCCGGCGCTGATCGCCGATGTCCACGCAAGGCTTTGCGCGATGGAAGGCGCCGGGGATCTCGACACGCTGGTGCTCGCCTGCACCCACTTCCCGCTTCTGGCGGATGAACTCGGCGCCGCTTTCGGCGCCGGTGTCACGCAGGTTGACGGCGCCAGGGGCATTGCCCGGCGCATCGCCCACCTGCTTGAAGGGCAGGAATTTGCGCAAACCGGCCCCAACCGCTTTGTCGTCACCGGGCCGCTGGCGGGTGCCGAAGGGCTGGAGGCCGCCCTCGCGCTGCGCGGTTTCGGGCCTGCCGAAGCCTTCTAGAGCACTTTCCGACCAATCCGGGTCATCCTGACGGAGCCGATTTTGGCCCAGCGCGAGGAGTGAGGAGGGAGCCATGCCGCAGCATAGTGACCGACGAAGGACGTGGCGCTGGGCCAAAATCGGCCCGCCCCTTCGGGGTTGCGTCAGGAAGTCCGCTGGCTACGTTGCGGCACTTGCAGGGGCAACCAGCCCCTGCTGCGCGCCACGCCTTTCCAGCGGACTTCCTGACGCAATCAGGGTGATCCGGATTGGTCGGAAAGCGCTCTAAATTCCTTGCGAGACACTCGCAAACATCGCGGTGGCAAAAGCGATTACCCTGACCTAAAACTTGCGCGAAACATTTCCCCGCTTTGTGGGTTATGGCCCAGACGTTCGTGAACAGGAGCAGGCGAACCGCAAGACCGGCGCCGCCAACAGCACAAAGAGCCGCGAGTGAACTACGACCAGATTTTCGACCAGGCGATCGACCGGCTGCACGAGGAAGGCCGTTACCGCGTCTTCATCGACATCATGCGCAACAAGGGCGCCTATCCCAATGCGCGGTGCTTCCACGGCCACAACGGGCCCAAGCCGATCACCGTGTGGTGTTCGAACGATTACCTGTGCATGGGCCAGCACGAAAAGGTGATCGGCGCGATGGAGGCCGCGCTCCACGATGTCGGCGCAGGCAGCGGCGGCACGCGCAATATCGGCGGGAACACCCACCTGCATGTCGAACTGGAGCGCGAACTGGCTGACCTCCACGGCAAGGATGCCGCGCTGCTGTTCACCAGCGGTTACGTCTCGAACGACGCGACGCTCTCGACGCTGGCCAAGCTGCTGCCGGGCTGCGTGATCTTCTCGGACGAATTGAACCATGCCAGCATGATCGCCGGCATCCGCAATTCGGGCTGCGACAAGAAGGTGTTCCGCCACAATGATGTCGCGCACCTCGAAGAACTGCTCGCCAGCGTTGACCGCGACACGCCCAAGCTGATCGCCTTCGAAAGCGTCTATTCGATGGATGGCGATGTCGCCCCGATCCACGCGATCTGCGACCTGGCCGAGAAGTACAACGCGCTGACCTATATCGACGAGGTGCACGCGGTCGGCATGTACGGCGCGCATGGCGGCGGCATTTCGGAGCGCGACGGCGCGGCGCACCGGATCGACATTATCGAAGGCACGCTGGGCAAGGCGTTCGGGGTGATGGGCGGCTATATCGCCGCTTCGGCCAAGGTGGTGGACTGCATCCGCTCCTATGCGCCGGGGTTCATCTTCACCACCTCATTGTCGCCGGTGCTGGTCGCGGGCGTGCTCGCCTCGGTGCGGCACCTGAAAGAGTCTTCGGTCGAGCGCAACGCGCAGCAGCGCGCCGCTGCGGTGCTGAAGCTGAAGTTTGCCGAAGCGGGCCTGCCGGTGATGGATTCGGTCACCCACATCGTGCCGCTGATGGTCGGCGATCCGGTGCGCGCCAAGAAGATCAGCGACATCCTGCTCGCCGAATACGGCGTCTATGTGCAGCCGATCAACTTCCCCACCGTCCCCCGCGGCACCGAGCGCCTGCGCTTCACGCCCGGCCCGCACCACACCGATGCGATGATGGACGAGCTGACAGCCGCGCTGGTCGAAATCTGGGACCGTCTGGAACTTGGGCTGGCGGAAGCGGCCTGAGCCCCTCCCCATGCCGTAGCGTCCTTTGAACGGCGCTCCGGCTGGGCTAGCACCTCCCCCGAAACAGATTCGGGAGAGAGCATCATGGGCGGCACGCCTGACCAGACTTACGCCGAGGTCGTCCTCGGGCGGCGCAGCATCCGCGGCTATCTCGACAAGCCGGTGCCGCGCGCGCTGATCGAGGAAGTGCTGGCGATGGCGATGCGTTCGCCCTCGTCGATGAACACCCAGCCCTATCACTTCCACGTCATCACCGGCGCGCCGCTCGACCGCATTCGCAAGGGCAACACCGAGCGCATTCTGGCGGGCGAGCCGGACAGCCGGGAATTCCGCAAGGGCCACCCGTTCCAGGGCGTCCACCGCGACCGGCAGGTGGCCTGCGCGGTGCAGCTGTTCGAAGCGATGGGCATCGCCCGCGACGACAAGGAAGCCCGGCAGGACTGGGTGCTGCGCGGTTTCCGCCAGTTCGATGCGCCGGTGTGCGTGATCATCACCTATGACAAGGAACTCTCCGACGCCGATGACACGGTGTTCGATTGCGGCGCGGTGACGACCGCGCTGGTCAATGCGGCATGGAGCAAGGGGCTGGGCTGCGTGATCAATTCGCAGGGCATCATGCAAAGCCCCGTGGTGCGCGAACACGCGGGCATTCCTGACGATGAGGTGATCATGAAGGCCGTCGCACTCGGCTGGCCCGATCCCGACTTTCCGGCCAATCCGGTCAGGATCACCCGCCGCAGCGTGGACGAGGCGGCGCGGTTTGTCGGCTTCGACTAGGCGTCAGCTGTCCGGCGCTTTGTCATAGGCCAGCCGGAAACCGACATTCGATGTCCCCAGCCCCGGATCGCGTCCCTGCCGCGATTGCGGGCGATAGCGCTGGCAGTAATTGGGGGCGCACAGGTATGATCCGCCCTTGACCACGCGGCTCGGCCCGACGGGGTTGAGCGGGTCATAGGCGTCATTCTCGCTTGGGCCCCTGGGATTGTCGCGGGTGGCGGGATCGTGGCCGGGGCGGAAATAGTCTGCGGTCACTTCCCAGACATTGCCGACCATGTCGTACAGCCCCGCCGCATTGGGCGCATAGCAGCCGACCGGCGCGACGCCGCTGAACCCGTCACTCGCCTCGTTCACCACCGGAAACACGCCCTGCCAGCTATTGGCAGCTGTGCCTTCGGGTTGATCTGTCCCGCGATCCTTGCCTGCACCAGAGGCGGCATATTCCCACTCCGCCTCGGTCGGCAGGCGCCCGCCCTTCCACGCGGCATAGGCGAGCATATCGTCCCAGGCGAGATGCACCACCGGCTGGTCGCCGCGCGCATCGGGGCCTTGCGGGCCATAGGGTTTCTTCCAGCTGGCGCCCGGCACATATTCCCACCAGTCCCAGTAATTCCTCGAAGGCTTGGCAGGCGGCGTGAACACCGCAGAGCCGGGCTGGAGCATGTAATCGGGGATCTGTTCACGCGGCACGCCGAAAGCCGCCGGATCGACCGGCTTTTCGGCCACTGTGACATGGCCTGTCGCCTTAACGAAGGCGGCGAACTGCGCATTGGTGACCTCGTGCGGGTCGATCCAGAAGGAACCCACCGTGGTTTCACGCGGGGGGCCTTCTTCGGCATAGACCGCATCCTGCCCCATCAGGAAGGTGCCGCCCGCGATCCTGACCGGCGCGCTGGGCGGCGGGGTGCAGGTGGCGGTGGTGGCGAAATCGCTGGCGCTGGTTGGCGCGGGCGGCGCTTCGGCTGCGGGCTGGTTGCACGCGGCGAGCGCGACGATCGCCGCTGCCGGAAGGATCATTCTCATCGCCGCACATCTCCGTTGCCCGCGCCGAGCGCCGTAATGTCCGCCTCGGAGGCTCGCAAGAAATCGCCCGGCACCGAATGCGCCCACTGCGCGCAGCCCGCCGCAAAGGCAATCGCCCCGTCGCGCCCCATGCCGGTGACCAGACCATGCACCACGCCCGCCGCAAAGGCATCGCCGGTGCCGACGCGGTCGACGATATTCTCCAACGCGATGGTGCGGCTTTCGGAAATGCCTTCGCGGTCGGCTAGCAGGCCGGTGAGGTTCTGCCGGTCGCTCGAAAACACCTCGCGGCGGGTGGCGGCCATGTGCTGCACCTGCGGGGAGAGCGCGAACAGCGCCTGCGCGGCGGCTTGGAACCCCTCTGCCGGATCGCCGCCGCTGTAATCCCCGCCCGCCATCATCGCCACGGCGCGGCGACCGGCGAAGACCAGATCGGCCCCGCACGACAATTCGCGCAAGGTCGCCGCCGCCTCGGCCTCGCGCCCCTGCCACAGGGTCGGGCGGAAATTGGTGTCGAAGGCGATTTTCACCCCCGCTCCGCGCGCCGCCGCCATCGCATCGCGCAGCGCGGCGAGCGCCCTGTCGCCCAGCGCGGCGGTGATCCCGCCCGCGAACAGCCAGTCCGCTCCATCGAGCAGCGCGGCCCAGTCGTAACGCACCGGATCAAGCGCGGCGAAGGCCGAATGGGCGCGGTCATAGGTGACGCTGGCAGGGCGCGTCATCGCGCCCGGTTGCAGGAAGAACAGGCCAAGCCGGCCACCCGCCACGGCCTCTGCCGCAACATCGACCCCGAACCCGCGCAGCGTGCGGCGCGCTGCCTCTCCCACCGGATTGGCAGGCAGGGCGGTGACCATCCGCGCATCATGCCCGAACCCCGCCAGCGCCACCGCGACATTGGCCTCGGCCCCGCAGATGCTCGGCTCCAGCGCCATGTTCTGGAACAGCAATTCGCGGTCCGGCGCGGCAAGGCGCAGCAGCACCTCGCCAAAGCAGACGATGCGGCCCCGCGATGGTGCGGCACTGGCGGTCATGGCTGTGTTTCCTCTGTTTGCCGCGTTCAGCCGCGCCATAGCGGCGCGGGCAGCCCGGTCACGCCGGGACGATAGACGAACACATCGCCCGCCTGCGGTTCGCGGGCAAGCGCTTCATCGCCCAATCCTTCACGCGCCGAGGTGACGAACAGCAGATCGAGGTCCGCCCCGCCAAAGGCAACGCAGGTGACCTGCGATACCGGCAGGTCGATCTGCGCATGGCGACTGCCATCGGGGTTGTATGCGGTCACCCGCCCGCTGCCCCATTCGGCGTTCCACAGGCGGCCCGCCGCATCGACATCCGCGCCATCGGGAAAGGCATCGCCGGTCAGCTGCGCGAAGACCGCTGGCTCGCCCACCCCGCCGCTCTCGGCATCGAGCGGATAGCGCAGGATCTGCTGTGTCGGCGTATCGGTGAAATAGAGCGCGCTGCCATCCGGCGCGAAAGAGATTGCATTGCTGATCGCAATCCCGCTGCGCACCGCCTGCACCGCGCCGCCAGCGTCGAGGCAGTAGAGCGATCCCTTCTCGGGCGGGGCGAGCTTGCGGTCTTCGACCATGCTGCCCGCCCAGAAACGGCCCTGCCGGTCGATCCGCCCGTCATTCATCCGCATACCGCGATAATAGGCTTCGGTCTTGCAGAGCCACTGGCAGATGCCGGTTGCCGGCGCATAGAGCGCAAAGCCGCTGGCAAAGGCGCACACCAGCAGCGCGGGATCATCCGTGAGACCGAGCGAGCCCAGCCGTTCGGGCAGAGCAAAGCGCGTCAATTCGCCCGAAGGCCAGTCGAGCCGCAGCAATTGCGCCGACTGGATATCGGTGAACCACACGCACGCCAGCCGGTGATCCCACACAGGCCCCTCGCCCAGCACGCACCCTGCCGGAATGGTGGCGATCAGCTCCATCGCGTCAGCACCGCTTCGCATCGCGTCCGGTCAGGTTGATTTCTATGTCGGCCAATCCCACCGGCGTCTCTCCCGTCTTCCCGCTTTTGTTGCAATAATAGTATAATTCGGCAATAGCCGTTTCGCAAAGCTGCGCAGACGGGACAGGGCGATGGCGGGGACAATCGAAGGCAGGCTGCCGCTGGTGGCAATCCTGCGCGGGCTGGAGCCGGAACGCGCCGTGGCCGTGGGCGAGGTGCTGGTCGATTGCGGGTTCGACATCATCGAAGTGCCGCTCAATTCTCCCGAACCTTTCGTCAGCATCAGGGCGCTGGTCGAAGCGCTGGGTGATCGTGCGCTGATCGGGGCGGGGACGGTGCTGGATGAGGCGCAGGTCGATCAGCTGGCGGCAATCGGCGCGCAGCTGGTCGTCTCGCCCAATTGCAACCCCGCCGTAATCCGCCGCACCGCGGCGCATGGCATGGTCAGCCTGCCGGGCGTGCTGACCCCGACCGAAATGTTCGCCGCAATCGCAGCCGGAGCGACCGGGCTGAAGATTTTCCCCGCCGAGATGGTCAGCCCCGCCATCGTCAAGGCGGTGCGCGCCGTGCTGCCACCGCAGGTGCCGGTCTATGCGGTGGGCGGGATCAATGCGGGCAATATGGGCGGTTTTCTGGCAGCGGGCGCAGCCGGGTTCGGCATCGGCGGATCGCTCTTCACCCCGGGCAAGCCGCTGGAGGACATTGCCGCCGATGCCCGCGCCATCGTCGCCGCTTTCAGGTCTGCCAGCGCCGGTTAGAGCGCTTCGGCATCGCTCAGCTTGCGGGCATCGAGCAGCCGGATCGCCTCGGTCAGCAATTCCTGCGCAGCCTGTTCCGCCCCCGCTGCATCGCCGCGTTCGATGGCGCTATAGATCCGCTCGTGATCCGCGACACTGGCCATGCGCACGCCCTTGACCGAGTTGGTCAGCCGGATCGAGAACCGCAGCGCGGTGTCGATCACGTGGCTGAACTGGATGAAAAAGCGGTTCCCGCTGGCGTGCAGGATGGCGATGTGAAAGGCGATGTCGCTTTCGAGCGAGTCCATCCGCCCTTCGTCAGCCTCGCGCATGTCGTCGAGCCGGGCTGCGATCCGAGCGATGGCTGCGCGGTCTTGCAGGGTGGCGGCAGCGGCAGCCGCCTTGGGCTCGATCCCTTCGCGCACCACCAGAAAATCGCGCATCAGCTCGAAGGAAAAGCGGCGTTGCAGCGTCCAGCGCAGCACATCGGGATCGAGGATGTTCCACTTGGCTTCCGGCTCGACATAGGTGCCGCGGCGCGGACGCGATCCGACCAGGCCCTTGGCGGTCAGCATCTTCACCGCCTCGCGGATGACAGTGCGCGAGGTATCGTGCTGCTTGGCGAGCTCGGCCTCGATCGGCAGGCTTCCACCCGGCGCGACATCGCCGCGTACGATCTGGCCGCCGATGCGTTCCACCACTTCGCCGGTGAGATACCGGCTCGCCATTACACCCTCCCGCCGTCGATCACGAAATGCTGGTTGGTGATCATCCGGCTATCGTCGGCGGCAAGGAACAGCGCCAGATTGGCCGCATCGCGCGGTTCGATCCGCTGCTTGAGGCAGGCCTGCTCCATCCACTCGGCCTCGGCCGCGGGCGTGAGCCACAGATCGAGCTGGCGCTGCGTGACGACCCAGCCCGGCAGGATGGCGTTCACACGGATGCCGTCCACCCCGTATTGCCGGGCGAGCGCCTTGGTCATGCCCAGCAGCCCCGCCTTGGCGGTGACATAGCCGGGCATGTCGCCGGGGCCGAGCAAGGCGGTGATCGACGAGAAATTGACGATCGCCCCGCCCTGCCCCGCGCTGCGCATCAGGGCGATGGCTGCCTGCGAGGCGAAGAACGCGCAATCAAGGTTCACCGCCATGCATTGGCGCCAGCTGTCCTCGGTGGTCTCCAGCGTATCGTGGCGGGTATCATTGGCGACATTGTTGACCAGCACATCCAGCCCGCCCGCAGCAGCAGCGAAGCCGGCAATGGCCGCTTTCAGCGCAGGCGCATCGGTCACATCGACACGGGCAAACCACGGGCGGGCATGGCCTTCCGCCTCAAGCCGTCCTGCCAGCGCCTCCGCCGCATCCCCTGCCAGATCGCAGTGACCGACGATGGCCCCCTGTTCGCTGAACGCCTCGACCATCGCCGCGCCGATGCCGGTCGCCCCGCCGGTGATGAACACGCGGCGTCCGGCGAGGCTGGGATAGGTGGCAAAAGCTCGCATCAGTGGCTCTCCCGTTTGACCTCGTCACCGCTGCACCCGACCAGAAAATCGAGATCGGCCCCGACATGGGCCTGCAACACATGGCGGCGATGCATCGCGACATAACCGCGGGTGGTGTCATACTCCTCGGCCGGACGCAGCGCGGCGCGGCGGGCGAGTTCCGCGTCCGGCACCATCAGGTTGAGCGTGCGGGCTTCGGCATCGAGCACGATTTCGTCGCCCGTCTCCACCAGCCCCAGCGGCCCGCCAACCGATGTTTCTGGCGAGACATGCAGCACCACGGTGCCAAACGCCGTGCCGCTCATGCGCGCATCGGAAATGCGCACCATATCGGTCACGCCCTGCTCCAGCAGCTTGCGCGGCAGCGGCATGTTGCCGACTTCGGGCATCCCCGGATAGCCCTTCGGCCCGCAGCCCTTGAGCACCATGACCGAGCTGGCATCGATATCGAGAGCGGGGTCATCCACCCGCGCCTTGAAGTCCTCGATTGTCTCGAACACCACCGCACGCCCGCGATGGCTGAGCAGTTGCGGCGAGGCGGCACTCGGCTTCATGATCGCGCCATCGGGGGCGATATTGCCGCGCAGCACCCAGATGCCCGAAGCCTGCTTGAACGGCGCATCGGGGGTGGCGATCACCGCCGGATTGAAGATTTCCGCGCCCGCGATCTGCTGCCCGATGGTCTCGCCCGACACGGTCTCGACATCGAGGTTGAGATGCTCCGCCATGGCCGCCATCAGCGCGGGCATCCCGCCGGCATAGTGCAGGTCTTCCATCAGATATTCGCCCGAAGGCATGATGTTGGCTAGCAGCGGCATCGCTCCGCCGAGCCGGTCGAAATCGTCGAGCGTCAGCGGCACGCCCACCCGGCCCGCCAGCGCCAGCAGGTGAATCACCGAATTGGTCGATCCGCCAATCGCCGCGTGAACGCGGATCGCATTCTCGAAGGCTTCGCGGGTGAGGAAGTGCGACAGGCGCTTGTCCTCGCGCACCAGTTCCACGATCCGCCGCCCGGTCGCGTGGGCCATCGCCTGCCGGTTGGCATCGACCGCAGGGATCGTGGCGTTGTATTTCAGCGCGACGCCCAGCGCCTCGGAAATCGCGGCGAAGCTGGAGGCGGAACCCATGGTGTTGCACGTGCCGCGCGATCGCGACATGCCGCTTTCGGCCGCGAAGAATTCCTGCGGGCTCATGTCGCCTGCGCGCACCGCTTCGGAGAGCTTCCATACATCGGTGCCCGAACCGATATCCCGGCCCTTGAACTTGCCGTTGAGCATCGGGCCGGAGGAGATCACCATGGTCGGCAGGTTGACGCTGGCCGCGCCCATGATCTGGCCCGGCGTGGTCTTGTCGCACCCGCCCAGCAGCACCACCCCGTCGATGGGATTGCCGCGGATCGATTCCTCGACCTCCATCGCCAGCAGGTTGCGGAACAGCATCGCAGTGGGGCGCATCTGGGTTTCGCCCAGCGACATGGCCGGAAATTCGAGCGGCAGCCCGCCCGCTTCCCACACCCCGCGTTTCACGTAATCGGCGAGCTCGCGCATGTGCGAATTGCACGGCGTGAGTTCCGACCAGGTGTTGCAGATGCCGATCACCGGCCGCCCGTCGAAGGCGTCGGCGGGATAGCCCTGCGCCTTCATCCACGAACGGTGGATGAACCCGTCCCGATCCAGCTTGCCATAAGAATGCGCACTGCGCCGCTTGCCAGAATTGCCCCCCATCTCTCTTGCCGGACCTTTCATCAAACAGGCGTTGGGTGTTCAATAATCACACTAATAGGCAATGTTGAATAATACTATCATTTAGAGCGGGCTCAGGCCCCGTCGGTGCGTGCTGGGAGCGGTTGGCGCTGAACCGTGGGATTCCCGACGCCACACACGAAAACGGCCCGACACATTGTGCCGGGCCGCCTATGCGTTTCAGTTGATCGCAAGCGCTGCGTGGATCAGCGCAGGCTCACCACATTGTCGCTCGCCTCGCGCACGCGGGTGCCGTTGAACAGGCTCATCATCGGCTCGTCGGCCACGGTGACGACCGCCGCCGCGCCGTAGCCGTTGAAACCGGTCTTCATCGCCGCCCCATAGGCGCCGATCATGCCGATCTCGATATAGTCGCCTGCCTGAATGTCAGCCGGAAGGGCAAACGGGCCCTTCATGTAATCGGCATCGTCGCAGGTCGGCCCGTAGAAGGCGAAATCGGCGTTTTCCTCGATCAGATCGTCTTCCAGCGCCCGCACGGGGAAACGCCACGCGACGTGAGCCGCATCATAAAGCGCGCCGTAAGCGCCATCATTGATGTAAAGCTCCTCGCCGCGGCGCTTGTTCACCTGCACGATCATCGAGGAATACTCGGCCGACAGCGCACGGCCGGGTTCGCACCACAGTTCGGCGTTGTAGGCGATCGGCAGGGCTTCGAAGTGGCGGGCGATGATCGCGAAGTAATCTTCCATCGGCGGCGGTTCGAGGCCGGGATAGGCGCTCGGGAAGCCCCCGCCCACGTCGATCATGTCGATCACCACCGAAGCCTCTGCGATTGCCGCACGGGTGCGGTCCAGCGCCTGCACGAAGGCAAACGGGGTCATCGCCTGGCTGCCGACATGGAAGCACACGCCCAGCCAGTCGCAATGCTGGCGGGCTTCCTGAAGCAGCGCGGGCGCTTCGATCAGGTCGCAGCCGAACTTGCTGGCAAGCGACAGCTCCGAATACTCGCTCGACACGCGCAGCCGCACGCACAGGCGCAGGTCACGCGGCGCTTCGCCGGTTTCGGGGTTGCGGCAGGCGTCGATGATCTTGGCCAGCTCCTCGACCGAATCGAGGCTGAAGGTGCGCACGCCATGTTCGAAATAGGCTTCGGTGATCGCCGCCGGTGTCTTCACCGGATGCATGAAGCACAGCACGGCATCGGGCAGAATGCCGCGCACCAGCCGCACCTCGGCAATCGAGGCGACATCGTAATGGGTGACGCCCGCGCTCCACAGCACCTCGATCAGATCGGGGGCCGGGTTCGCCTTGACGGCATAGAGCACCTTGCCCGGAAACTTCTCGACAAAGAAGCGGGCGGCGCGCCGCGCTGCGTGCGGGCGATTGAGAATGACGGGTTCGTCCGGACGGAGGTCGCGAACTACAGCCAGTGCGTCGGGATAGATGTGCAACTCAAGGGACCCCCAAAACGGCTCTGTTGAACCATAAAACGACAAGCTGCCTTGCGGTTTGGAAGTCCCCTTGGGGCAGCGGAAGGGCGCAAATAGGGCTTGGGGGGGGAATTGCAAACGAAAAATGGGCTTCGCCGAAGCGAAATGTTACTTTTCCGAGACACCCAGCCAAACACGACCGGAATGTGACTGAAAACCGCGGATTTTCGCGGTTTCCAAGCCTCAGAAGCCGATCCGCGGAACCTGATCGACACTGCCCTTTTCGCTGTCGTCGAGCCGGTGGAAGTCTGCCTCGGCGAATCCGAGCATTCCGGCAAACAGCACCGCGGGGAAGGATTCGCGCGCCGCGTTGAACCGCGCCACCGCCGCATTCAGCGCCCGCCGCGCCGCCGCCAGCTTGTCCTCGACATCGGCGAGTTCGTTCTGGAGCGCCTGGAAATTGGCGCTCGCCTTGAGATCGGGATAGGCCTCGCCCAGCGCCAGCAGATTGTCGAGCGCGCCGCGCAGCTGCTGTTCCGTGCCCGACGAAGGCCCGCCGCTCGCCGCGGCATTGCGCGCCGCGATCACCGCTTCGAGCGTCTGCGATTCGTGCCCGGCATAGCCCTTTACCGTCTCGACCAGATTGGGAATAAGATCGTGGCGCTGGCGCAGCTGCGCGTCGATATCGGCGACGCCCTGCCTGACACCCTGCCGCAGGCCGACCAGCCGGTTGTAGATGCCGATCACCAGCACCACCAGCGCCAGCACAGCCACAATGATCCCGATCGTCATATTCAACGCCCCCCTCTTTACCAGACACCTGCACTTATGCTGCACAATGGTTTAAAGAATCGCGCGGGAGAGGCAATGCGCACGAATATTGATACCCTGATGCAGGGTCAGCTGGGCGAATGGCTCGCCGGGCAGGCCGAAATGCGAACTGTCGCCAAGGAAAAGGCGGCATCGCGCTGGACCTGGGGTGCTGCGCTTGCCTTGCCGGTGCTGGCGTTCCTGTGGTTCGGCCCTGCCCTGCCCCCGATGTTCAAGGGCATCATCTCGTTCGGCGTGATCGTGGGTGTGGGCGTGTGGGGCTATCAGCCGATCGCCGATGCGACGAGGGCAATCAAGATCGGCATCAATTCCGCCATCGCCGCGAGTTTCGGCGTTTCCTATGAACACGATGTCGAACCCGGCGCCGAATTCGAAGCCTGCCGGCGTTTCGGACTGGTGCCATCCTATCACCGGTCCGCGTTCGAGGATCACTGGTTCGGCACGCTCGAAAGCCACAGTTTCAGCCTTTACGAGGCCCATCTCGAGGAACGGCGCGGATCGGGCAAGAACCGCCGCTGGGTGACGGTTTTCCGCGGAGTGATCATCACCATGGGCTTTGGCCGCAAGTTCCATTCGACCACGCTGCTGCAACGCGCAGGGGCCCACCGCAAGTGGCTGGGTCTTGGCGGCGCGCGCGACAGTGTCAATTTCGACGGCCACCGGCTCGACCGGGTCGATCAGGTGCACCCCGATTTCGGCGATGTCTTCGCGCTCTATAGCGACGATCAGGTCGAGGCCCGCGTGCTGGTGCACCCGGCCTATGTCGAGCATCTGCTGAAGCTGGAGCGCGTTTTCGGCGGGAAGGAAATGCGCGCGCTGTTCTCGCACGGCGAAGTGATCATCGCTGTCGAGGCGCGCGACATGTTCGAAAGCGGATCGATGGACGCGGCCAACGACCGCGACCGCGCCGCCGAGGCGGCGGAGCACTTCTCGGCGCTGGCAGGTCTGGCGCTGGCGATCAACCAGAACGAGCGCGGGCGGGTGATCGATCCGGCGGCTTCTTCATCGCCGCAGGAATAGTTCCGCTCCGCTTGCGTTAAAGATCCGCTGCCGGCTCCTCGGCCGCCGGCTCCCCCGCAGCGACAGGCAGGGCTTCCGCCACCAGCGCCAGCAGCACGTTCACATTGGCGCGGATATTGTCCATCGTCACCCCGTGATCGAGCACCTGATAGCGGGTAAAGCCAAGCGTCCGGCCTTCGAAATCGGCCCAGGTGTTGAGCGCGGCCTGTTCCATATTGGCGCGGGCCAGCGTCTCGAACGAGGTGGTGGCGGGCAGATCGTAACGCACCTGCATCATGATCCCCTGACAGCCGGGCACACCGTTCACATCGCAGGCGGTGCCGAACAGGAAATAGGTCGTGCCTGCCTCGTCCTCGGCGACAACATAGATATTGTCGGGGGTGCCCTCTTCCCTCACCTGATGACCGAGCGAGCCGACCACCGCGAGCAGATCGCCCTGCGTCACCGACACCTTCAGCTGCGATCCGACATAATCCTGCGCCAGCGCCGGTGCAGCGCTGCACGCCAGCACCATCGCAGCAGCCAATGTCCGAGAAAATGTCCCCATACCTTCCCCCTCCTGCACCCTCGCAAGAAGGGCGGCTGTCAGCTCAAACGATCCCGGAAATCTTCGTAGGTGAAGCGCTTGATGCAGTCGAGAGCATCGGTCTCGCTGTCCCACATCCAGATGCTGGGCAGCGCGACGCCGTTGAAGGTGTTGGTCTTGACCATCGAATAATGCGCCTGATCCAGAAAGGCGAAGCGCGCGCCGGGTTCGGCCGCGACGGGCAGGCGATAGTCGCCGATCACGTCACCCGCGAGGCACGAAGGCCCGCCGAGGCGGATCGGGATCATCTCCGGATCGGTCAACTCGCCGAGCATCGCCGGGCGATAGGGCGCCTCCAGCACATCGGGCATGTGGCAGGTGGCGCTGATATCGGTGATCCCGACCGGCATTTCGTTGAAGTGCGTATCAAGCAAGGTGCCGACGAGGATGCCGGCATCGAGCGCGACTGCCTCTCCCGGTTCGAGGATGATCTGGCAGCCGGTGTCGCTGGCCGCATCCTTGAGGAATTCGACCAGTTCCTCGCGCTGGTAATCGGCGCGGGTGATATGGTGGCCGCCGCCCATGTTGATCCACTTGAGCTGGCCGAAATAGGGCTCGATCACGTCGAAAACGCGGTCCCATGTGGCCTTCAATGGCTCGAAATCCTGTTCGCACAGGTTGTGGAAGTGGATGCCCTCCACGCCCTCCATGTGCTCCTCGGTCAACTGGTCGAGCGGGAAGCCGAGGCGCGATCCGGGGGCGGACGGATCATACTTGGCGACCTCGCCGGTCGGCACCTGCGGGTTGATCCTGAGGCCCACGCTGACAGGCGCGCCGTTGGCTGCTGCCTGATCGAGGATCAGCCGCGCGCGCTGAAGCTGGTAGGGCGAATTGAAGATCACGTGATCCGAAAGCCGGCAGATTTCCTCCAGCTCTTCCGGCTTGAAGGCCGCGGAATAGGTGGCGATCTCGCCATCGTAGAATTCGGATGCGAGCCGCGCCTCCCACAGGCCGGAGGTCGAGACGCCGTCGAGATACTCCCCGATGATCGGCGCGGCCGACCACATCGAGAACGCCTTGAGTGCAGCGAACACCTTGATGTCCGCCCCGTCCGCCGCCGCCGCATCGCGTAACGTGGCCAGCACACGGCAATTGGCGCGCAGCTTCGCAGCGTCCACGACAAAGGCAGGGCTGTCGACACGCGACAGATCGAAATGGGCAAAGGCGCCCGGATCACCGGCTTTGGTTTGCATCAGCCGAGCGGGCTCTTGAAGATCATGAAAGCGCCTCCTGCAATGAGCGCGAAACCGAGAAGCTGGCTGGGTCCGGGGATCTGTCCGAACAGCACCCACGCCACAGCCACGAATGTGCCGAGAGATAGGACCTCCTGAATGGTCTTCAACTCGGCGAGCGAATAGGTAGCAATGCCGATCCGGTTGGCCGGCACCGCAAGGCAGTATTCGATCAGCGCAATTCCCCACGCAAGCCCGATCGCGGCCAGCATCCCGAGAGAGGGCTGCTTGAGATGGTAATACCACGCCACATTCATCACCACCGCCGAGGCAGCGAGCATGACGATCGGAAGGAGCGCGGGAAAGGCGCCCATCAGAACCCGACCGGCCCGTCCATTTCCTCGACCGTCCACGGCAACCCGTGCTGGTTCAGCATGTCCATGAAGGGATCGGGGTCCATCTGTTCGATGTTGAACACGCCATCACCGGTCCACTTGCCCTGCACCATCATCGCCGCGCCAATCATGGCGGGGACGCCGGTGGTGTAGCTGACAGCCTGATTGCCGGTTTCCTCGTAGGCGGCTTCGTGCGAGCAGATGTTCTTGATGTAGAATGTCCTCTCGCCGCTGCCATCGAGCGCCTCGCCGGTCGCGATCACGCCGATATTGGTGTTGCCCTTGGTGGTCTCGCCCAGCGTTTCGGGCTTGGGGAGGACGGCGGCGAGGAATTGCAGCGGGATGATGTCGCGGCCCTGATACTTGACCGGCTCGATCGAGGTCATGCCGACATTCTGCAGCACGGTGAGGTGCGTGATGTACTGATCGCCAAAGGTCATCCAGAAGCGCGCGCGTTCCAGTTCGGGGACGAACTTCGCGAGGCTTTCCAGCTCCTCGTGATACATCAGATACATGTTCTTGGGGCCGACCGCCTCGAAGTCGAAGGCGACCTTGTTCGACATGGCGGGCGTTTCCACCCACTCGCCGTTTTCCCAGTGGCGCGCGGGCGCGGTGACTTCGCGGATGTTGATTTCCGGGTTGAAGTTGGTCGCGAAATGCTGGCCGTGATCGCCGCCGTTGCAATCGAGAATGTCGAGCTGGCGGATGGTCTTCAGCTTGTGCTTCTTGAGCCACATGGTGAACACGCTGGTGACGCCCGGATCGAAGCCCGAACCCAGCAGCGCCATCAGCCCGGCATCCTTGTAGCGGTCGTGATAGGCCCACTGCCACTTGTATTCGAACTTGGCCTCGTCCTTCGGCTCGTAATTGGCGGTGTCGAGGTAATCCACGCCCGCTTCAAGGCAGGCGTCCATGATCGGCAGATCCTGATAGGGCAGCGCGAGGTTGACCACGAGGCCTGCACCGGTCTTGCGGATCAGGTTGACCATGGCGGGGACTTCCTCGGCGTCGATCTCGTATGTCGCGATATCGCGCCCGCAGCGCTCCTTGACCGAAGCGGCGATGGCATCGCACTTCGACTTGGTGCGGCTGGCGAGGTGGATTTCGGGGAAGATGTCCGGATTGAACGCCATCTTGTGGACGCACACCGAACTGACCCCGCCGGCACCGATGACGAGGACCGTGGTGGACTTTGCTGCCGACATGATAGGAACCTTTCGTTATGCGAATCTTGCGCGTGCCCTACTCCAATGCGCCAAAGGGGACAAATGATCCAAGCTGATGTCAGAATACCGACCACGGCAGGCGTAGAGGCCGCCGCCGAGGCTGTCGCGGCGATCCTGCCCCCTACCCCGCTGCTGCCGCTCACGATCAACGGCGTCGAGGCATGGGTAAAGGCCGAGGTGCTGCAACCTGTCGGCGCCTTCAAGATCAGGGGCGCGTGGTGGCGGCTGGTCAGCCTTTCGGATGAAGAGCGCAAGGGCGGCGTGGTTGCGGTGTCATCGGGCAATCACGCACAGGGCGTGGCATGGGCGGCGAGGCGCCTCGGCATCCGCGCCGCGATTGTCATGCCGCATGATGCGCCGCAGGTGAAACTCGCCAACACCCGCGCTCTGGGGGCCGAGGTGGTGCTCTACCGGCGACCGCAGGAGGATCGCGATGCGGTGGCGGCCAGCCTGATCGCCGAACGCGGCGGCACGCTGGTCCATGCTTTCGGCGATCCCTGGGTGATCGAGGGGCAAGGCTCGGCAGCGATCGAGGCAGCGGCGCAACTGGGCCGCGCCCCGTCGCGCTTCATCGCCTGCTGCGGCGGTGGCGGGCTGGCAGCGGGGCTGGCGCTGGGCGCTCCGTCAAGCGCGGTTCATCCGGTCGAGCCGGTCGGATGGGATATGGTCGGGCAAGCGATGGCGGCGGGCGACATCGTCCACGCCGCGCCGGACGCGCCAAGGACAATCTGCGATGCGCTCCAGCCAAACGCGACCAAACCGCTCAACCTCGGTCTGCTGAAGGGCCGCGCCGAACCGGGCGTGACCGTGACCGATGCCGAAGTGCGCCATGCGCAGCGCTTCGCGTTCAACACCCTGCGGCTGGTGGTCGAACCCGGCGGCGCGGCGGCGCTGGCAGCCGCGCTGGCAGGCAAGGTGCCGGTGGACGAGGACACCGTCATCATGCTCACCGGCGGCAACGCCGATCCGGCAGCCTATGCGGCGACGATTGCGGGCACGGACTGACCTGTGGAAACCGTCACACGCCCGACACGCTAGGACCATAATGCGCAGCTGACCTTACGAAAGGGCAGGCTCACATGGCGACACAGGCAAAGCGGATCATCGAGGATGCGGTGGTCCGCAAGGATGCGGGGATCGGCGACAAGCTGCTCGACAAGGCCTTTGCCATTGCCTTCAAGGGGCTGGTCTATGCCCAGATCTGGGAAGATCCGGTGGTCGATATGGAAGGCCTCGCCATCCAGCCCGACAGCCGCCTGATGTGCATCGCCAGCGGCAGCTGCAACGCGCTGTCCTATCTCACCGCCAACCCTGAAAGCGTGACCGCGGTCGATCTCAACCACGCCCATGTGGCATTGGGGCGGCTCAAGATCGCCGCGATCCGCCACTTGCCCGGTTACGAGCGGTTCCACCGCTTCTTCGCCCATGCCGATCACAAGGAGAATGCGGAAGTCTACCGCACCATGATCGCCCCCCATCTCGACCCGGTCAGCCGCGCCTACTGGGAAAAGCGCGACATTCGCGGGCGGCGTCGGATTTCCTATTTCACGCAAGGCATCTACCGGAAGGGGCTGCTCGGCAATTTCATCGGTCTGGCGCACCTTTTTGCCCGCCTCTACAAGATCGATCTGTCGAAGGTGCTGGCAGCGCAGACGCTGGAGGAACAGCGCGAGGTGTTCGAGCGCGAGCTGGCTCCGGTGTTCGAGAAGAAGTTCATCCGCTGGCTGACCGATCAGCCCGCCTCGCTGTTCGGTCTCGGCATTCCGCCCGCGCAGTTCGAGCACCTCGCGGGTGACGAACGCATGGCCGAGGTGCTGCGGCGGCGGCTGGAAAAGCTTGCCTGCGATTTCGCGGTGAAGGACAATTACTTCGCGTGGCAGGCCTTCGGGCGTGGTTATGACCGGTCTGCCGATGCCCCTCTGCCGCCCTATCTCCAGCGCGAAAACTGGGAGGCGATGAAGGCGCGGATCGACCGGCTGGACGTGACCCGCGCCGACATGGTGGACTGGATCGGCGCGCGGCCCGAGGCGAGCATGGACCGCTTCGTGCTGCTCGATGCGCAGGACTGGATGAACAACGCCCAGCTGGACGATCTGTGGAGCCGGATCACCCGCGCCAGCCGCCCCGGCGCCCGCGTATTGTTCCGCACCGCCGCCGAGCCGAGCCTGTTGCCCGGCCGCCTCGACGACGCGATCCTGTCGAAATGGCGCTATCTCGACGAACTCTCCGCCGATCTCACCCGCCGCGACCGCTCGTCGATCTATGGCGGCGTCCATGTTTACGAGCTGGCGTGATGGCTGCTGCAACGGGCCATGCCGCACTGATGGACGAGGTCTATCGCGGGCAGCGGCATATCTATGATCTGACGCGCAAATATTACCTGTTCGGGCGCGACACGCTGATTGCAGGGCTTGATGCGCAGCCCGCCATGCGGGTGCTCGAAGTCGCCTGCGGGACAGGGCGCAACCTTGCCCGGATCGGAAAGGCATGGCCGGGGGTGCGTTTGTTCGGCCTCGATATCTCCGCCGAAATGCTCAAGAGCGCGCGCGCGGCGCTGGGCGAAGGCGCAAGGCTGGGGCAAGGCGATGCCTGCACCTTCGATCCGCACAGCCTGCTGGCCGAGGCACGGTTCGATCGCATCGTGCTGTCCTATTCGCTGTCGATGATCCCCGAATGGGAAGCCGCGCTCGACCATGCGGCCAGTCTGCTGGCGGAAGGCGGCGCGCTGCACATCGTCGATTTCGGCGATCTTGAAGGCCTGCCCGGCCCCTTGCGCCGCCTGCTGCGGGCGTGGCTGGCGAAGTTCCATGTGGCGCCGCGCACCGCCATGCCGCAGGCTGCGGCCCGCATCGCCGCGGCACGCGGACTGCTGCTGGCGAGCAGGCGCGGACCGCTCGGCTATTACCAGTTGCACGTGCTGCGCGCCTAGACCGGTTTCCGGCCTGATGGGTTGCATTTGACAATCCTTTGCGTCTCTCGCAGTCTGCAGGCCGAGTGAGAGGCTCACCAAGGGGATCAATCGATGCAAGCGCAAATACTCGCGCCCGCCGCCGTGCTGGTGGTGTGGACGCTGATCGTGTTGTTGTGGATCATTCCGGCGCGGTTCGGCGCCGTTGCGAAAATCGCCGACAAGTCAGTGCTGCCGAACAAGGCGGGGGTGCGCGGCAATGATCTGGAAGGCGTGCTGCCCGACAAGGCGAACTGGCCGGCGCACAACCACACCCACCTGCACGAACAGCCGACGCTGTTCTATGCGACCGTGCTGATCCTGGCCCTGACCGGGCCGGGCGCGCTCGATGTGACGCTGGCCTGGGCCTATGTCGCCCTGCGCATCATCCATTCGCTGTGGCAGAACCTCGTCAACACCGTGCCGGTGCGCTTCGCCCTGTTCCTGCTGAGCACCATTGCGCTGATCGTGCTGGCGGTGCGCGCCGTGATGGCAACCCTGCTGGCCGATCCTTCGGCCCTTCCCGCATGAGGATATCGCGATGATCGGAATGGCAATTCTTCAACCCGTCGTGGCGCTGCTGGCGTGGACGATGGTGATGTGGCTGTGGATGTATGCCACCCGCATCCCGGCGATGAACAAGGCCGGGATCGACGGCACCAAACTTGTCGGCAGCGACGGGGCGAGCCTGCGCGCCAAGCTGCCCGAAACCGTGAGCTGGAAGGCCGACAATTACAACCACCTGCACGAAGCCCCGACGGTGTTCTACGCTGTCGCCATCGTGCTGGCGATCATCGGCGAAGGCGACGGTCTGAACGCCACCCTCGCCTGGGCCTATACGGGCCTGCGGGTGGCGCATTCGATCGTGCAGGCAACCGTCAACCGCGTGCTGGTGCGCTTTGCCCTGTTCGCGCTGTCATCGCTGGTGCTGATGGCGCTGATCCTGCACGCCGCGATTACTGTTTTCTAGATCGCGCTAGCGCGCGATGCAGACCGCCCTCCCCGTCTTCCCACCCCTTCACCAATTGTTCC
>NZ_JBREHG010000020.1:0-16086 GCF_056848235.1 Erythrobacter sp. RANMB8
ATTTCATGTTCAACCAGTGAGGAGAAACATGAAAGTATACTACGACGATTCATATGCAGGTTCGGGAAAAACAGAGCGAGCTATCAAGGAAATGGTGAGGTCGAAGCGCAAGACGCTGTTCTTCACCGAGAGGGTCGAGAGTTTCGACGAACTTGAGCGCCGCATCAACAAGCAGGCGGGGATCGATGGCACCGCGCCCATCATCGATAAGGTCTACAGCGCCCAGACCGACCGCCTCGGTTCAGTCTCACGGCAGATCGAGGCGCTTTCAGAGCGACATCAGCATCACGATCACGTTATCGTGATCGCCACGCACGCAGGCATGTTGCGATCCGACTTTTCGAGTTTCAGGGACTGGCACGTCATCGTGGACGAGGTGCCGCAGTTCGTGGACTACGAGGAAAAGCGCACCCACCTCGACGTAGCCTTCTTCAAGACGCACTATGAACTGGAAGCCGTGACGGGTGCGTGGTGCTTTGTGAAGCCCACACCAGCGGGGTCTGCGCTGTCTGTCACTGACGTTCTCGCCGACCAATCGCACGACCATCTAGCGGTCTTCCACCGCCGAGTCCTCGAAGCGTCGTCTGAGAGTTCGAACCGCTGCGTGCTGGTCAACATGCCAAGCTGGGAAGCGATGGCGGATCGGAAGGTTCAATGGTGCTGGGCGAGCGCCTTCACTCTAAAGGAGCTTGAGCACTTCGAGACCGTCACGGTGCTCGGGAACAGGTTTCGGTCGGACGTGGGGGCGCTCATTTCACAGAAGATGGGCCTCAATGACATCGAATGGGAGCCGCTGCCGCGTCCCTCGACGAAGCGCTTCTTCCAGTTTCGTCCCGTCCAAATCAACTACTTCTCGGAGACACGCTCAGCTAGCCGATATCTCTTCGAGTCCGAGGCAGGACAAGTCATGCTTCGCGAGATCGGCGCGCGGTTGGCGAAGGAGTTGAATGGGCTCGGCCACATCTGGACGGCGAACGAGCGCGACAAGGGTTCAGCGAAAGCTCCGCGTCCGAAGGCACTCCTCCAAGGGGCGGGGATGGATGCTGCCAAGTTTCTCTCACCTCGGCAGGCAGGCACGAACCTATACAAGGGCATGAGCCATGCGGCAGCCATCTACTCCGCGAAGGCCTCTCCCAACCTCGTCGCTTTGCTCGATGTGCTCGGGATCGACCGAGAAGCGTGGGAGAGGAGTGTCGAGCACGAGACAATCTTGCAGTTCGTCACAAGAACGAGCGTCCGAAATCCCGATGACTCATCGCCTGTCAGGCTGTGGGTCTTCGACCGAGAGCAGGCGCTCTACCTCAAGACCTATTTCGACGGGCTCGGCTTTGCCTCGGCAACGATCTCGCTGGTGTCGGATGGGCCAGTGATCCCCGCGATGGGGAAACGCGGTCGCGCGCCGAGCGTATACACACCTTCGGAGCAGGAGCAGCGGAAAGAAAGAAAGCGCGAGAAGGACAGGGAGCGTAAGCGGCGGTCTCGGGAGCGAGAGAAGCAGCGGCTAGAGGCGGCAGCCTCGCAGAATAAGAAAGCTGCATGAGGTGATGGGGCGTCCTTCGGGATGCCCCATGATAGCTGGGTTCTTCCGTCAATCAGACCACCGCGCCGCAATAGGCAACTCGGCGCACGAAGATCGAATGTTCGGGGCCTTCGGTGGTGGCGGCGATTGACCGAAGATACAGGTCGTGAATCTGTCTTCCCACCTCCCGCACGGATGTTGAGTTGAGGCGCGCGGTCAGGTGGGGTTTGCTCTCGCGCATCGTCGTGAACCACCCCTGCGAACGCCGTCCGCCCTCAACCAGCAATGCCGTTTCGGCGACTTCGACGTTGATGGTTTCGCGCAGCGTTCCTGACCTCAGCATCAGGCAACTGACAATGAGAGCGTCCTGAGGCGACAGGATGCAAACCTTGCTCGGGCGAGCCTCGGGCTTGAAGGCGACGGCAATCATCCCAGCATCGAGAGCGATTTCAATGATGCCTGCGACGGTGCGGGAAGAGGAATGGACGCGATGCAACACTAGCTCGTCCAGATCACCGACCCGTTCGCATCAACCACGCGCACTCGCTCGCGGCGCGGTTCCTTCGCAACAGACTGCGCGCGATGGATCGCGATATCCTGCGAACTGGAATCGGCGGCCAGCGTCCAACGCGTATCGTTCGGGCGCATGTATTCGACGCGGTAGATCATCGATCCTCCTCTGCTCAGTGTTGAGATCAAGGCCGATGTCGTCGTGGACGTGAGAGCTTCGGGCCACGGCACCTGCCGCCCAATGAACTCTCACAGTTCTGAAATCCGCCAAGAAAATGATTTTCGAGGCTAGATCAGCGCGAGGCACGACCCATTGCTGTGCGACGGCGTGCTTCGTCCGCCGCAATTACAGCGCGGCAATCGTTGAGAGCAGAAGCGCGAAACATGGCAGCATCGAGCGCTGACTCGAAGCCCATAACGATGATGCCTCGAACGCCTCGCGTCGTTTGCTTCCATCGACCAGTGCAGCAGTCGCGGCACCATAGGCGAAGCTCGTCGGCAAGCTCTTCTGGGCATTCGTCATGCCCTAGGCTGATGGTAACGGATGTCGCAGGCGAGAAGGCGTAGTTTCGGCCAGAGGCGATGCGTTCGCAAAGGTCGCGGATGGGATGACTGGTCATCCAGTATTTAGGCAGGGTGACCAATTCCGCGTCCCAGCTTCGCTCGACCATTACCGCTCATTGTCGGGTTCGGTCAGGTGCTGCACTCTTTTCTCACCTCAGATGATGCAGCCTCGAAGGCCTCTTCCACCGACAAGCCATCTACAAGCAACTCGATGATGAGTTCGCGGTGAGCTTCGATGCCCTTTGGCAGGGCGACTCGATGCTGCTGGTAATGTGCGGACATAAGCTTCTTCGCCTCGTCACGCTTCCGCTTCGGACGCGAACGGGCCGCTGCTTCCTTCCGCAGACCCTCAATGTGTAGGTCAAACTCTTCGGACACGGTGCTCCAATCGAACGCGGCCACCTGTGCGCGGACGTGAACTGGATCAGCGCCGAACGCCGAACCGACCTCGCCTGTGTCAGCATTCACGACCAAGCTGGTGAGGTCTGGCAGCGCATGTTCATTCAGGAACATCCGAACGACATCGAGCCTGCGACCCAATGAGATCGGGATAGCTCGCTGGACAGCTTCGTTCTCGGGGAACCGCCTTTGCGCCTCATCGAGAAGCTGCCCATAGGTTAGCTTCGTCGGCGGCGACTGTCGCGCGCACTCAACCATGACGGGGTAAAGCGCTGAGGCAATAGCGAGGTCGATTTCAGTTAAGTTCACGCCGCCTTAGCCCCCAAGCCTGTGTGGATCGTTCGCGAATGGCGGTTTGCCATATTCGGCGCGGAACTCAGCCAGTAGCCGTGCCTCGTAGACCAGCGGATCGATGTCAGGGGTCGGCTTCCACGCGATCAGCAGCCTTGAGGATTCTTCCAGTTGCCAGATCAGCCGACCTCCCCAGTGGCCGATCTTCTGCCCCGCGCCGAACTTTGCGAACTCCTTAAGGCGGCGACGCATGTTGTTGGCCTTGCCGATGTAGACGATCTCAGCGCCCTCAACCCAGTTGGCCTGAAGCTCGTCGATGCTGACAGTCGGATCGCGATCTTTAAACCAGCCCCCGCAACTCTTGGTCATGAAGGTTGGAGCCGAGGCATCGTCGCGAGCGACGACATAGACCCCGCCGACCTCGGGGCACGGATCAGTGATTCTCAACGTGTCGAAGGTTACCCAGCCTTCGAAGCCGTTTACGGCCAGAGAACCCCGCGTGAAGTAGCTCGTCATTCCTCGAATGGGCATTATAGATGGCATCAAGTCAACTACTTAGAGGGTTCAACATGCGCCCCCCCAGATCAGTCTCAGCACTGGAGGAACTCGGTCGAGTGCGGCTATCAGAGAACTTCTTCATGCGAGACATGCTCTATTCCGAGATCGCCAACTCCTATGGCATACCGAACATTCCTGACGATCCCGATCTTGCAATCGCCGCTGGCACGCGCCTTTGCGAAGAACTCCTTGAGCCGATCTGGGCCAAGCTCGGCCGTATCTCGATCCGCTCAGCCTTCCGATCTTGTGCTGTGAATGAGGCAGGCGTGGGCAAGCACAATTGCGCTCGCAATGAGGCCAATTACGCGGCCCATATATGGGATCGGCGCGACGCGGAGGGCTGCATGGGAGCGACGGCCTGCATCGTCGTGCACAGCTTCATCCCCTACTTCGAGCGCACTGGACACTGGCAAGCACTGGCGTGGTGGCTGCACGATAACGTGCCCAACAACGCTGGCCTGACCTTCTTCCCTAAACTCGGCGCGTTCAACATCTCATGGCATGAGCGGCCCGTCCGCAGCATTTACAGCTACGTGTCTCCGAAGGGCTGGCTCACCAAGCAAGGGATGGGCAACTACGAAGGGTCACATGCCGAACATTACCGCGCATGGCTTGAGGAAGCAGGAGTGGGGCATTGAACATCGACAAGATCATCACGGCGCTTCCCGAGATGTCCAAGCAAGAGCGTGATCGCGTCCGCGCGAATGCCGAGAAGCTACTCGATTCTGGCAACGCAGAGCAGAAGGCAGCAGCGACAAAGGTCATTGCCTCGCTCGGCGATGTCGAGGAGGCCGAGCACAAGGCCTTGGTTGATCGCCTCAATGGCATGGAGGTGTCGGCGCGTGTCGTCGAAGCGTTCCAAGCGCAACCGATGACTGAAAACGAGGCCAAAATCATTCAGGTTCTCTTGGATCACCCGAGTTCGACTTCGACAGAGCTATCCAAGGCTTTAGGATGGCGCGCGCAGTCTTGGCACATGCACTTCGGCACCATGTGCGCGAACAGAGCCATCTACCTCTGGCCAGCGCCAAAGTCCCAAGCTCGACCTGCCGACTTCTACAGCGGCATCCTCGCAGACCTCTCCCCTGACAACAGGTGGACAATAAAGCCTGAGGTTGAGCCAGCATTCTCCGCACTCGGTCTGCGTGCGCGGCGCTGATGCTCAAGGCCCTTAGACGGATCGGACAACGTTTTCGGCTCGAACTGGCGTTCGTCAAGCATGAGCGGATAGAGCGGATGCGTCACCGCGCCAATGCGGACGAAAGGTTCGATCTGGAGAACCGTTCGGCGGAAATCACGCGGGTCGAGAACACGATCCGTGCAGAGGTTAGTGCGCGGTTCGACCGAGAAGTTTCTGCGGCTGGCGAAAAGGAGAGCAACGCTCTTCGTGCGCACAGTGACGCTGAGGATGTTGAGCGACTAATGCGGAGGCACTTCAAGTCGGAACTTGACCCCCTCTACGAGGAATTGGAGCGGCTGAAGGGTCAGCTTTCTGAAGCCTATGACGCAAAATCTGCTGCATACGACGACTTGCGATCAGCCCAATCATCCTTGCGCTCGTGGTATGCCACTTCAGATCGATACTTCTTCGGCAACAGGGGAAGAAAACTACCCTATCGCTCATTCTTCGGGCAGGATTTGCGGGGCCGGGATTCCCTCAAGTATGAGCGCAACGATGCTGCCTCAGATATCGGCGAAGCGAAAGACAAGATCGACCGCCTAAAGCGACTCAAATCCGAGATCGGCTCCAAGATCGGATTGATCAAAGAAGATCGTGCACGGGCCCGCGAGTTGCGGGAGCAAGGGTTCACCGCAAGGATCGCTGCCGATCAGGTTCAGGAATGCGGAGCAGCCTTGGCCGCTGCTACAGCAGAAAAGATGGCTCTGCTGGAAGCTCAAGCCGCTTTCGCCGCTCATCTGGCGCAGCAGCATAGGCTTGCTGAACGTCGAGCCGAACTCGAAGCTCTCAAGGCTGAGCACAAAGCGTTCCTTAAGTCGTTCTCGACACCTGAGGAAAAAGCCAAGCGCAAGAAAGAGTTCGAGCGGACTTTCCGTGGGGATATCGCTGCCTAACGCTCTATGCCGCTTGGCGCTGAGGCCCACGATGCATAAAGCACTCAAACATGAACCCCGTCGAGATCGAAGAAGCCATCACCCAACTCGCCTCGGAGCCGTTTGATCGGGCCGAGTTCCCCTTCCAGTTCCTCACCGCCTTCGGGAACAAGAAAACCACCATCGACCGCCTGCGGAAGGGCAACACCAACCAGTCCGATCTCAGCGGCGGCGTGCTTCAGCGTAGCAACATCCACATCGCCACCTGCGCCCCCGGCGCGGTGGGCGAGACGCTGACGGCCCTGCGCATCAGCCCCAAAACCGCCACCAACAAGGCCAAGTTCATCCTCGCCACCGATGGCGAGGAGTTTCAGGCGGAAGACCTTAACACGGGCGAGACCGTCGCCTGCGACTATCCCGATTTCCCCGACCATTTCGGCTTCTTCCTGCCGCTCGCAGGCATCACCACCGTCGAGCAAATCCGCGAAAGCTCGTTCGATATCCGCGCGACCAGTCGCCTCAACCGCCTCTACATGACGCTGTTGCAGGACAACCCCGACTGGGCGAAGGCCGAGCGCCGCACTGACATGAACCACTTCATGGCGCGGCTGATCTTCTGCTTCTTCGCCGAGGATACCGACATCTTCCACCCCAGCTATCGCTTCACCGCCACGGTCGAGAAGATGAGCGCAGGAGGCGCGGACAACACCGCCGATGTAATCAGCGAACTCTTCCGCGCGATGAACACACCGCTCGCCAAGCGTCAGGAAGAGGGCATTGCCCGTTGGGCGGACGGCTTCCCCTACGTGAACGGCAACCTGTTCTCGGGCGGCGTGGATGTCCCGCGTTTCAGCAAGATCGCCCGATCCTACCTCATCCACATCGGCAATCTCGACTGGACGAAGATCAACCCCGATATCTTCGGGTCGATGATTCAGGCTGTCGCCGACGATGAGGAGCGCGGCGCGCTCGGCATGCATTACACCAGCGTGCCGAACATTCTCAAGGTGCTGAACCCCCTGTTTCTCGATGATCTGCGCGCAAAGCTTGAGGAGGCAGGCGACAACTCCCGCAAGCTCCTCAACCTGCGCAGCCGCATGGCAAAGATCAGGGTCTTCGATCCCGCTTGTGGCAGCGGCAACTTCCTCGTCATCGCCTACAAGGCGATGCGGGAGATTGAAGCTGAGATCAACAAACGGCGCGGCGAGCCCGACCGCAAGACCGAGATTCCGCTGACCAACTTTCGCGGAATCGAACTGCGCGATTTCCCCGCCGAGATCGCCCGCCTCGCGCTCATTATCGCCGAGTATCAGTGCGATGTCCTCTATCGCGGGCAGAAGGAGGCTTTGGCCGAGTTTCTTCCACTCGATAGCGAGAACTGGATCACCTGCGGCAACGCCCTGCGGCTCAATTGGTTGGAAATCTGCCCGCCAACTGGGACGGGCGTGAAGGTTCGTAGCGACGACCTATTCCAAACACCGCTCGATCAGGCGGAAATTGACTTCGAGAACTATGGTGGCGAGACCTACATCTGCGGCAATCCACCTTATCTAGGCAGCAAATGGCAAACATCTGAGCAAAAGGCCGACCTTGAGCGGATTTTTTCCCGACATACCACGGCTTGGAAATCGCTCGACTACGTAGCTGGATGGTTTGCCAAGGCCGCTGATTATGGCACCCACACACCGACGACCTCCGCATTTGTCTCCACCAATTCGATATGCCAAGGTGTGCAAGTTCCTATACTGTGGCCAGTCATCTTCGCTACTGGTCATAGGATCGTCTTCGCCCACACCTCATTTCGTTGGGCGAACCTTGCCAGCCATAACGCAGGCGTCACGGTGGCCATTATAGCAATCGCTCGGGAAACTCGTGACTGCGGCCCAATGATTTACTCCATAGGGGAAGATGGAGGAACGATAGCGAAAGCTGCTGAGCGGATATGCGCCTACCTCGTCCCGGGCGACGGCATCGAAATCAAGCCCGCGCGTCGCTCAATATCAGGATGCGCATACATGGACCTCGGGAACATGCCGAAAGACGGTGGGCATCTGCTGCTAAGCTTCAACGAAGCAGCAGAATTGAAACTCGCCGAACCCGATACTGCCAGATTCATCTTCGACTTCGTTGGGTCGCAAGAGTTTGTGAAGGGCATTGTTCGCAGATGCCTCTGGATCGAGGACCATGAGGTGGACCAAGCGCGGCAATCGGACCGATTGACTTCACGTCTAGATGGTGTCCGCAAGATGCGGTTGTCGAGTGATGCAGAGTCAACTCGGGCATTTGCAGATCGGCCTCACCGATTCAAACAGATACAAGGACGGGGCAAGCTCTCCACGGTCGTGGTGCCAAAAGTGACATCTGAACGACGCGGCTATCTTCCAGTCGGCTTGCTGTCTGCCCATTCCATCGTCTCGGACAACGCCTTCGCACTGTATGATGCGCCCCTCTGGAACATGGCCATTGTTGCGTCTCGTGTTCACTGGGTGTGGGTCTCGACTGTCTGCGGTCAACTTGAAACGCGGATTCGATACTCAAACACTCTGGGATGGCACACCTTCCCGCTCCCCAAGCTGACCGAGCAGAATAAGGCCGACCTCACCCGCTGCGCCGAGAACATCCTGCTCGCGCGCGAGGCGCATTTCCCTGCCACCATCGCCGATCTCTACGATCCCGAAACCATGCCCGAAGACCTCCGCTGCACCCACGATGAGAACGACGAGGTGCTCGAACGCATCTACATCGGACGCCGCTTCCGCAACGACACCGAACGCCTCGAAAAGCTGTTCGAACTCTACACCAAGATGACGAGCAAGAAGGCGGCATGAGCAAGCCTGATCGCGTCTTCTTGCAGATGTGGGGGCCGACGCGTGAGCACCTGATTGCCAGCCACGAGTTCTACGTGTCGGAGGCCAAGCGGCGGCTGCTCGACCCGTTCACGGACGAAAGCATGACGGAAGATGCCGATGCGTTCGCCGAGGCTTGGCTCGCTCGCATACCCTTCGCCCCTGATCGCGATGACCCTGCTGACCACTATGAGCAATCATACGACGAGAGCATCGGATTCTATCAGAGGCTCGCCGACCTGAGGGACAACACGCGATTGAGCATCATCGCGGGCATGTTCCACGAGTGGGAAAAACAGGTGCGTGACTGGCTCGGTCGAGAGCTTGGCCACTACGGCTTCGGCAAGTATGCGCATGCAGCAGTTTGGTCGGTGAAGCTCGACGAGCTATTCGATCTTTTTGAGGCTTGCGGTTGGCCTGTGCGCACGCTCGGGTTTTTCGAGCAGCTACAGCGGTGCCAACTGGTCACCAACGTCTATAAGCACGGCAATGGCCCCTCGTTCGAAGCCCTGAAGGCCATTGCACCCGATCTGATCGGAAATAGCGCTGGCCTTCCAGCGTTCTTCGTTTCGGCATTGGATTACTCGTCCCTCTCCGTGAGAGACGATGATCTTGCGCGCTTTGCAGAAGCGATCACCTCGTTCTGGCGTGAACTGCCAGAGAATATCTTTTTCTCTCAGGTGAAAGAGGTGCCAAAGTGGCTCGAACGTGCGCTCCGTAAAGAGCGCGAGGAAGGACGCTGATGTTCACGCATTTCGAGAGGCAAATGGCGGCATGAGCGAAGAAGAGACGCCTGTAGCTGCTCCGTTGCCTATCGAGCAGGCTCGCCAGCTTGCGCTGATCGACGATCTGCGGGCGTTGCCTGCGGAGACGCCTTGGGTCGAGTTCAAGGAGAATAACGACGACGCAGAGATGATCGGCAAGCTCATCTCCGCCCTGTCGAACGCTGCGCGTCTTGCTGACGAACACTTCGCCTACGTCGTCTGGGGCATCCGCGATGGCGACCATGCACCCGTGGGAACAACTTTCGAGCCACTGTCCGCGAGACGGAGCAATCAGCCGCTTGAGTTCTGGCTAAGTCAGCATCTGAGGCCGTCACTCGCGTTCGATTTTAAGACCCTCGACTATGAGGGCAAAAGGCTTGTGCTGCTGACTATTCCTGCGGCGGCAGTAAGCCCTATCGAGTTCGACCGAACGGCTTTCGTTCGCATCGGGAGTGCAACACCGCGTCTCGCGGATAATGCGGAACGGCAGAGGCTGCTGTGGTCGAAGCTTCAGCCTTACGCGTGGGAGACGGGCTTAGCGGCGCAATTCCTTGATGGTCACGAGGTTTTGGCCAAGCTCGACCATAGCAGCTACTTCGATTTGACGGGGCAACCTCTACCCGAGACCCGTCAGGGTATATTTGACCGATTGCTGGCAGATCGACTGATTTCGGCGGATGTTGGCGGCAAGTGGAACATCACCAATCTAGGTGCGATTTTGTTCGCTAAGCAGCTTGCGGATTTCTCGCCCTCGATAGCTCGCAAGGCGGTGCGTTTCGTCGCTTACGAGGGGAACAATCGGGCCAGCAAGGTCATCCATCGTCGCGATGGTCAGAACGGCTACGCGTGCGGGTTCGCTGGCCTTGCGGACTACATCGATGGTTTGCTGCCGAGAAATGAGCATATCGGCAAAGCGTTCAGAGAGGAGGAGCCACTCTATCCCAGTGTGGCGATCCGCGAATTGATCGCCAACGCCCTGATCCACCAAGATATGACGATCACAGGCGCTGGTCCGTTGATCGAGATGTTCAAGGATCGGCTTGAGATCACCAATCCCGGCGAACCGCTGGTGAGCCCAGATCGCTTCCTCGATTCACCACCGCGCTCTCGGAATGAAGCTTTGGCTTCGTTGATGCGCCGAATGCGACTGTGCGAGGAACAGGGAACTGGGATCGATAAGGTTCTTGCTTCGGCTGAGTTGCATCAACTGCCTCCACCAGATTTCCAGAACGTCGATACCGCCGTTCGTGCAACGCTGTTCGCACCGCGTCGGTTCGCCGATATGTCGCCAGAAGAGCGTGTCCGTGCTTGTTATCAGCATGCCGCGCTGAAGTATGTCAGCGGTGAGCGCATGACCAATTCGAGCTTGCGAGAGCGTCTTGGAATCGCCGAGCGCAACGCCTCACAAGCATCGACTGTTATCCGTCTGGCACTAGAAGAAGGGCAAATTAGGCCCGCTGATCCCGAGCATCCACGTGCTGGGTATGTTCCTCACTGGGCGTAGCTTGTGGAAAGTTTTGATCGGGTTTTGATTCAAGGGCGACAAAAGCGTCCCTTGAGATGCGGAAACGATGGAATCGCTTGGGAAAACGCACGTTCTCTCTTTTGAGCGCGTTTTGATCCATCGGAACTTAGGGGGAACAAAACCGCCGAGGATAAAGGGTGGGCTTTATGATAACGGTTCAATTTGAAGGGCTTTCATAGTCGCTTATGACATGAGGCTAATGTCGCCGCTCTGCATGGCTGAGGCGGTCTCAAGAAGGGGGCGTCTTTCAAATGACTCGACTGTTTCGAGTTTCAGATCAGGGTCTCGTCGAGAGCCAGCGCAAGGCGCTCGATCTTGAGAAGCGGATTCAAGATTGGGTCGAACAAGACCTGAGCCTCATAGGCGTGGATGGAATCATCCTTGGCCGAGAGGTCTGGACGGCTCACAGCAAGCGCATCGACCTGCTGGCGATGGACGAAGAGGGCAACCTCATCATCATCGAGTTGAAGAGGGACTCCAGCGCCCGCGACATCGTGGCACAGGTGCTCGACTACGCCTCATGGGTCTGCAAGCTGACCACCAACGAGGTCTATGAGATCGCACAGGCGGGGCGTGGCAAGTCGCTCGCCGAAATCTACCGTGACAAGTTCGGCAAGGCACCGCCCGAGACGCTCAACGCCACGCACCAGATGGTCATCGTCGCCAGCGAGGTCGATGAGGCGACCAAGCGGATCATCGAATACCTCTCTGAGGAGCACAACGTCGGGATCAACGCCAGCTTCTTCAACATCTTCGGAGCCGAAGGGCATGAGTGGCTGACGACCGACAGCCTCCTCGATCAGGAGGAGGTGAAGGATCGCTCGGTCAAAAAGGCCCGCGCACCTTGGTCGGGCTTCTACTACGTGACTGGCGGAACGGAGGAATACCGTCCTTGGGAAGAGATGCGTCAGAACGGGTTCTTCACGGCATCGGGTGGCCGCGTCTACTCGAACAAGCTCGACAATCTCGGGATCGGTGCTCCGATCTTCTTCTACCAGAAGAACACGGGTTATCTGGGCTTCGGACGGGTCACGACGCCCAAAATGCGCGCGAGCGAGTTCATTCTGGCAGACGGGATTCCACTACTGGAGAGGCTGCCTAACCGTCGCTACCTCACTGAGTCAGAGGATGATCCTGATCGCGCCTCATACGTTGTCGGCGTCGAATGGAAGAAGACCGTTGATCGGCGGGATGCCAAAACCTTCGCAGGCATCTTTGCCAACCAGAACGTCGTCTGCAAAATCTATGATCAAGAGACCGCTGACTTCCTTCGCAGGGAGTTCGAGGTATCGGACGAGGAACTCGCGTGACCACTTCCAAGCCCATCCCTGCCGTCTCATTCCAGACTGCCCGAACAGGCGCGTCCACCAACGCGAATGAAATGGGCATGCGCCCGATGCAGGAGCGCGCTTATGCCAAGCGCGGTGAGCAGTATCTGCTGATCAAGTCTCCCCCAGCCTCGGGCAAATCTCGGGCGCTGATGTTCATCGCGCTCGACAAGCTCCACAATCAAGGGCTCCAGCAGGCGATCATCGTCGTGCCCGAGAAGTCGATTGGCGGTTCTTTCATGGATGAGCCCCTCTCGAAGTTCGGGTTCTGGGCCGACTGGGAAGTGCGCCCGAAGTGGAATCTCTGCAATGCCGCAGGGCCAGATGAGGAGCGTGCCGATCCCTCGAAGATCAAGGCCGTAGGCCAGTTCCTCGCCAGTGAGGATAAGGCGCTCGTTTGCACCCATGCGACCTTCCGCTTTGCCGTGGAGCAGCTTGGCGTCGAAGCCTTCGACAACCGCCTGATCGCGGTGGACGAGTTCCACCATGTCTCGGCCAGCGAGGATAATCGGCTCGGCAGCCAGCTTGCCCAGTTCATCCGCCGTGACAAGGCGCATATCGTCGCCATGACGGGCAGCTATTTCCGTGGTGACGCGGTTCCTGTCCTCACCCCCGAGGACGAGGCGAAGTTCGAGACGGTTACCTACACCTACTACGAGCAGTTGAACGGCTACGAGCACCTCAAAGCGCTCAACATCGGCTATTTCTTCTACACGGGACGCTACCTCAACGCGATTGAGGCCGTGCTCGATCCCGCCAAGAAGACCATCGTCCACATCCCTTCCGTCAATTCGCGCGAGAGCACGAAGGACAAGATCAAGGAGGTCGAGGAGATCATGGAATATCTGGGGGAATGGCAGGGTGCCGATCCCCAGACTGGATTCCACCATGTGAAGCTGGCGGATGGTAAGATCGTGAAGATCGCCGATCTGGTCGATGACAGCGATCCCGCGCGGCGCGGCAAGGTGCTCGCGGCGCTTAAAGACCCAGCGCAGCGCAACAACCGCGACCATGTGGACATCATCATCGCGCTCGGTATGGCGAAGGAAGGGTTCGACTGGATTTGGTGCGAGCATGCGCTGACGGTCGGCTATCGATCCAGCCTTACCGAGATCATCCAGATCATCGGGCGCGCCACTCGGGACGCGCCCGGGAAAGAGAGCGCCACCTTCACCAACCTGATCGCAGAGCCCGATGCGTCGGAAGCTGCGGTGGTCGGCGCTATCAACGACACGCTCAAGGCCATTGCCGCCAGCCTTCTGATGGAGCAGGTGCTCGCCCCGCGCTTCACCTTCACGCCCAAGGGCGGCGGGCCGCTCGAAGATTTCGACTACGGCCCCGCAGGATACAAGGAAGGCGAGACGAATGTCGGCGTCCGCGAAGACACGGGGCAGCTTCACTTCGAGATCAAGGGGCTGGTCGAGCCCAAGAGCGACGAGGCCCAGCGCATCTGCAAGGAAGACCTCAACGAGGTGATCACGCAGTTCGTGCAGGACAAGACGGCCATGGAGAAGGGCCTCTTCGACGGCACTCAGGCTGGCGGCGAGACGCTGGCGCAGGAGCTTACCCAAGTGCGCATGGGTAAGATTGTCCGCGACCGTTACCCCGAGTTGAGCGCGGAAGATCAGGAAGCCATCCGCCAGCATGCTATCGCGGCGCTCAACCTCACCCAGAAGGCCAAGGAAATCGCCATCGGCATCGACACTGCCAAGGGCGAGGACGAGAAGGTCAACACTGCGCTGATCGACGGCGTGCGCAAGTTCGCTCTTGAGGTCAAAGACCTCGACATCGATCTCATCGACAGCATCAATCCATTCGAGGCGGCTTATGCTGTGCTGGCAAAGTCGATGAATGAGACGGTCCTTAAGCAGGTGCAGTCGGTGATCTCCGCGAAGAAGGTCAAGATTTCACCTGAGGAAGCGCGCGATCTCGCCGAGCGTGCCCTGCGGTTCAAGAAGGAGCGCGGAAGGCTACCCGACATCACTTCCGCCGACGCGTGGGAAAGGCGAATGGCGGAAGGGGTTGCAGCGCTAGCCCGTTATCGAGCACAGGCCTCCAATGGCTGAACTGTCCGATGATGAACTGCTGGCCGAACTCGGCGTCGAGATCGAGCAACCGAAGGCGCGCACCTACACGCCGCAACAAGAGAGGATCATCGCTGGGTTCGAGGATATTGTCCGCTTCTATGAGGAGTATGGCCGTGCCCCGCTGCATGGCGAAGACCGTGACATTTTCGAGCGCCTCTATGCCGTGCGGCTCGACCGCCTGCGCGAGCTTGAGGAATGCCGCGAGCTTCTCAGCGATATGGACAAGCACGGGCTGCTGACTAGCACGCAGGCGGAGGATCAGGTTCCCCCGTCCGAGATCGATGACGATGCGCTCCTCGCTGAGCTTGGCATCGAGCCGACTGCCGAGGATGACATCCGCGTTCTCCGCCATGTGCCCAGCGCTGAAGAGCGCCGCGCTGCCGAGGAGATTGCGAGCCGCGAGAAGTGTGCGGATTTCGCCAAGTTCAAGCCACTATTCGAGCAGGTTCAGCGCGACCTCGATAGCGGTGCGCGCGAGACGCGGCGATTTGTGAGGGATGCTGGATTCCTCAAGGCCGACATCACCAAGGGTCAGTTCTTCATTCTCGGAGGGCAGATCGCCTACATCGCGGAGGTCGGCGAGACGTTCAAAGCCCCCAACGGCGAATCTGACGCCCGCCTCCGCGTCATCTATGCGAACGGCACCGAGAGCGATCTGCTGCGCCGCTCGATGCAGCGCGCCCTTTACAAGGATGATGCGGGCCGACGGATTACCGAGGTCGAGGCTGGCCCGCTGTTCGCCGCCGATCCCGAAGAGGGCGATCTTGAAAGCGGCACCATCTATGTCCTGCGAAGCAAGTCGGACCATCCGATGGTCGCGGAGAACCGTCACCTCATTCACAAAATCGGCGTGACGGGCGGCTCAGTTGAGACCCGCATCGCGGGTGCTGACAAGTCGGCCACCTACCTGCTGGCAGGTGTCGAGGTCGTCGCGACCTACAAGCTGTTCAACATCAACCGTGTCCAGCTTGAGGGCCTGATCCACAAGGTGTTTGCAGGGGCAGCACTTGATCTCACGATTCCAGATCGGTTCGGGAATCCTGTGAAGCCGCGCGAATGGTTCCTCGTGCCGCTGAGCGCCATCGATGAAGCGGTTGAGCGCATCCGTGACGGTTCGATCACGCGCTACCGCTACGAGCCGAGCGAAGCGCGGCTGATCGAGGGCTGAGGCTCAGGAAGGCGGCAGATGAACGGTATTCGCATGAGACCAGAACCGCCAGCATCTCCGCCGCGCCTCTTGGTCTGCGGCCTAAACTCCGCTGCCTCGGACGAGAAGCTTGAAAGGACACGCAAGAGCCTTGAGGCGCGCTTCGCGCAGCCCGAAACCGCGCAAGACGCTGATCTGGCCGATTGGATCAGCTACTACCTTCGTGAGATCGACTGGTGCGTGGAGCAGAAAGCGGCACGAGCAGCAATGATTGCCGAAGGGAGGTCTCAGGACACGTGACCTTCGACCTTCAAAAGCTCACCAAGTCGGGGTGCACATAGTCGATTTCATATTTGCAGCAGCCGCCCCAGACCTCCATCGTCGCGTCGTCGATGAGGCACTCGATTCCGAGCTTGTGGCAGACCTCTCCCTTCCAGAAGAGGTAGCGATCCCCGCCACTAAGGCCGAGAACGAACGCCTCATAGACTTCATCGGG
>NZ_JBREHG010000021.1:0-12078 GCF_056848235.1 Erythrobacter sp. RANMB8
TAGGCGAATGGCCGCTCCTAGTCTCGGACGAAAGCTGCGATCCCCGAAACCAGCCCCTCAGATAGCGGTAAGTCAGGGGCTTGATAGGCCGCCAAGTTATCAGCAGGACTGTTCCCCGCGACATCCTTCAGCACGTGATTGGCATTAGGCAGGATGATCAGCATCGCACGGGGATTGGCCGCTTTCAGACGCTCCGCATCTTCAACCGAAACCTGAATGTCCTTGCCACCTTGCACGATCAGGATGGGCAAACGTGCCTTTGCAGCCAGATCTGCCGGATCGAGCGCAAAGGTGCTGATCAGAAAACCCTGCACGGCAGGATTGAATAGCGGTGCAAGCGGCTGCGGCAGTGCGGTCACATCGACGCGCCGACCTTCCGCAAGCTCGTCGATCGCGGCATTGGCTGCCTGAAGAAACGGCGCATTGGCGGGATTGGCGCGGAGCTGTGACTTGATCACGTCACCCAGGGGCCTTCCCGCTGCCGCAACCAGCACCAGCCCGCACAGGTTTTCAACCTCCTGTGCAGCGGCAAGCGCGACCAGCCCTCCCTCGCTGTGGCCAATCAGCCAGATACATGGAGCGCCCGTCTGGGTGCGGATGGATTTTACCCAAGCGGCGGTGTCGGCCACGTAGTCCGCCATCGTTACGGCGTTGGCATCGGGGACAGCGCCAGCACTGCCAAACATGCCGCGCTTGTCGATGCGCACGGTGGTGATGCCCTCAGTAGCCAGCCCTTGAGCAAGCAGGCGATAGCTGGCTGCCCGAATGCCCAGAGGACTGTTGCCATCCCTGTCAGTCGGTCCAGATCCGGGGATAATTAAAGCGACCGGTCCCTGCGCGCTCGAACCGCGCAGCATCGCGCCCGCCAACGGGCCTTGCGGTCCTGCTGCCTCAATCGGCACCTCTGCCGGGCCGGACTCGGCATGAAGGGGAACGACCAGCGCTGCAGCGCCAGCCAGTGTCATAACGCGTTTGATCATGCCTTGCTCCTATGGTGCCACAGCCACCAACTGTAGAAAACGGGGACCACCACCGCGCCGCCGAGCAGCGCCATCATGGCGGCGGCGCGCCACGACGGCGGCAGCGGCGACAGGCCTGCCGCCACGATCAGGCATCCAGCACCCATCATCACCTTGCCCCCAAGACGGTGGGTGGCAATCCAGTTGTCGGTATCGACAAGGGTCCACGGGGTCCGGATACCGACGAAGAAGCTCGGTCGCGATTTGGGCAAGCTGTTGCCGATCATCACCAGCAGCGCGCCCATTCCGACCTGAAGCAGGTCAGGGCCAAGCGCCCAGCCCAAAGCGGGTGCGGCGATCATAATCTGCAGATAGACCATCAGCAGCATGGTCCCGATCCACACTGACCGCAGCAGCGGAGCCGAAGCCTCGAGCCGCTCCTGCAAAGGCTCCAGTCGAGGGATCGCTGCAAACAGTGCGCCTATCAGGACGGACACGCCTGCTGGCCACAACAGGGCCGTGGCTGCCGGCGCATAGCCATCCGCTTCACCCGCCAAATTCCAGTGGATCGGGAGCTCGGCCCCCTGTTCGAGGCCCGCGGCCACCCATAACCCAAACCCGGCCATCGCCGCTGCGATCCCCAGATTGGCGAAGAACAGACCCCGCACTTTCATGCCGTGTCCCCGACTTTGCCCTTATGGTCGGCCTCGCCGCTGCCGATCCCGACGCGCCCCATGAACCCCAGCAGCGCCTCTTCGAGCGTGGAGAGGTTGAGCGTGTAGGTGATGGACCCACTTCGGTTTTCACCACGGATCAGACCGGCTGCCTTCAGCTTGGCAAAGTGTCCGGACATTGTGGGCTTTGATACCGGAAACTGGTCGGCTATCTCGCCGGCAGTCATGCCCCCGCGCTTGAGCATCTCAAGCACCTCACGGCGGATCGGATGGGCAAGAGCGTCAAATATCTCATTCATCGCTATTTAGCTAAATAACGAAATGGGTTCCGTCAATGGTCACTTGGGATCGCTTGGTGCCTGACAGCTTTTCGCGCAGAATTTCTCAAGGTGCACCCGCACTTGGAATAAATGCTGTCTGGTGCGAATGGCTCCAGGCGTTGGAAACCTGACGGACGGCAATTAGCGCTTGCAGAAAGATGCTATTCCAACTGAAGAGATAGGAGATGCTTGACCGGGTTCGCCACGCACTTTCTCATTTGCTCGCGGCTGTCTTGCTGGCAGCGATCAGCCTGCATGCAGCTGTGCCTGCCAAGGCAATGGAGCAAAGCCGAGGCTCTGCATTTAGCGCGACGACGGTCGATGTGGCTGTCTTGGTTAAACCACGTCAGGCTGAGAAAGCGATCCCAGCGCAGCCCGAGCCCACCGGGCCGCCGTATGACTGCATCGCGCCATTGGCTCTTTGCTCAACCGCAAGCGGCCCGGCTCTCTTCCGGCTGCCAAGCTGGTCGCGTGGTCCGCCGCTGCGGTCGATCCGGGCACAACCAGCGAAACCAAGGGCTCCTCCGATAAATTGAGCTTCATGCCATTGCCTCCCCGATGGAGGCAGAGCCCAATTTGAGGAGGTTCCTCATGAACGACAACATCGATAGTGCGCCCCGCGAAACGCGGCGCGACCAAATGGCAAGCCTGCTTGCAAGATACCCTGGCGTCGACAGCGACGAGCTGGCTGACCTTCTGCACTGGTTCAAGAAGGAGGCATCGGCGCTTGATGTCGGGCTGATTGCCAGTGACCCGACACTTAAGGCACCCTACGAGGCCATCAAGAAAGACCACATCGACCGCCTGAACGGCGCCGACCTGTTCTGGGTGGCAATGCTTGTCGGTGGCGGATTTATAGCTCTGGCGGTGCTCATCTGGTCAGCGCTTTAGACGATTGCCGGAGCGCGCTGCGGTGCGCTCCGGCAATTCTCGCTCTCGAAGCCAGCCCACCTTGCGCTCGCTTGATCGGTCCTGCAAACGCTTCGGCATGGACATCATCGCTCTACTCTCGGATCCTGGCGCTTGGCTTGCGCTTCTTACCCTCATCGCTCTCGAGGTGGTGCTCGGGGTGGACAATCTGATCTTCATTGCGATCCTGTCCAACAAATTGCCGGCGCACCAGCAGGAACGCGCGCGCCGCATTGGACTGCTGCTGGCGCTTGGCATGCGAATCGGGCTTCTTCTGCTGATCGGCTGGATCGTAACTTTGCAGGAGCCCCTTTTTGATCTCGGCATCGTTGGGCCGCCTGTGGAGGGCACCAACAAGGCAAGCTTCGAGACCGCTTTCTCGGGCCGTGACCTGATCTTGCTAGCTGGTGGATTGTTCCTGCTCTGGAAGGCCACCAAGGAAATCCACCATGCGATGGATCCGGAAGATGCATCGGGCGATCTTCTCGACAAAACGCCCGGAGTGGTTGCAGGCGTGACCGCCAGCTTCGGTGCTGTCATCGCCCAAATTATTGCCATCGACCTTGTTTTCTCAGTCGATTCGATTCTGACAGCCGTGGGCATGACCGATCATATCCCCATCATGGTGGCAGCGGTGGTGATTACCGTTGGTATCATGCTGGTCGCAGCCACACCGCTGTCGCGCTTTATCGAGACCAATCCCACCCTGGTGATGCTCGCGCTCGCGTTCCTGGTGATGATTGGGCTTGTGCTGATCGCTGATGGTTTCGGTTTTCACGTTCCCAAGGGCTACATCTACGCGGCGATGGCGTTTTCGGTTACGGTCGAAACGTTGAACATTGCTCAGCGCAACAGGCGCAAAAAGCTGGCTGCCCAGATAGGTGCTTAGCCGAGCGCTGTGATCGTCCTGCTACCGGTCTGGCCGTCCATCGATGCACAAGGTCTCACCCGGCGCTAGGCGGGTGTTTGGCGAGATGCCTTCAAGGTAGATGAGCGTCTCTGCTTCGGCTTGGGTCATCCCCATCGCTGATGCATGGGCCATCAGCTCTGGCACTGTGAAAGATGACTGGGTGGATGTGCCGGTAATAGCGAAGCCGGAACACCCATCACTGTCTCCCCCACACCCTGCGAGAGTGAGGGCCGATGCGGCGAGCATTATGAACTTTTGTATCATGTGTCCGGCGTAGCATACCGCCGCTTTGCATTCGACCCGCAGCGTATTTTGCTGCGATCGGCTTGCGGCTTAGCTGACAAGATCGAATTACCTGATACTTATCGGCCGATGTTGAACCTCAATACCGAAGCCGCCCTGCTGCTAGTGGGCATCCTCCTGCTGACCACAGTCTTGGCCGGCAGTCTTTCGAGCCGGTTCGGTCTTCCTGCACTGATAGGCTTCCTGGGACTGGGAATGCTCGCTGGGGTCGACGGTCCCGGCGGCATTGCATTCAGCGATTTCTCGTTTGCCCAATCGGTCGGCACGGTGTCGCTGATCTTCATCCTGTTTTCGGGCGGCATGGACACCGCGTGGTCGGATGTGCGGCGCGTGGCCGCACCGGCGTTGGTGCTGGCGACACTCGGCGTGCTGGCGAGCGCCGGGATTGTGGCCGGCGCAGCCATGCTCCTGATCGGTGCATCGCCCCTGGAAGCTGCGCTACTTGGCGCAATCATCGCCTCGACCGATGCCGCCGCCGTGTTCGCAATCCTGCGCTCCACGGGTCTCGATTTGCACGGGGACGTGCCGGCGCTGATTGAGGTCGAATCCGGCTCCAACGATCCAATGGCGATCTTCCTTGTCGGCGCCGTGCTGCTGTTCATCGGAACGCCGGACGCCAGCCCGGTTGCCTTGGTGCCGGAGTTTCTGGTGCAGATGGTAATGGGTAGCGTGGTCGGCCTCGCCATCGGGTTTGCCATGCCCTGGTTGCTGAAGCGCGGCGGATACCGGCAGGGCGGGCTTGCCTTCGTCATCTCTATCGCCACGGCGCTGATTGCCTTTGGCACCGCGCATATGCTGTCAGGCAACGGCTTCCTGGCTGCCTATATTGCAGGGCTGGTTGCAGGGAACCGGAACTACGCGGCCAAGCGGACCGTGTCGACCTTTCAGGACGGCATGGCCTGGCTGGCCCAGGTAGCAATGTTCCTGACATTGGGCCTGCTGGTGACACCGTCCGCACTCGGCCCTGCAGTCGCGCCGGGAATCATCATCACGTTCATCCTGATGTTCGTAGCCCGCCCGATCAGCGTCTTTGTCTGTCTTGCTCCTTTCCGCAAATTCGGATGGCGCGCCAAGCTGTTCGTGTCCTGGGCGGGCCTGCGCGGGGCGGTGCCCATCGTGCTGGCGACCTTCCCAATTGTTGCCGGGGTGGAAGGTGCCTTCGAGATCTTCAACATCGTCTTCTTCGTGGTGCTGCTGTCGAGCGTGATCCAGGGACCAACGATCAACTGGGCTGGCCGCAAGCTCAGGATCGGAGACCACGACCAGCGGGTAGCGCAGCGGGAATTGCCAGAGGCAAAAACCGGCCAGGCTTGACGCACTGACTAGCCTCGCATCTAATCCGCCCATGCCGCACCACACTCCCCTGATCGCTACGATTGTTGCAGGTCTGGTGGCTGCCTTTATCATGGGGGCGCTGGCACACCGGCTGCGCGTGTCACCTGTTGCAGGCTACCTTTTTGCCGGCGTCATCATCGGCCCCTTCACACCGGGCTATGTTGCAGACGCCGACCTGGCAACGGAGCTGGCCGAGATCGGCGTAATCCTGCTGATGTTCGGCGTCGGCCTGCACTTTTCACTGAAAGACCTGTTGTCGGTGCGTCGCATCGCCGTCCCTGGGGCGCTGGCGCAGATTGCCGGAGCGACGGCGCTGGGTCTTGGCCTGGCGCTGTTCCTGGGCTGGTCGGTGGTGGCAGGCCTTGTCTTCGGACTGGCTCTATCTGTAGCCAGCACCGTCGTGCTGCTCAGGGCACTGCAGGCGCGTGACGCGGTCAAGACGGAACGCGGCAAGATCGCCGTCGGGTGGCTGATCGTCGAAGATCTGGCGATGGTCCTTGCGTTGGTCATGCTGCCAGTCATTGCTGATCTGGTGAACGGCACCGTGTCCGATGGCAGTGCCGTGGCTCGCCTGCTATTTGTCACACTGCTTAAGGTGGCAGGTTTCATCGCCCTGATGCTGATCGTCGGGAAGCGGCTGATCCCTGCGGGACTGCATTGGGTGGCCCATACAGGCTCGCGCGAACTGTTCCGCCTTGCGGTGCTGTCCATTGCGCTCGGCGTAGCATTCGGTGCGGCATTCCTGTTCGACGTATCCTTCGCGTTGGGCGCGTTCTTTGCCGGCATGATCCTGGGGGAGTCCCAGCTTAGCCGCCGCGCTGCGGAGGAAACCCTTCCGCTGCGCGATGCTTTTGCCGTGCTGTTCTTCGTTTCGGTCGGGATGCTGTTCGATCCTGCGGTCGTGGTCGAGCAGCCGTGGCCGCTGGTTGCGACAGTGGCGATCATCATCTTTGGCAAATCATTGATCGCCTACCTGATCGTCAGAGCCTTTGGACACCCGAACGAGACCGCGTTGACCGTGTCAGCGAGCCTCGCCCAGATCGGGGAGTTCTCGTTCATTCTGGCAGGGCTCGGCACGGGGCTCGGCATCTTGCCGCCCGAAGCGCGCGATCTGATTCTTGCAGGGGCAATCCTCTCGATCCTAGCCAACCCTTTTATTTTCTCGCTCGCGGTCGGGCGAGCACCCGTTCGCACTTCCGGCGCGCGAGAGGCTGCGGCCCCGGCAACGCCTGCGCCTCCAACCGGCCACACAATCCTTGTGGGGTTCGGGCGCGTCGGACGGCTGATAGCTGCAGCGCATGGTGGGCCGGGCAAGTTTGTTGTCATCGAAGCGCGCACTGGGCTGGCGCAACATGATGGGTCGCGCGGCCTCATTTTTATCGAAGGAAACGCTGCCGATCCGGCGGTGTTGGAGCAGGCCGATATCGAGCACGCAGCCGGGCTATTGCTGGCAATCCCCGGAGGGTTCGAGGCCGGCGCGATCGCGCAGAACGCGCTCGCGCTTAATCCTGCGATACAGATTATCGCGCGGGCCCATTCTGACGAGGATGTCGCCTACCTTGAAAAGCTGGGGGCGGATCATGTGATCATGGGGGAGCGCGAGATTGCCGCACGTATGGCATCGCTGCTGAAAGCGACCTGACTTGTTCCGTTGATGCTTATCTTCATCTCGGCGGTCTCCGCGCGGCATCGGCCCTTCAATAGCCAGAGTGACCGGTATGGGGTCGATTGGTCAATGGCAGCTGCTGGCGAGAAACGCGCAGAAGCTGACCGGCGGGTTCCATCACCATAAGCCGAACGGCAGCAAGCTGCCTTGGTTGAAAATTTCCTGCCATTCAGCAAGCGACCCCAAAACTGCCTCTAGAGCAAGTTCCGATCCGACTGCATCGGATCGGTTGCTCCAGGTTATTGTTTTGCCGCGTTTTCTAAGTCAGCATGTAATTCCAGCTGCTTCGAAACGCTCCAAGCCGTTCGCGCTGTGATCCAGCCAGTGGCCGGACGGCAAGCCGACAGTAGGTCTGCCCGGCCCGCGCGCGCCCTAGAAATCGTAGGTGACCGACGCCTTGAATGTGCGCGGTGCACCAAGCTGAAGGTCGGGGCGGAAGCTGTCGAAGGCCGAGGCCCAGTAATCGGCATCCGCCACATTATCGAGATTGACGCGGAAGGTGAGCGGCGCGCCGCCCACCACCGTGACATAGCGAGCGCCAAGATCGAACCGCGTCCATTCCTCAAGGAACAGGGTGTTGCCGATGTTTGCGGCCTGCTCCCCGGTATGCACCACGCGCCCGGTCAGGGTCAGCGCAGGCACAAAAGGGACGTCCCATTCGAGGTTGGCATTGAGCAGGTATTCCGGCACGCCCACCGCCTGCGCGCCTTCGTTTACGCCGTTCTGGGTGCGGCGCAGCTTCGCGTCGATCACCGATCCGCCCGCGATCAAGCGCAAGCCCTCGGACAATTCGCCAGCCAAGGTAAACTCGATGCCGCGGTTGCGCTGGATGCCGAAGGGGCCGAATTCCAGCGCGCCCGTCTGCCCCGGCGCGAGGCGCAGGATCGCGGTTTCGCGGTCGATCTGGAAGGCCGCCAGCGACAGGTCGATCCCGCCCAGCGTCAGCTTGCCGCCGATTTCGTATTGCTCGGACACGAAGGGTGCCAATGCCTCGCCCGCATTGGTCACCGGCAGCGCCGCCCCGCCAGAAGGGTCCGCTCCGCTGGCAGGCGCAACCGCACCCTGCACCAGCGCCTCGATACGGTTGGCATAAAGCGACAGGCCTTCGGCGGGTTTCACCACGAGGCCGAACACGGGGGTGAGCTTGTCCTCGTCATACTCGCTCGTCAGCGCGCCGGTGACGTTGGAGAATGATTTGGTGTTGATCGCCTGCAAGCGCACACCGGCGGTCAACAGGATGCGGTTATCCCAGAAGCCGAGCGTGTCCGAGATGAAGCCGCTGGTCAGCCGGGTGCGCCCGATCGGAAAGGGATCGTCGAGATCACCGCCCCAGAACGTCACTGTGGTCGAAGGGGTGACCGTGACGGGTGCGTAGAGGTTGTTCCGTTCGGCCGAGAGGGCGAAGAATTCAAAGGCGTTGCGGTTGACCAGCCAGTTGATCGATCCGCCCGCATTCACCTCGTGCGTGATCCCGCCGGTTGCGAACTTCGCGCGCACACCTGCCGTGGCGGCTTCGTTGTTGTCGGTGCGCGGGATGAAAGAGCTGCTGACGGTGATCTCGCCGGTGGCGGCGTTGATCAGGGTCGGCGTGCTGTAGACGCCTTCTTCTGCCCCGTCGCGCGCGCCAAAGGACGCATAGACCATGACATCCCTGGCGATGTCATATTCGATCCGCGCCTGCCCGAAGATGTCGCGAAGGGTGGTGAACTGCCAAGGTTGGCCGAAATTTGTTTCGGCATCGAGCGCTTCGGGGATCACTGTGAGGGTGTTGACCCGCAGCTTGGGCCGGAAGTGCGAGACCTTGACCCGCTGATAGGCCAGATCGACCGAGGCGCGCAGTGGCCCCGAATTGTAGTCGATTGCGGCCCCCAGCACATACGTGCTGCGGAATTCATCGTCGATCGACACATCTCCGGCGCGCGCGGTGCCGTTGACGCGGATGCCCCATTCGCCGCCGCTCCCGAAACGGCGTCCGATATCGAAGCTGCCGCCGATATGCTCCGGCCCGGTAAAGCCGGCAGTGACCCGGTTGATCGCTTCGTCGGTGGCGCGCTTGGGGATCAGGTTGACGCTGCCCCCGATGCCGGTGCCGCCGGGTGCCGCACCGTTGAGGAAGGCAGTCGATCCATTGAGCACCTGGACCGATTCATACAGTTCGGGCGCGACCAGCTGGCGCGGCATGATGCCATAGAGTCCGTCATAGCCGATGTCGTCCCCCGCGAGCGAGAAGCCGCGGATCACGAACAGCTCGCCCGCGATGCCGAAGCCGGTGGTGGTGCGGATCGTCGGGTCGTTCTCCAGCACCTGCCCGAGGGTCTGTGGCTGCTGGTTCAGGATCAGCGCGGCATTGTAGCTGCGGATGCTGAACGGCACATCGGCGGCATCCTTGTCACCCAGCACGCCAACGCTGCCCTGCTGTTCGACACCCGACTGATTGGCACGCTGGGCCGTGACGATGATAAGGTTCTCGTTGTCGTCGGCAGTTTCCTGCGCGGCGGCGGGCGCGGCAAGCGGGGCAAGGCCAAGCGATGTGGCAAGCAGCAGATGGCGGCGGAAGGCGAGTGTGGTCACGTTCGAATATCCTTGTGAATGCAAGTTCGGCGAATGTCAGGTGCGGCGGCGAGCCATGGCCCAAAGCACCGCGGCCAGCGGGGCGGCCAACGCGGCCCATGCCGCAGCGTCGCGCCAGCCATCGCCGGTCAGGGCGACGATCAGGCCAGCAAGGCCGATAACGAAGATCACCAGCGGCCATGCTAAGATCGCGGACAGGGGCCGGGCACGGCTCATTCGGCGGGCTCGGCAATGGCGGCGGCATGGCGCGGTGCGGCAACGGGCGACCGGCGCTTGGCCAGCCACAGGTAGAGCCCGGTGCCAAGCACATGGATGGTGAACAGGGTCAGCGCCGCCCACAGCAGCTTGAGCGGCAGGCCGCCGTAGTCGCCGAAGTGCAGCGGGCGCGACAGCGAAAGCGCCTGATAATACCACGGCATCGGGCGGGCGTCGGTAAACACGCCGGTTTCCGCATCGATCAGGGCCGGCGTCAGCAGCCGTTCAGTCAGGGGCGTGTCGCCCTGAAAGAACACCGCATAATGATAATTCGAGCTGAATGTGCCGCCGGGAAAGGCAATGAATTGCGGATTGTTCCCCGGTAGCTGCGCACGCGCCGCCGCCATTGCCGTATCGAGCGAGCCGTAGCGCGCAGGTTCCAGTGGCGGGCGTCCGGCATAATCGCGGGTCATGGCGGCCAGTTCGTTGGCTTTCCAAGCATCCTCGATCGGCACGGCGAGCGCGTTGATCACGCCGGTCAGCCCCACCACCAGCATCCATGCCAAGCCCACGATACCCAGCAGGTTGTGATAATCGAGCCACTTAGTGCGGGCCGCTTTACCGGTGCGCAGCGTGCCGAAACCGAGCTTTCGCATGAAGGGGGCGTAAAGCACCACGCCCGATACCAGCGCGACCACGAACGCTGCGCCCATCGCGCCCAAAAACAGCATTCCCGGCAGGCCTAGAAACATGTCTGTATGCAGTTGCAGGATGAAGTGCATGACAGCGTCAACACCGCTGGCGTTGTCCTCCGAGACCGCGCCGATCAGTTCGCCGGTCGAACGGTCAAAAGATTGGATCGTCATCTCAGACCCGGGAGAGTCCGGGCGCGGCCCGGTGGTAATCGTCATGGAAGGCTGATCATTGTCGAAGGCCATGTAGAGCGGCACCTCGGCCGGCCGGTTGGCCAGCGCACGTGCGAGCATCTCGTCGAGCGGGAGCAGCCCTTTGGCCGTGCCGGACGATCCCACGCCCGGCATTCCGAAGACAGGCTGTTCTTCCGTCAGCCAATCGATCTCGTCATGGAAGATCAGCGGCAGTCCGGTGACGCACAGCATCAGCAGGAATGCCGTGCATACCAGGCTCGTCCACTTGTGCACCCACACCCATGTCTTGATGGCGGAACGCTTCATGCGCGCCCTGCAAACGGAATATGCATTGTAAACCCCTGACCGCAGACGAACGTTAGCCAGGAGCGAATTAAATGTAAATGCTAATCACTCGCAATTGTGCAAATGGTGGTGCAGCCATACGAACCGCCGCTTGAAGCTGTCATTCAGCTTCCCACCCACGACCGGCCATGCGCCGGACCCCCGCGCGATCCTGAAAGCGGCATGTCGGCTCCGCTTCGCTTCTAGGAAAACCCTGCCTTTCAGCAAGCGCCCCCATTCCCGACGCCCCCTGACCGCCAAACCTGCCCTTGATCCGCCGGAAGCGTCGCTCAAGAAACGGGCTTAGCGGGATAAACCAGCACCACAGCCGCGAAGTGACCATTTCCATATTTATGTTGTGTAAACACAACGCTTCATATATGGTGTCATCATGTCTAGGGAAATTCACAATCGAATTGCCATGTTCCGGGCCGATGCCGGGATGAGCCGGCGCGAGCTTGCGGAAGCCGTCGGGGTCAACCCCCAGACGATCGGCTTCCTTGAGCGCGGCGATTACAAGCCCAGCCTCGAACTGGCGCTGTCGATTGCCGAGCTGTTCGGCGTTTCGGTCGAACTGCTGTTCTCGTTCGAACCGTTCCCCTCACTTTCTCAGGCTTTGCAGAAGGGACGCGAATGATGGCTTATGAAGGCAATAAGGTGATCGAGCGGCTCGACCGGCTCGCGGCTGCAACGATCGACGCAAATGCCGAGAACGGGGTCGCCCCGCGCTTGTCGATCCTTGCCAATCTGGCGTTCATGGCAGCGGGGAGCGCGGGGCTGGTTTTGACTGCGCAAGGCGATACCGGCCCCGGCCTGGTGTTTGGCGCACTTATGATGTCGACCACGCATACACCCCCCGTTTTCCGAGCTTGGAAGTGGAGCCTTTGCGCTCCGTCAGCTCCGGGCGATCACGTCGCCTTGCGGATAGTCCCGGACTTCGCGGTAGAGGATCACCCGCCCCTGCAAGCTGGTTGCCTGCCACCCCGCCGGGAGAGCCGCGAAAATCGCGGAAAGATCATGGCGGT
>NZ_JBREHG010000022.1:0-11135 GCF_056848235.1 Erythrobacter sp. RANMB8
AGCACCTGCGGGCGGGCGGTCGCCCTTGCGGGCCTGCGGCCCGGTGGATCTTTTGTTACGAACCTGCCTCCGCGGGTTCGTCCTCGGTGCGTTTCGATCCTTGCAGGATCGAGCACCTGCGGGCGCGCGGTCGCGCTTGCGGTCGTTACGCGACCGGAACAGCGCATTGGTTCTGCGGCTTGCGGCTTCGGCCTCCCTCCCCTCAAGCGGAGGGGGACCACCGCAGGTGATGGAGGGGCGGGCGCGCTTGCTTCAATAGTCATCTTGCCCTGAGAGGCCCACAGGATTAGGCGCATTTCATGCAATTCACCCGCCTCCCCCACCCCTCGCCCACGCCCGATGCCACCCGCGAGCAGCTGATCGCCGATCCGGGCTTCGGCACCGTGTTCACCGATCACATGGTGGTGATCGATTATGACGAGGCCCTTGGCGGCTGGCAGACGCCGACCGTCGGCCCGCGCCAGCCCATCGCGCTCGATCCGGCGGCGAGCGTGCTGCACTATGCGCAGGAAATCTTCGAGGGGATGAAGGCCTATCGCCATCCCGACGGCAGCCTCGGCCTGTTCCGGCCCGAGGCGAACGCGGCGCGCTTCAATGCCTCGGCTGACCGGCTGGCCATGCCGCACGTGCCGCCCGAGCTGTTCATCGCCGCGATCAAGGCGCTGCTTGAGGTCGATGGCAACTGGTATCCGGCGGTCGAGGGCGGATCGCTTTACCTTCGCCCCTTCATGATCGCGACCGAGGCCTTCCTCGGCGTGCGTCCGGCGAAGCAATACAAGTTCATCGTCATCGCCAGCCCGGCCGGCAATTACTTCCGGTCGGGCGCCAAGGCGGTGAGCATCTGGATTTCGGACTACACCCGCGCCGCGCCCGGCGGCACCGGCGCGGCCAAGTGCGGCGGCAATTATGCGGCGAGCCTCGTGCCGACCGGACAGGCTTTCGCCATGGGTCACGATCAGGTGCTGTTCCTCGATGCGGTGGAGCGCAAATGGGTCGAGGAACTGGGCGGCATGAACCTGTTCTTCGTCTTCGCCGATGGCACCGTGATCACCCCGCCGCTGACCGGCACGATCCTGCCCGGCATCACCCGCGACAGCCTGATGACGCTGCTGACCGAACAGGGGCTGACGGTGTCCGAGGCACCCTATTCGATCGACCAGTGGCGCGAGGATGCGGCGAGCGGCAAGCTTGTCGAAGTGCTGGCCTGCGGCACGGCGGCGGTCGTCACCGCGGTCGGCAAGGTGGCAGGCCCGGAGGGCGAATTCACCATCGGCGCAGGCGGCATCGGCCAGACCACCGCAAAGCTGCGCGAGACGCTGGTGGGCATCCAGAACGGCCGGATCGCCGACACGCATGGCTGGGTGATGCGGGTTTAGGCCCATGGTAAAGCCGTCACGCAAATCGTGGTGGCGCGAGGCTGTGGTGGTGGCCGCTGTTCTCGCCATGGGTATGGCAGCGCTACGGGTGGTGTCCGATTACCGCGCGGCAAAAGTGCGCAAAGGGACGCCCGAAATGGTGTATGGCCAGCTCATGAAAACTGTAGTCGGTTCGGGCCGTAGCTTGGCCCAAGGGCGCTCGCTTCTGGTCAAGCTACCGGACGGATCGGCGCGATACCTTCCGCTCGGCGACAGGGATGATCGCGGCTGCGAGGTCGGACGTCGGGTTGCGCTGGAACAGCGTGGGACCAGCTTTGTGCTTGCTCCCGTCGTGTGCCCGGATGCACGGACAGGTGATCGATGAACGCCGACTGTTCCGCCGCGTCCGGCATCACCGTCGCCGCGCTCTATCAGTTCACGCGGTTCGATGATCCCGAGGCTCTGCAACAGCCCCTGCTCGCGGCCTGCGAGGAGGCGGGCATCAAGGGCACGCTGCTGCTCGCGCGCGAGGGGGTCAACGGCACGATTGCGGGCACGGACAATGCGCTGGCCGCGGTGCTCGATACGATCCGCGCCTTGCCCGGCTGCGCGGGGCTCGAGGTGAAGTTCTCCGATGCCCCCGCCATGCCCTTCGGGCGCATGAAGGTGCGGGTCAAGCGCGAGATCGTCACCATGGGGGAGCCGGACATCGACCCTACCCTGAGCGTCGGCACCTATGTCGATCCGCATGACTGGAACGCGCTGATCGCCGACCCTGACACCATCGTGATCGACACCCGCAACGATTACGAGGTCGCCATCGGCACCTTCGCCGGCGCGGTCGATCCCGCCACGCCATCTTTCCGTGACTTCCCGGCATGGTTCCGCGCCCACCGCGAGGAACTGCTGGCGGGCAAGAAAAAGGTCGCGATGTTCTGCACCGGGGGTATCCGCTGCGAGAAATCGACCAGCTTCCTGCGGTCGGAAGGCGTGGAGGACGTCTATCATCTCAAGGGCGGCATTCTGAAATACCTCGAACAGGTGCCCGAAAGCGAAAGCCTGTGGCAGGGCGAATGCTTCGTCTTCGATGAACGCGTGAGCCTTGGCCACGGCCTTGCGCAGGGCACCCACACGCGCTGTCAGCCTTGCGGGCGGCCGTTCCCCGTGGGCGAGACCTGCCCCGTCTGCGCCCCCGTCTGCACCGCGTGACGCCCGCGCCGGTCCTCTACTCCTTCCGCCGCTGCCCCTATGCGATGCGGGCGCGCATGGCGTTGTGGGTGGCGAGGATCACCGTGGAGCTGCGCGAGGTGAAGCTTGCCGCCAAACCGCCCGCACTGCTCGCCGCCAGCCCCAAGGGGACGGTGCCGGTGCTGGTGCTGGTGCTGGCGGGCGGAGAGGTTATCGACCAGAGCCTCGACATCATGCGCCGGGCGCTGGCGCAGAATGATCCCGAAGGCTGGCGGCTGCGCGATGATGCGGGCCTGATCGCGGTGAATGACGGGGTGTTCAAACACCACCTCGACCGCGCCAAATATCCGGGCCGGTATGACGAGGACGGCGTGACCGACCACCGCGCCGCCGCCCTCGCGCTGCTCGCACCGCTGGAGGAACGGCTGGCGGCGGATGCCTTCCTGTGCGGACCGGCCCGAACGCTGACCGACATCGCGCTCTTTCCCTTCATCCGCCAGTTCGCCGCGATCGATCCGGCGTGGTTCGCGACGCAGCCGCTGCCGCGCTTGCAGGGGTGGCTGGAGCGGTTGCTCGCGTCGGAATTGTTCGCCGCGGTCATGCCCAAGTTCGCGGTCTGGCAAGAGGGCGACGCACCCGTGCTGTTCGGGCCGTCTCCCGTCATCCCAGCGCAAGCTGGGACCTGGAGCGGCACGCGCTGCACTTAGCGGTCCTAGGCCCCAGCTTGCGCCGGGGTGACGCTTGCAGTTGGATTGGGGCTGTCCCCCAGCCCCTCGCGAAAGGCATCGACCAGCCAGCTTGCCGCAGGTCCCAGCCGGGTGTCGCGCCGCCACAGCGCCGAGAGGCCGTAATGCGCGCCGGGTCGTTCGGGCAGGTCAAGCTCCACCAGCGCGCCCGACGCCAGATCGCCCGCCACCATGCCGCGCGGCATATTGCCCCAGCCCAGCCCCTCCTTCAGCAGCGAATGCTTGGCCCCGAGGTCCCCCAGCCGCCATGTCAGCGGGCTGAGCACCGAAAATTCGCGCCCCTCGGTCAGCGGCGAACGGTCGGTCAGCACCAGTTGCAGGTGGCGGCGGCTTTCGCCCGGCGCGACGCCGGAGCGCGCCAGCGGGTGAGACGGCGCGGCGACCGGGATCAGGTCGATCTCGCCCACCGCATGGCGTTCGAGCGCGGGGTTGTCGCCGATCACCGGCCCGCCGATGGCAAGATCGGCCCCGCCCTCGATCACGCAGGCAGCAACCGCGCCCAGCCCTTCGATCCGCAAGGTCAGCGCGCAGGTCGGAAACATCCGCCGGAACTCGCCCAGCACCCGCGCTGTCACCTCGCCCGGCACCATCACGTCGACCACCAGCGTCAGGGCAGGCTCCTGCCCGGCGTGGAGCGAGCGCGCCTTGGCGAGCAGCGCATTGACCCCGTCGGCAATCCCCCGCGCCTCTGCCAGCAGTCCCTCGCCTGCCGCCGTCAGCACCGGGCGGCGCGAGCCCTCGCGCTCGAACAGGGTCAGCGCCAGCGCAGCCTCAAGCTGGGCGATGCCGTAGGATATGGCCGAGACCGCCCGCCCCATCGCCCGCGCCGCCCCGCCGAAGCTGCCGTGGTCGGCCACAGCGATGAAGATGCGCAGCTGATCGAGCGTGGGTTCACCGAGTTTCATGGGCAGGCCTCCGTCCGTTCGTGTCGAGCGCAGTCGAGACACCCTTCAACCTGCCTCTCGACTTCGCTCGAGGCGAACGGGGGCCGGGAGAGTGGCTTGCCGCATATGTTCGGATTTCCTGAACATCTTGGCAAGTTTTATCGCACTTATCCAGACGCTGTCAGCAGCCTATCTCCGCTTCAACACGAACAAGGACACACCCCATGATCGAACTGCGCCCCTTCAACACCCTCGGTGCCGCCAACCACGGCTGGCTGGATGCGCGCCATCATTTCTCCTTTGCCAATTATCACGATCCCGCCCGCGTCCACTGGGGCGCGCTCAGGGTCTGGAACGATGACCGCATCGCTGCCGGCACCGGCTTTCCTACCCACCCGCACGCCGACATGGAGATCATCACCTATGTCCGCACCGGCGCGATCACGCACCGTGACAGCATGGGCAACGAAGGCCGCACCGAAGCGGGCGATGTGCAGGTGATGAGCGCAGGCACCGGCGTGCGCCATTCGGAATACAACCTCGAAGGCACCGACACCACGCTGTTCCAGATCTGGATCATCCCCGACGAGCGCGGGGGCGAGCCGAGCTGGGGTGCACGCAAGTTCCCGAAGGACGACCGCAACGGCGCCTTCGTCCCGCTCGCCAGCGGGGTCGCGAACGACAATGATGCGCTCAGGATCCGCGCCGATGCACGGGTGCTGGGGGCGACGATCAGGGCAGGCGAAAGCGTGACCTACACGCCCCGCTCGGCGGACCGTCACCTCTATCTGGTGCCCGCCACCGGCCGCATCCGGATCGACACCGTCGAGGCCAACGCCCGCGACGGTGTGGCGATCACCCAGATGGCCGAAGTGACCATCACCGCGCTCGAAGACAGCGAGGTCGTGCTGGTCGACGCGGCGTAAGCTTCCCCCCGGAGCCGGCCGGTTCCCCCATCCCCTCTCCCGCCGGCCGGCTCCACCCCTTTTTTCACGAAAGATCAGATTGATGAACAACATCCTCTACATCACCGCCAGCATCCGTCCGGACGCCGACAGCATTTCGCGCGGGCTGGGCCAGCGCCTTGTCGACGGCCTCGCCGCGAGGTCGGGTGCCAGCGTCACCACACGTGATCTGGCCGCCAACGATCTGCCTTACGTGAGCGCCGAGCGCTTCGGCGCGAACCTCACCGCACCCGCCGATCGCAGCCCGGAGCAGGCTGACCTTGCCGCCATCGCCGATACGCTGATCGCCGAGCTTCAGGCCGCCGACACCATCGTGATCGCCAGCCCGATCTACAATTTCGGCCCGCCCTCGACGCTCAAGGCATGGGCCGATCTGGTGGCCCGCGCCGGAACCACCTTCCGCTACACCGCGACCGGCCCCGAAGGCCTGCTCAAGGGCAAGAAGGCCTACCTCGCCATCGCCAGCGGCGGCACCCCCGTGGGCAGCGACATCGACTTCATGAGCCGCTGGCTGACCTTCTTCCTCGGCTTCCTCGGGATCAGTGATGTCGAAATCGTCGCAGCCGACGGCATCATGGGCGAAGGCGGCGAGGAAAAGATCATTGCCGCGCAGGCACAGGCCGAAAAGCTGGCGGCCTGAAGCAATTCTCCCCCCCTCCCGCTTGCGGGAGGGGCCGGGGGTGGGCGAGTGACGAGGCTAGACCCCCTCTAGCCTCGTCTAGACCCCCTCTAGACCCCTTTTAGGCCCGTTTCAGGCCGGTTTTGCCCGATGTTTCACGTGAAACATTGCAGGAACCGCCGCCTCACAATTTCGGCCGCATCAGCTGCCATTTGAAAATCGTGCGGCTCGGCCGGATCACAATGATCGCCACGCCGATCAGCGCCAGACTGCCGCCGATGATCAGCGGCCAGCCCATGGTGTCCCCTGTCAGCCATGTCCCGAAGGCAATCGTCAGCAGCGGGGTCAGCAGGGTCAGCGGCACGATCAGGTTGGCATCATGCTGCTGGAACAGCTTGAAATAGGCCGAATGCGCGCCGACCGAGACGACGACCCCGGCAAACAGCACGCAGGCCGCCACCGCCAGCGGCGCAGCCTCGACCGCGGCGATCTGCCCCGTCTCCAGCGCCAGCGTCGCCGGCAGCATCACGCCGAGCGAGGCGAGCGCCGCCCATGCCTGCAACGCCACCGCGCCAACCTCCAGCCGCTTGACGAAGACCGAGGCGAAAGCTCCCACCAGCACGCCCGCAAAAGCAAAGCCGAGCCCGACCGGATCGCCCGCCTCTGACGGTGCGCCGATGGCCAATCCCACGCCGCCCAGCGCCAGCGCCATGCCGATCCCGCGCCGCCAGCGCACCTCTTCGCCGAGGAAGATGATCGCGAACAGCACGGTCAGCGGCGCGCCCGCAAGGTTGACGATCCCGACGGCCGAAGGGCTTGCGGTCTGAAGGCCGACGAACTGCATCCCGAAACTGCCCCCCGTGATCGCAAAGCCGATCAGCAGCACCAGCCCCAGGCGCGCAGGGATGTGCCGCAGCAGCGGGAACAGCACCGCCAGCACCATCACCGATCGCAGCACGGTGTAGAACAGCGGCGGCAGGCCGAGGCTCGTCACCGCGATCTTGGAGACCACGACATTCATCGCCCAGGCGACATTGCAGAACAGCATCATGCCGAGCGCGGAGAGAGGCAGGCTTTTGGGCATCAGGTGGGAAGGCTTTGCACCACCCCGTCCGGCAAGGCCCCGCGCAATTCCTCGCGCCAGACACTCGCCACCGCGTCGGACGGCGCACGCCAGTCGCCCCGCGGGGACAGCGCGCCCGCCGAAGAGACCTTCGGCCCGTTGGGCAGCGCCGAACGCTTGAACTGCGAAAAGCCGAAGAACCGCGCGCAGAACCGGTCAAGCCAGTGCGCGATGGTCGCCAGATCATAGGCATTCTTCGCGCCTTGCGGGAAGCCCGCAGGCCATAGTCCGGCCCCCGCATCCTTCCACGCATGCCACGCCAGAAACGCCACCTTGGAGGGGCGCTGGCCGAAGCGGATCACGTGATGGAGGAAGAAGTCGTTGAGTTCGTAAGGCCCGATGATGATCTCGGTCGATTGCATCTGCCCGTCCGCGCCGGGCGGCACCAGTTCAGGCGAAATCTCGGTATCGAGCACCGCGGCCAGCACCTCGCCGCAAGCATCGCTGAACTGGCGGGTGCTGATCGCCCAGCGGATCAGATACTGGATCAGGGTCTTGGGCACACCGGCATTGACGCCGTAATGGCTCATGTGGTCGCCCACGCCATAGGTGCACCAGCCCAGCGCCAGCTCGCTGAGATCGCCGGTGCCGACGACAAAGCCGTTGTGCTGCCCCGCCAGCCGGAACAGGTAATCGGTTCTGAGGCCCGCCTGCACGTTTTCGAAGGTCACATCATGCACCGGCTCTCCGGCGGCGAAAGCGTGGCCGATGTCCTCCAGCATCCGCAGGGCCGCAGGCTTGATGTCGATCTCTCCGGCGGTGATTTCCATCGCCGCCATCAGCCGGTGGGCGTTGCCCCTGGTGTGATCCGAAGTCGCAAAACCGGGCATGGTATAGCCGCGGATGGTGGAGCGCGGCAGGCCCAGCCGGTCGCAGGCCTTGGCCGCCACGATCAGCGCATGGGTGGAATCGAGCCCGCCCGAAATGCCGATCACAAGGCTCTTTGCCCCCGTGGATTCGATCCGCCGCATCAGCGCATCGACCTGGATGTTGAAGGCCTCGTAACAATCCTCGTCGAGGCGTTCGGGCCGGTCGGGCACGAAGGGGAAGCGCGCCACCGGGCGGACAAGGCCGATGTCGCCTGCGGCATAAGCGTGCTCGAACACGATCCGGCGATAGGTGTCCGCCGGGCTCCCCGCCCACTCGGCGGCATCGGCGAAGGTCTGGTTGCGCATCCGTTCGGCAACGAGGCGTTCGGTGTCGATATCGACCACGCACAGCTCCCCCGTCCGGTCAAAGCGGGCGGACTGGGCGAGGAGATCGCCCATCTCGTAGATCACGCCCTGCCCGTCCCACGCGAGATCGGTGGTGCTCTCCCCGTGGCCGCTCGCCGAATAGACATAGGCGGCGATGGCGCGGGAGGCCGAGGAGCGGCAGTGCAGGTGACGGTCATCCGCCCGCCCGATGGTGACGGGCGAGGCGGAAAGGTTGCACAGGATCAGCGCGCCCGCCATCGCCGCCTGCATCCCCGGCGGCACCGGCGCCCAGAAATCCTCGCAGATTTCCACGCCGAAGCGGAAGCCGGGCAGGTTGGCAGCGGCGAACACCAGATCGGTGCCGAACGGCACTTCCTCGCCCGCCACCCCGATCCACAGATCGGTGCACCCGCGCCCGTGGGCGAAATGGCGCTTTTCGTAGAACTCGCGATAATTGGGCAGGAAGCTCTTGGGCACCACGCCGAGGATCTGCCCGCCCGCGATCACCACCGCGCAGTTATAGAGCTTGTCCGCCCGCCTGAGCGGCGCGCCCACCACCAGCACCGGATGGAGGTCTGCCGAAGCGGTGACCACCTCCGCCAGCGCCTGCTCGACCCGCTCCAGCAAAGCGTGCTGGAGCAGCAGATCGTCGATCGCATAGGACGACAGCGTCAGTTCGGGAAACACCACCAGATCGACATTGGCAGCGTGGGCCTTGCGCGCCTCGTCCAGCACGCCTGCGGTGTTGAAGGCAACATCGGCCGGACGGCTGCACGGCGTCGCGGTTGCCACGCGGACAAAGCCGTGTTCGTGGCAATCGAAAAAGGGGTGCGAAGTCTCGCTCATGGTGGCTCCGGATGGCTCTGGCACAGCCTCTAGCCCCAATTGCCTGCGGTTCCTAGCAGGCCTGCAAAAAGCATGGCTTTCGAGGGTCAAAGCCTTTCGATCACACCGCCCTGCTTGCACCTTTGCAGCGCAGCGCCCAAGTGGTTGCGCACCATGTGAAGGGAGCCGAACCCATGGCCGATGCCACTTACACCCCGCCCCCCGTCTGGAGCGCCGACACCGTATCGGGCGGGCGCTTTGCCAGTATCAACCGCCCGACCGCAGGCGCGCGCGAGGAGCGCGAATTGCCGGTGGGCGATCACCCCTTCCAGCTCTATTCGCTCGCCACGCCCAACGGCGTGAAGGTGACCATCATGCTGGAAGAGCTGCTGGAAGCGGGCCATGCGGGCGCGGAATATGATGCCTGGACGATCAACATTTCCGCCGGCGAACAGTTCGGCAGCGGGTTTGTGGGCGTAAACCCCAATTCCAAGATCCCCGCCTTGCTCGACCGCAGCGGGGCGCAGCCTTTCCGCGTGTTCGAAAGCGGCGCGATCCTTGTCCATCTGGCCGAAAAGTTCGGCGCCTTCCTGCCCGCAGACCCGCAGGCGCGGGCCGAGGTGCTTTCGTGGGTGTTCTGGCAGGTGGCATCGGGGCCGTTCATCGGCGGCGGCTTCGGCCATTTCTACGCCTATGCGCCGGAGAAATACGAATATCCGATCAACCGCTATGCCATGGAAACCAAGCGGATTTTCGATGTGGCGGACAGGCGTCTGGCGGAAAGCCGCTTCCTTGGCGGTGACGAATATACCATCGCCGACATCGCCAATTTCCCCTGGCTTGCGCCCTTCACCACCGGCGATATCTACAACGACGCCAGAACCTTCCTCAGCATCGACGAATATGAAAACGTGGGCCGCTGGGTAAAGGAAATCGCCACCCGCCCGGCCGTGCAGCGCGGGCGGATCGTCAACAAGGTGTGGGGCGATGAAGACACCCAGTTGAAAGAACGCCACTCTGCTGCCGACTTCGCAGGCAAGCGGCTGGCCTGAGCCGCGAAAAAAGGGGGCTGCGCGGTGCGTTCGCCCCCTTCACAAGGCAGAAACAGCCGCTATAGAGCGCGGCTCTTGCTGGGGCGTAGCCAAGCGGTAAGGCAGCGGTTTTTGGTACCGCCATGCGAAGGTTCGAATCCTTCCGCCCCAGCCATGAATATCTTCAGATCCAAGCATCTGAAAAATAACGGGTTTCTCTTCGAGTCAAAACCCCGTGGCACCCCGCCGTGGCACCCTGCCGTGGTCCTGATTTCGGCACCATGATTCGAGTGGATTCCTGGCGCAAGATGGCCGTCCGATTTGCGCAGCTTTTCCACCGGCAAATGCACAGGATTTGCACCGTGGCTCCGCGCCGTGCCCGCTGGGCTGTTGTAAGCCACCGATTAGATACGATGACCGTGTTTGGGACTTTGCGGTTCTTCCCGAACGACATACTGAATGGCTGGGTTCGCCAAAACCCGCCATGCTGCTTTCAGAGCCGAGCATCGACCTCGCTTATGACCGGTGATGGGTGGAAACCTGAAGTCGAAGATGATAGTCTTTGTCGATGTCTTACAGCGATCAATTGAGCGGTTTCGGGACGTCAGTTGTGAATTGGGCGCGGAGCCCATTCAATGTCAGGGTTCCTGCGATTGTCGCTATCGTTCTCGTATCGGTAGTGTTGGTCAATCTGCTCAGCTTGCCAGACCTGCTCTTGATCCCGTTTCTGGCAATCTATCTTGTGGCGGTAGTTGCTACGTTTCGCGAGCTTCAGGAAAAGGGTCGCTCGGGTTGGTGGATCCTTCTGATGATTGCGGAGATCAACATCGGTCCCCTTTGGCTAGGTCTATCACTGGGCGCTGTGATCAATGTGTTGCCCGTTTTCCTTGCGATGTCATCTGCCCGAAGGATTGATGCGCAGCCGTAGCTAGTTACGACCGTTCTGGGGTCGGAACCTGAAGGGCAGGAATTTTTCACGATCAGGGCAAAGCCGCGGTGCCGCTTTCGGGATCGCGCGTCGGCCCGGCTCATGGGAGGTCGTGGGTGGAATTCGGAATGGCGGCTATTGACCGTCGCTCAACGCTCCGTCTTCGTCCCAATAGCGCCATTCGCCAGTCACTTCACCTTGTGCGTATGTGCCCTCGGCAGCGATCTTGCCGTTGTCATGATAGTCACGCCAGAGCCCGTCTTCATGACCATCGA
>NZ_JBREHG010000023.1:0-5111 GCF_056848235.1 Erythrobacter sp. RANMB8
GCCGACGTCACGGCGCTCATCAGCGGATTTACCGCGGATCTCGTCCTCGATGGCGTAGAGGGAAGCAATGCGCCGTAGCACGTCGGCTGCCACGGGCGAGCTCTCGGCCAGCTCGTAGAACTTGCGGCGCACGTGGGCCCAGTAGAACGCGAGACGGATCTGCGGATGCCGCCGGGCCAGCGCCGCATAGGCACTATAGCCGTCGACCTGCAGGATGCCTGCAAAGCCCTACAGGTGCGCCTCGGGTCGCTCGGTCTTGCGATCGGCAGCGTAGACAAGCATCGCTGCTGGTGAGGATGTTCGCGACGGGCACAGCGACAACCTTACGCTCCGTGATGCGGGTTGCACACAGGCGTTTCGCGCAGCGCGCTGCCAGCGGGCTTGTTACCGCGAAGATTGCTCCGCACTGGCAAGCCTGCTGGTCTCCATATCGCCGAGTCCTTGGATGCAGTCTATGCCGCAAGGCTCGGAATTTTTGGGACTTCCACTTCCAGTCGCACGCGAATGGCTTCAGCCGCGGTGCGGGCTCCGAGCTTGGTCATCATGTTCGCACGATGAATTTCGACTGTTCGAGGGCTGATGTTCAGCTGGCGCGCGATATACTTGTTGGATCCGCCTTTGCTGAGCGCGTCGAGCACTTCCCGTTCGCGGGTTGAAAGCTTCGCGAGCCGGCTCTGCAGTTCGAGCTGGTGCTGGCGATCGGCACTGGTCCTGTTGGCTTCGCCGCTTATCCTTGCAACCGAGCTGGCGAGCCGCCTCGGCTCAAGCGGCATAGTAAGATAATCCAGCGCGCCGGCTTTGACCGCTTCGACCACGCGGGTTGGCGTTGGAGCGAAGTCCATTGCGAGTACCGGCAGCCAGATCCCGATCGAGTAGAGGCGATCGATGATATCGGTGACCCTGCCAAATTCGGCATTATCACGACAGATAATGATCCCCGAGCGAGGAGGATGGGTCATGAGCTCGACGAAGTTTTCATAGATTTCGCAATGGAAGCCCGCTTCCATGCCGGTGCGAGCCAATTCGGCCCTGATCTGCGCATCAGCTTCAACGAAGTGCAGGCTTTGCTTGTTCGGCGAGATGTCCTGGTACTGCATGGTGCTTCCCCTGTTTCGACATCACCCAAATGCCATACGAAACATGGTAAACAGGGAATTAGGATATCCGTAATTTCCATTATCTGACGCACTTTGCGCTCAGGCGATCGAATAAAAATAGGGGTTTTTACGGATTCAAGGGGCAGAGGAAAACAATGAACCACGCACTTCATTCGCTCTTTCGAACCAAACTACCGACGTTTATATCTCTTCAGAGGGTGAAGCGGATTTCATGGATTTTTCAATTTCGCCATTTACACATATTTTTTAGAAATTAAGATTTTTGATTTGAGTGATTCAAGATCCAGCTATTGAGATGTACGCTTGGATCCTCGTGAAGGAGCTTCAAGGCTAGTGCTGATATGACAGAATGCCGCGTATAACCTCGCGGGCCCGCTCACTAAGATCGAGGATCGTTTTCTGGTGATGTTGTGCCTTCGCGGCACGATTCAGGAGGTTGGCTTCGATCAGGCCTGCGACCAGTCGCATTGCAGTTGCCTCGGACAATTCCCATCGATTTTCACACCCGTGAAGTGGGACGGCATCCCCTTGCAATTCGCTGATAAAGATATCCAGCAGGATCATCCATGCGCCCTCGCTGACAAATCCGGGCACGAGATATCGCTGGCGCAGATGTCCCTTGTCGCGCTCCTGCTTCGCCAGTGCGAGAAAATCTACCTTGCTAAGATGTGGTGTGGGGTGCCCATCGAAGGGCAGAGCGATTGCCGGGAGCCTGTTTATTTGCGCTTTACGCTCGGCAGCCTCAAACATTGGCTCCCAGCGTTGTCGCTGGCTCGGAAAGGGCAAGGGCTCTTTCATAGCAGACCCTTTGCCTTCATGCTTACCACCTTATGAGCGCCTACGATCAGGTGATCTTCAATGTGCAAGCCGAGGGGTCTTGCCTGGGCGGCAAGAGCGCGTGTCTGCTTGATGTCGGCAACGCTGGGCTCAGGGTTACCTGAGGGATGGTTGTGGGCCAGAAGTAGCCGGCAAGCATCAAGCTTGAGGGCTCTGCCGAGGACTTTCCGAGGGGTTACGAGAACCTGGCCTTCCTTTCCTTCGGCGATGATTTCCTCGGCGATGATATAGCCGTCCTTGTCGGCGAAAATGGCAAGCATACGTTCTTCGTCCAACCCCCCCAACGTTGTCAGGAGATAGGACAAGAGAGGTTTGAGATCGCCACTGACCGGGGTGCGGACAATCCGCTCACGGACGCCGTCGTGCAAGAGCTGACGCACCGCCAGCAAGGTCTCGATCCATGTCTCGCCGGTATAAGCAACCTGACGCAGCTCGGCTTCGGAGGCGCAGGAGAGCCGTGAGATCGAGCCGAACCGGTGGAGCAGCCGTGTGGCCAGCAACTCGGGCTCTGCATGCAAGCGGTGCAGGAGCTTGCTCAGGTGGTTGTGGCTTGTGTTTTTCGCCGCCGCCGGTGGTGGAAGGTGATGCCCAGTCCGGTGAGGAGGACAGCAATCCACACTGGCCAGCGCTCCATGACGGCATAGGCCAACGGCGGCACGGGAATGTCCAGCAGACGCAGCAGATGCGCCATCACCGCGACGAATTGCGCTGAACCTACCCACAGCGTCCACCACCTGTCGTAGCGCAGGGCGATGGTGATGACGGCAAACAGTGCTGATAAGTCGAGTATAAAGCGGAAACCGTACAATCCGTCGTATGGATTATCTCTCGAGCTTGGCAATAAAACTGCATCACATGCCGCCAGTACAAACATGGTCAGATAAACGGTGGCAATACACCGTTCCGGTTTACCGCCTGCCCGCCAAGCGGCGATGAAAACGACGAGGATCAAAATTGCTTGTGCGAGAAACCTGGCCATGATCGCCAAGCATGTCGTTTCATCGCCGGGCTGGCAAGTCAGGCCGCGTTTTGCAGATCGCGCTCGAGAGCGTTTTTCGGAGGACAGTAGGGGATCTCGGTCGCCCCCATTTCGCGGCTGATGTCGAGCAGCTGGCCATGGACCCGGCATGCTTCGCCGCGTGCCTCGATGAGGCCGGCCATCATCTTGTTAAGATGCAGAAGAGAGGCCTGAACCTTGACGGTCGGTGCGTCGCTGAAGCTTCGCTGGGCAAGGCAGGCAGTGTTGAGGAGTGACGCAGCGGCAACGAGAGCATCTGCGATAGCGGTTTCAGAAGCGCTCATCTCGCGGATGAGGCGGGCGGTTGCTGAATCGATAGTGAGGGACATGGCTTCTCCTTTGGTTGACCGACCGGGAGAAATTCACCTCGTCATGATTGACATGAACGCGTCAGCAAAAGCCACGCACAGGACCGCCACCATGACCATGGCCAGTGCACCTGCAATGATGGCCAGCAATTTGCCGACAACACCCAAGTCTGAGGGTTTCAGTCCCGGGCGCGACCAGCCTGGACCTGGATCCCACGACGTTCGCTCATCGAATGTGAGACTGTCCTCGAAGGTCAGCACGGTTTCGGTTGGTTGCGCAACCGCATCTGTGCTGATGGCGGGTGACTGACCAAGTATGATTGGGTCATCTATGGTCTGATCATGTATGTTACGCCATTGATCATAAAGGCTTAGCAGCTCGGTACGGGCAATGGAGCCCAGACGCGCCCTGACACTCTCAATGCGTTTGTCGATAGTGACAGGGGCTACGCCAAGTTGCCTTGCGATTTGCTTCGACGTGAGATGTTTGGCCGCCAGCTCGAGTGTGACAAGCTGCTTCGAGGTGAGCGAATCAAACACGCAGAAGGCATCGTCGCGCGACATGACGCTGGCGATACGTGCTGGGCAGCTGCGTTGCAATGCAACCTTTTAGCTTGTAATGCGAGCCCTTATCGCATTGAGCTTGTCAAGGGCTGACGAGATATCAATGGCAGCATACACGAGGCCTTGGCGGTCGCACTCGTCCAGCGCGGCAGATGCAAGCGCGATGGCCCGCTCGATCGCAGCAACGCTTTCGTCACCATCCGATTTGGTCATATAGAGCCGACGATCCATGCGCTGGTGTAGAGCGCGCTTGCCCAATCAAGCAATGCTCTATGTGGTAAACAGATGTTAAATTCCATATGTCATGAAGGACGCGGGCCAGAAAATCGCGCCGTGTCCCTATTCGCGACAGGTGGAATGATGCGAGTAAGCTGGCGACCGCCATCCGGAAAAATAAAATTACCTTTTTGTGAAATTATTTTCACTATCATTTTAATGAGGATTGAGATCCAGCAGCCTCACCGGATCTGGTCGAGCGATTACGGACTGCGATCGGAAATCTGAATCACCTTTCAGGCAGTTGCGTCTGATTCGGCATCTTCCCGAAACGCTGTTGACAGGATTAACTTCCCGAAAGCGAGCAGGTTAGCCGAGTGTTGGAGTTGTGCAGAAAAGCGGACTTAGGTGTTGCTACGTATTCGCTGTCGCCCTAGCTTTCATTAATCACCATTAGGAACCAAAGCAGTGTCAAGTTAGTTTCATCCCCAAACGTAACTTCCCTAGGACCCAAGGAGGCATCGTTGACATCTGACATCGCACGAGAAAGCAATTTGGCTACCGCTAGGCTCTCGACAACGAGTTTGGGTCAGAGAGAGTATCGCCAGACGATCGCTGATCGAATGGAAGCGCTTGCGATCGAGCTGCGTTCGATCTCGGACGATGAGATGAGCGTTGTACCGACCGAGGGCATGCTCGTGTCAGTTGCTGACAAGATCTATTCCTCCCGTCGTAAAGTTGACGATATTTTTGGAATGCAGGGGTTCGCCGTCAGCCCCGCTTGGGACATTCTCCTCGATCTTTACAAGGCCCGGATCCACAACAAGGACATCTCGGTCACGAGCGCCTGCATCGGGGCTGCCTGTCCGAGCACCACCGGCCTAAGGTGGCTGCATGCCTTGGAAGGACTGCAGCTTATTGAGCGACGCCAGGACCCCGACGACAAGCGGCGCTTTGTTGTAGCCCTGACAGACATTGCAAAGCTGAAGATCGAGGACGCCATTGCCGCGCACCTATAGGTGCGCAAGACTAGGCCGTATTGACAAAAGC
>NZ_JBREHG010000024.1:0-3996 GCF_056848235.1 Erythrobacter sp. RANMB8
CTCGGTCGGGCTGACTCGGATGATGAGTTGCTTTGTTCGCTTTTCGGCGGCACTCGAACCTGTCAAAAGGGCAAAATACCCCTGTTTTTGACTGCTTTCTGCTCAAAAAAACGGCATTTCATCACGGCATTTCGCCGATACTCCATGAAGAACTCCGGGAAGAACACGCACGCCGCCCTGTCGGAACTGGTTTCATGTTTCCCCCAAAACGCCGCCCTGCTGGCCGGCTTAGGTCGCGCTGCTGCGCTCCAAGCTTTACCGCTTCGCCTGCTGGCTTCGCTAAATTGCGGATTGGAAAATTTTGAAATAAGAACCCCTATCGGGCTGTTATCTGATTATGGTTATTTTGACATAGTTGTATCATCTTAAAAACAAGCATACAATCTGCAAATCTTAGACAAAGCAAAACCCCCGCCAAACGCCAATCTGCACGGGGGTTTCGAGATACAACATGAGCCAATTATACACCCAACCCGACCTCTTCTTGCAAGAACGTATCCCACACAAGCCATACTGCAAAGATTTCAAAGAAGCGCCTATGCTGGTGCGCTCTTACGCTGCCGCCATCAAACGCCGCTACATCCAAGTCAATCCGCCGCATCTGCGTGTGTTTATGCTCTTTGACTTGGATTACGAAGGGGCGGGGTTGGCTTGGGAAGACAATAATCTGCCTATGCCTGCTTGGGCGGCAATCAACAGGGAAAACGGCGGCGCACACCTTGCCTATGCGCTTTCCGCGCCTGTGCTGACGGCGGAATACGGTGGGAGACAAAAAGCCCTGCGCTATCTTGCTGCACTTGAAGCAGCATATAAGGCGAAATTGCGCGGTGATGTGGGCTTTGTATCGCTGATTACGAAAAATCCCGAACATCCGCATTGGCTGACGCTGCGCGGCGTTCCTGACGCAATCAGGGGCTACGATTTGGAGTATCTTGCGGATTTCGTGGATTTAGACAAGTTTAAGCCCTATATCGGTCGCTCTAACGTGGAAGCGGTCGGATTAAGCAGAAATTGCACGGTGTTTAACCTTGTGAGCCGTTGGGCGCACAAAAACGTGTTGGCGTTCAAACAGCAGGGCTACACGGTGCAAGGCTGGCTGAAAGAAGTGCATTACCAGTGTATGCGGGTAAATGGGGATTTCCCTGTCCCGATGTGGGAAAAAGAAGTGAAATGTATCTCCAAATCAATCGCTAACTGGGTTTGGTACAAGTTTGATATTGCAGCCAGCAATCGACGGTTTTCGGAATTGCAGGCTCATCGGAATAGTTTGCGGAAAACAACCATCAATGCAGGCAGAACAAAAATCATCACGGAGCTTTGAAATATGGCCTATCCAAAACTGAAAACCACCAAGCGAGACGTTACGGCTAAAGAACTGGCAAAACGCTTCGGCTGTTCCACAAGAACCGTTTTTCGGGCATGGTCGCAATCCCGCGCCGACTACCTAGCCGAAAACTCTATCAGCCGCGATAAACCGTGGGAACACTTCGGCATTTCCCGCGCCACTTGGTACAGGCGCGGCAAGCCTATGCCGTCTGAAACTGACAACCAAAGCGAAACAGCATGACAAGATACGCAATAAACCGCGATGCTCTGTACTCGGCATTCAAAGATTTTCTGTATTCGGAAATTAACGCAAATCCTGCTTTGAAAAGCGCAACGGTTGATGATCTTGCAGATATAGTTCTAGCCAAAAAATGGAGAATTTTTCTGCCTGACGGCATCAAACGCACAACAGCCGAAAAAGCTGCCCAACGGGTTTTGTACATGACAAACCAGCCTGAAAACCAAACCCAACAGGAGAACTAACCATGCAAACCACTATCCCCACCGGTTCAATCCGCACCTTTGGCGATTACGGCGTGATGTACATCGTCGGCACGCCTGCCGAACAGCTTCCGGACGGCGATTGGCTCGTAAATATTGAACTGCCGGAAAGCGGCGAACACACGCAATACAAACTGTCCCACATCGTTCAAGACCCAAAGGCTGCCTAATGTACGCGATTTCTTTTGATTTGGTGGTTGCCGATACCGCTCAAAACCATCCGAAAGGCATTTCCCAAGCCTACGCGGATATTGGATACACCCTGCGGAAATTCGGCTTTACCCGCATTCAGGGAAGTTTGTACACCTGCCAAAACGAAGATATGGCTAACCTGTTTTCAGCCATCAACGAGCTAAAAGCTCTGCCTTGGTTTCCGTCTTCTGTCCGCGATATTCGGGCGTTCCGCATTGAGCAGTGGTCTGATTTCACAAGTCTTGTGAAGTCTTAACTGCCTTACCGTCCAACATCCGCCGCAGCCCTGCCAGTTTTTGGCGCGCTGCGGCGTTTTCTGTGCGTTTTAGGGCTTCGGGTAGGCTAGCCCCCAATACTTTGGCGATATTGCTCGGATAGGGCTTTCTCGCGCCCGCAATGCGGGTTTCTGCTTCCGCTACGGCTTCTGCCCCGTAGGTCTCTATCAGCCATGCGGCTGTTCGCCTGTCGCGTTCGTTCTCGGTAATCATCGGCTCATTCCCCATCCCCTGCTTTGGGTTCGTTTGTATCGTTGGCTTATCGTTTGGCTGGTTGATTCAAGATTTCGCTCTGCCGTTGCCGTATTTCGCTCTGCCGCTCTAACTCGGCTGCCAAGCTCGCTAGCTGCTGCGCTAAACTCGTGTTTTCCTGCTCTAGCTCTGCCAACCTTTCGCCCAAGTGCGTTAAGGCTTTCATCATTCGCTGCTCGATTGCTGCGTGATTGCTCTCTAATTCCGCTAACGCGTCCAGCATTCGCTTCTCGGTCGCTACGCATACCCGCGTTGCTTTGCTGTTCTCGACTGGGCAATTTTCCAGTGTCAAACCTTTGGTCTTGGTTTCCAACAGGTCTAGGGTGCGCTCTGCTTCGGCTCTCTGCTGTTTCAAGTCGTCCAGCTCGTTCTTGACGCTCCATATCGCTATGAACAGCCCTGCTATGACTATCAACCCTGCCGCCGATATACCTAGCAAGCTCCACAGATAGGGCTTGAATACTGCCTTGCTCATGCGTAACTGCCGGGCGTTTATATCGGCGGTTATTTTCTGCTCGCTTTGCTTCAATGCCTCGTTGATATTTTTCCGTAACGTCTCTAAGTCTGCTTTCGTTTGTTGCTCTATGCTGGCGGCTTCGGTGCGTGATGTCTGCTCGAAGGTCTTCGCCAAATCGGAAATCTTGCTCATACAGTGCGCCTTTCAGTCGGATGTTGCGCCCTTTTGGGTCCGGGTTCTTGATGCTGATGCTGCTGATGGTCGCTCGTGATATTTCAAAACCTACCTTTTCCAGCGTTTCCAGCACGTCTGCGCGGCTTTTTAGCTTGCCTGATAGGGCTAGGGCTTCTAAGCCGTCTGTGATGCTCTGTGATGCTCTGTGCGGCTTCCTGCGTGTTTCTCGGCAGGTCTTTGGCTTGGGTCATGCTCTGCCGTTTGGCGGGGTCGTCTGGGTCGCTGTATCCGTGCGTCAGGTTCTGCATGGTGCGCCATGCGTCCACTCTTCCTCTGTCGGCGGCGTAGTAGTAGGGCTGTAACCGCTTTCCGCTCAAAAGCTCGATGTTCGGTATCACGAAGTTGAGTTCCAAACGCCCTTTGTCTCGGTGTTCTACCCATAGGCAGTTGTATTGGTCTTTGTCCAAGCCTGCAAAAATACACTCTTCGAAGCTGTCCATCAGGGCGTGTTTCTGTTCGGCGGGGATGTTGCTTTCTTCAAAGCTCAGGCAGCCGGCGGTGTATTTCTTGGCGTAATCGCTGCTGTTTATCAGGGCGGCGGTTTCTTCGGGGTCGCCGCGTAATAATCTGGCTTCTTCTCGGTCGCGGTCTTTGCCTAGAAGATAGTCTATCGGACCACTCCCGCCGCCTTTCCCCCTATTGAAAAACTGCACAATCATTGGGACTGCCATCCGTTCTTTTCTTTGGCTAAAAAATCCCGTAGGGAATTTAAGGAACGTTCCAACGCTGCCAGCTCGGTCGTCGCCTTGAGTGCTTCCA
>NZ_JBREHG010000025.1:0-2776 GCF_056848235.1 Erythrobacter sp. RANMB8
TGTTAGACTATGCGCCTTTGCCTCGTGAGAAATCGACATGGTGCACAATCCCCTCCAGCGTGGGTTCCGGATGGATTGGCTTCTCCTTAGGAAGTCCGCAGACTTGCTTCACGATATCGGTCCGAGTTGCCTCCGGGAACCATCGCTCAAAGCCAATAATCGGAACTGCCCGACCATACCAATTCTTGCCTCTGCCCTCGTCCGTAGAGTGAAGCACGATATCGTCGATACCGAGATGATCTTTGGCGAACAGGCATGTCGTCAGAATGATTGCGTCAGGTGTTGCGATTGACCGCTGCGCTGGCGGATTGGGATCCCCCGGATTGGTGGACTTAGCGCTTCGGAGTTCTCCTGCGGCAATCATCACGTTGGGGTTCGGTTCAATGGGAATACACGCTGCACCCATATCGTCGAGGAAGTCCTTGGCCGATCCAAAAGGCGAACCGATGAAGTGTTCTTGTCTGAACTCTGCAAGTGTGATGGTTGAAAAGAATATCTTTCGCTTCCCAGCTTTTGCCTCAGCAACAAAGCGGCATATGTCCGCGTAGTGCGGTTGTGTATCATCCTGCGTGATGTAGCGGATGAATACACATGAGTCCCAGAAGAGGTTCTTTCCGATCATGCGTCGCCGTCCCAGCTATCGATATCGAAAGGACGGAAAGAGCCAACCCATCGTGAGATGTCCGCATCCTGCTTCACTGCGTCAATAGAGGTGACTTCGACGCGGATCGGAAGAGCCGAAGCCGAATTGTATATGCACTTGCCGTGGACCCTCACACGGTGGCTAAGCGAGGCCCCAAGGGCTTCGATGTCTTCTCGACGGCAAACGCAATCGATCTCATGTCCGCCAGCACTGAGAGTGAGCTTGATCTGAGGCACCGCACCACGAGCATCGACATACGCAAGAACGCCGTCGAAGGAGCCGAACGCTACTCCCTCGTAATAGGGGCCTTTCGTGCCACGTCTCGCATCAAGAGCGCGCTTGCGGAGGAAATCGTCAACCCGAACGACTTCGTTTGTGGTTCGTATCTCCGCGAAACCGAAGCGAGTTTCGGCTCCTCCCGTAAGAGCGCTAATCCTTCTGACGACTTTAGAAAATCGAGCTATACGGGAGGTGTCATGAACTTTGACGCCTTCAACCGCATCGTTGAAAATTGGAATTGCAGACGTCCCGCTTCTGTCGGCATCTCTGGGGATTTCACTCAAGATCGCCGTAGGCTCGGACATGTGCATGTTCGCAAGCACATAGTCATGGATCATGTCGCCGTTTGCGGCTTCGTCAGCCGCTTCAAGCGCCGAAATAAGCTGGGTCAGCTTTGTCGCAAACAGACGCCCGGGAACTCGGCCATGATCCTCGCGGACCAGACCGTGCAGCTTCAGTTCGATCTGCTTTGGTCCGAGCCCATCCACATTCGTTACCCTCGTCTCCGCTGCGATAGCCGAAGCGATCTAGCATGTGAATCCCTAATGTATTGAACATCTCAAGGCTCCAAACCTGATCACCTATCCCGCCCGATCCTTGAGGTGTGAAAGGTCGAGCGAAGAAAATCTGATCGCCGAAATTGCTTCAAACAACACCTGAGGGCGGTAGCCAGACCCATAATCATCGGCGGTCTCGCTGTGCGAGCCGCCTGTAATCCAGCCCCCGAGGCGAAGCGCGACATCTCTGTCAATCTGAGCGTTGCGGCATGCGTCGCGGAAGCCGTGGCGAAATGAGTGAAAGCAAGTCAGGTCGGTTGATGCGTCGATGCGGTCCAAGAATCTCGTGAACCAGCGGGAGAAGGCCACGGATCGGAAGCCCCGTTTCCCGAGAGGGAGGTCATCGAAGAGCTTCAGCGCACCTTCGTTCCGTTTGCGTTCTACGAATGCAGCGAGCCCGATAGCCAGCAATTCAGGATGGGCGGGGACAATCCGCTCACTCGATGCGGTCTTGAGAGATTTGTCACGCGTGCCGACGAGGCTCTTCTCGCTTATAACGAAGCACAGCACGCCCTCAATTTCTCGAACGTCAGTGACATCCAACTGGCACGCCTCATTAAGGCGCATGCCTGAGAACAGGCAGATGAGCGGAACCCAGAAGCGCGCACCCTGAGCAATGTGGGTGCCGACAACCGAATACCCGTTCTGCTCGTCCTTGCAGCCTGTGAAGATCGGCGCATTGAAGATGCGCTGAAGCTGCCACGTCTCAAAAGGCTTACGGCGATCCTGAGGGTGCACGGTCTCAGCGATCTGGAGTCCCCGCGCAGGGTTGCGTCCGATGAGTTCCTCAGCGACCGCCCAGTTCATCATGGTCGCGAAGCGCGCCATGTAGGCATTGAGGTTAGTGGCGTTGATGGTGCGGATCGAGCGGTCGGCCATCGCGGCCTTGGCCGCGTCACGGATACGAACGTCGCCGAACTTCTGAGCCATGTTGACGGGCAGCCAGCGCAAGGTTTCGAGCAGGTCGCGACACTGGTCGCGAGTGATGCTCGCAAGGGGTTTGTCGGCTCCGAGAACATCCTCCACAACCCGTCGCGTGGTCTGGTGCGCAAGCATCGTCCGCGCTGATCGCCGCTTCGTCGGGTCAGCGAGATATCGGTCATAGACCTGCGAGAGCGTCGGCCCCATCGTCTTGGCGGACGCTTTCTCAGATCGTCGCTCAATCGTCTTCTCGACTGTCGCGGGCACTGACGGTGAAGCAAGCAATCGATGCTCGGCCCTCAAGCCGATCTCAACACGCTTCGCCTCGAACATCGCATCGATCTGGGCAGCCACTTTTCGGCTCAACCTGATGGCG
>NZ_JBREHG010000026.1:0-2653 GCF_056848235.1 Erythrobacter sp. RANMB8
CACCCTAGCAGATTCGCAGTCACCGATCATTATTTATCGTCCGCTGCCCGACTGTCTGGAGATGTCACGCTCATATTTCTTAAGACTATATAGTTTAGGGCGTGACATTGGATGATCGCGCTGGTGAGGGCGAGGAGCGCTGACCCGTCAGCGACAACTCGAACGAACCGAGCGAGGCTGAGGCTGGCGCGTAAGCGCAAGCCGATGTCGATGGGTGATGAAGCCTTCGAGGGCGGGCTCAGCGATCTCGCTTCGCCCACCAGAACCTTGCGACGGGGTGCGACATCGAGATGTCTTCCCCTTCGCGCGGTTCGCCTTTTGATTCCGATGGAATCTGATCGCGAGGACTGAGGCGAGAGGGCGCATGCGCCCGATTGCTGCGTGAGCAGGAACTCGCCCAGTGCGAAGCGAGCCTGAGGCTTGCACTCAGGTGCGAGCCGATGTCGATCTCAACGCCAAGATAATGCTGGGGCCATCGGATGACGTGCGCCTCGGTCTCGCGTTGCGATCCCTCCTCGCCCGCCAGAACTGGTTCGAAGCCGCGACATCGCGGATGTCACGCCTTCTCCCAGTTCGCTCATTCCAACACGAGATGAGATAACGAGGAGATCGATGAACTCCCTTCTCCCCTCGCCCCCTCTCCCCTGTGCTGACGGTGCCCATCTCGGATAGTCGGGCAGTGGACGTGCCTTCCAAAAACCCTGCCGAACTCGGGCGCAGAAAATGGCTCGAAACCGAAGTTCGGGATGCGCGGGTTCAGTCGTTCAGGAATCAGATGAAAGGGAGCGGGTCAGGAGCAGAAGCTCATCTTGCGAGTGAGGAGGATGGGCGGAACCGATTTGCCCCACCTATCCTCCTCCGCAGATTACCCGCGATAGTCGTAGAAGCTCCCTGACTCCGTGCCGTGGGTGCGCTTCCACTTGCGGCGTCCGCGCACTTTGAAGCTCGGTCCGAGCCACTCGCGGATCAGTCGCCCGACCAGTTCGTTGGTCTTCTGGTCACCGAGGTGCTGCTCGATCATGGGAGCGATCACGAGGATCGGAGGTTCGCCGTTCTTGGCAGCAGTGATAACTGCGGACGCGGTGACACGAAGCGCATGGACAGCCGCCATGCCAGCAGGAGTGGTCTTGAAGGGGTCGAGGCCAAAAGCCATGACGGTTCTCCTTAGATCGTCATGACCTCCATGATCATGACAATACCTATTCATTTGAGGCCCCGAGGAATTAGCACCTAAGGGCACTTCTTGCGGCGAAGCGAACCGTCGTTGCGACGAAGCGAGTTTAGCATGCAACTGACGCAGATAGGTTGGCGATCCCGTAGCCCTTGTGGAGGGGGTCACGAATGCTGTGCCGCCAACCTATCTGCTGCGTCACTATCGGACCCGTGACGCTCCGCTCGCATTGAGCGTTGGGCACTCGCCTCGCAATGGACCAAGCAGTGCACCACGGAGAACCAGCTTCACTTTGCACGCCGCTTATAGGTCAGACGAAGCACGCGCAGGAATCTGCGCCGACCTTCAGATGAATAATGCGGGCAGCACCGCCCCTTTGGTAAACTCAGGGTATAACCTTCCTGAGAGAACCAATGGAGCACCGACCAGACCAGTTCACCTACCACGCTTGCCAGACCGTCTTCGTCAGCATCGTCGGCACCAGCCTTCCAGCCCGCCGCGTCACGATATCCTACTCTCGCCGCGAAGCGCTCGATGACCTCATCGCCTACCTCAACATGGTAATGAGCGAGACAGTCCTCCCCCATGATGCCAGTGAGGAGGAGGTCAGAGATGCCTACGAGGAGCATCTCGCCCAGCTTGTCGAGATCGTCGTCTGCGACTGATCCCCCGCACCATCGACGAGGAAAAAGCCGAACTTAATGAACTGCTTGACGCCTTCCAGAACTATGAGAGGGTCGTGGAATGACGAAGCGCATCGCCCTCTACACCCGCGTCTCAACCGACAGCCAAACCACCGAGAACCAGCGCCGCGAACTCATCGCCGTCGCTGAGAGGATGGGCTGGGAGATCGTCGCCGAGTTCTGCGATGAAGGGATCAGCGGTGCCAAAGGTCGGGATCAGCGTCCCGCCTTCGATGCGCTGATGAAGGCTATCGCCCGCCGTGAGATCGACCTCGTGGCAAGCTGGGCGGTGGATCGGCTCGGACGCTCGCTCCAAGACCTTGTTGGCTTCCTCCACGAGATCAATGCCAAGGGCGTGGACCTCTATCTCCACCAACAGGCGCTCGACACCTCAACCCCGAGCGGAAGGGCCATGTTCGGCATGTTGAGCGTCTTCGCGGACTTCGAGCGTGAGATGATCCGCAGCCGCATCAAGGCTGGGCTCGCCCGTTCGGACAAGAAGGCGGGACGACCCGCCATCCCGCCGATCATGGTTGAGAAGATCGAGCGGACGCTCAGGTCTGGCCTCAGCATCAACGCCACTGCGCGCAAGCTCAAGGTCGGCGTTGGAACCGTTCATAGGATCAAGGTCAGGATGGCTCAGGCCGCATGATCGACGACGGCCAGCCCCTTACCGACATGGCGGCGGTTCGGTTCCCGCTACCGTCTCCTCACTCAGACGATCCCGAAACGGCAGAATACCGTCAGCCAGATCGGGAATCCAACCGAGACACCGCGCAATCTCCCGCTACCCGCTCCA
>NZ_JBREHG010000027.1:0-2444 GCF_056848235.1 Erythrobacter sp. RANMB8
GTATCCGTCCGGTGAAGGCCGCGGGGTGATCCCGACCGGTGCGTGGGGTGAGTTACGCTGCGATCGCGTCTGAGCGCGGCGCCCAATTCCACGGCAGGAGCTTGTCGAGCTTGGTTGCCGGGTGATCGGCGATGCGTGCGAGGACATCGGCGAGCCAAGCCTGCGGATCGATATTGTTGAGCTTGGCGGTCTGGATCAGGGTGTAGATGATGGCGGCGCGCTGACCGCCGCGGTCGGAGCCGCAGAACAGCCATGCCTTGCGGCCGAGCGGGATGCAACGAAGAGCGCGCTCGGCGGCGTTGTTGGTGAGGCAGATCCGGCCGTCGTCGAGGAAGCGGGTAAACGCGTCCCAGCGCTTGAGCATGTAGAAGCAGGCCTTGGTCAGATCATGGCTGCGCGACAGCTTGCCGACTTGCTCGGTGAGCCAGGTGTGGAGCTCGGCCATGAGCGGCGCGCTGAGTTCCTGGCGGGTGGCGACCCGCTCGGCGGGGCTCTTGCCGTTCATGCCGCGCTCGATGTCGAACAGGGCATCGAGACGCTGCACGGCTTCGAGCGCGATCGGATAGATCATGGCGGCGCTCTGTCCGCGGCTCTTCTTGCGGGCCGAGCTTACGACATCGGCGAGCTCGAAGAACTTGCGGCGCGCATGGGCGAAGCAGCCCGCCTCGAGCACGGGGCCGGGATCGCGGCCCTCGCGATAGAGCTCGCCATATCCGCCATAGGCATCGGCCTGCAGGATGCCGGACCATGCCGCGAGATGGGACTGCGGGTGCTCGCCGCGTCGGTCACGCGAGTAGTGGAACAGCGCGGCCGGCGGATCGGTCCCGGCAAAGGGACGATCATCGCGCACGTAAACCCATAATCGGGCCGTATCGGTCTTGCCCCTGGCCATGACCGGCACGGTGGTATCGTCGCCGTGGATCCGGGTTGCGGCCAGGACGTGCGCCTCGATCAGCTTGTAGAGCGGCATCAGCGCGTGCGCGGCAGCCCCGACCTGATCGGCTAGGGTCGAGACACTGAGCGGCATGCCTTCGCGGGCAAAGCGCTCGGCCTGCCGGTTGAGCGGTTGGTGCTGCCCATACTTCTCGAACAGGAGCATGGCGAGGAAGCTGGGGCCTGCCCATCCGCGCGGAACCACGTGGAACGGTGCCGGGGCCTGAGCGATCTTCTCGCAGTCCCGGCACGAGAACTTCTCGCGCACCGTCTGGATCACCTTCCACGAACGCGGGATGACCTCGAGCGTCTCGGTGACGTCCTCGCCGAGCTTGGACAGCCGGTCCCCGCCGCAGGCCGGACATGAACAGGGCGCAGGCACGACCACACGCTCGCGTGGCAGGTGCTCGGGGAACGGCTTCCTTGCGGGCCGCTTGCGCTCGAAGGCGGTGACCGTGGTGGTCTTGGCCGCCGCTTCCTCGGCGATCAGGTCGTCCTCTGCGGCATCGGCCTCGAGCTCTTCGAGTTGCAGCTCCATCTGACCCAGCAGGCGGCGGCTGCGTTCGGCGCTGGGCCCATACTGCTCGCGCTTCAGCTTGGCGATCTGCAGCTTGAGGTGAGCGATCAGCGCTTCGATGGCGCTCTGGTGGGCCATGGCGTTGGCAAGCTTGGCCTCGGCCTCATCAGCCTTACGGGCCATCGTCGCCACCAGCGCCTTGAGCGCTTCGACATCGTCCGGAAGGGGCGAGATAGCGGCTTCCATGGAGGAGAGTGAATCATCATCCCCCCTCTGCTGCAAGGGCAAAATGCCCGCATCTACTGGTTATCCTGCGCTCTGCGGCCGCCACGTATACTGCGGGTTGCGCCAGTCGATCCCTTCCAGCAGGCAGGCCAGCTGCGAGGGGGTCAGCGATACCGTTCCCTCACTCGCCGAGGGCCACACGAACCGGCCCTTCTCCAGCCTCTTGGCGTAGAGCGACATGCCGATCCCGTCGTGCCAGATGATCTTGATCAGCGATCCTGCGCGACCGCGGAATACGAACAGATCGCCGCCGTGGGGATTACGCTTGAGGCCTTGCTGCACCAGCAGCGCCAGGCCCTGCATGCCCTTGCGCATATCCGTGTGGCCCAGCGCGATCCACACCCGCGCGCCGGAAGGGATCATCGCAGAGCCTTCAAGGCGGCCGCGACCAACCTCGGCGATGCCGCGGCGAAGATGCTCAGCCGCTTGCCGCGCGGCAGCTCGATGATCATCGCCGGGTGCTCGGCAGCGCCGGCAACGACCGCGTCCCCGTCGATCACCGCTTCGGCGAATACCGGCGCTGGCAGCGCCTCCGGCACCTCGGCTTCCTGCGCCGCGCCCGCATCCAGCAGCTTGCGCCGCCACGTATAGATCAACCCGGACGAGACGTCATGCCGGCGGCAGACATCGGCTACCCTGGCACCTGGTGCGAACGCCTCGGCCACGATCTGCAGCCGTTCCTCATCGCTCCACCGCCGGCGCCGCTCCG
>NZ_JBREHG010000028.1:0-1622 GCF_056848235.1 Erythrobacter sp. RANMB8
TCATCGGGCACACCGTGGACGCCCCTGAATTGCATGGGCAGCAGGCGGCAACCCGCTCTTCCAAGGTCATACCAAATGCGGTCGAGGAGCCGTCCCGTTCTGAAGGTCACGATGTAGTGGGTTTGGCAGAAGGGATTCTCGTGGATGTAATCCCAGAATTGGTGTGACCGCTCGTGACCATGCAGGGTCATATCGAAGTCCCAGCCCAACGAGCGATACTGAGTGATGTCGTCGAGTTCCATGAGGAGCAAATCTCACAGAACTTGGATTTGTCTAGATTTTTATCTTCGCGCCTCCTCAGCCTATTCATTCCTCGATGCCGCCAATGGGGAAGCTCGGAACTACAAGGGGTCAGCGTAGAAAGGTATCGTTCGGGTTGAGCCTTGCTACCTTGAATGAGCACTGGCGTAGCGCGGCCACAGCGGCTGCGCTCCCGTCGAGCTTGTTTGAGCCGATCAGAGGTGCTCCAAGAAGCCTCAGGATTGAACGAAAGAGCTTTGCGCTACGGGACGGGCTCATCATGCGCTCGAAGAGGCTCAGGATGGCGCATAGAAGAGCGTCATGCGCTCTTCCCGTAGGTCAAAGTCTCAGCTTCCTTCTCCAAACGCTCAAGCTCTTTCTCAAGCCTGATGCGATTACCTGCGAGAGTTGCAATGGTATCCTGAATCGACCTTCTCCAACGAAGGTAGAACATGGATTCATCTATGGGATCATCGAAGCTTGTTCGCCCCATCGCAGCGTCAATCTGTCCGATACGCTTCTGCATATCCCCGAGGTAGCGAATGTCTCTCTCGAAGATGGTATGACGAATAGCTTGCTCGTCACGAATACGCTTCCTCCACTCTTCGCGCTCTGTCTCGATGCTCATAATTAACCACCTCTCCTCATCGCACTGCCCACTGCATCAAATCTCATCTTCTCGCGCCTTCTTTTCGAGCGCTTTTACGTATTCGGGGAATGTCAACCTAAAGAGAAGATCATGCTCTTCATGACGAAACAGGAACCGATCACCATCCATTTTCCAATCGAATGGTTCTACGACAACCTCTGCGCACCAGATTCTTATAGGCTCGTGCAGATGAGAAAGCTCCCCTTCCTCGTATGCCCTCAACTCTCTTTTCAGGTATCGGCGCTCTTCGATCAGTTTTTTGATTTGATGCTTGAGTTCGTATTCGTCATGCGCCGCCATCCTTGCCGACAAGGCTGCGCGGAACTCCTTAGGTGATTTCCGAGTCCAGTGGTCGTAGACCATCTGATCAATTTCTTCGTCTGTGATCTCTTCCATGAGCTATCCTTTCGCTACCCCCTATAGTTTGGGGCGAAGATTCGATGAAGCCCAACAAATAGCGTTGTGCGAAAGTAGGACAGCAACATTCAAGATAATCAATTAGCGGAGCTAGCAAGACAAATAAATACTAGTTAGATTTCTCTCCCTATTGTTAAGTTTGCTCTGAAAAATGGTTCTTTTGTTGATTTACGAAAAATCCCAACACGCGCACCGATGAATCATCTTCATCAAAGTCTATGAGTAAGTCGCAAGCGCTCCAATAAAATCACCGCTCGGCGGACGAAATGATTTACCTACGGATCACTGGCGGGATCGGGGCGCGACACTCCAAGGA
>NZ_JBREHG010000029.1:0-1417 GCF_056848235.1 Erythrobacter sp. RANMB8
CCGATTGTTGCGTCGGGTGCGGGAATGTCAACGGTTCTGGTGGATTTGGCTTGCGGCTCCGGATCGCGGTCCCAGTCCCAGAACCTGGTGCTGACCCGGTCGGCGTTGACCTGCGGATCGTAGAGCACCGAGCCGGTGTCGAGGTTGAGATCGCGCGCTTCGGCCCGGCCCATCAGTGCCAGCAGGGTGAAGCCTGCGACATAGGCGTTGCGCCGCGCCGTCACCAGCTGGGCGCGGGCGTTGAGCAGTTCCTGCTCGGCATTGAGCACGTCGAGCACCTGCCGGTTGCCGATCGAGTTTTCGGCGCGCACGCCTTCAAGGCTCAGCTCGGCGGCCTCGACCGCGGCCTGCGCGCTTTTGATCACGGCATTGGCCGCCTGCCAGTTGGAGAAGGTCGAGCGGGTTTCGGCGATCACCTGCCGTTCGGCGGCGATCACATCTTCGAGCGCGGCGGATTCGCGTGCGCCGGCCTGCCGCTGGCGCGCTGCGGGCAGCCCGCCCTGAAACAGCGGGATGGTGACCCGCACCCCGGCATTGGCGGTCTTCTCGCTCTGGGCGAAGTTGGCCGCGACCGGACCTCCCAGCGTGCCGAAGAAATCGCTGTAATCGCCGTTCACGAACAGGCCGACCGTGGGCAGACGCCCCGCGCCGGCGACCTTGGTATCGAACCCCGCCGCCTCGGCGCGCAGCTTGGCGGCATTGAGGTTGGGGTTGTGTTCGAGCGCGGCGACAATCGCCTCGCCCACACCATCGGGCAGGCCCGGCAGCGGCGGCGGTGCCTCAAGCTCGCCGGGCGCACGGCCGACAAGGCGGATATAGGTCTCGCGCGCGGCGATCAGCCCGGCTTCGGCCTGCTGCAAATCGCCCTCGGCCACGGCCAGACGCGCGCGCGACTGGGCGACATCGGTGATGGTGACATCGCCGATCTGGAAGCGGTCGCTGGTCGCCTCAAGGTTGGTGCGCAGCACGGCGACATTATTGGCCGCGAGCGTTGCCAGCGCCTCGGTGCGCAGCACGTCCATATAGGCGGCAACGACCTGGCTGAAGACCGCGCTTTCGGTGTTGCGCAGATCGGCCTGCCCCGCCTCGACCCGTTCCTTGGCGGCATTGATCCCGTTGCGGATCGCGCCGCCCGAATAGACCGGCACGAGCAGCTGGGCGTTGACGCCGAGGTTGCGTTCGGGCGCGGTGAAGGCGTTGGCCGATTGCTGGATGAACTCGACATGGGTGGCGGTGATGTTGGCCGAGGGCAGACCCTGCGCGCGGCTGATGATCACGCCTTCATCCACCGCCCGCTGGTTCGCCCGCGCCGCCTCAAGCGTCGGATTGCTGGTATACGCCCCCGCCAAAGCCTCCCGCAGCGTATCCGCCTGCGCAGGAGAAGCCGCAAGCGCAAGCAGACTGGCGGTTGTCGCCA
>NZ_JBREHG010000003.1:0-265355 GCF_056848235.1 Erythrobacter sp. RANMB8
GCCCTACCCTTCGATTCTGGATTTTGTCGCTGATGAGGAGAGCTTGTCGATGACCATTTGGACATTTGCTGCGCAGATTTGCTCGTCGGCCTGATCAAGTTCCTGCAGTATGTCGACAAGCTTTTCGATGATTTTTTCCGACATTTTTCGACCCTTCGTGATGACGGCGAATGTTACCACCAACAAACAGATTTACCGGGTCGATCATTGATCGCCCGGTGACCGAATGTCGCCAGCATATCGCTTTTTCGCAGCTGAACGCAAGCTGCGTCATTCGGTACAAGGTTGCTGATAAATCGACCTTGGGGCGGACAAGCCCGAACCGGCTCATTCACGATCATTGCAGGCCGCTGGTCTGAGCCCTAACGTGACCCCCAGGCGAGCACGGCATTGCTAGTGAGCTCGGTGCCGTTATCGCTGACGATCATCCCCGGCTTGCCCCGCTGGGCGATCAGCCAGCTCAACTCGCGCACGACACGGTGACCCGAGATCGAGGTGTCCGGCACCGCTGCCGGGCACTCTCTGGTCACATCATCGACCACGTTGAGCACCCGGAACCGTCTGCCAGAAGCCATCTGATCGTGAACGAAGTCGAGGCTCCAGCGCTGGTTCGGAAGTGCCAGCACTGGAGCAGGTGCCCAAGTGCCGACAGCACGCTTGCGGCTGCGTCGTCGCCTCACCGCCAGACCTTCCTGCTTGTAGAGCCGCTGAGTCTTCTTGCGGTTGGCCCCAAGCCTCTGAGCCGTCAGTGCCGCGAAACGCGATGCGAGCTTAGTGAGCGGCGAGGCCAGTTCCGCTTCCGTTTTGCGGATCATGTCGTGAAGCGCTTCGATGCTCACAATTGCAGGCCGCTTGCGTCCGCGTGGTACTGGCTTGAGGGCTTTGCCCACCACAGCGGCAGGATCCCTCGCCGAAAGCCCTTCAGCAATCGCCTGCACGAAAACGGCTGACATGCGTTGGCGTACGCGATGAGCCGTCTCGATGGCCCCTCGCTTTTCAATCTTCCTGAGCACGGAAAGCACTGTCGGTTCATCAAGCTCGGCGATCGGCAAGGCGCCGATCCACGGAAACACCTCTTTTTCCAAGCTAGCGATTACGTCCCTTGCATGGACAGGCGTCCACCGGTCTTCCTAAAGTGAAAACCAGTTACGCGCCACAACCTCGAAGGTGTTCGACGCTGCCATGGCTCGCGCAATGGCTGCCTTCTTTGCTTCGAAACCGGGGTCTCTCCCTTCTGCAAGCAGCTTTCGAGCATCACACTTCCTGTCACGCGCTTCCTTCAGCGACAACTCGGGATAGGCACCCAGGATCAGCCGTCGCTCCTTCCCCGCAAATCGGTACTTTAGACGCCAGCTTCGACGGCCAGATTTGGCCACAAACAGATAGAGCCCTTCGGAATCGGAGAGCTTGTAATCCTTGTCCTTCGCCTTCGCTTGCCGGACTGCCATTTCGCTGAGCATCTGTGCCCCCAAAGCCGCGTTTCGATGCCCCCAGATATGCCCCCAATCGTTGCGGATGCATGCGGAAATATCGAAACAAATGCAGAACACTCTTTAGCACGAAATGGCTAGAAATCAAGGAAAACAGATGTTTTTTCGACGCTTGTGGAAGGGCCACTGGCGGAGAGGGTGTCCGACTTTGTACTAAGAAAACGTAATTTATATCAGCAATTTAAAAGACCATTGTAATTCTTTACCCACATTTTTCCCAACGCTCGGCACGGATCAGCTCAGCCACCTAGTGTTCGACCGCCTCCGACTTAGCAATACTGGCGTTGGCACGTCCAGCCAGAGTCCCGTTCGGATCAAAGCGGGCTGCTTGCGCGTTCAGCAGGGTCTTCAAGATGCCCAGTCATGCCTGGCGGCTATTCCGGCATGAACGTCCTTGGCAGAGACGGTGCGTCCCGCCTCGGCATCGCCAAGCCCACGTTTCGCGCGCTCTTCTCCCTCGGTCCAGATATCGTCAAGCGACCGCTCGCTTAGGCCACTGTCGATCCCTTCGTTCATTGCCTTGCGCAGTTCAGCGAGTTTGCCCTGCTCCTCCTGATCGCGGCGCACGAGATGACGGATATACTCGCTGTCGCTGGTAAATAGCCCCCGTGCAATCTGAGCCTTGATCCAGATATCCTGCGCGTGGCTCAGCGTGATGGTTTTGCGGACGGTCGACATATTTTGCTCCTCGTGACGAAGGTATCATATGGTTGGAGCAGGAGGAAACGGACCGGGACGGAATGAAACGTCGGGATAGACGGAGCGTGATCGGATCTCACCGGGCAAACTTGGCGCGTCCTGCCGCGGCAGGACAGCTCATCATCGCTGTATCCGATTTCCCTGCGCCAAGCGCCGGTTTGCCTCGATTTCGTGCGGCGAATACACCATCTCGCGCCAAGGAGACTCAGTACCATGCATGACCCCAAAAGCCCGGATGTAATTGACAGAGGATCGATAAATCCGCGCGCATTGGCCCAGCAGCTGAACATTTCGCTCGCCGAGCTGGCTAGAATGGTCGGCGTGAGCCGCAGCACCTTGGCGGCAGAGCCGCTTGGCAGAAAGGGTCACGACGCTTTGGCACCGCTGGTCCGCCTGCTGGCTTTCGCAACCGAAATGGCCGGCTCGCTTGAAGGTGCCGTGGATTGGTTCAAAAACACACCAATCGTATCGATGGGCACCAAGACAGCAATGGAGCACGTCAAGGACGGCAAAGTTGAATGGGTCTATCATTACCTTGAGGGCGTCTATAACGGGGCTTATGCATAACCAAGCGAGGCACCGAAGCATACCTTGGCGTGATTGTTCGATCCGTCTGTCAACCTGACACAGCGCGCCGCAGACCGACGGCAGCCCGGTTGCTTTAAGAATTCAGATGGCAGCTTGAAGCGATAGCCAGGAGGGACACGGGCTTCACGTAAAGCTCGTATCGGGACGAAATGATCCGGCACAACCTTATGATATATATAACAATAATCATCGATATCGATAAGATAATAAACATTATGTAAATTCCGATACCTTAACTGTCCATGTAAACTGTGTCCAGTGTGATGCTATGGCGCTTACCGTCATCCCTGTCTTCCAACAGCACCAGCGAGCGTAATCTGCGCAGCGTCAATGCCGAAATAGAGTTGTTGCTGCGCGAAGCACTGACACTGCGCGCGCTGAAGGTGGAACGCAGCGGAACGACGCGCCGCAATCATCTGTCGGGTGCCAATTCACAATGCGTGAGTCCGGGCGTAACCCGCAGCGCGGCAGCTAACCTCTGCTAATGTGATAGACGCGCGCAGCATCGCACGGCGCATTGAGCTGGGTCATCCGGCAGGTGCAATCGCCCGCCACCAGTCGGCAGTAAAGCCGGGTGAAGACCGCCGCATACCAGTGGAACAGGCTATCGGGCGGCATCATCGGATCGCCTGCCCTGCTCCAGTCAATGGTGAAACGCCTTGCGCTATGCGGTACAAACGTTCCCACGCCGATGAAGGTCCAGGCGTGCTTGCGGATCGCCGCCATCAGCAGCGGCGCGGCGGCCGCTGCAGGCAGGTGCAGCAGCAGCCACACGGCGGGGCGCGGAATGCGGTGGGCGATGATGTAGTCGGCAGTGCGCGCGCCCGCTTCCTCGGCGATGGCGAAGCTGCCGAGGGGCTGGTGCAGCGCCAGCCAGCGGTGCAGCCGCAGGGCCTGCACCTCGGGGATCATCGCCTCGCCCGAAGGCAAGGCAGCGATCTGGGCTGCATCAAGGATCGTGCGGGTCTCCGCCTGCCCCAGCCGCGCCTCCATCGCTGCCGCGCCTCCATCGCTGCCGCGGTCTGGAGCACTGCGTTGGGCCCGATCAATGCGGCAGGATCACCCCCCGCAGAAGACCCATGCACGGCTACAGCTCCAGCCGGTCTTTGGCGCGCTCTTGCGCGCGTTCCTTCATCTGCTCGCGCACCGCTTCGCGCCGAGCCTTGGCCTGCGCGGCCTTGTCGGCGTTGGTCTCCCAGTCGGTCGCGGCATCGGCAGCGGCGAGGCGGCTTTCGTCGAAGTGCCAGTCGAGCTGCTTCTTGGTCTGCGGGCCCCAGTATCCCGCCTTGCCGAGATCGTAGAAGGTCCGCTTGAAACCCGCACGCAAAAACGCCCACAGGCAGCCGAGCAGATAGCGTCGCCGGAACCCCGTGCCGCGCCAGGGATAATGGAACAGCGCCTTCCTCATGTAAAAGCGCCGGTAATTCTTCATCACCCCGTCGAGCAGCTCCCCGCGTTCCATCGCGGCGGGTTTCATGATCGGGGTGACGAAATTGTATTTCGAGAAGTCGTGGACCTCGACCTTGTCCTTCAGCGTCTCGAACAGCGGGGTGTAGGGCCAGGGCGTGTACATCGCCCAGTTGGCAAGATCGGGCTGCCAGTCCCAGGCCATCTGGAAGGTGTCCTCCAGCGTTTCGGGCGTTTCATTGTCGAGCCCGACGATGAACTGCGCTTCCACGAAAATGTCCGCCTCGCGCAGCAGCTTGATCGCCTGCTTGTTCTCCTCGACCTTGGTTTCCTTGTTGAACCGGTCGAGCTTCATCTGCGCGGCCGCCTCGGTGCCGAGGCTGACATGGACGAGGCCCGCCTTGCGGTAGAAGGGCAGCAGGTCGCGGTCGCGGTAGATATCGGTGACGCGGGTGTTGATCCCCCACTTCACCTTGTCGGGCAGGCCGCGATCAATCAGCTCCTGACAGAACTTGACGAAGGTCTTGCGGTTGATGCTGGGTTCCTCGTCGGCGAGGATGAAGAAGCCGACGCCGTGTTTCTCGTGGAGCTCCTCGATTTCGTCGACGACGTCCTTGGGATCGCGCACGCGGTAGTCGCGCCAGAACTTCCACTGCGAACAGAAGGAACAGGTGAAGGGGCAACCCCGCGCGAGGTTGGGGATCGCGACGCGGGTGCCGAGGGGGATGTAGGTGTACTGGCTCCAGTCGAGCACATCCCAATCGGGCCTGATCGACGCCATGTCCTTGATCGTGGGCGCGGCCTCGGTGGCGATCACCTGCTCGCCCTCGCGGAAGGCGAGGCCCTTGATGCTCCGCGCGTTGGCGGGCCAGCGGCCTTCCTTGATCGCCGTGAAGAGTTCGACCGCGATCTCCTCCCCCTCGCCGCGCACGATCACATCGATATGCGGGGCCTCGGCGAGGACCTGCTGGTACATGAAGGTCGCATGGATCCCGCCCAGCACCCGCACCGCCTGCGGCACATGCAGCGCGGCGATTTCCAGCACGCGTTCGGCGGCGTAGATCGAGGGGGTGATGGCGGTGGTGCCGACCACATCGGGCTGAAGCGCGGTCATGCGCTGGCGCAGCTCGTCGTCCGACAGCCCCTCGGTCATCGCGTCGATGAAGGTGATGTCGTCGAACCCGGCGCGCTTCAGCGGGCCGGACAGGTAGGCGACCCATGCGGGCGGCCATGTCCCGGCAATCTCGGCCCCGCCGGAACGGTAATTGGGATGAACGAACAGAATGCGCATGGGCCGACTCCCCCCTCTGGATGCTGCCAAGGTGAGGGAGATGCGGCGCGGGGGCTTTGTGCTCGGTCAAATGCCGTCGTCGAAAGCTAACAAATCGCCGACCCTGCCTGACGGGCGCCGATCCAATGTTCACACATGGGATGCGAAGAGACATCGACAGCCCGAAATCCAGTACGCCAAGACAAAGGGAATGCCCAAATCAGGCCCAAATTGCTTTTGGACGAGGCCGATGATCACTGTTTTGACAGAATTGATTTTCCTTATGCCAATACTGCAATGATCACCGAGACAGCGATTCCGAACATTGCCACCGCTACCGGAACGACCAGGATCTGTCCGAATACGGCACCGCGCGACATTGGGCCGAAGGCAGTTTGCAGGGAGGCACCCTGCCGTTCGAGCTGGCTTGCTGCCTGACGCGGGCTTTGGCGTGCGACGGCACGGGCGGTGCCGAAGAACATGACCACATAGACTGCCGAGACAGCTATGGCGAAACCTGCTCGCCCCGCGCCCGTCGCGGCAAGGAGCGCCGCGAGAAAGACCACGTAACAGGCGATCATGCCGATCCAGATTAAGCGCGGCAGCTCAAAGGTCCGCCGCTCTCCAACCCGCGCTGGATCTGCGTGATTATCATTGGCCTCGTGCCGCGTAGCCACAGCGGACTGCGCAGTTTGATCAGTCTCAGGATCGACAGGACCATGGACAACATGGTCGGCAAGGAAATGCGGGTTGGAGGCATCAAGCATGGGGCAGGTCCTTTCCTGCGCGCCCTCCGGCCAATCCGGAGCGTCGCATTTCGATGGCGGTGAACAGGCTGTCGGCGATCATCCGCGCCCGGCCCGCGACCAGTCCGGTCGCTTCAGGATGGCGTTCAAGCTGCCGCAAGGTCGCATAAAACAGATCGAGCCAGCGGGTGAAGTGCGCGAGTTCCAGACCCGGAATGGCCAGATGCTTGAGCATCGGGTTGCCCGAAAACTCGCCACTATTGTGCAGCACCGATCGCCAGAACGCCTTCATACGGGCGAGGTGCTCGGGCCAATCATCCACACGCTCGGCAAAGATCGGGGCGAGCAGATCATCGGTGCGGATCGCGGCGTAGAAGGTCTCGACCATGGCGTCGATGAAGCCGGCATCGACCCCGATTTCCTCTGCAGCCGCCCGCTTTTCCGCGCGCTTGGCCAGCACATGGCGGCGGGCGTCGCTTGGCGGGGGTGACGGCGATGTGTACGCGTCGATCATGGTCGATCCGTTTAATAGGCAAGTGATATGCCCATTATGGCGCGTTGCAGGGAAAAGCAATATCTGATATACATATTTTCATGCAGCTCAGCCTTCACACCGATTATGCCCTGCGCGTGCTCATGACCCTTGCGACCGCCGACCGGCACCTGTCGGTCGACGAGATTGCCCAGCGCTTCCGGATTTCGCGCAACCACCTCGCCAAGGTGGTGCAGGGCCTGCAGGCCGCCGGGCTGGTCGAGACCTTTCGCGGCCGCGGCGGCGGGATGCGTCTGGCGCGGCCGGCGGAGACCATCACCGTGGGCGAGGTGGTGCGCCGGTTCGAGAACCTCGACGCCTTCGTGTCCTGCTTTGCCGCCGGATCGGGCTGCGTCATCAACGGCATGTGCGGATTGAAGCCGCTGCTGAGCGAGGCCATGGAGGATTTCCTCACGCGGCTCGACCAGCGCCGCATCAGCGAACTTGTGCCCCATGTGAGCGCTTTCCGCGAGCGCCTGTTGCGGGACCCCCAGCCCAGCCCTGCCTGATGCGCCGACGCCTGCGTTATCGCATAAAGGAGAACAGCCTATGGCCTTGCATCATGCCAGTTCAGGCGAAGTGATCGATCTTGCCGTCTCGTCTGACCAGCCCGGTACCAGAGCCATCGTCAAGACCGACAAGTTCGAAACCATCCGCCTTGTGCTGAGACAGGGAGACACGATCCCCGCCCACCGGCTTGCCTCCCAGATTACGCTCCATTGCCTCAAAGGCTCGGTCGCTGTTCAGATCGCCGGCGGCACGCTGATGCTAGACACGGATCAATGGGTGTTCTTCGATGAAGACGCGGTGCACGGGTTTGATGCAACGACCGACGCCGTACTGCTCATGACCATCATGTTGCCAATAGACACGCCCACCTAGACCGTCGGCGTGACTGCGCCCGCCAGCACGGTCTGATGCGCCAGCACGGCCAGCAGATCGGAACGGGTAACGATTCCCACCAACCGGTCGCCATCCACCACCGGAGCGGCCTGAACCCCGCCATCGGCGAGCAGCTGAACCAGCACCCCCACACCGTCATTCGGCTCTACGGTCTTTAACAGCGTCGTCATGATGTCGCTGGCGCAAAGCGCACGATTCGCCGGATGGACCAGGGCGCGCAGGCTACCCACAAACCCGCCTGCGGTCGGCAACGCCAGCGTGCGAGCGCGCTGGATCAGATCATTTTGCGAAATGATCCCCTCAAGCCGCCCCCCATCGCCCACTACCGGCAGGGTCTTGAAATGGTGCTTGCGAAACAGATCGGCCACCATGCCCAGATCAGCCTCCGGTCCTACCGAGACAATATCGCGCGACATGACCTCGCCGCAGGTCAGCCCGCCAAAGTGGCGGCGCGCCGCTTCGGCCTCGGCTGCGGCGAAGATGCGGCCAAAATCCTCGGCACCGATATTCGCTCCGAGATTGAAGCGCTCGAGCACGCGCTCCAACTCGTCGGGCGTCAGGCCGAGACGCCGGTCGGGCGCGGCATCGCCGGTCTTGTGCCCGCCTTCTTCCCCCGGCTGCCGAAACGGATAGTGGCGACCGGTCAGGCGATTGTAGCCAATCGCCAGCAGCACCAGTAACGCAGTATCGAGCAGCACAGGCGACACGGCGAAACCGATGCCGATGTCACCGCCCTCGAACGCGACCAGCACCGTTGCCAGCGCCACCGCACCACCGGGCGGGTGCATCGCGCGCAGGCTCGCCATGGCGATGATCGCGGCGCCCACCGCCAATCCCACACTGATTTCCGCAGGGAGGGCGAATTGCAGCACCGCTAAAGCCGCCAGGGCCGAAGCCGTGTTGCCGACGACTGCCGACCATGGCTGGGCCAGCGGGGAATTGGGGATGGCAAACAGCAGAAACGCGCTCGCGCCAAGCGGAGCGATCAACAGGAAGCTCGCGATATCGCCGCGCCAGGCACTGAGCACCACGAGCAGCCCGGCACTAAGCGAGAGCGCCAGCCCCGCACCCAAAGCCGCCCGCAGCGCTTCGTGCGGACGCTGACGCGGCATCGCCGGTCCGACTGCCCGCAGCGCCTGGCGCAGGCGCACATGCACGCGGATCAGGCCGGAAAGCGACAGCGGAGCCGAAGTGTCGCCTTTTTGAAGCAAGGCGTTACTGCCCGTCGGTTTGTGTGTTTTCGGCGTCATCGGCGTTCTTTCTGGCATCATGAGCGGCAATTCGCCTGCCGTTCAGGCATAACGCACCAGGCACGATCGCGCGCCGGACAAAGCCGATAGAAATTCTTTGCGGGTGAGCAGCGCGTAAGCAACCCCCCGCTCATTCGCAAGTTCAGGGCGCGTTTCCGATCACAGGATCGGACTGACCCCGAACAACAGCGGATGGATCAGAATTAGGACAAGGTAAAGCGCCCCGGCCGCTACCAGACGCAGCGGCTGTCCAAACATCACCGCCCCCGCGCCGGGCCGCACGATAACACGGTGCAGCCGCTGCCACTCGGGCCCCATCTCGCGCTGACGGCGACGGTCGATCAACCGTCCTCCCAGCAGCGCGAAGGCGGCGAAAATGCCGAACATAACGACATGGGCGAGTGTCCCGTTGGCGAAGGCATGCGCCCCCGCCCACAGCGCGAGCGCGGCCAGCAAGGGGTGGCGCATCCAACCGACGATACCCGGCCGAGCGGGGGCGAACGCGGCAGCGTTCGCGCCGCCGAAGGAAAACGGATTGGGTCTGCCTATGGCGAGCACAAGGATCAGGCAGACAACTGCCATTACCGCCAGCACCAGATGGTTGTGCCAAGGCTCCCAAGCCCACAGCATGACAAAGGGCGCCCGGCCAGCCGCCGTAATCAACCAGGCCAGCAGCGCCAGCGACAACAGCGAATAGGCGATGGTAAAGCCGCGCTGACCCACCAGGCCTACCAGCCAGGGCTTTACCGGGGGGCGTACCGGAACGGCATGCGAGAGAAGAAACGTACCGAGCGCGGCGGCAAATTCGGTCCAGCCCATGGCTCAACCCGCCGCCTGACGCGGGCGCAGGAGCATCGGGCCATAAAGCGCCGCGAAGCCGGCAAACGCCCCGATCCAGCACATGCCGGACAGGCTGTGCAATGCGTCCGCAGCCTCGGGCCAGGCGCCGGCCGCAATCCGTGCCAACACCGCAACGACTACCGCCGCATAGATGGCCATTGTCCCGCGCCCCGCGGTCAAGGCGCGGCCCGTGTGGCCCAAAGTCGCACGCGTCATCACCGCCAGCGTCATCAATCCCAAGCCACCCGCCGTCCACAAATGCTGCGCGCTGCCTGGGCCAATCCAGCCATATCCGAGAATCTCCACCGCCCCCACCAGCGCCCCCAGCGGCACAAAGGCATAGCCGACATGCAGCACCGTAACGAGCGGCTCGGCGAAGGTGCGATCCCCCGCCCAACGCGCCATACGCGCCAAATGCAGGCCCCCGGCAAGCGCCAGCGCCATGCCGGTGAAGGCCGCGAAAGGCGCCGCCACCCATGCCAGCAGGGCCGCCAGCAGCACGCCGAGCGCGGCGAGATCGAAGCTCTGCATCGGCGGAGTCGGCAGGCGGCCCTCGCCCTGCTTGGCAAGCCAGTTACGGGTGAAGGACGGCACAATCCGCCCGCCGATCACCGCGATCATCATCAACACGGCGGCCAAGCCAAGCCGCAGGCCCATTCCTTGCGCTGCAAAAGCGCCGCTCGCTGCCTCCCAATGGTACAGCGCATTGGCGCAGCCGAACACCACCAGCAGGCCGACGACCGGCAGGTTGCGCCAGTTCTTGCCGACCACGATCTCCCGGCCCAGCAGCGCGGCGAGTGCGACTGTCAGCGCAAGATCGGCAAGCGCCACAGCCAGCGGCGAGAGCTCTTGCGAAAGAGTCACCGACACCCGCCCGGCCAGCCATGCCGCGACCAGCCCCGCGAGCGGCCAACCGGTCACCGGCAAGCGCCCGGTCCAATTGGGAACGGCGGTCAGCAGGAACCCGGCGATGATCGCGCCGAGATAGCCGAACAGGAATTCATGCGCGTGCCAGCTTACCGGATCAAACGCGGTCGGCAGCGTCAGCTTGCCCGCCAGCATCGCCACCCACAGCGCCATCGCCAGCGCCGCCCACAGCGCGCCGAGCAGAAAGAACGGCCGGAACCCGAAACTCAGCAGCGCCGGGCCGCGCCAGGCGCGGTGGCGCTGCATCGTGGTGGTGGTGGCGGTCATGGGCAGTCTCCTTGAGGGGAATTTGTGGCGCGGCGGCCCACGGGTTTGCAAGCCGGACGATCCGGCCTATCGCGGCGGCTATCGCAACGCCGGATGTCGCCCACCGCATGATCGCTCCTCCTGCCCATGCCCCTGCCCCTGCTATTGTCATCGCAGCCGGAGGCGAAGGCCAGCGGATCGGTGGTGACAAGCCGCTGCGCCTGCTCGGTGGCAAGCCGCTGCTCGACTATGCGATGGGTTGCGCCAGCGCGCAGTCGGACTGTGTGGCATTGGCGGTGCGCGAACAGGGCCAGTTCGCGGCGGACGGATGGCCGCTGCTGTGCGACGCGGCACCGGGACGCGGGCCGATCAGCGCGCTTGCCAGCGCCTTCGGCTTTGCCGCCGCGCAGGGCCGGCCCGAGGTGCTGCTGATCGGCTGCGACCAGCCCTTCCTGCCGCACGATCTCGCGGCGCGGCTCGGTGCGGCGCTGGGCGCGAACAAGGTCGCCATGCCGGTCAGCCGCGGCAAGTATCAACCCCTGGCGGCGCTGTGGCGTGTGGATGAGGCGGCGCTGGCCGATTACATCGCGGCAGGCGGTGCGTCGCTGTGGCGCTTCGCCGCCGTGCAGGGCGTGGTTCATGTCGCATGGCCCGAGACCGGCGCGCTCGATCCCTTCGCCAATATTAACGATCCCGCTGCTCTGGCCGAGGCGGAAGCGCATCTCAGCCGCCTTGCTCGAAAGCCAGCGCGCTGACCGGCGCACCTGCCGCTAGGGCAGGTGCGTCGGGCGCGCGGCGGATCAACCAATCCGCTCGGGCGAGCGGACCTTGCGCGCCGCTGTCCTGATTGGTGAGCGGCACCAGCCCCTCATTCTCCCAAGCCGCGCGCACGAAGCTTTCCCGCCCGCCATTTGCAGGTAAGGGCGCGGCCAGCGGCAGGCGCCGCCAGCGCAACACGTCGCGGATCGACTGGCCTTGCAGAGCGCCGAGCAGCGGCGTCAGGAACAATCGCGCCGTGACCACCGCCGAAGTCGGATTGCCCGGCAGGCCCAGCACCCATTTGTCCCCGGCCATCCCCAGCCACACCGGCTTGCCGGGCTTGATCGCGACCTTGGAGAACACGAGGTTGAGCCCGTGGCATTCGAACATCGGCTTGGCGAGATCGTGCTCCCCGACCGAGGCGCCACCGGTGACGATCACGAGGTCGGCCTCCGCCAGCGCCGCTCCTGCAAGCTTTTCCAGATCGGGCAGGCAATCCCCGCCGATCGACTGCCGCACGATCCGCGCCCCGGCCTGTTCGGCCATCGCCACCACGCCGAAGCTGACGCTTTCGGGGATGGTGTCGGCAGCCAGATGCGCTTCGCCAGGAGCTGCCAGTTCATCGCCGGTGGCAATGATCGCCGTCCGTGGCCGCCGCGCCACGGCTATGCGCGCTCGGTCCGCCGCCGCCGCTGCAATCATTGCCCGGGCAGTGAGCCGCGTTCCGGCCTCCAGCAGCACTGCTCCGGCGGCAAAATCGCTTGCGGCGGCGCGCACGTGCCAGCCGGGGCCGTATCCTTCGGCAAAGCGCACAGTCTTGCCCTTGCGGGTGGCATATTCCTGCATGATGCAGCGATCCGCGCCGACGGGCAGGGGAGCGCCGGTGAAGATCCGCACCGCCTCGCCCGCGCCAAGCGTGCCGGAAAAACCCGCCCCGGCACGCGCTTCGCCGACCACCTTCATTGCCTCTCCGGGCCGGGTGCCTGCATCCAGCACCGCATAGCCATCCATCGCGGCGACGGCGACACGCGGGCCATCGCTGCGGGCGGTGAGCGGCTCTGCCAAAACCCGCCCGGCTGCTCCGGCTAGCGGCACTTCCTCTGCCCCCAGCCGCAAGGCCGAGGCTTCAAGCAGCGCCAGAGCCTCGTCGAAACTGATCACGCACACACATCCCTCAGACGTGGCAGCGCCCCGGCGATCGAGCACGGCTTGTGGCGGCTATCAAACTCCAGCTCCAGCAGCCCGTCCCACGCATCGCGGCATGCGCCAGTCGATCCCGGCACGCAGAAGATGAAGGCATCGCCCGCCTGCCCGGCAAAGGCCCGCGACTGCATCGAGGCAATCCCGACGCTGGTGAGGCTTTTCTGGTGAAAGGCGACAGAAAACCCGTCCATCTCGCGCCGCATCAGCGGTTTGACCGCTTCGGGCGTGTTGTCACGCGGGGAAAAGCCGGTGCCGCCGGTGGTGAGGATGATCTCGATCTCGGGCCGCGCGAGCCACGCCTGCAACTGCGCGCGAATCTCGGCGATCTCGTCACGCACGATGGCGCGGTCGTGCAGGTGGTGCCCGGCTCCCTGCAACCGCTCGCACAGCAATGCGCCCGAGGTATCGGTTTCAAGGTTGCGGGTATCCGAGATGGTCAGCACCGCCATGCCCAGCGGGTAAAAGGTCAGGCTTTGGTCAATTCCCGGCATTGTCATTCACCTTGTCGCGCCAACGCTGCGCGTCTTCCCGGTCCCGCGCGGTCGGCTCGATCCAGGTCGAGATGCCATCATGCTCCTCGCGTTTCCAGAACACTGCCTCAGTCTTGAGCCGGTCCATGAGGTAGTCCGCCGCCTCGAAGGCCGCCCTGCGGTGGCGTGCAGCAGTGGCGACGAAAACGATGGGTTCGCCCGGCGCGATCGGGCCTGCGCGGTGGATGACGATACTGGCGGTAATCGCGAACCGGCTTTGCGCGTCGGCCGCGATCGCTTTCATCGATTGGAGGGTAACGCCGCGATAGCACTCCAGCACCAGCGAGGAGACCGCCGCACCATCCGCGCCGCGCCCCCGGGCCCGCCCCGTGAAGCTGACAACCGCGCCTTCATCCTCGAGCGCCGCGGAAAACGCGGCCAGCCGCAGCGACGGTTCGAAGGGGGCCTGCGCCAATTCGACCTGCATCGTCATCCTCCCGACACCGGCGGAAAGAGCGCGACCCGATCTCCGGGGCGCACCATCGCATCATTGGCGACGATGGTTTCATTGATGCAGGCCCTGATGCGGATGCTACGAAGCGCCTCGCCAAGTGCCGGGTAGGCGCTGGCCAGATCGTCCAGCATCGCTGTCACCTGCAGTCCGTTCTCCGGGACGGCGAGCCCCAGCACCGGCCCGCAGGCGTCGGCGAGGCGCCCGCACAGTTCGATGTCGAGTTGCGCTTGTTTCATGATCATCCTCCGATGGACGCGAGATGCGGAGTTGCGCCGCTATTGCCCGAATGCAGCCGATGCGCGGGGGCCTTGGTGCCCACCATTGCGCGGATGCGGGTGATGAGAGGCGCGGGGTCATCAGCGGCGAGCAACGGGCGCAGATCGATCCCGCCATCGCCGAACAGGCACAAATGCAGCTTACCATCCGACGACATGCGCAACCGGTTGCAGCTGGCGCAGAAATCCCGTGAATAGGGCGCGATGATGCCGATCCGGCCCGTGGCGTGGGGATGGCCGAGTTCCACCGCCGGCCCCGCCCCAGCCGCGCGCGACAGTCGCTGCCAGCCCGCGGCTTCCAACCGGTCGATCACGCTTTGGCCAGCGACATGGTGACGGTCAAAGAAAGCAGCGTTGTCATTGGTGCGCATCACCTCGATGAAGCGCAGCGACAGATCGCGGGTGGTGACGAATTGGACCATCGCCGCGAGTTCATCATCATTGACCCCGCGCATCAGCACGGCGTTCAGCTTGATACTCTCAAACCCCGCATCCCGCGCTGCCTCGATCCCGCGCAGCACTTCGCCCAGGCGGTCATGTCCGGTGATCGCGGCAAAGCGCGCCGGATCGAGCGAATCGACGCTGATATTGATCGCATTCACCCCGCAATCGCGCCACGCCTGCGCCCGCTCGGCGAGGCGATAGCCATTAGTGGTCATCGCCACACGGCGGATGCCGGGCACGCTGGAGACCGCGCTGGCGACATTCTCGAAATCGCGCCGCAACGTCGGCTCGCCGCCGGTCAGCCGCACCTTCCACAACCCCAGCTGCGCGAAAGCCGTCACCGCGCGGCGAATTTCCTCAACCGTCAGTTCCGCGGGACGCTGGCACGGCTTCTGGTAGCCTTCGGGGAGGCAATAGGTGCAGCGGAAGTTGCACACCTCGGTCAGCGAAAGGCGCAGGTATTCGAACCGGCGACCGATCGCGTCAGACAGCGGCAGGACATCGGGGGAGCGAGGGATGGTCACTGCACCAGCGGCCCGTCCGCAATCGGCAGGTCAACCCCTTCGATGGTGGTCTGGCTGGCGAGGATCGACAGGTATTGCGCCACCGCCTTGCGGGTGGTGGTTTCCTCCAGATAGTCGCGGATGGTCGCCTCCACGGCTTCGAACGGCAATTGCTGCCCCTCGGCCCGGCGTCCGGCGCGGATCACGTGCACGCCAAAGCGGGTGCGCACCGGCTCTGGGCACAGCTCGCCTTCGCCAAGGTCGAACAGCGCGGCTTCGAATTCGGCGACGGTCTGCCCCTTGCCGATCTGGCCGAGATTGCCGCCCTGTCCCTTCGACGGGCAGGCCGATTTGGCTCGCGCCAGCTCGCCGAAACAGGCCGGATCAGCTTGCAGCGCCCGGATCGCCATGCGCGCATCGCCGACCGCAAGGCTATAGGCGAATTCATCCGCCGGGTTGGCCGAGAACAGGATGTGCTCGGCCTCGACCAACGTTTCGGAGGTGAAGCGTTCGCGGTGGCGATCATAGAAGCGCCGCGCCTCGGCCTCGGTAGCCTCGGGCACGCGAACTTCGCTCTCCAGCAGCGCGTCGATCTTCGCATCATCCGCGGCGAGCGCGCGGCCCTGCGCGTCCTCGCGTTCGCCAGGATCGATCCCGAGCCGCTCGGCTTCGGCCAGCAGCAATTGCCGGATGGCGAGCGCCTCGGCGGCTTCGGTCCACGCCGTGGCGGCATCAGGCGCGGGGTGGTTCTGCGCTTCGGCGGCGATGGCGGTGGCGGGGATTTCCACACCGCCGACCCGCACTGCAGCCCGTTCGATCACCTCATCCATGGCTGAGGCTCCGGCGCGAGCGCACGATCTGATAGCCGCTGCGCCACAGGTAGCGCACCGGCGCGCTCAGCATGTGCACCAGCCGGGTGAAGGGGAACAGCAGGAAGATCGTCAGCCCCAAAAACAGGTGCAGTTTGAAGATGATATGCACATCGGCAATGTGGCTTGCCGCACCGCTACGGAAGGTGAAGATGCTCTGTGCCCAGGTCATGAACTTGACCATCTCGTGCCCGTCGAGATGCCCCGCCGACAGCGGGATCGTGGCGAGGCCCAGCGCCAGTTGCACCCACAGGATGAGGATGATGGCATTGTCGCTGAAGTTCGAGGCGGCCCGCACGCGCGGGTCGAAGAAGCGGCGATGGATCAGCAGGCTTGCGCCGATGATCGCGGCCACGCCCGCAATCCCGCCAGCGACGATCGCCAGCAATTGCTTGGCCCCGTGGCTGATGCCCAGCGCATCGAATAACGCAATCGGGGTTAAGAGCCCGACAAGGTGGCCGACAAAGATGAACAGCACGCCGACATGGAACAGCACCGATCCCACCATCAGCTGCTTGCGCCGCAAGAGCTGGCTGGAACCCGAACGCCAGCTGTAGGGCTCGCGGTCGAAGCGGATGATCGAACCCAGCGCCAGCACCGCCAGCGCGATATAGGGATAGATGCCGAACAGCAGATTGTGGAGGAAGTCGGCCATGGTTCAGCTCCTTTTCGCAGGGGTTTCGGGCAGGGGTGCGCGCATCCGGTCAAGCATGGCGCTGACCTGCGGGCAGGCGGCGGTGGGATCGGGCGCGGCATCGGCGGTGAAGCGGATTTCCTCCTCCTCCCACTGCGCGTCGAGTTCTTCGAGGGTTTCGGGGTCTTCGGCGGGCGGCAGCGCGTTCGCCGCCGCTTCGTCCATTTCCAGCCCGGCGATCTCGCACAGCAGCGCGAATACAGGGGCATAGTCCGATCCCTTGTCCGCCAGCCGCGCTGCCAGCGCGATCAGCACCACGCCGGGCTCGGCCAGCGTGTCGCGAGCCAGCGGATCGGGCAGGGTCGAACAGTAGTCGAGGAACAGCGGCAGGTAATCGGGCAGCTCATTGCCCGCCGGCTCCAGCCCTGCATCAAGGTAACGGGCGCGCAGATCGACCATTGCCTGCCCCCGGTCGCGGCTTTCGCCGTGAACGTGTTCGAACAGGTGCAGGCTGTGCGCCCGGCCCCGGTCGAACAGATCGACATAGGCTTCCTGCACATCATAGATGTCAGCTGTGGCAAGCCGGGTCAGCAGCGGTTCGCACGCGGCGACGGCGGCTTGCGGCAGGGCCGGATCGGTGCTGAGCCGCTGGCGGATTTCACCTGCCACCGCCTGCAATTCAAGCGAGGGATATTGCAGCAGCAGCGAAATGAGATGAAGGCTGTGCATCAGAACACCTCCGAAGGGGTCTGGAGTTTCTTGCGGACCGGCGGGGCGCCGAACAGGTTGGTCTCGTTCGACCCGCCCGAACAGCCATTGCCGAAGCTGAAGCCGCAGGAACCGCGTTCCTCGAACATGTCCTCGGCATCCTCGCGGTGGCCGGTGGGGATCACGAAGCGATCCTCGTAATCGGCCAGCGCCATCACCTTGTACATCTCCTCGATCTGGGCGCCGGTGAGGCCCACGTTCGTGGCGATGGCCTCGTTGTGCACGCCTTCGATCGATTTGGCGCGCATGTAGCCGCGCATCGCCAGCATCCGTTCAAGGCACAGGGCAATTGGCTCCTCGTCGCCTGCCGTCAGCAGATTGGCGAGATACTTCAGCGGGATGCGAAGCGAGCGCACATCGGGCATGTTGTTGTTAACGCTGATCTGCCCGGCGCTGGCCGCGGCATTGATCGGCGAGAGCGGCGGGACGTACCACACCATCGGCAGGGTGCGGTATTCGGGGTGGAGCGGGAAGGCGACCTTCCATTCCATCGCCATCTTGTAGACGGGCGAGTGACGCGCGGCCTCCAGCCAGGCTTCGGGCACGCCGTCCTTTCGCGCCTGTTCGATTACCGCCGGGTCATTGGGATCAAGGAAGATATCGAGCTGCGCCTGATAGAGGTCCTCGACATTCTCGGCCGATGCGGCTTCCTCGATGCGGTCGGCATCATAGAGCATAACGCCAAGGTAGCGGATGCGCCCGACGCAGGTCTCGCTGCACACCGTCGGCTGGCCCGCTTCGATGCGCGGATAGCAGAAGATGCACTTTTCCGATTTGCCGGTTTTCCAGTTGAAATAGATCTTCTTGTAAGGGCAGCCCGACACGCACATGCGCCAGCCGCGGCAGGCTTCCTGATCGATCAGGACGATGCCGTCTTCCTCACGCTTGTAGATCGCGCCGGACGGGCAGGCGGCGACGCAGGTCGGGTTGAGGCAATGTTCGCACAGCCGGGGGAGATACATCATGAAGGTGTTCTCGAACTGGCCGTAGATTTCCTTCTGCACCCCTTCGAAGTTGTAATCCTCCGACCGCTTGGCGAATTCGCCGCCGAGGATTTCCTCCCAGTTCGGCCCCCATTCGATCTTCTCCATGCGCTCGCCCGAAATCAGGCTGCGCGGGCGGGCGGTGGGGAAGGCCTTGCTCTCGCCCGCCTTTTGCAGGTGGGCGTAATCAAAGGTGAAGGGTTCGTAATAGTCGTCGATCTCGGGCAGATCGGGGTTGGCGAAGATCTTCGCCAGCAGCCGCCACTTGCCGCCCATCTTGGGCCGGATCGAGCCACCGGCGGTCCGCACCCAGCCGCCGTTCCAGCGTTTCTGGTTCTCCCAGTCCTTGGGATAGCCGATGCCGGGCTTGGTCTCGACATTGTTGAACCAGGCATATTCCATGCCTTCGCGGCTGGTCCACACGTTCTTGCACGTCACCGAGCAGGTGTGGCAGCCGATGCACTTGTCAAGGTTCAGGACCTTGCCGATCTGTGCGCGGATTTTCATGCTGCGGTCTCCCCTTCAGCGAGGGCCCCTTCGAGCCAGTCGACCTTTGTAAGCTTGCGGACGATCACATATTCGTCGCGGTTGGACCCGACGGTGCCGTAGTAGTTGAACCCGTAGGCGAGCTGGACATAGCCGCCGATCATGTGAGTGGGCTTCAGCACGGCGCGGGTGACGGAGTTGTGGATGCCCCCGCGCTGCCCGGTCAAAGGTGATCCGGGCATGTTCGTGATCTTCTCCTGCGCGTGATACATGAACAGCGTGCCTTCCTTCATCCGCTGCGACACGACCACGCGGGCCACCAGCGCGCCGTTGGAATTGAAGGTTTCCACCCAGTCATTGTCGACCAGCCCCGCCTTGGCGGCGTCCACCTCGCTCATCCACACGATCGGCCCGCCACGCGACAGTGTCAGCATCAGCAGGTTGTCGGTATAGGTCGAATGGATGCCCCATTTCTGGTGCGGGGTGATGAAGTTGAGGATCACGTGCGGCGCGCCCTTGGCCTCATCGAGCATCGGCTGCACCGCCTTTGTGTCGATCGGCGGGCGATAGACGCAGAAGCCCTCGCCGAACGCGCGCATCCACTTGTGATCCTGATAGAGCTGCTGACGCCCGGTCAGCGTGCGCCAGGGGATCAGTTCGTGGACGTTGGTGTAGCCTGCGTTGTAGCACACGTGCTCACTTTCCAGCCCCGACCAGGTGGGCGAGGAGATGATCTTCCTCGGCTGGGCCTGAATGTCGCGGAAGCGAATTTTCTCCTCTTCCTTGGGCAGCGCCAGATGGGTGTGATCGAGCCCGGTCTTCCTGCCCAGATCGGCCCAGGCCTTGACCGCGACCTCGCCATTGGTTTCAGGCGCGAGCATCAGGATCATCTCAGCGGCATCGATCGCGGTTTCGATCTGCGCCAGGCCCTTGGTCGGGCCATCCTTCAGCACCGGGCCGTTGAGCTTGCGCAGCGCCTCGACCTCGTGATCGGTGTTCCAGCCGATCCCCTTGCCGCCATTTCCGAGCTTTTCCATCAGCGGGCCAAGCGCGGTGAAGCGGTTGTAGAGATTGGGATAATCCCGCTCGACCAGCGCGACATTGGCCATGGTCTTGCCGGGGATCGGCTCGGCCTGACCCAGCCCCCAATCGACCACGTCATAGGGCTGTGCGATCTCGTTCGGGCTGTCGTGCTGGATCGGGGTGAGCACCACGTCATGCTCGACGCCGAGCACCTCAGGCGCGACTTCGGAGAACTTCTTGGCGATCCCCTTGTAGATGTCCCAGTCGCTGCGCGATTCCCACACCGGGTCCACTGCCGCCGAGAGCGGGTGGATGAAGGGGTGCATGTCCGAGGTGTTGAGATCGTCCTTCTCGTACCAGCTCGCTGTCGGCAGGACGATGTCGGAATAGACGCAGGTGGTCGACATGCGGAAGTCGAGCGTCACCAGCAGATCAAGCTTCCCCTTGGGCGCTTCATCGTGCCACTTGACTTCCTTGGGCTTGACCGCGCCGGTTTCGCCCAGGTCCTTACCCTGCACGCCGTGGGCGGTGCCGAGCAGGTGCTTGAGGAAATATTCGTGGCCCTTGCCCGACGACCCGAGCAGGTTCGACCGCCACACGAACATGTTGCGCGGCCAGTTGGCCGGATCATCGGGATCAAAGCACGACATTTCCAGCGTGCCCGCCTTGAAGCCTTCGGCGACATATTCGCCCGGGGTCTTGCCGCTGGCCTTGATCGCCTTGCCCAGCTCGAGCGGGTTGGTCTTCAATTGCGGCGCAGATGGCAGCCAGCCCATGCGTTCGGCGCGAGCGTTGTAGTCGATAAGGCTCGCGTCCCAGTCGCCATCGGGCGCGGTAGGCGAGAGGATTTCCTCCACCGCCAGCGTCTCGTACCGCCACTGATCGGTGTGGGCGTAGAAGAAGCTCGTTGAATTCATGTGCCGCGGCGGGCGGTTCCAGTCGAGCGCGAAGGCGAGCGCGGTCCACCCGGTCTGCGGGCGCAGCTTTTCCTGCCCGACATAGTGCGACCAGCCGCCGCCCGATTGGCCCACACAGCCGCACATCACCAAGAGGTTGATGATGCCGCGGTAGTTCATGTCCATGTGATACCAGTGGTTGAGCCCCGCGCCCAGGATCACCATCGACTTGCCCTTGGTCACCTCGGCATTGGAGGCGAATTCGCGGGCCACGGTGATGATGTGATCAGCCGGCACCCCGGTGATCTTTTCCGCCCATGCCGGGGTGTAAGGCTCCATCGCGGCGTAATCGCGGGCGACATGCTCGCCGCCGAGGCCACGGTCGAGGCCGTAATTGGCGCAGAACAGATCGAACACGGTGGCGACGAAGGCCTTGCCGTCCTTCAATTGCACCTGCCGCACCGGGACGCGGCGCTTGAGCACGCTGGGGTGATCGGTGCCCTGGAAGTGATCGTGCTCAAGATTGCCGAAATAGGGGAACGCGACCTCGATCACCTCGTCATGCTGGCCATCAAGGATATTGGTCAGCCGCAGCCGGGTGGCATTGCCGCGACCGTCCTTTTCCTGAAGGTTCCACTTGCCTTCCTCGCCCCAACGGAACCCCGCCGAGCCCGACGGCACCACCACCTCGTCGGTCGCCTCGTCAATGGCGACGGTTTTCCAGTCGGGATTGTTGGCTTCGGCCAGCCCATCAAGGAAATCGGCGGCGCGCAGCAGGTTTTCAGGCACCCATGCGCCGTCCTTTTCCACCAGCTTCACCAGCATCGGCATGTCGGAATATTTGCGGCAGTAATCCTCGAAATATTCGGCCTGCCGGTCGAGGTGATATTCGCGCAGGATCACATGGCCCATCGCCAGCGCCAGCGCGGCATCGGTGCCCTGCTTGGGGTTCAGCCACAGATCGGCAAACTTGGTCGCCTCGGCATAGTCGGGGCTGACCACGGCGACCTTGGTGCCGCGATAACGCGCCTCGGTCATGAAGTGCGCGTCGGGCGTGCGGGTCTGGGGGACGTTCGAGCCCCACATCATCAGGAACCCGGCATTGTACCAGTCGGCGCTTTCGGGCACGTCGGTCTGTTCGCCCCAGGTCTGTGGGGAAGAGGGCGGCAGGTCGCAATACCAGTCGTAGAAACTCATGCAGGTGCCGCCGAGCAGCGAGAGATAACGTGATCCGGCCGCATAGCTCACCATCGACATCGCCGGGATGGGCGAGAAGCCGATGATCCGGTCAGGGCCGTAAGTCTTGGCGGTGTAGGCATTGGCAGCCGCGATGATCTCGTTCACCTCGTCCCAGGTCGAACGCACCATGCCGCCGTGGCCGCGGATCGCGGTGTAGCTTTTGCGCTTGGCCGGATCCTCGACGATCGAGGCCCATGCCGCTACCGGCGTGCGCAGCACCCGGGCCTCACGCCACAGTTTCAGCAGGCGCGAACGCACCATCGGATATTTCAGGCGCTGGGCGGAATAGATGTACCAGCTGTAGCTTGCCCCACGCGGGCAGCCGCGCGGTTCGTGGTTGGGAAGGTCAGGCCGGGTGCGCGGATAATCGGTCTGCTGGGTTTCCCAGGTGATGATCCCGCCCTTGACGTAGATCTTCCAGCTGCACGATCCGGTGCAGTTCACCCCGTGGGTGCTGCGCACAATTTTGTCGTGCTGCCAGCGCTTGCGATAGCTGTCCTCCCAGTCGCGGTTCTGGTTGGTGGTGACGCCGTGCCCGCCGGCGAAGGCCTGCTTGGGCTGGCGGAAGAAGGTCAGGCGGTCGAGAAGCTGGCTCATGCAGCGGCTCCTTTCAGGGGTGCAGGTTGGACGGCGGGAGCAGGCGTGCGCCCGCGTTCGATATCGTGCAGCAGGCCGCCGCGGCGGGTGTAGACGAACCAAGTCAGCGCGGCGCAACTGGCATAGAAGATCAGGAAGCCCCACAAGGCCGCCATCGGCGATCCGGTTGCGGCAATCGCGCTGCCGAAGCTCTTGGGGATGAAGAAGGCGCCGTAGGCCGCAATCGCCGAGGTGAAGCCGACAATCGCCGCCGATTCCTTCTCTGCCTGCTTGAGCGCCGCATCGGGGGTGAGTTCCGGCATCAGGCGCGGAACTTCCTGCCGCATGATATTGGGGATCATCTGGAAGGTCGAAGCATTGCCCACCCCGGTCATGAAGAACATGAAGATGAACATGCCCAGGAAGCCCCACCAGCTGGCGGCCTGGATGAAATACATCACCCCCAGCACGCCGAGCATCATCAGCACGAAAACCCAGAAGGTGACCCGCGCCCCGCCCCACTTGTCCGACACCCAGCCGGTCGCCGCCCGGCTCAGCGCGCCGACGAGCGGGCCGAGGAACACGAATTGCAGCACGTCCACTTGCGGAAACTGCTGCTTGGCGAGCAGCGGCAGGCCAGCCGAAAAGCCGATGAAACTGCCGAAGGTGCCGGTATAGAGCCAGCACATCAGCCAGTTGTGCTTGCGCTGGAAGATCACCGCCTGTTCGGCAAAGCTGGCCTTGGCGTCGGCGATGTCGTTCATCCCGAACCATGCGAGCAGGCTACTGCCGATGATGAACGGCACCCACACGAACCCGGCGTTCTGGAGCCACAGCTGGCCGCCATCCGCCGTCTGCTGTGCAGCCCCGCCGAGCGCGCCGAACACACCTGCAGTGATGATCAGTGGCACGGCGAACTGCATCACCGACACCCCGAGGTTGCCGAGGCCCGCATTGAGCGCCATCGCATTGCCCTTCCGCGCCTTGGGGAAGAAGAAGCTGATGTTAGACATCGAAGAGGCGAAATTGCCCCCGCCGAACCCGCACAGCAGCGCCAGCACCAGGAAGATAATGTAGGGCGTCTGCGGGTTCTGGACCGCATAGCCGATGCCGAAGGCCGGGATCAGCAGCGAAGCGGTGGAAAGCGTGGTCCACAGCCGTCCGCCGAAGATCGGCACCATAAAGCTGTAGAAAATGCGGAAGGTGGCCCCCGAAAGGCCCGGCAAGGCCGCCAGCCAGAACAGCTGATCGGTGGTATAGTCGAACCCGACCTGCGGAAGCTTCGCAACCACCACCGACCACACCATCCACACCGCAAAGGCGAGCAGCAGCGCGGGGATCGAGATATACAGATTGCGCCGGGCGATGCGTTCGCCCTGCGCCTGCCAGAAGGCGGGGTCTTCGGGCTTCCACTCGGCCAGCACCTTGCTCGGCTGGGCAGCAGCGTGGCGGGCTTCATCATGGAGACCCGCCATTTCCGGGAATTGCGGCAGGCTACGCGCGTCGATCCCGCTCGCCTTCTGCTCCATCTGGCGGATGGCGATGTGCATCCATGCCAGCGCCACGCCGACCAGCGCGAACAGCACCATGAAGCAGCTGGTCCAGATGCCGGTAAGATCGCTCACCGCGCCGAACACGATCGGCAGCACGAATCCGCCAAGCCCACCGACCAGGCCCACCAGCCCGCCGACCGCACCGACATGGTTGGGGTAATAGACCGGAATGTGCTTGAATACCGCCGCCTTGCCCAGCGACATGAAAAAGCCGAGCACGAACACCGTGATCACGAAGGGCACCAAACCCATCGAGGTCGAAAACGCGATGTCGCCTTCAATCCCATGGATCACGTAATCAGTCGCCGGGTAGGACAGCATGAACAGGCAGACGAGCGACACGCCGAAGGTCGCATACATGATCCGCCGCGCACCATATTTGTCCGACAGCATCCCGCCATAGGCGCGGAACAGACTGGCCGAGAGCGAGAAGGTGGCAGCCAGCATGCCTGCCACTTTCACATCGACGCCGTAAAGCCCGACCATGTATTGCGGCAGCCACAGCGCCAGAGCGACGAAGGCCCCGAATACGAAAAAATAATACAGCGAGAAACGCCAAACCTGCTCGTTGCGCAGCGGTTCGAGCTGGTCTTTCAGGCTGCGCGGCGCGATCCCGCCGACCTTGCGCGCGGCATATTCGGGATCATCCTTGGCTAAGAGGTAGAACGCCACCGCGACCACAGCGAGCACGCCGGCCCAAACCTGCGCCACACCCTGCCAGCCGATCGCCACCATTACCCATGGGGCAAGAAACTTGGTCACCGCCGCGCCGACATTGCCCATTCCGAAAAAGCCCAGCGCAGAGCCCTGCTTCTCGAGCGGATAGAACTTGGAGACATAGGCCACGCCCACCGCAAATCCGCCGCCCGCCAGGCCAAGGCCGAGCGCGGCCAGCAGCATCAGGTAGTAGTTGTCGCTATAGGACAGCAGGAAAGTCGATGCTGCCGAAGCCAGCATGGTCAGCGGAAAGACGATCCGCCCGCCAAACTGGTCGGTCCAGATGCCGAGCATCAGCCGCACCAGCGATCCTGTGAGGATCGGGGTGCCGATCAGCAGCCCGAACTGGGTGTCGTTGAGGCCGAGTTCCGCCTTGATCTCGATCCCGATGATCGCGAAGATCGTCCACACCGCAAAGCAGATGGTGAAGGCAAAGGTGCTCAGCCCCAGTGCGAGGCCTTGCTCACTTTGCGTTGCCGCATCCCCCGGTCCCATGTGCAACTCCCGTTCCCGATCCAAAGTCCGGGTTGCAGGTGCAGGGTCTCATGCGCTGACTGTTTGACCAAGATCAAAAGCGCGCTGGGACTACGGGCAAAATCGTTTCGGCCTGATCGATGCCGTGAGCAGCGCCGATCAATGTCAAGTCAGTGATTGATGTGTATCAATTCATTCACTAGCCTAGCCGCTTAACCAGACGGTCATGAGCCTTATGAGAATCGGCGAGAAGCCAGAGATTGCCCGCCTTCCGCTATTCCGCGACATGGATGACGCCATGCGCGAGCGCGTGCTGTCGGGATCGTTCCTGCAGGTCTTCCCGCCGCAGCTGACCCTGTTCGAACGCGGACAGCAGGCCGATTTCCTGCACGTGCTGGTGGATGGTCTGGTGGAACTTTATGTTTCTGGCACCGGACGCGACACCACGATGAAAATCGTCGAGCCGGTGACCAGCTTTATCCTCGCCGCGGTGATGACCGATCTGCCCTATCTGATGTCGGCGCGCACGCTGACCTCTTCGCGGGTGTTGCTGGTGCCGGCAGCTTTGATGCGCGAGGTCATCCGCAAGGATACCGCGCTGATGCAGGCGACGATGCATGAACTGGCGCTGGGCTACCGCGACATGGTGCGCGCGCTCACCGACATGAAGCTGCGCCAGTCAGCCGAGCGGCTCGCCAACCATCTGCTCGAATTCAGCGCCCAGCGCGGCAACGCCTGGGACTTCGAACTGAGTGGCGAAAAGCGTGTGCTCGCCTCGCTACTGGGGATGACGCCTGAAAACCTCAGCCGCGCCTTTGGCACCCTCAAGGAGCACGGAGTGAACATAAGCGGCGCGCGGGTGCGGATCGAAGATCGCGCCGCGCTGGCCGCCTTTGCCCGGCCCGATCCGGTGCCGGCTGACCGCTGAGCCTCGCCAGGAATGAGCGCGCCGCCCGAAACCCGGCTTGCTGTCAGCGCCAAGGAGGCGGCTCGTATCCGCACAGCGGTGCGCATGGCGGATGTGTCGTTGCTCGGCCCCGGCTACCGGGTCGCCGACGAGGGCGATGTGCCCGCTCTGATCGACCTGCTGTCCGATCCGCGCGTGTCCGATCCGATCTATGATCTGCCGCGCCCCTTTACTCATGAAAATATCGCCGGATGGGTCCGCGAGGCACGCGACCGCCAGCACCGCGGTGAGGCGGTGCTCGCCGTGCTCCCCGGTGACGGCGGCGGCATAGCCAGCTATTCCTATTTCACCATCTGGCCCGAGAATTCCGCCGCCGAGATCGGCGGAGCCTATCGCGCCGCTGCCCAGAGCCGCGGCACCGGCAAGGCTGGCGCGGCGCGCAGTTTCGGCTGGATGTTCGATCACCTCGGCGTGCGGTTGATCGGCCTGACCGCCGCGCTCGACAATCACCGCTCGGCCCGCGTGATCGAGGCGGCCGGCTTCCGCTTCATTGGTGAGCGCGACAGCATCCGCCCGGATGGCAGCCTGCGCCGCTCACGCTACTGGGAACTCACTCGCGAGGAATGGCACCGGCGGCAAGCCCTCAGAAGCTGAATTGCAGCGACAGCCAGCCCTTGGTGGTATCGGCACCAAAGCCGTCTGCCGCGTAGTGCGCAAACTTGCCGAGCAGAACGAGATTGGTGCGGACCGGGTAGACCGCCAGCAGATCAAGCTCCTGCCCGTAAGCCGCATCGCGCCGCGTCGCGGCAAAATCATGCACGATCGCACGCAGGGTTAGGCCCTTCAAAGCGCCGCCTGCAAACTTGTAGCCGACCTCGCCATACAGATCGCGCAGGCCATCCGGCGGGGTGACGAGGAACTTGTCGGCCCAGCCGTTGAAGGCGTGGAGCGTCGCCAGCGGGGTCTGCAAGGCCGCCGCGCCATTGCCCTCCAGCCGCTCCAGCCCCGCCTTCACCGCCCAACCGCCGAATGCCACGCTCGGCTCGATCAGCAGGTAATCGAGCGCGAAATTGGCGGGATTGGCCGCATGATCGGATTGCCGTGCATATTCGGCGGCGTAGAGCAGCTTTGCGCCCTTGGCCAAGGGTTGATCGCCGATCAGCCGCACTCCCATGGTGCGAGACGAACTGCCGGGGTGCGACGGAATGTCGAGCCAGAAGCCATAGGCCGACACCGTGCCGATCGGGCTGCCCGAATAGGCGATCCGCGCTGCATTGATATCGGTATCGCGGAACACCCCTTGCGGCGAATCCTCGCCGAAGATCCGGTCGACCCGCCAGGCGTTGAAATAGTCGATCGCCACGCCCTTGGCCGGGCGCAGTGTCACTTGCGCCAGATCCAGCGTCTGGTCGTTCTGGCGCCAATCGACCGAGCCGATCCAGCGCTGGTTATCGAGATTGACCGCCCGCCGCCCCGCAGCGAGCTCGACGGCGGCATGGGGCTTCCACCGGACGAACACCTGATTGAGCTGCACCGATTCCGGATCGGCGACCACCGGAAAGGCGACCTTGCCGTTGACCGTATCGTTGTAATCCTCCGGCCCGACCCGCACGATCCCCTCGCCTTCGACCTGCAGGCTGAAGCCGTGCCAGTCGCCCAGCCTGAACCCGGCCCGGATTCGCAGTGTCGAAGCGGCGGCATCTTCCGGCAACCCGTCCTGATCGACCAATTCGATCCGGTATCGCAGATCGCCATAGGGATCGAGGGTGACGGCATCGGCTTCAGGCGGCGGCGCGGTTTCGGCTTGCGCGGCAACCGGCAGCGCCAGAGTGACGATGAGGGCGAGCAGGGGGAGCGATGCTTGATTCATGCTGCGTGAAATACCCCTGCGTCCGCCAGCGTAATTGACCTGCATCAAGGATGGCGCGGCACAGGGCCGCTAGATCATCAGGCATGGACATCGACTGGTTCACTCTCGCCCGCGTGGCGCATGTCGCTTCGGTGGTTGGCTGGATCGGCGGGGTGTGGTTCGTCACTTTCGTGGTGATGCCTGCCATCGCTCGCAGTGAAGCGCCTGCCGCGCGCCTCGCCGCGTTCCACCGGATCGAGCAGGGCTTTGCCCCGCAAGCGCAATTCTGGGTGCTGCTGGCTGGGGCCTCAGGGCTGTGGATGACGTGGGAGGCGGACCTGTGGTGGCGCTTTGCAGATCCGGCGCTGTGGTGGATGCACGCGATGGTGGGGCTGTGGCTGGTATTTGCGCTGATGCTGTTCGTGGCCGAGCCGCTGGTGCTGCACCATCGCATGGCCCATTCGCCCGATCCGGCGGCCGATTGGCAGCGGATGGTGTGGGTGCACCGGGTGCTTTCAGTCGCTGCGCTGATCACGACGCTCGGCGCGATGGCCGGGGCGCACGGGCTGATCTAGGCGCGCTCAGGAAGGCGCAAATGCTGGTTCGGCAGGCTGTATAGCCGTGACAGCTTGGCGCGGTTCGACATTGCCAGCCTGCTCGGCCAGCCGCGCCAGATCATGCAGGATGATGCAGGACCGCCCGCGGGTGTCGATGATCCCGTCCTCTTTCAAATCGGTCAGCTGGCGGCTGACGGTTTCGATGGTCAGGCCGATGCTCTCGCCGATATCGCGGCGCGTCATCGGCAGATCGATGCAGCCGGGCTCGCCATCGGGGCATTCGAGCCGCTCTGCCATGCCCAGCAGAAAGCCCGCGAGCCGTTCACGCGCGGTCTTGCGACCGAGGTTTACGGCCTTGTCTCGGCAGCGGAACAGAGCGGTCTGGGTGCGTTCGAGCAGCGTCCGCATCACCCGCGGGCTGGCCGCCGCGCGGGCATAGAACGCGGCTGCCGGAAACACTGTCAGCGCGCTCTCGCACAGTCCGGTGACCACATGACGATGCAGCCCTACTGGCGGGACCGAGAAGATATCGCCGCCAAAGTGGAACGCGACGATCTGGTGCCGCCCGCGTGATGCCAGCGCGCTCAGCTTGGTCGCGCCTTCGGTCAGAAAAACCAGCGTGGCGGTATCGGGATCGGTTTCGACTTTCTGCCCGCGGGTGATCTGCACCTGCGTAGCCAGTTCGCCCAGACTGCGGGCAAGCTCGCTCCCCGGCTCGATCCCGAAAGTGGCACGCAGGAACAGGTTATACGAGCCGGGATTGGCCATGGCAGCCTCGCGCAGAAATTTCGATGGTGGACTGATGCCCGGCGGGGGCGAAGGTCGCCTTGATATATGTCAATGCCTGCCAGGATGCGAATTGCTTACACGAATGTCAGCAACGCACGGAGTCTTCTGAATGCCGATGATCACCTATGTCGAACACAATGGCACGCCGCACACAGTCGCCAGCCCCGACGGCATCAGCCTGATGGAGGCCGCCACCATGCACAAGGTGCCGGGGATCGAGGGTGATTGCGGCGGCTTTTGCGCCTGCGGCACCTGCCATTGCTACATCGCGGCAGAGGACGCTGCGCGCCTGCCCGCCATGCACGAGCTGGAACGCGCCACACTCGATTTCGCCTATGATGTGGACACTCGCAGCCGCCTGTCGTGCCAGATCCCGGTCACCCCCGCGCTCGACGGCATCATCGTCCACTTGCCCGCGCGCCAATATTGAACACCCGGACACCATAAACGGAGAGAGCGATGGAACAGGTCAAGGAACGCGAACCGGCGATTACCCTGCCGCACTGGCTGAAGGGCAAGGCACCCGACGACATCTATCGCACCCCGTTGGAGATCGCCTGGACCTTCGATTACCTGATGTCGGGCGACAAGATCGAGGACCTGTATCGCCGCGCCAAGCAGGACCAGTGGAACAGCGATGAACGCCTGCCGTGGGATCTGGCGGTCGATCCGTCGAAGCCGCTGATCAATGACGAACAGGACATCTATCACCGGATGCCGTTCTTCCGGAAGCTGTCGAAGTCGCAGCAGGAACGCTTCACCGCCCATTCGACCGCGCAGATGCTGTCGCAATTCCTCCACGGCGAACAAGGCGCGCTGATGACGGCGGCCTGCGTTACCCATTCCGTGCCCGATGCCACGGCCAAGCTTTATGCCGCGACCCAGACGATGGACGAGGCCCGCCATGTCGAGGTGTTCGCAAGGTACTGCGACAAGGTGGCGATGGTCTATCCCATGTCGGGCTGGCTCAAGCAGCTGATCGACGCGACACTGAAGGCCGATCGTTACGAGAAGATCATGATCGGCATGAACATGATCGTCGAGGGCCTCGCGCTGGGCGCCTTCAACAACATGTACCGTTCGACCCAGTGCGAGTTGCTCAAGCAGCTGACCTTCAACGTGATGCGCGACGAATCCCGCCACGTGTCGTTCGGCCACGCCTATCTCGCCCCGGTGATCGGCGCCTTGGCCGAGGACGAGGTGGAAGACCTTGCCGATTTCGCGTTCGGGGCGGTGAAGATCCTCGCCTTTGCCGGGACCGCGGGCACCATCGCCAGCCGGGTCGATCCCGGCTTCATGCTGGTGCTGGAGAACTGCGAGATTGACGCGGATGATTTCTTCACCGGCCTGAATGAGGCCGAGCAGCTCGGCATCACGCGGCAATTGCCGCCGGGGCAGATCCATTCGCTCGAACACCTGATGCTGCCCGCGCTGGCCCGCGTCGGCTTGCTCACGCCGCGGGTGCGTGCGCGGTACGAAGAGGTCGGCATTCCGCTGACCGACGACCCGCGCATCCTCCACGCGATGGAAGGCGGCCACCCGGTCGCTGCCTGACACGCAAAGCTCCGTTCACTCCCGTCCCTCCCGAAGGAGTGACCTTTCCGCCTCCTGGCCCTTGGGTCAGGGGGCGGCCTTGTATGTTGTGCAAAGGTCGCCGCGTCGTAGGAAAAATCGCGTCACGGGTAGCCCAATTGATGAATGTCAATCCATATCCCTGACGCCGCTCTAGAAGGGTTCACCACTAGATGATGTGGTCCAAACACCAATCATGCCACAAAATGTTCGGGAGTAACTTGCCATGCCGTCCACTGCCGTCGCTGATCACATCGCCGCTCTGCGAACCGCGCCTTCCTCCGGCCGCAGCATCGATTGCGGTGCCACAATCGATGAATATATCTCTGGCGCAGACTGGCGGATCAAGGCCAACGCCAATGTCGGCTATTCGCACGCTGGCCTCGTCAGTAATGTCGCGGGCAAGGTCATCGCCAACTACTGGCTAGATCAGGTTTATGCACCCGAAGAAGGCCTCGCCCACCGTCAGGGTGACATCCATATCCACGATCTGGACAGCCTCACCGGCTATTGCGCTGGCTGGTCGCTGAGAGCGCTGCTCAATGACGGGTTCAACGGGGTGGCAGGCCGGGTGTCCTCGCGCCCGCCGCGCCATTTCCGCGAGGCGCTGGGGCAGATGGCCAATTTCCTCGGCATCCTGCAATCCGAATGGGCCGGCGCGCAGGCATTTTCCAGTTTCGACACCTATCTGGCGCCCTATGTCTTCCGCGATAATCTAAGTTTCGGAGACATCAAGAAAGCGATCCGCCAGTTCGTCTACAACCTCAACGTGCCGGCGCGCTGGGGACAGTCGCCGTTCACCAACATCACGCTCGACATCACCGTGCCCGAAGACCTGCGCGATCTCTACCCGACCGCGCACGATCGTCACCTGTTTTCGGGGCTGGACGACACTGCCCTGCTCGACCGCGCCCGCCAGCGCGATCTCGGGCTGCGCAGTCTGGAAGACCTGACCTTTGCTCATTTCGCCCCCGAGATGGAGCAGATTGTGATCGCCTATTACGAGATCATGACCGAGGGCGATGCCACCGGCCAGCCCTTCACCTTCCCGATCCCCACTGTCAACATCACCGAGGATTTCGACTGGGACAGCCGTGTGGCCAGCGCGATCTTCGACAATGCCGCCAAGGTCGGATCGTCATACTTCCAGAACTTCATCGGCAGCCAGTATCTGCGTGATCCGGTCACGGGCGAGCGGCGTCCCAATCCCGAAGCCTATGCGCCGGGCGCAGTGCGTTCCATGTGCTGCCGTTTGCAGCTTGACCTGCGCGAATTGCTCAAGCGCGGGAACGGGTTGTTCGGATCGGCCGAGATGACCGGATCGCTGGGTGTAGTGACCATCAACATGGCGGCGCTTGGCTATCGGTTCAAAGGCGACATTGTTGGGCTGATGGCCGAACTCGACCGGCTGATGGACATCGCCAGTTCTACCCTGGAGAAGAAGCGCGCTTTCGTTCAGGGCCTGTATGATCGTGGGCTCTATCCCTATACCGCGCGCTACCTGCCGTTCTTGCGCAACCATTTCTCGACCATCGGGGTCAATGGCATGAACGAGATGGTGCGCAACTTCACCGGCGATGACGCCGATCTCACCGTGCCTAACGGCATCGAAATGGCGCTCGCAATTCTCGATCATATGCGCGGGCGCCTCGTCGGTTATCAGCAGCAGACCGGCAACCTCTACAACCTCGAAGCCACACCGGCAGAAGGCACCACCTACCGGTTTGCCAAGGAAGACCGCAAACGCTTTCCCGACATACTGCAAGCGGGAGGCGGCGAGAATATCTACTATACCAACAGCTCCCAAATTCCGGTCGATCATACCGAGGATCCGTTCGAAGCGCTGGAATTGCAGAACGATCTGCAATGCAAATACACCGGCGGCACGGTTCTGCACCTATACATGAGCGAGAAGCTGTCGAGCGCCAATGCGGCGCGCGGGTTCCTGCGGACCGTATTGACCCGCTATCGCCTGCCATATGTCACGCTGACCCCGGTGTTTTCGGTTTGCGACACCCACGGCTATCTCGAGGGCGAGCAACCCGAATGCCCTCAATGCGGTACGCAAACCAAGGTTTGGACGCGGGTGATGGGCTATTTCCGACCGGTCGACAGCTTCAACAAGGGCAAGGTCGGCGAACATCGCCAGCGCCGTCACTTTACCGAGGATGCGGCGATGATGGAGGACCTGTTTGGTCACGCTGGCTGAACGCGACGGGCCGGAGCGCAAGCGATCCCGGATGACGCACCCGTTCCATGCGATCACGCCCTTCACCTTGCTCGATTTTCCCGATCGCAGCGCCTGCATACTGTGGGTAGCGGGATGCAACATGCGCTGCGGTTACTGCCACAACCCGGACATTGTGCTGGGCAAGGGAAAGCTGAGTGAAGGCGATGCACTGGCGTTCCTCCGGAGACGGCGGGGGCTTCTGGAGGGGGTGGTGCTGTCGGGCGGTGAGGCGACAACCTGGCCCGGTCTGGGCGACTTTGCGGCCCAAGTGAAAGCGATGGGATTCGCGGTCAAGCTTGATACTAACGGGTTGCGCCCCGATGTAGTCGCGCAGATGCTGGATCGCATGCTGATCGATCATGTCGCACTCGACTACAAGGCACCACCGGAACGGTTCCGCGCTGTCACCGGCACTGTCGCCTTCCCCCGCTTCGCCCGCACGCTCGATCTGCTGTGCCGACAGGATCGCGTTACGTTCGAAGTGCGTACTACCGTCCACGACGCGCTGCTGGACGAAGGTGACGTACTGGCGATCGCAACTGATCTCGAGCGGCGCGGCTATCGTGGGAGGCTGGCGGTGCAGCAAGCCGTTGTCGAACCTGATCGCCCGCTGCTGGGCTCGCTGACGCCTCCAGGTCGTAAGCTTGATCGGCAGTGGCTCGCAGCGCAGACAAGTCTGGCGCTGGACTTCCGATAGGATTGCTCAGTCACCCTGCCGCCGAAACACTCTCGTGCCATCCGTGAATCGAACAGCTTAGGATCAAAGCGGGACACATTGCGCCGACCCTGCCCCACCACTGTGGTGAACACACCCTGAACCTTTGCGACTCGTTCAGGAAGCCCTTCGAAAAGGAGCGGCTCTCGGAGTCGCGCCTCCCGATGGCCGAATCTGGAAGAGTGACTGTGTTTCCGCTTAGACCTTGCTACGGCTTCCTCAGCATTCTAAACCCTCGGTGACGGGGCGAAGCAACCTCCCGTTCAGGCCGAGAAAAGCCCAAGCGTTGCCTCGTAGCCTTGCCGTTGTTGGCGAGGTCTTTTGTGCGAGGTCATCTTGGCGTCATCGGCTCTCACCCATTCCATCACCTTCACCGAGCTGCTGCGGGCGTTCATCCGTATCGGGCTGCTTAGCTTTGGCGGGCCTGCAGGGCAGATCGCGCTGATGCACCGGGAATTGGTGGAAGAGCGCAAATGGGTGGCCGAGGATGATTTCCTCCACGCGCTCAATTTCTGCCACCTGCTTCCCGGCCCAGAAGCACAGCAGCTCGCCACATGGATCGGGTGGCGGCTGCATGGATGGCGCGGCGGGCTGGCCGCGGGGCTGCTCTTTGTCATTCCGGGCGCGGCCATCATTCTGGCGCTGTCGGTGCTCTATGCCATTGCCGCAACTCTCGCATGGGTCGAAGCGCTGTTCCTCGGCGTGAAAGCGGCGGTGCTGGCGATTGTGGTGCAGGCCTTGTTGCGAATTGCCGGACGTGCGCTGGATACGGTGTTGAAGCGTGCGCTGGCGGTGGCCGCGTTCATCGGGCTGTTCCTATTCGACCTCCCGTTTCCGCTAATCGTTTTGGGTTCCGGGGTGATTGGAATGGTAATTGCGGCCTGGCGGCCCGACCTGTTGGCGCTGAAACCCACTACAACTGGCGGTGCTTTACCCGAACGACCGTGGCGCACCACGATCCTGTCGATCGTCCTTTGGGGAGCGGTCTGGGTCGCACCGATGCTGCTGATCGCGCTGACGCTTGGGCAAGATCACGTGCTGTGGGAAATTGGCGCATTCTTCTCGCAGCTCGCCATCGTGACTTTTGGCGGGGCTTATGCGGTGCTGGCCTACATGGCGCAGGAAGCGGTGCAGGGGTTCGGGTGGCTGCGTCCCGGCGAAATGGCCGATGGGCTTGGCCTTGCGGAAACCACGCCGGGGCCGCTGATCCTCGTGACGCAATTTGTCGGCTACCTTGCCGCCTTCCGCGCGCCGGAGCCGTTCTCGCCATTCGTCGCCGGGTTGCTGGGCGCGGGCCTGACGACATGGGTGACCTTTGCGCCGTGCTTCCTGTGGATCTTCGCGCTTGCGCCGTGGATCGACCGGCTTGGTAATGCCGTGCGCCTGAAGGGCGGGCTCGCAGCTGTGACGGCAGCGGTTGTGGGGGTGATCGCTAACCTCACCGCATGGTTTGCGCTGCATGTGCTGTTCGCCGAGGTGGGCCAGCGCCAATTCGGCCCGCTGCGTTTATACTGGCCGGACCCGGCGAGTTTCGATTGGCGCGCGAGCGTGCTGGCGGCAATCGCCTGCGCACTGGTGTTCGGGCTGAAATGGTCGGTGCTGCGGGTTCTGATGGCCGCCGCGCTGGGCGGCATGGTTCTGGTCTTGGCAATCTGAGGAGGACGACATGAGCATCATCACACGCAGGCAAGCCATCGGCACGGCAGCACTGTCGGCCACGGGCATCGCACTGGCAGGAACGGCAAGCGCAGCCTCGGCGCAAGACCCTGCCGCGGCCGCTTCCCGTGCCGCTGCCTTTGCCGGCAAGCACACCCCCAAACCGCTGCGGTTCAACCCGGCCAAGCTCACCGGCCTGTCCGAGCGGCTGATCACCTCGCACTGGGAGAACAATTACCTAGGCTCGGTGCGCGGGCTCAACACCATCGAGAACCGCCTCGCCGCCGCCATGGCCGATCCCGACTTCCCGACGGTCGCCTATGCCGGGCTGAAGCGCGAGGAACTGCACCGCACCGGATCGGTGGTGCTGCACGAATATTACTTCGATGCGCTGGGCGGCAACGGCAATCCGGGAGGATCGATCTACGAGGCGCTCGATGGTTGGTTTGGCAGCTTCGCCGCATGGGAAGCCGAATTCCGCCGCACCGCCATGTCACTGGCAGGCGGATCGGGCTGGTGCATCCTCAGCTACAACCGCCACACCCGGTCGCTGCACAATTACTGGGCCTTCGATCACATGCATGGTGCGGCCACCGGCGCACCGCTGATCGCGCTCGATATGTATGAGCACAGCTTTCACATAGATTACGGTGCGGCGGCAGCGAAGTATGTCGATGCCTTCATGGCAAACCTTGATTGGGAGGTGGTTGACGCAAGGTATCGGGCAGCGATTGCGTGAAGGGGCATTCTGCAAACCGGCTCTTGATCCTTACTTTGTTGGCCCTTGCCGTTGGCGGAGTTTGCCTCGCAGTGCAGGGGCCATTGCCGGGTGACGTCGGGGCCACACGCAGATTGCAATCGCTGTTTGGTAATGCGCCGCGTTGGGCTGAATGGCTGACCGATACAGCCAAGCCGCCAATGGTAATTGCGACCATGGTGGTCGGAGTCGGGCTGGCATGGCTTGCTGCTGGCTGGCGCGCAGTGCTTTCGGTCCCGCTTGCCTTCGGCCTCGCCTGGCTGATCGACAAGGGCTTGCGCGCTGTGATCTTTGCGCCGCGGCCTTCGGCGGATCTGGTTGCCGTTGCCAGCGCCAGCAGTTCGAGCGGGCTGCCATCCACTTTCGGGCTGGTCTATGGCAGTATCTTCGGAGTGGTTGCCTTGGCGGCTGCAACGGGCTGGCCGGCGAATGGGCTGCGCGCTCTCGCGCTCGCTCTGATGTTTGCCGGAGCGGCGGCCCGGGTGGTGCTCGGCGGGCACTGGTTGAGCCAGATGCTCGCCTCGGTTCTGCTGGGTCTGCTGGCGGCGGCTGTGGCACGCGAACTGGCTGATCGATTGCTCGTGAAGGAAGGTGCAAGATGACAGACGAACCGCAGCAGCACTGGGACCGGGTCTATTCCGACTAGGCACCCGGCGAGGTCAGTTGGTTCCAAGCCGAACCGCGCCCTTCGCTCGCCGCACTTGCACGGTTTGATGTGCCCCACACGACACCTTTCGTCGATATCGGAGGGGGCGCCTCCAATCTCGTCGATGCCTTGCTGGCAAACGGGTGGAGCGATGTGACGGTGGTCGATATTGCTGCCCCGGCGCTGGCGGCGGCACAGGCCCGACTGGGAGAGGCGGCAGCGGGCGTCCACTGGGAGGTCGCCGACATAACCCGCTGGAACCCGCCGCGTCGCTACAGGGTATGGCATGACCGGGCCGTCTTCCATTTCCTGACAGAGCCGGAGCAACAAGTGGCCTATCGCCGCGCCCTTCTGGAGGGGACAGCGCCCGATGCACTCGTTATCATTGCCACCTTTGCGCCCGATGGGCCAGAAAAATGCAGCGATCTGCCGGTGCAGCGCCATGATGCCGCAAGCCTCGCCGCTGCACTCGGGAGCGAGTTCACGTTGCTCGACGACTGGCGTGAGGAACACCTCACCCCGTGGGGCGCCGCGCAGAAGTTCATCTGGTGTGTGTTCCGGCGAGACAGCGACTAATCAGGTCTCTGCCTGTTCGGCGTGGCCAAACTCGTGATGAGCGACTGCAATGGGGTCGCTTGCTGAATGGCAGCAATTTTCTGGATGGCGGGCAAAGCCGCCATTACCGGACCGATCTGAGCCGTGACGGCTCCCGACCCAGACCCGGTCGTTCAGGGCTGCCAGATTGAACGTCCGCATTCGCCTAAAGCCGCCATGCAGCTTTCGGGATCACGCACTGGTCACGCTCATAACCGCAGATGGGTGGGGAGCTGAAGGTCGGCTTTCGAGCGACAGAGCCCAATAGCTGCCATCCATCGTCAGCCGAGCAATGCTCCGCCTCTCGGCGAAAAGGCGGTCGCTCGGCCAGAAAGTCACAACTTCGGTTTTCGACCAAAGCCGCCAGGCCATTTTCAACCCAAGCCAATACCCGACTTCGCCCTGTCCCATCGCACGTTTCGAGACCGGATAGGCCAGTCGGTTTACACTGCCCGCGCGACGCTCATGATCGCGCGTTCAAATGCCGGCGCTGCACAGGATCATGGGAGTGCGAGCCCGGTCGGCAAGCATCGCCTCGCGCAGGGTTCGCAGCTGATCGGGGGTAGTTCCCGGCGTCGTCTCTCGCAGCCGCCGCAAATAGTGATCGAGCCCCTGGCGCAGTTCGGCTGACGCGCGCTCGGGGCATTTTTGCATGTCGAGTTCACCGACGAGGTCGCCGCCCGGCGTGCTGGCATCGCCGCTGCTTCCCGCCGCGTCGCCGAACCCGCCATCGGTCCCAGCGCTGCCACCCCGCCGACATCGCGCCGGTCAGCAGCGCCATAGACCGCCGAACCGCAAGCGTCCGTCAGCCGCGCCGCCGATGATGCCGGCTGCCATCAGGCCAACCGCCAGAACCGAGGCGGCGGACGGCACCTGCGCGTCCGAACCGGACAGCAGCAGCATGGCGCTCGCTGGAACGATGCCGCCCGCCAGCGCGACGGTCGACCACGCGGGAAGGGGCGGGGCAGGCCGGTGGGCTGAAGGGGAAAATGTCATGAGCCCAGCATTGGGCAAAGCGTGCCCGATCGTCGAGGAGCGACCGCCGGAGGCGCGCAGACGCTTATCCCTCTGGCCTCTTGACCGGCCTGGCGCTGCCCAGTCCGGCGAGGCGCTGCGCGAGTGTGCTGCAATTTGCGGCCATGTTCGCCAAGCCAGCGGTGTTGGCGGCCACATCGGACGCAACGCCCTCGAGTTGTTGGGTGGTAAGTTTCGAAACGCACGTATCGAGTATGATCGAAATCTGCCGCAATTCGACCGCCAGGCCGGTTAGCTGCGAGGTGCCCAAGCCAGCGGCCACTCCGTCCGACTGGGTGAATGGTCCGCTGGCATTGAGTAACCGGCCCAGCGCCTCGACCATCCCATCAGCGAGGTTTTCGGCCGTTGTCGTGCCTGCGGGGAAGAAGAGAACGGTATTCTCCCACAGGCTCATGGTGTCGGCCATCTCGATCGAACCTGTCATGTTGAGCGTTGCCCTCGCGGTACCGTTCGCGCGTCGGAGCGTGCGGTCGAGCTGGCTTGCAGTTTGCGCATCCGCTTGCGGGACCGGAGCTTCGTTCAGCGGCGGGACGATAGGGCGGGGCTGTTTCGCGCGTGGCCGAGGCTGGCCCAGCGTGGGCGCGGCCGAGGCGACGGCGGCAAGGCCAATGCCACCTGCAAGCATGGCCAGAAACTTGCGGCGGTCTTGTTCGGTCATGGCAGGGTTCCATAATGACGACCCACCGTCACCCACGGATGGTGGCTGGCCAGAGTGCGAGATATGGGTCTTATCGCGGCAGTGCGGGTAGCGATGACGGGGGGCGTATGTATCCGCGGTTGACCATCACTTCGACGCTGCGCTCAAGCCCGACCGCGCCGTAGAATTGTGCAATATTGCAGACCGCCGTTCCGCTCTCCGGCATCAGCATGACGGCGTAGCCCTCCGAAGCGCCCTGAAGCGTCTTGCCGACCGTATCGCTGATGAACCGTCTCGCACCGGTGACGGACGGCTTGGCCGCTTGGTAGGCCGATGCACTTTGCACTGGGGGTATCACCCAGTCGGTGAAGTCGGTAAAGATCGACGGATCGACCGTGCAGCCCGAATGCATCAGCCGCACCCTGCCCTCGGTGAGGGCGAAAGGGCGGGACACCCAGCACGCCACTTCGACGCCGTGCATTGCGCTGATGATCAGGCGCCCCGAGGCTCCGGCGGCCCCGGCTGTGGTCAGGATCAGGCGTTCCTGCATCTGACCGAACAGCGCCCGGCCCGTGAGGCTGCTGCGCCCCTCGAAGGTCACCATGGTCTCGATCCGGCCTGTCGGGGGCGGGGCGATAATGCGCGGCTCGCCGGGGACAGGCTTTTTCTGGAGCTGAGCAAGCGCGGGCACAGCCGATGCGGCGGCGGCAAGGCCGAAGCCGCCTGCAAGGCCTGCCAGAACAGCGCGGCGATCAAGGTGTGTCATGTGACGCTCCTTCCCGAGAATGTGGCAGCCCCGCCGGGATGCGGCGGGCCTCCGAGTCAGTCGATGATCTTGCCGAGCAGGCCGCGCACAGTGCGGTCGACTGCGCGGTTGGCTTCGTCCTCGGCCGCTGTCCCGGCCGTATCGCCGAGGCGGCGGAAGACCCGGTTGATCGCGGCGTCCCCGGCTGTGCCGCCCGATGACGGCGCGCCCTTGATCCCCGAGATGCAGCATTCGCTCTGCGAGGCTTCGGGCACGGGGGCCTTGAGGAAGCATTCGCCATGCTCGGTCCGGCCCGGCGGGACATAGGTCCACGCCTGGCACTGGCCATCGCCGTCGCAGGCGGCCTTGCAGGTCCGCCAGTCATTGCCCGCCGAGGCAAAGACGATCTCGCGGTAGTCGTTGCCGAAGAGGTCGACATTGATCATCGGCCGCCAGTCATCTTCTGCCTGCGCAGGCGCGGCGATCGGCGCGGGCGAGGAGGGGGCAGGCGCGGTCGACACCGCGACCTGCTTGCTCGGACCGAGATAGCGCACCGAACTGATCGACCCGCCCTTGTCGCCGAGCGAGGCCATCGCGCCGTCCACCACCATGCAGGCGGTCTTGAAGTCGGCATCCATGCACACCTGCCACTGCCCCTCGGTCCGGAGGGAATAGGCGTAGTCGTTGGCGGTAGAATCGAACCCTTCCTCTGCCGGGATATCCTGCAGGTTGCGCACGTCCCGAGTGATCGTCACGCCTGCGCCGCCCATGTCCTCGGCATTGTAGAGCGTGATAGAACGCGGCGGCTCGCCCTGCGCGGCGATGGCGGTGGCAAGAAAGGGCGTCGTGGCGAAGGCTGCCAGCGCCAGAGACAAAGCGGCTTTGCGGAACATCGGAAGGTCTCCCCAATCACAGGTCGCGAGGCGCAGGGCCTGCGCCGTCATGGGGGGAGAACAGGAACCATCGCCAAAACCGGACAGGGCGCGGTGCGTCAATTTTTCGGCACAGGCCTGTCCGGTTGCGCGGCCGTTTGCGGTTTTCCCCGCTGAAGGGAGACTGATGATGCGTGCACTGGTGCTGATGATCGCGCTGACCGGACTGGCGGCGTGCGGGGGCGAGACGGGGAGCGGGGGCGCCGCTGCCGAAGCGGGGGGCGAAGCCGTCACGGGCGTCGCTGGGATGGCAGCCGAGGGCGCCGCACAGGGCGAAGCGCCGATCACCGCCACCCGCGCCGAAGTCGAACAGGCGTGGGGCTGCCGCGGCGTGATGAGCGCAGCCTTTGCCGCCCGCACCGTGATCAAGGACGGCCTGCCCGCCGAAGTCGCCGGGATCACCAGCGACACGGCCATGTACTGGACCAATCGCGCCGCCCGGATGCGCGCGCCCGACATGACCGAAGAAGAGCTCGACGCGCTGACCGCCAGTTCGGTGCGGGTGCTCGCCACTCAGCAGGCGATCGAGAACGCCCTGCCGCAAATCCGCGAATGCCTCGCCGCCCAGACCAAGGGCTGACGCCGGCCCACTCAGGAAAGGACATGCCATGCCCATTTCACGCCGCAAGTTCATCGTCGCCACCACCTTCGTTGCTGCGGGCCTCGCCACCGGCACCGCGGCGCTGGGGGCTGAGGGCGATGTCATCGAAATCAGCATCGCCAATCCGGGCGCGCTCAAGGGGCTGACGGGCGACAAGCTGCGCGCCGCGCTGCTGCGCTCGGTGCGCCTGCGGGCCCGGCTGGCGGGGCCGGTCAAGGCCCAGTTCCTCGCCGCGCGGGTCGAAAAGGGCGCGATCCAGGAGGTGTTCGCCTCGGATGCCTTCGCGCTGAAACCCGGGCAGGTCGCTTTCCCGGGTGACATGTTCTTTCCGGGGGACATGTTCTTCCCAGGAGACATGTTCTTCCCCGGCGACATGTTCTTCCCCGGCGACATGTTCTTCCCCGGGGACATGTTCATGCCGCAGGATGCCGTCGCCCGCGCGCTGGAGCCTGTCGCCAAGGACACGCTCGGGCGCGGGGATGCGGCCAATGGTCTGGTTTTCTTCGTGATGGTCGATGCCAAAGGCGCGCGCGGGCGCGGGCTCGGTGTGCCGACGGCGCAAGCCTGAGCACGCCCGTGCCGCAGCGAGCGCTGATCGTGGGAGACGGGATCGCCGGGCTGGGCGCTGCGATCATGCTCGCCCGTGCGGGCTGGCGGGTGGACGTCGCCGCTGCCCGCGCCGGCAAATCCGCCAGCCACCGCCAGCACGCCCATCTCACCAGCGCGGCGGTGATGGCGCAGCTCGAAGCAAACCTTGGCGGCGCGCTCAGCGGCTGGGCGATGGGCTCAGCGGTGGTGTGGGACGAGGCCGGACGGCGCGACGAAGGCGAGCGCCCGATCCTGTGCGCCGAGGCACTCCGCCGCAGCCTCGCAGGGCACGCCGCCCGATCGGGGATGAGTTGGCATGACGCCATGGCGGTCACCCCGCTCACCGACGCCGCAGGCTGGCACTGGCGCGCGGGCGCGATGGCGGGGATCGCCGATGTGCTGTTCGATGCCACAGGCAGCGGGCACTGGCTCGGGCGGATGGCGGGAATCGCGGTGACGATCGAGGAGCTTGCCGGGCGCGACCGCTGCTGGAGCTGGTGCGGGCTCAATGACGGGCTGCACCAGCCATGGCTGATCGCCGCCAGAGGCACGGCCCATTCTGCCGTGCTGCTCAGAGCAGCCGACGGGACGCTGCGCCTGACTCTGCGCCAGCCGGGCACGGACACGCCCGATCCGGTCGCCACGCTCGATGGCTTGCTGATCGGAGCCGGAGCAGGCTGGGCCGGACGGATCGGCACTATCGCGCTTGAACCGCGCGCGCTGCGCCACGACAGCCCGCTCGCCCGCCGCACGCTGGTGAGCGCATCCGCGCCGCTGCCCCCGCTCGTCCGGCTGGGCGACGGCCTGATCCAGACCGCGCCGCGGCTGGGACAGGGCATCGCCCAGATCGCCGAACAGCTGGAGGCGCTCGCCGATGCACTGGCGGCGTGCCTCCCACCCCCCGAATGGCAGCGCGGCCTCGATCGCCTCGCCCAGCAGCGCTGGGCAGGGCTGATGCTCGGTGCCGGTCTGGGGAGGATCGCCGCATGAGGCATGCGAGCCTTGCCGCCTCCACGCTCCTCGCGCTCGCCACTGCGGGCAGCGCGCGTGACGTCATCCCCGGGCCCTTTCACGGCAGCTGGCGCATGGCCGCCGCGGACGACCGCGGCGACCACGGCCTGATGGCGATCACCATTCACCTCAGCCGCCACGAGCGTCGGGGCAGCGGCGATTACGCCATGCACCAGCCGATGTGCAGCTTTCTCGACGGTGGCCCGATCCGCGGCGACGGCGACTGCGAACTGACCGGCGGCCGCTTCATCGAAGTGCGGCGCGAAGGCCGACGCCTTGTCCTCATTCTTGCGCCCACCGCCGATGGCACACCACACCGCATGACACTCGGCCGGCGGGGCGAGAGCCTCGTCGGAACCTATCGCGCTGGTGGCTTTCTGCGCGAAGTGATCCTTGAACCTGCGCCCTGAAGGAGAACCGCATGCGCCTTGCCATTACCATTACGTCCCTCGTCCTGCTGGCCGCGTGCAGCAATACCGACGAGCATACGCTCACCGATCCCGAGAGCGGCGATAGCGTTACCCTTCGCACGGCAGAAGACGCCGAAGCCGGCATTGCTCCGCCCGCAAACCTACCCACTTTTGCGCCGGTCTATCCCGGCGCCACGGTCACCGCGTCGGTCACCGGTAATGTTGACGAGTCCAAGGGCATGGTCAGCTTCACCACGACGGACAGCGCAGACGCAGTGATTGCCTTCTACCGCAACAAGGCCGTGGCCGCCGGGCTCGCCGAGCAGGCCGAGATGAACATGAGCGGCACCCGCATTCTGGCGATGGGTGCATCGGGCAGCAGCGAAGCCGCAGTGCAGGTCACGGTCTCGCCAATGGAAGGGGAAGACAAGCGGCAAATCACCCTAGTCTATGCTGCGCAAAACCCGTGACAATCGTGAGTGCCGGCGGTAGAATCGGTCCGTCTACAGGGGGCGCAGGTCATGGAGCAAGGCGAGGCTAATGCAGCGCTGATCGAGGCGCTCTATCCGCAACTCAAGCGCATCGCGCGCGATCTGTGCTGGCGGTACGGTGCGGGTGAAACCATGCGTTCGACCGCGCTGGTCAACGAATGCTATCTCAAGCTGCGCCGCGCCCACGATTTCGCTGATGAAGCGCATTTCCTGCGTACAGCCGCCCGCGCAATGCGGCAGGTGCTGGTCAATCATGCGGCCGCGCGTCTTGCCGCCAAGCGCGGCGGCGGCAAGGCGGCGGAAAGCTTCGAGGATGATCTGCCGGTGATCTACTGGGAAAGCGATGATCGCCTGCTGGCCATCAACGGCGCGCTTGAACGGTTGGCTGGTTACGCTCCCAGACTGGCGCAGATTGTCGAATTGCGTTTCTTTGGCGGATATTCCGAGCAGGAAATCGCAGTGCTGAACAACTGCAACGAACGCACGGTGCGGCGCGACTGGGTAAAGGCCAAGGCGCTCCTGCTGGCCGACATGCAGGGCGATGGACTCGACGAGGCGGCAGCGGCCTAAAGTCCGGCGCTCACCGCTTTGGCCGCTTCCGCCATGCGCGCAGCTGCCGGGCCAAGGCTGGGCACCATGGCATCGAAGGCCTTGAGCGATTGCCGCGCGCCGGCGGCATCACCGTTCGCCTTCTGCGCCCTGGCGAGCGACAGCAAGGCCATCGCTCTGGCAGGCGGCGGCGATTTACCAAGATCCGCTGCAGCCAGCCCCTGACGCGCCACCGACAACGCATCGGGCGCACCGCTTGCGACCCGGGCATCGGCGAGCCCGGCAAGCGCAGCCACGTGCTGCATCGATCCCTTGCCGGCGAACTGCGCGGCCATTGGCGCTGCCTCGGCGAGCAGCTTTTCCGCTTCGGCCACGCGCCCGAGTTGCAGCAGCACCTTGCCGTGATTGCTCAGCAGCGCCGCTGTCCCGCCCGATGCACCGTAAAGCTGCCGGCGCAGCTTCACCGCTTCGGCGAACAGGGGCTCGGCAGCGGCCGGGCGACCGCCGAGCATCTCCAGCGACGCAAGATTGTTCGCGGTGTTGAGCGCATCGGGGGTGTCGGTGAGCCCGGTCGCCTGCCAGATTGCCTGCGCCTTTTTCAGCGCGGCTGTCGCCCCGGCAAGGTCGCCCGCCGCCTGCAGGGTCACCCCCAAATTGTTCTGGAACACGCCCGCCTGCCGATTTAAGGTGCCGAACAGCGCGGCATGATCGGCGGTTGCCTTTCTGAGCATCGCTGCCGCCGCTACCGGATCGCTGGCGCGCAGGATTTGCGCCTCGACCAGTCGGCTGTCGACGAGACGGGCGCGCCATTTGGCAGAATCGCGCTGCCAGAAGCCCTGTGCCTGGGCGAGCATCGGTTTGGCCGCGTCCACTTCGCCCAGCCGCACCATTGCTTGCGCCATGTCATACCGCGCCGCTGCCAACACATCGCCTGGCGCCGCGCCTTCGCCCCGCGTCACCAGAGGGGCAAGCACGGTCTTGGCGGCGGCATAGTCGCCCAAATAGAAATGCAATTCGCCCAGCGCATGCAGCACGCGGGCGGATTCCCCGGGATCGCGCGCAAATTGCGTCATGATCCTGCGCGTCGCCTGATCCAGCACATTGCGCGCATTGCCTGCATCGCCAGCTGCCTCGACGCTTTCGGCCAGCAGCAGATAAAGCGACTGTCGGACCGCATCGCTGCGTTGTTCCTCCGCCAGTGCGGCATCGCGCGCGGCCAGGGCTTCTCGCCGTTGGACTTCGGTACTGATAAGGCCCGCCACCAACACCGCCATGATCGCGCCCACTGCCGCAATCGGCCAGCGCGCCCGCCATGCAGCCCGCCGTAAGCGATAGGCACGGTCGCCTGAGCGCGCGGTCACGGGCCTGCCATCAAGCGCGCGGCGCAGATCGTCGGCCAGCGCTTCGAGACTGGCATAGCGATCCGCCGCCTCCTTGCGCAGCGCCTTGGCAAGAATCGCGTCGATATCGGCCACAAGGCTCTGCGGTGCACTCGCGAGCACCGGCACCGCCGGGCGCAGACCCACAAGCCGGGCCGGGATGCTGTCGAGCACCCGCCCAATGCCCAGCGCCACCGGCACACCCGCCAGATCAACCGGAGGCCGTCCCGAGGCCAGTTCGTATAGCACGGCCGCTGCCCCGTAGACATCCACTGGCGGTCCGAGCGGTGCGCCGGTCAGCAGCTCCGGAGCAGCATAGGGTGCCGATAGCGGCAGGATATCCTGCGTCTGATCCGGGCCGTCCATCCGCTTGGCAATCCCGAAGTCGATCACCCGCACCCGGCCCGCGTCATCGACCAGCACGTTGCCGGGCTTCAGATCGCGGTGCAGCACCAGCATCCGGTGCGCCGCACCCACTGCATTGATCACGTCGAGGGTAAGGGCAACGCGGTCCGCCAGAGATGACTTGCGCTCGGCGCACCAGACATCGATTGGCGCGCCCTCCACCCGTTCCATGACCATCCATGGCTGCCCGCCTTCGCTTATTCCGCCATCCAGAAGGCGGGCGATGCCTGGGTGATCAAGCTGCGCGAGCAATTGCCGCTCTGTTTCGAAGCGCGCCGCGTCAATCGGCGCATCATCGCGCATCAGCTTCAGCGCGCCGATCTGTTCGAAGCCACCCTCGGCCCGGCGAGCGACGTAGACCGCCCCCATGCCCCCCTTTCCGATCATCTCTCCGATCGACCACACGCCGATCCGCGACTGGGGGGGCGGCGACGTTGCCGGGTCGTCATCCTTTTGCTCAGGCAGCTCGAGAAAGGTCTCGGCCTGCTCCATCTGATCGATGATCCGACGCGCCTTCAGCAATTCCTCCGGACGGTCGGCAAGTCGAGTCTCAAGAAATGCGGCGCGTCTCTCGGGCGGCATCGCCAATGCCTCATCAATGACTTTTTCGAGCAGTTCCCAATCATCAGGTCGCATTTACCCCCCCTTCTGCATCAGCCTGCCCGCGACACACATAGATGTCGAAGTTAACGGGGAAGCGGTGAGTCTAGCCATACGGCTTATGCGACACTCACCGCAATTTCTCATTACTCTTTGCCGTGCAGAGCGACACCATTTGGCGGCAAATGCACATCTGCCGCTCAGCATGCTCTTTATGTCCGCTCCCAGGAAATCGCAGGTCGCAACCGAACGACCGGCTTGGGGTCGTTTCCTGAATATCGCGTTTCGGCGGGATATGCGTCGAATCTGCCAGGCAGTTTTATGGGGGCGCAAGTCCCAGAGGATCGCCCAAGGGTCGGATCGGCCGACGACCGCCCTTCCCTCGCCGGCTGAGCATCATCGAATAGCAACGACCTTGGTTTTGACGGCATCGGCGATCGCCTTCCAGCTCTGATCACTGGTCCATGCCGGTAGACCGTCACGCTGCGCTAGCGCAAGACAGAAGCGGTCGCCGAGCGATAGCCCGTGATCGGCAGTGACCGCCCGCAATCGCCCGGCCATTTGCGCCAAGGCCTTGTCGGTCGGCACAATCGTCATTGGCAGTGGGTTGAGCATCGCGTCGACCTCACGCTCGGGCATGCCAAGATGGATGAAGTGGGTGACCACCTCGGCGTAGTTGATCGTGCAGATCCGGGCGTCTGCTATCGCGGCGGCGACCTTGTCGGCGCCCTTCTCCCCTTTCAGCATGGCAATGAGGGCGGACGCGTCCAGTACGATCTCGCTCACTCTCCGCTGTCCTCGCGGCGCTTGGCCAGGAACGCCTCGACCGACGCTTCTGGGTTTCCTTCAGTGTACTGCTTCGCCAAAGCCTGAGCGCGGGCCACTGCCTGAGCGGCTGTTCGCAGAACCAGACCGTCCGGCGTCTCATCCAGATAGACCGCGCCGCCGCCGACGAGCCCGAGCCGCTTGCGGATGTCCGCCGGGAGGCTCATCCGACCATTGGGGGTGATGTTGACCTGAACTGTCATGCGGGCTCCGACTCCTGCTGAATTGGTCGAGGGCAACACTCTAGCCGGAGAGCCCCTGAAATTCAACAAAATGCAAACTTAGGCACAAGTGAGCAAATTAGCCACATGGGCGCCTGCATGGCATAGCTACGTCAATGCGTCTCAACGAGCGGTTGCCGCATCAGAAGCACCCCTCTGCAACAGTAATGGAGCTTTGCCGATGGTTGCCCGAAAAGGATCGCTCAACGGACACTTTTTGAGACCGATAGCGCGTTCCTGATGCAGAGATCAAAGGCTGCCCGGCATGGCGCTCGAAACGCAATTAATTGCCGAACGGGAATGGCCAGATCTGGGACTTTCCTGCCACTTCGGATCGCGTGGCAAAAAGGCAGCTTTTGATCAATTGCGACGGAAGGTGTTTGCTCGATTGTCCCCGCCCTCACCTCGCTGCCTCGTACCAGCGCGACTTGGCGGGCAGTTGGGCTGCAGTACAAAGCTGGTGCTTCTCGCTTGCTCCCCAGGACGTGCCGACCACGCCAACAAACGTGAACGATTGCGGACCTGTGATGAGGTATTCGTTGATGGAGACGCCCGGGCTCCATCGGCCATCTTCATCGCGGTTGCGATAGGAAATGCGGAAGCGGTCTCTGCCGGCCATCTCCCATGCAACAGCCTGGCTTGTGTGCTCGTGCTTCGGGTCAGTGAAGTCAGTTTCCTCCCAGAAGCGCGTACCATCGAAGTACCAGGGCGTGATCACAGGATTGGCGCAAGTCGAGAATGTACCCTCGACATAGGCATAGTAGCCCACCGCCAGCGGGATGCGTGCTGCGGTTGCAGCGCTGGCAGGCGTTCCGGCGGATAGGTCAGATGGCTTCAGAGCCGTTCCCGCCGCCGCAATCGTTGGATTCGGCCGGTTGGCAGCGGGACATTGTGTCTGCAGCGATCGCAACGCCTTTGTGGATCCCGCGAGCGAGAAGTAGGCCAGTTCCTGCCATTCCGCCCCGCCATCAATGCTGACGAGGAGAGTGAGTCCGTCATCGCGACCCCCGAGCAGGGCTTCCAGTTCCGGCGCGAGGGGTCCGCTCCAGTCAGTTTTCCCTGGCACCTTCGCCAATGGCTGGTCGGCAACGGTTCCGTCCATCGAACCTTCGAACCACAGCATCATGGGCTGACCGGCGGGCGGGAAAGGCTTCGTGGTCTGTGTAGGCGTAACGGTCAGATCAATCCCCCCGCCCGGCCGGCACGTCAGGCTCAGTCTTCCCAGTTCGGGGTGATCGCGGACTTCGGCCACGGCGCTGCTCGCGCGGCCACTGAACGCCCATTTCGCCTCGTGATCGCGGAACGCCTCGGCCGGAGGCAGTGCGGCCTGGCGTCGCTGGTCGGCCTCGTAGTCGGCATCAGTCCAGCGGTAGCGCTTGACGAGCGCCCATTTCTTGCCATTCCACACCAAGGTTTCGATACAGACCTCTGCGCCCGACCCGCCGCAGGCGGTTCCATGTACCGACGTCTCGATCCCCTTGCGCCCGCCGCCAAGATCAACAGGCGTCAAATCGCGCAGGATGCCTTCGAAGATCGGTGCAAGGCCCTTCCGACCCGAGCCCAGAATGGTGATCTGGCATCCCGCCGTGCCGCAAAACCCCGAACCGGTGTCCGGAACGTTCCCTGCATCCATCTGGGCCTGGGAGACCTTGCAGGCGAACGCGCTGTGCTCGACGACCCAGTCGGGCTTCCCGTCGCCCGTCACCTCGATCTGACGCGCGAAGCTCGCGCGATCGGGCACGAACTTGCCGCCTGCCTGCTGGCATTGCGATTTGTACCCGTCAAAGACAGCCTGAACCTCTTTCGGCCAGGGCGCGGCAGCAGTCGAACTCTGGGCGAGCACGCTGAGAGGCAGTGTGAAAGGCAATATGGCCATTGCAGTGTGACGGATCATCGGACGCTGTTCCTTGACTGGCGGCAGAAGGCTGTCGTGCGGAGCCGGTGCGGCTGCTCAGAAATCCGGACGGTTGCTGCGTGAACGCTGCGCATCGGCCTTGCCGCGCTCCTCACTGACGAGACGTGTGGTGTGGAACAGGGCATCGTGTCCCGCCCTGAAATCGACGATCCGGATGTATAGCCGGTGCAGCTTTCCCCGGGTTTGCGACAGCTCCGCCTCCATCATCAGCGCGCAGTTTCCCTTTCGCGCCAGCAGGAAAGGTTCAGGGTTGATCGCGGCGGCATTGCCGCTTCCGCCGCCCGTCCCCTTGCCTGGCGGGACGGCAGCCTTGGCGAAGGCCACCTGGCAGTTGTCACGGGTTTCAAGCAGCCCCCTGGACCAGCGCGACCGCGAGACATCAGGATATCGATAGAGGCCGCCATTGCTGTCCCAGACCCACACCATCGACAGGCTGGAGCCGCGATTGGAAGGATCGGTCAGGTTTCCGCTCTCATAGGTCGAGGGACCATATCGGGTCCGGATTTCGGCGAGAATGTCGGACGCTAGTGGAGCGGCGGCACTCGGCTGGAACCAGTCGCCAAATCTCTGTTCGAGACCTGCTGCCCATATCCGTGCCTCGTTCGGCGGCGCGGTCATATGGAAGTTGAAGCTCTCCTCCTTGCCAGGCTGATCGCGCCAGCCATGAAGTGCACTGACAAAGCGTGTTCCGGGCAAGTTCTCGATCGTGATCGGGGCTTCGCAGAACCGGCCATTGTCACAATAGTCGGGACGCGTTTGCCGCGAATATCCCCGCGCCGCCAGGATCGATTCTGCCGAAGCAAGGTCCGCTCCCATCGGAATCCCGAGCAGCTCGATCTTCCTGTCGCCCGGGGCCGTGCCGCTCAGCGCGGCAGCGCCAATGAGCAGCGCCGCAAGCCTCAGCCTCATCATGGCGACACCGTAAAGGTTTCACGCGCGGCGCGGCTGTATTCCGGCGGTTCGAGATCGAAGCTGACGATCTCTGCTTCGATCGCGCCGCCATTCCCGCTCGGCCGGGCCGCGACCAGACGGGCGCGGATGATGAGGCTGGCGCTGCTCCACCAGCTGTCAGCGCGAAGCGCGTCGGCGCGATCGGGCGTCATCTTCCACACCCGTGCAGCACCGGCGTTGCGGAACGTCAGGCTGACCGGCGTGGTGTTCTCGCCGACGGGAAAATAGGCATCGGGGGCGAAGGCGCCAAACGGGATCCCGCCAAGGCCGGCATCATATTCGCCCGGATCGGCCCCGGTGCGCAGTGTGATGCAGCGGGTATCCTTCATGGCTGTCCATTGTGCATCGACCTGGGCATTGGCGCGCTTCCACGCCTCTTCCGCGCCGAGCGAACGGTCGATCGACACGAGTGCTTCGTCGGCCCATTGTTCGCGCGGCGGGGCAAGACCAGTCATACCGTAATAGACCACCGCCCAGTCGCGCTGAGTCAGATTGTCGGAAAACCGATCGCAGTTCACGGGTGCCGGCGCCGGTGCAGCCGAAGCGCTCGCCGCAGTGTCAGCCGTGGATGCTCCACTTCCGTCTTCAGTGGCGGTGCCTTCGGTAACCGGGGCGCTGTTGTTACAGGCTGCGAGCATGAGCGAGCCAGCGGTCATGGCCAGCCATCGCGTCCGTATCATGCCGGGCGTCATAGTTCAGCCCCCTTGTTGGCATTTGCCTGTCCGGCCTGCCCCGCACGCAAGGCGTCGCGTTCGGCAGGGAAGCGATTGACCTCGTAGTCGTAGTAGGCTGCAGCATCGATCATCGCGACCTGCACCGATTGGGCGAGTTGCGGATTGTCGTAGGCGGTATCGACCTGGGCCACGATCGTGAGGCCGCAATCCGGGCGCCAGTTCATCTGCGTGCCATAGATGGCGATACCATTGCTGCACTGCCGCAGCTTTTCGCGGTCGAACTCGGGCAGGCGTTTGCCGTCAGGCCCATACAGCCAGAACAGCTCGCCGCGATCCCCGGAGAGGCTGGGCTTGCCATACTTGCCTTCGAGCGCGGCAACCTGCGATGCGATCGTCGGCTGTTCGCCTTGTGCAAAGGGCTGGACGAGCCACAAGGCATAGACCTTTTCCTGCCCGGGCATGCCGTCTGCGTAAAGGCTCCACTGCGCATCAACGGTTTCGAGTTTCGTACGGGGATCGTAGTTGAGCACATCGGTCGCACCCCAGCGCGGCTTGTGCGTACCGGTGGCAATGCGAACGAAGCTGCGGATCTTCAGCCCGGCCTGATCGCGGCGCAGGGTGGGACCGTCCCCTTCCAGCATGACGCTGTCCGCCTGCTCGCCCTTGGGACATTGGGCAAAACGGATCGCGGTTTCGAGCGGGACCCCCAGCCGCAATCCCCGCAGGTCGTCAACCGGCCTTCCATCGGGACGGGGCGGGATGGCGACACTGTCGCAGTCGACCTCAATCTTCTTGCCGTAATAGGTCATTGCCCCATTCGGACCCTCGTCGGCGGCGAGATCGCGCTCCGGCGGCGGCGCGGCGGGATCGGAACTCGCGCTGTTGCAGGCTGCAAGCACACCAAGTATAGCGGCAGAAAGCAGGTGTCTGCGAACCATCATCATTCTCCTTTCGCGAACGGATTGCGGACTTTGCCGAGGCCTGCGGCAATCAGCGCCCCGCCGAGAAGGAAGAGCAGCCATACGCCGAAGCCGAGGCTGATGCCGGCGGCGAGTTGTTCGCGCAGGAAATCAGGCGCCATCGACAGGATCGCCGATCGCAGTCCTACCACCAGCAGTGCCGCGAGGATCGCCGCAGCGCCGGCTGCCAGCATCGGCAGCTTCTCACTTTTGCCCCGCCATGCGGCACTGATCAGCCACAATGCCGCAAGCGGTGCTGCAAAGCGCAGGAAGAGCAGCGCCTCCATCGTCCCCATGCCTGATGTATCGGCGCCCATCATCCCGCCTGCGGCCGACGCCATCGAAAGCTGATCGACGATTTGTCCAAGCCCGAGCAGCGTGGCGCTTTGAACGGGTGACGACAGCGCGGTCATGAAGCAGGCAAGCAGCACCCCCAGTGCCAGCGGCGTTGCCAGCGAGCTGGTGAACAAGGCGACAACCCTGGTTCCTTCCGGGCTCGCCGTGATGCCGGAAAGGTCGACCTTGATACTGTCCAGCGCGACGCCACCGACCGGATAGATGTCCCTGGCGGTGCCGCTCTCGCTTTCGAAGTCGACCGCCATGCCCGCCGCGGGTGGCTTTTCACCGCGCCAGTCCTCGGTCAGGAACCGGTGCCGCGAACCATCTTCGGCAGTGATCGCACCGGATCCCTCGCTCTGGTTGAAACCCAGTATCTTGCCTTTCATCGTGTGGTTCCCCCTGATTATATTGCTCCGTTCAGATCTGACCGCCACACAGCTGGCGGGTCTGCGCGTTCATGGTCTGCATCCGCTCCCTGAATTCCTGGCGGATCGATCGCACCGCCTGCGGATCTGCCGGGTCCACCCCGGCGGAGCGCAGCAGTGCTCCGTTCACCGCTTCACGGTCTTCGGGGCGAGGCTTGAGCTCCCATCGAAGCGCGGGGAATGCGGTCTTGAGGTGATCAGGAAGTCCGTCATCGAGGGTTTTGGCAATGCACGAGCAGTCGCCGTTCTGACCGCTCGACAGGCATTCGCCCTCGATCATCGCCGCGAACTCGGACTGGCCGCACGCGGCAAGCGCAAAGCTGGTCACGCCCAGTCCGATCGCAGCCAGATGCCTTCGCCCAACTTGTGCCATGGCCATTCTCCTTCGCCTCGCGACTGATTTACCTCGGAAACTGGGTACGCATGCCGGGCGAGTGGGTCTTGAAGGGCATCTCAAGAATTTCTAAAGTCCGGCCAGACACAGGGGGGAGGCGCATGGCAGCAAGCCGTTCTGCATCACGGCGCCGTCGGCGACTTTGGAAGTTTTCCGGTGCCGAGTTCGACGAGGCCGGCTGGGAGCTGCGGGTCGAGGGGCGGCCGGTAACGCTCGAGAGCAAACCGCTCGAAGTCCTGCACGAGCTGTTGCTGCGCGCAGGCGAGGTCGTGACCAAGGACGAGATCCTCGATGCGGTTTGGCCCGAAGTTACGGTTGTCGAGGGGTCGCTTCCGACAGCAATCTCCAAACTCCGCAAGGCATTCGGGGAGCGCGAGGACAGCATAATCGAGACAGTGCCGCGCGTGGGCTATCGCCTGATCGCGAAGGTTGAGGTTGATACCATCGATGCTCCGTTGCTGCCGCGCTTTAACTTCGCGCCGGGCGATGCGGTGCCGGGACGGCGGCAATGGCGCCTCATGCGCGCGCTGGGTGATAGCGGCGGCGAGGATGTGTGGCTCGCTGGCCACGACAAGACCCGCGAGCAGCGGGTGTTCAAGTTCGCCGATGCGCCCGACCGACTGCGCGCGCTAAAGCGAGAGGCGGCGCTGTCGCGTGTCGTCTTTGCTGGCCTTGGCCCTGCCGCGCCGCTTCCTGCGCTGCTCGAATGGAATTTCGAAACCTCACCCTATTTCCTCGAATATGCCCATGGGGGACGCGATCTTCTGCAATGGGCACACGATGCCGGTGGGCTGCCCGCCATTGCCCTTGATCGACGCCTCGCCGTGGCGACACGGATCGCGCGCGCGCTGGCGGCGGTGCATGCCCTGGGGGTGCTGCACAAGGATCTCAAACCCGCCAATATCCTGATCGATGCCGGGGAGACCGGCATGATCGTCAGGCTGGCCGATTTCGGTAGCGGGCGACTGCTCGACGGGGCGCTACTCGACCAGTTCGGGATCACCAATCCGGGGCTTCTGGAGGTCGGTCTCGACACGGACAACGTGCGTTCGGGTACTCTGGCCTATCGTGCGCCCGAGCTTGTCGGCGATGCGACGCCGACAATCCGCAGCGATATCTATGCGCTGGGCCTGATCCTCTATCAGATGGTGGTGGGCGACTTCGATCGAGCGCTGGCACCGGGCTGGGAGGCTGACGTGGCCGATCCGCTTCTGCGCGCGGATATCGCTGGGGCGGCGAGGGGCGATCCCCAGCTGCGTTTCGCGAGCGCGGATGAACTGGCGTTACGGCTGGAACGATTGGCTGAGCGCCGTGAAGAGGCCACTGCCTTAGAGCGTCAGGCTGCTCAATTTGCCGCTCAGCAGGAAGCGGAGGCGCGAAGACTGCAACGCCGGCCCTGGGTGCAGGCGGCCGTAGGCAGTCTGGCCATGGGCCTGATCGCAAGCAGTGCATTCGGCGCCTATGCCTGGTCCCAGCGCAATCAGGCTATCGCCGCCCGTAGCCTGGCGGACACCAGCTACAGTTTTGTGGCCGAAGATGTTCTGGGCAGTGTCGATCCTGCGCGCGCTGGCGGTGCCGGTGAGACAGTCGTCGAGGCAATCAGCCGTGCCAGTGCGAATATCGACCGACGCTATGCTGACAAGCCCGGGGTTGCGGCACGTCTGCACCTGGCGCTTGCGCGCGCCTTCTACGGCAGGGCAGATTTCGACAACGCACGTGCCGAGTTTGCGAGGAGCGAGGCGTTATTCGCGCGGGCGAAAGAGACCGAAAGCGAGGATGCAGCGCTCGGGCGGCTGGCACTGATCCATATGAACAGCGTTTCGGGTCAGCCTGACCGGCTTGAAGAAGCGGGGCGCTTGTTGCAGTCCGAACGAAAGCGCCTCGGCAAACAAAGTGAGAGCGGAAGGATCGGGTTTGCCTTCGCCCAGGCTGAGGGCGCCTATGGTTACATGGCCGATCTTGCACTGGCCGAGCGGGCGTTCCGGCGCGCTGTTGCCATTGCAGGGAGCGATCCGGATGCGGCGTCGCCCACGCAGGCGCTGAAGATTAAGTCATCGCTCGCGCTGACCCTGATGCGTCTCGGCCGCGCACAGGATGCAGAACCGGTTGCGCGGGCCGCCATAAAGGAATCGATCAATGTGCGCGGCGCTGACCACCCGGATACGCTGGTAACGCGCCAGCACTGGCTCAACGCTCTTTCCATGCTCGGTAAGCATGACGTTGTGCTCAGGGACAGTGCGCCTCTGCTGGCGGCGATGGAGCAACGTCTCGGGCCGCAACACCGATTCACTCTGGCCCTGCGGTCGACCCGGTTCGAAAGCATGGCAGCCCTCGGCCGCTATGACGAAGCGGCCTACGAGGCCGAACGCGTGTGGCAAGGGGCGGCAGCTTCAGCCGGCCCTGCATCGCATCAGGCTCTTGTAGGGCAGATCGATTATGCCTCGACCGGCTGCCTGACCCCTCGGCGTGCTGAGGGCCTGAAAGTCGCGCGTAATGCACTGGAAACGGCGCGAGAGGCTTTCGGAGCTGACTATCCGCTGACGCATGTCATCGGTTACTTCACCTCTGAGTGCCTTATTGCCAATCGAAGCTTTGCCGAAGCGGGCCAGTTGCTGGAAGGGCTCGACCGGCAAAAAATCTTCGAAATGACAGGCCAGACCGATTTGGGAGGAAAGGTCGATCTGGCTTTGGCAGAAGTCGCGCTTGCCCAAGGCGACCGTCAGTCGGCTCTTCGGAATTACCAGTCTGCGACCTCGGCGCTCAAGGAAACCGAGGACACCGCAACGCGCAGTCGCCTTGAGGAGCTTGGCCGACGTCTCGGCACCTGAATGCCCGATCGGGCGTCGCGGTCATTTCCAGCAGACAGCTTGCACCAGATCACGGACGATCTTCACACATTGCCTCGCTGATCAGCGCGGGCGCTATTTACCCCGCCATTCTGTGCGTGGCCGAAAAGCCCCGCCTCCCGTAGCACCTATGTCAACTTCCCACCGAGCTGCCTTGTTCAACGGGATGCTCGAGTCCGAAACCGTGCAAGGCGGCTTGTGGCGGAAGCACGTGTTCTCGTAGTCGGGATGATCGTGTGTGGCTCCGCAGCCGCCGGCGGTCAGCGATGGGGCGCGGGAGCTTGCCAGCACCCTGCGCCAAGCAACGAGCCGTGCTCAGCGTTCTTGGCGACGACGTTGCTCAGATGAAGGCAAAATTTACCGCTAGTGTCATTCCCCGTCTGGTGTTGGACTGCATCGTCGAGGTGCGGTCGGCGGCGGGTTCGGGGCTCGATCCCGAAAGCGGCACGGCAGCTTCTGGCGGGACCAGCCTTTCAGTCTAAGCTCTCTGAATGACCGAGTATGGGTCGGAAGCAGAACTTAGCGAAGAACTTCGACGGCGATATCAACGTCGAGTTTGCCCCATGCCCGATCGGTTGTCACTGCAACTGCATTGCACGACTCGGCTGCGCTAAGGCAGGCTCGATCCCCCAAGGACAATCCTACACTTCGCGTCGCAGCACGCAGCAGTCCGGCATGCACTGCCTGACTCTGATCGAACGCGAGCACATCGAAATTCAGCTCTACAAGACTGGACGTTATAACCTCATCGGGCACACCGCCTTCTTGTAGTTTGGCAACAACCTCAGAAAGGTTGACGGCGCTGATGTGGCTGGCATCAAGTCGCTCTCGAACCTGATCGCCGCCGTTCTCACCGAGCAACATCGCGAGCACGGCTGACGCATCGAGCATATAGCGCTTATCACTCATTTTCTGCGGCAGCCCGGCGCTCAGCTATCAATTCGTCAGACAAGCTCCGACCTGGCTCCACAAACTTGCGCAACTTCGCCTGAATCCGGGTCACAGCATCGCGATAGGGCCGCACGTGAATTTCGCCATCGACCACTTCGAGCAGCACGGTGTCGCCATCGGATAGAGAGAGCGCACGCCGGATCTCGACCGGCAATTGCAGCCTTCCTCCCGAAACAAGTTTTCCCCGCTGCACGTTCATAAGGCACCTCGCTGTATGATCGTTTGGCCATTACACTTTATGGTTTTCTGTATCAAGCACAGGTCAAGACATTTGAAATTAGCAAGGCTCGTGCGACCGCATCGGATCGCTCACCGGACACTTCCTAGGGCATAGAGGTCAGACCCCCCTGCCCTCCGCAAATCCAGCTTGCCCGCCCTCTCGTTAAGGTGGTACGCTTTATTTTCTCACATAGGGGCCTCATCCGTTACAAATGACCAACACACTCATCGGATATGCCCGCTGCTCGACCGACAAGCAGGACCTCACCGCCCAGCGCCGGGCGCTGATCGAACTCGGCGTCCCCGAGGACCGCATCTACACCGACCACGGCCTGACCGGCCGCAACCGCGATCGCCCCGGCCTCGCCCAGGCACTGGCAGCAGTGCGAGCCGGCGAAACGCTGGTCGTGCCAAAGCTGGATCGGCTCGCGCGCTCGGTGCCGGACGCGCGTGCGATTGCTGATGAGCTGGAGAAGCGCGGCGTCAGCCTCGCGCTGGGCAAGCAGGTCTACGACCCCAACGACCCAATGGGCCGGATGTTCTTCAACATCCTCGCCACTTTCGCTGAGTTCGAGAGCGACCTCATTCGGCTGCGGACTCGCGAGGGCATGAAGATAGCCCGCGATAAGGGCAAGCTCCGCGGCAAGCCGCCCAAGCTGTCTGACCTCCAGCAGCGCGAACTGCTCAAGATGCACGCCACCGGCGAATACTCGATCAGCGACCTCGGCAAGCTGTTCAAGGTCTCTCGGCCGACCGTGTATCGGACGATCCGGCGGGGGGAGGAGGCAATCGCAGCGTGAGCCATCGCGCCACAGAATATGCCAGCATCATGGGACTCATACTCTACTTGTGTCTCATGACCAGTTAAGCGATGTGACTGTTCATCTCCACCAGGTTCTCTCTTGCCAGTCGTTTGGGACAATCATGGCCAGGAGATCGCCAGTCGAATGGCTTAGGAATGTGCGCCTTTACGTCGGAAGCCCACTGAGATGCGGTTGTGCAATGCTGCACTTATGATCCAAGGAATAGAGGTCGAGGCCCATTTTGCGGAATTTGCCCCGTTAATTCATCCTGAGCTGCGAGGTTTGGTTCTATCTAATTGTTCAGAGGGCTAAAAAAATTCAGCTATCCGGTGATCGATGGACTTGACAGACGTAGAACGAAGTAAGAACAAAAGGGGTGGACAGTGCCCGAATTTGGCGCCATAGTGGCGCCATGAGAAACCACAATCCCTCTAATGTGACTGACCTTGACCGCATAAATTTGCGCCTGTCGGGAGAAACCTTTCAAGCGATAGACGCAGCCCGGAGCTCGCGTCCGGGCAGAGTATCTCGCAACACTTGGATTGCGGAAGCCATCGAGGAAAAATTGGCTCGTGAGAGTGCGGTCGAAGCTCGTCGGTGCGGGAATACTACCCATGCCTAGCTTCTATGAATTCTTCGCCGGCGGTGGGATGGCGCGAGCGGGGCTTGGTCACGAGTGGACCTGCCTATTCGCAAACGACTTCGATCATAAAAAAGGCATGACTTACCAAGCAAATTGGGGAACGGGTGGCGAACTAAAGGTTGGTGATGTGAAGGCGGTTTCGGCTCGCGATCTTCCCGGCACAGCGGATCTCGCTTGGGGTTCATTCCCTTGCCAAGACCTGTCGCTGGCAGGAGGAGGTGCCGGCCTTCAGGGCGAGCGATCTGGCACGTTTTATCCTTTCTGGGACGTGATGACGGGGTTGATTGCTGATGCGCGCGCACCCCGAATAATCGCCTTGGAGAACGTGTGTGGAACTCTGACCTCGCATGGAGGAAAGGATTTTCAAGCCATCTGCAAGTCCTTCGCACTCGCTGGCTATCGATACGGCGCGCTGGTTCTGAACGCAGCCATGTTCGTTCCTCAATCCAGACCCAGACTCTTTGTGATTGGCGTTCGAGAGGATCTGCACATTGATCCTGCACTGTTGGCACCTGGACCCATCGAGCCTTTCCATACGCGCGGGCTGTGCAATGCTGCGGAAAATATATCGGGTGCAGCAAAAGAGACTTGGCTGTGGTGGAATGTGCCCACGCCACCCCACCGAAATTCTACGTTCGCGGACTTGATCGAAGAGAATCCCTTAAGCGTCCGATGGCACACTCCGGCGGAAACCAGCCAACTGCTCAGCATGATGTCTCCCATAAATCTTGCGAAGGTAACGGCAGCGAAAAGGGCGAAGCGGCGAATGGTTGGCGGTGTCTACAAGCGCACGCGTTTTGATGAGAAAGGCAACAAAGTTCAGCGCGCAGAAGTCCGATTTGACGACGTGGCCGGCTGCCTTCGGACTCCTACCGGCGGTTCCAGCCGGCAGACAATCCTAGTGATCGATGGCGCGAACGTACGATCTCGTCTCATTTCTTCTCGCGAGACTGCTCGTCTCATGGGTTTGCCAGACGAATATAAGTTGCCACGAAATTACAATGAAGCCTATCACCTTACGGGGGATGGCGTTGCGGTGCCGGTTGTTCGGCATTTGGCGACGCATCTTCTTGAGCCATTGCTAGCAAATGCTGCGGCTCAGGATCGGGAGGCGGCTTGAGCATCATTCCATGCGAACAGAATCAAGGATTGCGCGATCAGATCGAGCGATTTGCTGAGACGCTCAAAACAGAAGCGCACCTGCTTGGCGACCACGGCTTGGAAGAAATGGAGTTTTATAACTCCGGCTTATTCCGAGGCGCAGTGGAGAGAGTCCGAGGTCAGTTTTCGGCCACAATGCGCGGAAAACGAGAGTTCGTTCAACACGCCTTGAACCATCTCCAGGATGGCGGTTTCATTGCAGATTGGGACCTGACGAGCGATGCCAGCCGTAACGATTATAGCGTGCGACTGAATAGTGGTCGTATGGCGATTATCGACCTGAAGGGCTGTCTGGACGGTAACAACACCAATATCTTCGAGCGTCCCGCCAACGCGAATGAGTTTATTATTTGGAGTCTGTGCACCAATCCGGGTGCCGATCCGAGGCGGAACGCGTGGTCCGGAATTCACACCAGGCTTAGCGCTGAGATGATCTCGCGTAACCAACGCGTGGACGGAGTGATATTGTGGGATATGGTTTGCGGCACGATCGGTCGACCTTGCCCAAAGCTCAATGATCCAAGCCGCCTGACCGACTTAGGCCCCTTTCGGACTCCACCCGCATGCATATACATACTTCCGGCCGCAATTCCCTCGCTTGCCCGTCCTCACGCCGGTGCTCAATCGTTGGTCGACGTTGAGTTCCTAGCCGCTTTTCATGGTTGCTTTGGAGGGCATGACCATGAACTGAACTTCGTCGATTTTGACGTCGCACATCAAGGAACTGATATGCTACGCAAGACGACCGTGAGGCGCGCAGGGATCGTGCAGCAGACCTCAGACATGACGGCCATCCGACGCGTCTGATCATTCGAAGCGATGCCTTGCCAAAAGCTCTCCCCGACCATTCATCTTGAATTTCGCAAAACATCGGCGCGAGCGTCCGCATACCTAACCATCGCGCGGACGAAGTGAGGATGCTGACTGGGCGATAGAGCAAAAACGGGGCTCCTCACGAAGCGTCTTTGCCGTTTTTCCAAGCATTTGTGGATCGTTCCTGCTATGTCCCTATTGCCTCAATCCGGGCCGCCGATCATCTTCACACTCATTGGCAAACGAATACCTTGGGGGAACTATGGCTGCTGAAGAGGCTTTACCTTGCCGTCATCGCGGAGCACCGCCCGAAGAGGTTATCGCCCGCGTAGCCGAGATCATCCGCGCAGTGGGCCAAGATAGTGATTACCTATACAAGCAAGGTGTTTCTGCCGAAGAGTTCGATCTTGCTCTTCCCGCTGCGATCGAGAAAATTCGTGGCAGCCGATCCGCTAGCAACAATGGCAGGAAAGATTTTCTACTCGGCATTTTCCGCCACATGCAAGTCTGGGGAGCAATCGATTCCTTCCAGGTCCCAAAATATGGCGACGACACGGTGTACAGGTTACGTGTGCCGTGCGTCGGGGACGTTGCAATCATCCAAAAAGGATGCCCAGATGGGAAACATAGCAGCGTGGCCTGGGAGGTCCCTGATTGGGCCGTTGAGGCTTACCTCTGGTGGGTCTGTCCGAGTACAAAAAAAGAACCTGGGTGGCACGTATCAGCTGGCGTTAAGAGGTTGCGTAGAGAATTTTTCTCTAAGAGGCCTGACAATTTGGACGGGATCATCTTTCACAGCGACCTGTGTGGGAGCGACTTGCGCCCTTGCCCCAAGAAGCAGCGGGCCATGCAGATCGAGGGCGAGGACGTCCCTCCCCCTTGCATCTGGGTCATGCCGCAACGTCTGACGTCGCCCGACCTAAATTGGTCTGGAGAAAGTACACGACTCTTCCCTTCTGTTCTTTTGTCTGCCTTTGGCGTGCGATCTGAAGAAGCACCGCTTTTTACAGGTCACGTGGGATTCCGCACAGGATCGCGCGACGGCACAAAAATCACGTCGCGATTTGGCGCTGGCCGCTCGACTTCATCAAGGAGCTAATATGTTAAATCCTGCAATGGACCAGGATCGGGTGCATCATTTGGTGATGCGGCAGGGCACGAGCCCCAAGAAAGCTGTTCTCCCGGCTTGGCCTCGGCCGGAAAAGGAGCTTCCGGTGGTGGCGCTTGAAGTTGAGTGGGTTCGCTTTTCCACATTGAATCATCGTACCAAGTCAGAGCAGATGCGCATCATCACGCAGCGCGGCATTCCGGATCTCTTCACCGCCGACCCACTGGGTGCGCAAGCACAGGCTGAGCAGTTTGGTATCCTCAAAGGACAAGAGGGCTTCGAGGCGATCAAGGAGGACTTGCTTGAGCGGGGCCAACAAGAACCAGCGGTGGTGACCGCCGAGGGGGTTCTGATCAATGGCAATCGACGTTCCGCGGCGCTTCGCAGCCTATATCTTGACGATGGGTTCAAGAGCGGCCGCTATGTGAACTGCCTTGTCCTTCCGGTCGACGCGACGGCTGCGGAGTTAGTCGATCTTGAGACTGAGCTCCAAATCGCCCGGGAGTTCAAGGAGGAATACACTTGGGTAAATGAAGCCCTCCTGATTGAAGAGCTCTTCAATCGCGAAGGGAAGGACTGGAAAAAAGTAGCTTCGCGGATGCATAAGCCGATAGGCGACGTTCGGACTCAGTTTGAGAAGCTACAACAGCTTCACCAGCTGGTCGAACTATCTAACGGTACTCGCCACCACGCGGACTTCGTAGACAATGAGTCGGCATTCACCGAACTATCTGCCTACGTCCGCAACAAATCGGGCGAGGAGGCCGCATCGGTCCGTTCATCCTATTTTCTAGGGATTTTGACCGGGGTTAACTACCGGGATCTTCGGAAGCTCCGGCGTTCTGACGCCAGCTGCCTCGTCCGAACGGAGATTGCCAGCAATGTCGCCTTGGCACCTCTTTTGGGTCAACAAACGCCGGAGGAGAGTGACGGGTTAGATATTCTTGATGACGTCCTCGGCGAGAAAGAGCCATCCGCTAATGGAGACTTGAACGGGATTTTGTCATTTTTCGCTCGCCAAGGCGGAAAATCCGAGGCGGAACTTAATGGCAGCAAGGTGTCGCTGCCCGAGTTGATGTCATCGGTTGGAAGCGCGATAGATGTCGCCGCAGATGAAGCAAGCGCTCAACAGCAGGACGGCAAAGCGGTGACTGCACCAGTCGGTTTCATAACCGAAGCTATTATTAAATTGGCGAAAGCAGCCAAGGCGTTGCCGAAGGCACGGTCACTTGAAGGTTGGAAAGAAGAGGAATACAAGACGAAGATTGCTGAACTGAAGGAGGCATTCGCAGCCCTGGGCGTGGAAGCGTGATCTCCATCGAGCTATATCGGCAAGGTCGTCCCACGGTTATTGCTGAGAAATCAGACGATGCGAAAATTGGAGCATGGGCTCGCCTTCAAGAGGCGCTCGCACGCGGGGTCATTTCGGGTTCAGTTAGGCAAACAGTCGTTCACGCGGACACCTTTTTTGCGGAGCTCGATGTCCTTCGCGAATTGCGATCGGTTTTCGCCGAACCTCTTCAACTAGGACCAACACTTCGAACGCAACTCGAAGCGATGGCCGCTGACCGTAAAGCGCGAGAAGCCGCGGTCATCGGCACTAGTGAACCTGTCGATATGGCTGAATTGGAAGCCGAACTTTTAGAGGCTGGCTTTAAACGGAAGCTAAAGAACTTCCAACTCGACAATTTGGCTCAGGTTCTTCGACTTCCTCACGCCGCAGATTTTTCAGTGCCTGGTGCGGGAAAGACTACCCTCGCGCTAGCCGCCCATGCAATCCGAAAACACCGCAAACAGGTCACCCGATTGATGGTGATCGCGCCGATCGCGGCATTCGAGGCGTGGAAAGAAGAGGCAGTCGCTTGCTTTATAAATCCTTTGAAGGTGGTCTTTTACAGCGGCCCATCCACTTTCATCTCAAGCGACACCGACATTCTCGTCTCGACTTACAACCGCGTTGCCAATGATTACGACAGAATTCGCGAGTTCGTCGGATCAGCGGAAACTCAGGTCATTCTCGACGAAGCCCATCGAGTCAAACGAGGCTCGGATGGGGTGCATGGACGTGCTGTGCTGGACTTGGCTTATGTAGCACGACGCCGCGACGTTCTGACAGGGACCCCGGCACCTCAGGGTGCCTACGACTTAGTCGCTTTGATGAAATTTCTCTATCCAGGACAAGATCGGCAAGTTTTGCCTAATGCCGCTTACAATGAGCGTTTGGGTAGAGACGCGGACGTCCTGGCTCAAACGCAAATGGCGATAGCTCGCTACTTCGTGCGAACGCCCAAATCAGTCCTCGATTTACCCGACACGTGCTTCAACGTCATTCGTCGCCCCATGTCGCCAATCCAAGCGGCTATCTACGAAGCGCTGCTCGGACAATATCGTCGCGGATTTACCTTAACGGATCGAAGCCGCCACGAACTAGAAAGGCTTGGCAAGATCGTCATGTATCTTCTCGAAGCGGCGACAAATCCAATGCTGCTCACTTCGGGTTCTGACGAAGGGGATGATCCAGGGTTCACGCATCCGCCTTTAGAGGTGAGCGGAAATGAAAGTGTGCCGGAATTGCTGGCTCGCTACGGATCTTTCGAGACGCCTTGGAAATACCAAGAGTTGGACAGGATCGTAACCGATGCAGCGTCTAGAGGAGAGAAGGTGCTGGTCTGGACCAACTTCGTTCGCAATATCCGTTTGCTCTCGAAGCAACTAGCGAGGTTCAATCCCGCCGCTGTCCACGGCGGGGTGCAACCTGAAGCGTCTGCCGCGCCGGGCACCATAACGCGCGAACAAGAGTTCAATCGCTTCAGGTACGATGACAACTGCACGGTACTCTTAGCAAACCCAGCCGCGTGTGGCGAAGGCGTAAGCCTTCATCACTGGTGCCACCATGCTGTCTACCTCGATAGATCGTTCAACGCCGGTCATTTTCTTCAGAGCCAAGACCGGATCCACCGTCTTGGTCTAGCTAAAGATGTGCTGACCCGTTTCACAATTCTGATCAGTGAGGGGACGATCGACGATGCTGTCGATGGCAGGTTGTTCGACAAGGTAGGTGCGCTCTCCGTCCTCATGAACGATCCCGGATTGGTTCAAATTGCTTTGCCTGCGTCTGACGAAGGTGAAGATGGAAACCCAGTCTTTGACGATGATGTGTCAGCCGTATTGGCTCACATCGGGTAAGCAATATGCGCGAGATTCCCAGCCATGGACGATGTCACGCGGCGTTCTTGCTCGCTTTCAGCGCATCGCTAAAAAATTTTCGAGAATTGAGGGATTGGATCGACGCATCGTCGAGCCGAGCCTCATTTTTGGCGTCAGCAGGGGATATCGCGGGCACTGCCGATATGCTCTTGCGAGCCGGCCTTGCGACGGCGGGGGAGCAAATCTCGTTAGATTCGCAATTAGCGAAGTTGTCGCACCGAGCCGACCGCGCATCCTTGGTAGCCATAGCGAGGCTTTTCCTCCTTCATTTTCCACCCAGTTGGATTCCCGCCGTAGTTGTGGCGGGCAACGTGGAAACTAGCTTAATCCCGTCGGAGGATTATGTGCGGCTGAATTGGCTTGGTGAAGACCTTATTCCCCTGATTTATGAGGTAAACCGCGCGCTGACACGGCAATCTGACCAAACTCTGCGTCAAGAGATTGGCCGTGCCGGGGAACTCGTCGTTATGTCGTCCTTACGTCGGGCCGGTTACGAACCCGTTCATGTTGCTCTACTTTCTGATTCATACGGATATGACATCGACTACGCTTACGAGGGCTCAACAACGCGATTGGAAGTTAAGTCCGCCGTAGAACGGACCTCAAACCGACTGATTATCTCACGGAATGAGTTCGATAAAGCATTATTGTACGGCCGTTCGTGGCGAGTAATTCAGGTTATCTTTACAACACAAGTCATATTAAATAAGCGTGTCAGAGCCCTTGATGTATTGAAGATCCGTGAACTTCAGGGTGATCGACTGCATAGGTTAGCTCCCACCGCGTCTCCAAACTTTAACTGGATCGAAGCCGCAGAATTCACTCCGCATTCAACCGATTGGGTTTGCTCAGATCTCGAGGTCAATCCTGACTTTGACCTGTCGTTTGCTGTTTAGTAGCTTGCCCTCCAGCTCGTCCTCTGGCCGTAGCGAGCGTTGGCCGCATTACTACGCTCCCCGACCGCTAGGGAGCCTGACACCGTTCTAGTCGCGCCCCAGGCTGGTTAAGCCCCCAGCGCCGCTCGACATAGAATTCGAGCGACCTGCGGACCTCGAAGCGCAGAACTTCCTGGGTGAACCCATATTCTAGCCGGACGGCGGCCTGCTGTTCTTCCGTCAGACTGCTCAGCGGCCGAAGCCGGATCTCGACGAACTCCTCCCAGGCATCATCGCGCGGAAGCTCTTCGCCGACCGGAGCCACGGCAAAGGTGCTGTCAGGCAACACCCGCACCGGCACGAAGTCGCGCCATGCCTGGCGATGGAAGCTCCACGCCCGAACATGCAGCCGCTCACCGTCGGAAGCAAAATGCGCAGGTGCGATCCATTGGTTTTGGCGCAGCCCACTCGACATCGAAACATAGCCGATCTCGATCTTCTGCCGCTGCTCGATCGCCTGCCAAAGGCGCCGCACTACGAATGGCGGGCACAGCCGCGAGGGCGAAGGAAGAACAGAAAGGCCGCTCGATGTGGGATGGCCGACAAACTCATTCGGCGAACCTGCATCCTCGACAAAAGGCAGGCCGCGATGGTGCGGGTCTGCAACATAACACTTCCGGACCGTGTCATAGCGAGGCTTCGGCTCTGCAACCCGCTCGAGATATTCCCTCAGATCGATTGCCGCTTGCGGAGACGAGATCCCGAAACGCTCAATCAGGTCCTTGCGATTCACCTGTCCGCGCCAAGTCAGGCACCGGTCGAGATAGACCAGGCGAGCAAGCATTGCTGGCTTGAGTGCAGGATCGTCCATGTCCGAACCCTACTTGACGCACCATCATACGTCTATATAAAATTTATATGCACTTGGATTCGAGGACAGATTGAATGCGCATTCTGCACACCAGCGACTGGCATCTCGGCCGCCAATTCCATGGCCTGTCCCTTGATGAAGACCACGAGCACATCCTCGTCCAGATCCTGGCGATGATCGATGACGAGCGTCCCAACGTCGTGATCATCGCCGGCGACATTTTTGACCGGGCAAACCCGCCCCAAAGCGCGATCACCCGCCTCTCGCAGTTCCTCACAACGGTGCGGGCAGCATCAGATGCAGCGATCGTTATGATCGCTGGCAACCACGACTCTGCGGCGCAGATCGGTGCGATGGGCGTTCTTGCGGATGGCGGCGCGGCAATTGTGCGCGGACCACTGGATGAAGACGAGCGACCGCTCGTGATGTCCGATGCGCATGGGCCCGTGGCCATCTCCGCCCTGCCCTTTGCCTTCGAATATGCTGCGCGCATGTGCTTCGAAGACGACGCCATCGCCTGCCCTGCAGATGTCATCCGGGCCCAGCTTGCCAGCGCTCGCAAGCACGTGGCCGAGGGAATGCGTTGGGTTGTCGTCGCCCATGCCTTTGTCGACGGCGCCGCGACCAGCGAAAGCGAGCGCCCACTCACGCGCATGGTCGGCGGGATCGAGACGGTGTCGGCCGCGGCCTTCGACGGGGCGCATTATGTGGCCCTTGGGCACCTCCACCGGCCGCAACCGGTCGGACAGGATCACATCCGTTATTCCGGCGCGCCTATGGCATTCGGCTTTGATGAAGAGGGGCAGCAGAAGTCAGTCAGCCTGATCGATCTTGCAGCCGACGGCTCTGCCACGGTGACCGAAGTGCCGCTACGGCCGCTGCGTCAGGTCAGAACCATTCGGGGCAAATTGCTTGAGCTCCTTGCTGCCAGCGAAGTCTCCAACGATATCGTTCGCGTCGTTCTGACCGACGAAACGCCGCAGATTGATCCCATGAAGAGGATCCGGGCCGTGTGCCCTAATGCGGTCCAGCTCGCCTACGAACGCAGCGAGCGGCCCGTCGCGCAGCGCCTCGAGGAACAGCGCGCGGCGATCGATGACCCACATGCCCTCTCTTCCACGTTCCTCGACTTCATCCGCGGCGAGCCGCTGACCGAGGCAGAAGGACAGATTGTCGCCTCCGCACTTCGAGCTTTCGAGACAGCGGAGGAAGACCAATGAGGCCGATCAAGCTGACCCTGAGCGCTTTCGGCCCTTATGGGGGGACTGAGACCGTCGATTTTCGCGAGGCAACGGATGCCGGCCTCTTCGGGATCTACGGCCCTACGGGCTCGGGCAAGTCGTCGATCTTCAGTGCGATTGCCTTTGCCCTGTTTGGCGAGGGCGCAAAGGAGGAACAGGGCATCGGGACCATGAGGTCTGATTTCGCGCCTGACGACCTGCTCACTGAGGTCAGCCTGCAATTCGAATTGGGGACAAAGCGCTATTATGTCAGGCGTATACCTGACCAGATGCGTCCCAAGACGAAGGGCGAGGGATATACTGCGCAGTCGCACGCTGCATGGCTCTTTGACGTGTCAGATATCGCCATCGATGATGTCGGTCCGGATTGCTGCGGGACCCCGCTGGCAGAACGGAAGGTCAGCGCTGTCCTCAGCCATGTCGAAGAGATCCTCGGCTATGGCGCGCAGCAGTTCCGCCAGATCGTTCTTTTGCCGCAAGGCAGGTTTGAGCGTTTCCTGGTGTCGAACAGCAAGGACCGGCTCGAAATTCTGCGGGAGCTGTTCGACGTATCGCTCTACCGCCGGCTCACCGAAAAGCTCAAAGCCGATGCTGCGAACATCAGGCGTGAGATCGAAGATGGCTATCGCCTGCACGGGCACCGCCTTCAAACCGAGGGCTTCGCCAGCTCAGACGAGCTCACCGACGGCATTGCCTCGGCACTTGAGCGATATGAGTTTACCCAGTTGGCGGTTTCTGAGACGGCGGCTGTGCTGGCCTTGGCCAACAAGGCTTATGCGGCCGCTGAAGAACATGAAAAGCGCTTCGTCGAGGTCGAGGCTGCATTCACTGCACTCAAGCAGCTCGAGGCACAGAGCCAGACTTTCGAGGCGATGCGAACACGCAAATCCCGGGCGGAGCTGGCGCGGCGCATGTCGGACCTCGACACCGGCGTTGCCGATGCTCGAAAGCGTTACCGCGCAGCGATTGAAGCACACACCAACGCGGAAGCAGCAGCCCGAGAGGCAAGCGATGCTCTTTCCGCGGCGAGTGCGACGCTGCTCGATCTTCGCTCCCGCGATCATGAGATCGAAGACATCGCGCGCAAGATCGACCAGCTGAACCGCCACAAACAAGTTCTGGTGGATGCCGCCGAGCGTCTGGCTGACCTTGAAACCGCCGAGGCGGGACTGGAACAGGCAAAACAGGCTCATTCCCAAGCAGCCGACACTGAGGCTCAGGCTGCTGATCTCGGCGAAGAGAAGGAGACGGCGCTCGCGACAGCCCAAGCGAATGGTCTTGAGCGGCAGAAGCTGAACGGAATTCGTGACGGTTTGAAAAGCGAGCTCGACGCAGCGCAGGCCTTTGCACAGGCGACGCAGGCTGTGACCTTGTCGAAGGATGGCTACGAGAAGGCATCAGCAATCGCCCGCGACGCGCAGATCCGCCATACCGAAGCAGTCGCTGTCACCGAGACGCACGAGCGCGCCTTCCTTTCAGCCCAGGCCAGCGTCCTTGCCCAGCGATTGCAGGATGGGCACCCCTGCCCGGTTTGCGGCGCCAGCGACCACCCCGAACCGGCGCACGGTTCAGGAGATGCGGGTGCACTCGAAAAGGCGTGGCGCGATGCTCAGGGCGTAGCCCATGCCGCGTCCAAGGCCGATCGTGAGGCCCAAGCGGCCGCCAGTTCGGCCGGTGCCACACTCGACGCAAAGCGTGCAGTCCTGGACGGACTCGCGGAGCCGAAGCGCGGCGCGAGCGACATCGATGGCGAGTTGCAGCTCATTCTTGCTCAGATCGATGCTTTGGGCGCGCACGTCGACATCGGCCTTCTCACCCAGGAACTGGATGACGCACGCAAGCGCAAGCTGGCAGCGACAGAGACCCTCCAAAAGGCTCGCGACGCGCTCGGGGGTGCCACGACCGCAGAGGCATTGGCCCGCCAAGCTTACGACGGGAAGATTGCATCAGTCCCCGAAAATCTGCGCCAGCAAGACGGTCTGCAGGCCGCAATCGATGCCGCCACCGCAGACTTGTGCGGCCGGAAGCAGGCCCTTGCAGATGCCGATGCGAAGCAGCGCGAGCTAGATGCCGTTGCTATCAAAGCAGCAGCCGCACTGCAGAGCGCTGCGACCGCGGTCAGCGACACCGAGATCGAACTCGCCGCAAAGCAAACCGCATTTGAAGCCCGCCTTACCGAGCTTGGGATGGCCGAGGCAGATTATCGCGCGGCGATCCCCGATATTGCCGAAATTCCCGCACTGGAGAAGGCAATCGCGGGCTTTGACACCGCCCTTGTTGAAGCCCGCGCACGAGAAACGATGGCAAGAAACGCGGTCGGCAACGCGCAGAGGCAAAACCTTGAGCCCTATCGTCTGAGCTGCGCTCAAGCACAGGCCGCTGCAGACGAAGCGGTGAAGCAGAGCGCTGCTGCTCAGCAGAAACATCAATCGCTAATCGATCTGCAGAACAGTCTGGCAGATCAGCTTGCAACCCTTCAAGTCCTTGAGCAGTCCTCCGGGGCGCTGCGCGGTATCGCAGAAGCCTTCGACGGTCAGAACGAGATGCGGACCAGTCTCGAGACGTTCGCCATCGGTGCGATGTTCGATCAGGTTCTCGAAGCGGCGAACCTCCGGCTCGATCCGATGACCAGCGGCCGGTATCGGTTCGAGCGCGACACCGTCAGCGTTGGAGGCCGATCGAAGCGAGGACTGGATGTTCGCGTCCATGATATCGAGACCGGGCGGGCCCGCGAGATCATCACGCTGTCCGGCGGCGAGACCTTCATCGCAGCCTTGTCCCTAGCACTTGGCCTGTCCGACATCGTCGAAATGACAAACGGTGCCATCAGGCTCGACACCATTTTCATCGATGAAGGCTTCGGCAGCCTCGACACCGATAATGACGCCGGCACGCTCGATCAGGTCCTCCAAGTGCTTCAAAATATCGTAGGTGAACGGCGCGCGGTCGGCCTGATTTCCCACGTACCGCTAGTGCAGCAAGCTGTTCCCAATGGCTTCACAGTGCACAAGGGTGCCAATGGGAGCCAAATCGAGATCAGGTCGATGTGAAGCCCGTATGGCGCAAGCCCGAAAACTGCCGCTGGTTCAGCCAGCAATCGAAGGCAGACATCTGTCGGTGACGTAGTTGCACCTGTCGTCGATATGGTCGCAATCAAAAGTTGATTTGAAGCAGCGATCTGTCATCTCAAATAACCAACTGAGTTGGGAGGATAATGATGAAACTCGAGAAGGTTCGCGTCACCAATTTCAGGTCGGTCGACGACAGCGAAGAGTTTAGCGTCGAGCCGGTGACCTGCCTCGTCGGGAAAAATGAGGCGGGCAAAAGCGCTGTCCTTCTCGCGCTCGCAGCACTGAACCCCCATCCTTCGACCCCTGCGACCTTTAACAAGGAGCGCGACTACCCGCGCCGACTGCTGACACAATACGAAGACCGTCATGGTGAGGAGGCCGCTGTTGCAATCACCACGAATTGGCGCCTCACACCCTCCGAAACCGCTCGCATCGGCACAGCTGTAGGTGAAGGTGTCGTGACGACTGACCTGATCACAATCAGGCGCGCCTACGGCGGAGAAGTCCAAGTCTCGGTCGATCTCGATTTTGGCAAGGCGCTGGAGCATCTCTATACTAAATTCGAACTCGACGACTTGGAGCGGTCGGTCCTCTCGTCGGCCGACACTACCTCGAAGCTTATCACCACACTGGCCAAAATCTCATCTCCGACGGAACGCCATACCGCCTTGAAGTCCCACCTAGACACGGTGGGCACAGTGACCGGGCAGGTCAGCAAGCTCATCCGTGCCATGATGCCAAAATTCATGTATTTTGCCGCCTACGATCGGATGGAAGGTGCGATCCAGCTGGAACAAACCCGTCAGTTGATTGCCAATGGTCAGATCGATGAGGATGCGCACCGCGGCGCGCGCCTATTTTCCGAATTCCTAGAATATGCCCGCGTCTCGATCGACGACATCACCAACGTTGCCACCTACGAGACCTTCAACGCCCGCCTGCAAGCGGCCTCCAACAGCATTACCGACCAAGTCTTGGAATACTGGACACAGAATCCGGATCTCAGCGTTGTCGTCCGCGTCGAGCAATCCAGGCCGGGCGATCCCGCGCCGCTCAATAGCGGCATGATCGCATGGGCTCGCATCCACAATGGACTGCACCGCGTCGACACACCGTTCTCCGAACGAAGTGCTGGATTCGTATGGTTCTTCTCCTTCCTTGTGAAGTTCGCGCAGGTGCAAGATGAGGAAACGCCAGTAGTCCTGCTACTAGACGAGCCCGGCCTGACCCTTCATGGCAAAGCGCAGGCCGACCTGCTGCGCTTCTTCAAGGAGAAGCTCGCTCCACATCACCAGATCGTCTATTCGACCCACTCACCGTTCATGGTGCCGGCCGACGAGCTAGCTTCCGTGCGCATCGTCGAGGATAAGGTGGAGATGAAGGGTCAGCGTCGCGTGCCACTAGGCACCAAGGTGCGCGAGGACGTCCTGACGCGCGATCCTGACACCTTGTTTCCGTTGCAGGGCGCGCTCGGCTACGAAATCAGTCAATCGTTGTTTGTTGGCGAGCACACTCTTCTCGTCGAAGGTCCCGGCGACATTCTTTACATCCAAGCACTGTCCGATGCGCTTAAACGTCGCGGCCGATCTGGCCTCGATAAGCGCTGGACGCTTTGTCCGGCAGGCGGGATAGACAAGATTCGTCCGTTCGTCGCGATGTTCGCAGGTAACGCTCTTCACGTCGCGGTGCTGTCCGACCAAGCGCAAGGTGACAAGCGCAAAGTAGAGGAATTAAAGCGTTCCGAGGTTCTAAAGGCCGGGCACTTTTACACGATGGCCGATTTCCTCCAACGGGCGGAGGCCGACATTGAGGACATCTTCGATCCCCATCTTTTCGCGTCCATCCTCAACTCCACTTATGGGCTGACGGACGCGAATCTGCTTGATGCAAAGCGGCTCGCAGCTGCGAGCACGAGCACGGCACGGCTCGTCAAACAAGCCGAGGCCGTCTTCGCAGTCATGCCGAACACGGTTGCCGAGTTCGACCACTTCACGCCGGCAGGATGGCTTATCCGTAACCCCAAGACGCTCGACGCAAAGTCTGCGCCAGTGAGCGGCACGCTCGATCGAGCACAAGTTGTCTTCGACACTTACAACGCGCTGCTATGAGCGAGGCGGCGTGCACGTGCGCCCATCAAAGAGGCGGGGTCTCAGTGAAGGGGCGAGACGGGCTACCGACAAAGCTCGCCTCGTCTCTATGGATGGACGGGGGCCAACAGATCGCGACGCTCCAAATATGGTTTGATCTCATCCGGAAGTGACTTGCCTGGACTAACCATCGTCAGCGCGGTCAACGCGTGCGCAATAACACCATCGGGGTCGATGTCGCTATCGTCTAGGGTCGCAAGGGGATCGCGGTCCGCGTGCTTCAGGAAGTTGTACGGCTTGACGATGTAGTCGAGCAGCTGTCGCCGCTCCGCAGCCGTCAACGTGATGATCAGGTCAGAGGCCCGGGCCACTTCGCCAGCCTTGATGCCAACAACAACCTTCTCGACAACAGCATCCATGGCAGCATTGGTCGGAAGTGTGATCGGTTCTCCTTTCACCTGCGCGCGAGCGATAGTGAACGCACCAATCTTGAGGATCTGATCGACATATTCGTCGCCAGCCTTGGTGATGAGATCACGCAAAACGTTCAAGGCGGACGCTGCGACAACGTGAATCGCCAAAGGATCTTCGCCACGCTCAGCCATGATAATCGCGCTGACGACCATCCGTTCCGCTGCGCCTGCTTTGTCTATTGCCCCCATACCTGCCCCTACTAGCATCGCCTACCGAAGCCGCGAGCCTCGGTCGGCCATGTACTAAAGCCCATCGAAGCGGGCTAGGTTAATGGCTGTCGGCAAAGCTTCCAAATGCCGGTCGTTCTGGCTCGGCTGCTGTTAGCCCTAAGGCTGACTAATTTGCTTGTACGATGCCGCGAGCATCTTCAAACAACGCTGATTTGGTTGGCTAAGGGATTGTAACGCAATGCTGACGATGAGCTCAGATCCCGGTGTTGTTGGTAGCGCTTTTGACAGGTGGCGTGACGCACTTCTTGAAAAGGGAGTTAGGGATGGTTCCCTCTGGCGTCTGCCGGAACAGCGTATTGTTTTCCGCAACCAGCCTGACAGCCGGAGCGAGCGCCTAGGCTCTCGGACTGCACTTGGAACGGATCCAACAGGCACGTACTGGGCCGTACAGATCAATGAAGCGGGTACGCCGGGCGACGCGAACGTGACTTCTGGCATCGCTGTCGACGAACGAGGAGGTATCTTCCTAATTCGGCAAGGGCGGCTGAATATGCCAGTCGCCGGCAAAGGTCCGATCCTTGAGGATGAGTTCTGCCGTTTGACTGGCCTACAACCCACCCGTGTGCTGAACGGAGACACCAGCGGGAAGAAACGGACATGGTTCGTCGTAACCAGGCTCGATGTAAGCGCGGACGAGATCAGGGATGCAACTGGCCGCTTCGTCGACCACTGCGCATTGGCACGCCTACGCTATGCTGAGGTCAATGGTGATCTACCGGACACGACGCCCATCGATGAGGTAGGCCGTGACGAGGACGCCAGAAGTTACAAAGTTGGGGCTCGAGAGGCGCTTGAGGAACGTGAGGTGCGCCGGTTACAAGGCGAAGTCTGGCAGGCGCTCGCTTCGCTTCTCCGCTCGAGCAAGATTGCGATCGACAAGCCAAGGCACGCGGCCGGCTACGAGGTCGATGCGGTCGTCGCCGCGCCCGCTGGTGCGCTCTTAATCGAGATCAAAACTGGGAACCTCGCTGCCGATGTCTACGGCGGCATGGGGCAGCTTCAGCTGTATCCTAAACTGCTGCCGAAGCTTGGCGAACATAAACTCGTCCTGCTCCTCCCGCATCTGCCGCACCCCGCGCTGGTGGAGGCGATTGGTAAATGCGACGTCCAACTGCACACATACAGCCTCCCAACTAGACCAGGCAAAATGATCGAATTTGATGAAAACTTCCTTTGTTTGTGCGGCCTAAGTTGAAGTGTAACCGCCATTTGGTGGAGGAGCGACAATGGCCATAGATGCGCACCTAGACCAACTCATCTCGTCCGCTCGCGCCGTGATTGCGGCGGGATATTGGACAAAGCCAGCGGGAGCGATCCGTCGCGCCGACAAGGAAACCGAATTTGTTGCCACGCTAATCGAGAGTTGCGTCGGCCCGCTAACCGAGGCGTGGGGTGCAATCCTGAAGGGGAGCGGCTTAAATCTCACCGTACGGGGCGTGTTCCTGCACCAGCGCCCTAAGGTTCGGTTCCCATCCCCGACTGAAAATGACTGTGGGGCCGGCTTCTGCGAACTGGCGGATCTGCTAATCGTGCATGATCACGAAAATGTGGGACGCCGCGCAGTGCTTGTGCAGGCTAAGTCCGTGCCGGGCAGTGCCGTGTCGGGTGACCAGAAGGATCTGTATGAACGCTGGGATCCGTTTCGCTTTGCCGCCGGCGCGATGGGCGCCAAGGGCCGAACTTACAGGATCGCGCCGAACGATGAGGGCTGTTGCTACGGCGTTGTGCGGATACCGCCTCCAGGCCAAGAAGAACCTTGGCTGGCGGCGCAACCGCTTCCGACCCGGCCGCCTGCCGACTTAGGTCGATTTTTGGCCGAGATGCTGATTGCAACTGTTGGTGGTCGACCCGAGCCCGCTCGACCGGCAACGATCGGCGGCAGCGACGACTGGTCAGTACTGATTGACGATCTGCTCGCTGTCAGTTTGACAACACGGTATCCGTTGAAGGGCTTCTGGCCCGAAAGACGGTGGCGACACTCCCTCAGCGACCTAGCAACAAGCTTTATCAGAAGGCACCCCTTTTCCAGCGATTGGGAAGCCGTTGCCACAAGCTCAAGTAGTGGCGACGCGCTCGAACTTTTCACCCCAGGAGGCAGTTTACGTGAGCCATCAACCGTCGAACCGGAAGGTCCAGAAGGCATAAGCGTCATTCACCTCAGCACGGCGACATACGATGCAGATTTGCATCCATAATGCTGTGAGTGCCTTAGCGGCCTTAGTCTAGCTCGGCAGGCCTGCCCTTCCCCTCTCCCTTCATCGCCAGCACGCGCTTGGCATCGGCCCGAAGCTCGCCGTCAGGCCCGACATAGCGATAAGCTGTCGCCTTCGAGATGCCGATGTCAGCGGCAAAATCGACCACGAATTTCTCGCGTTTGCGCATGGCCTCTTGGAGTAAGCGGATCTTCTCCGGAGTCATCTCGGATGGCCTGCCGCAGTGCTTGCCTCTGGCCTTCGCCGCGGCGATGCCGGCCCGAGTGCGCTCGATAATCAGCTCGCGCTCGAATTCAGCAAGGGCGGCGAATATCCCGAACATGAGGCGCCCGCTGGCGGTGGTGGTGTCGATCATCGCCCCTTCTCCGGTGAGAACCTTCAGACCGATTCCGCGGGCGGTGAGCTCGCCGACGGTGTTGACCAGGTGGCGCAGGCTGCGGCCAAGCCGGTCAAGTTTCCAGATCACCAGCGTGTCCCCGGGGGCCAAAACGGCGAGGCATGCATCCAGCCCCGGCCTGCTATCGCGGGCACCCGAGATGCTGTCCTGATAGATCCGCTTGGGATCAACGCCTGCGGCGATGAGCGCATCGTGCTGTAGGTGATGGACCTGACTGCCATCGGCCTTTGATACGCGGCTGTATCCGATCATGGAGACGTTCTCGGCCATTGAGCCCTCCTTCCTGAGCCAATCTGGCTCTCTGGTGCGAATGGGGCGCAGGAACGTGCCGGGCATCAAGCCTCGCCATTGCAGAAGGGGCGCAAGTACATGATTAAACGAAATAACCGGACATGTGTCTCACGTCTCAGAACCCTCCGCTTGTGAGACTTTCGCGGGTATGAATGACGGGATTGCAAGCGGTGGAGCTCGCGCGGAACGAGGGGATGGAACGCCCAGACATCCCTACGGCCGACGCCGGTCGGCCGAACCTTCTCGTCGCCTATTCCTCGACCGGGATCGCTCGCCGCATGAAGGCGTCGAACAGCGGGACGGTGAAATCGGTCTCGCCATAGCCGGGGGTGTAGATCATGCCCTTGGCGATCAGCGAGGCGCGCACCGGACCGAAGGCGTTGGGCTTCTTGCCGAGGTGCTCAGCGATGGCGCTGGAGATGTAGGGCCCCTCCCCCAGCGCCGCCATGCCGCGCAGGTAGCGTTTCTCCGAAGGCGTCAGGCGGTCGAAACGCACCCGGAAGAAGCTCGCATCGAGCGCAGCAATCGCAGCGGGGCTGGCGATCGCGATGTCGGCAGCAGTGATCGGGCAGGTCGTGGCCGCGTCCCAGCACTGCTTGCCCCACTCCTGCAGGAAATAGGGATAGCCGCGCGTCACCGACAAGACCTGGTCGACAGCGTCGTCCGTAATGTCGCAATCTTCGGCCTTGATCGGGTTGGCAAGGGCCGCGCGGGCAGCATCGGGTGGAAGCGGGCCGATCTGGGCGAACACGAACAGGCGCTCGGCATAGCTCTTGGCCCGGCCCATCTGCCCGGCGAGTTGCGGCAGGCCTGCCCCCACCAGCGTGATCGGACGATCATTCTGCCGCGCCCGGTGGAGCGCGGTGATCAGCGCCGCCAATTCGCGCTCGGGAACATACTGCAATTCATCAATGAACAGCACCAACGCCGTGCCGCGCTCTCCCGCCGCGGCCCCGGCCACGTCGATCAGATCCGCCTCAAGGTCGCCATTATCGGCGACGCCCGGCTCACCCAGATCGAGCGATGCCTCCAGCTCGCCATAGCTGAGTTTGAACGCCTTCACGAACCGCGCCAGCGCGCCCAGACCGCGCTTCGCCAGGGTCATCGCCGCCTGCCCCCGGTCGAGCCGGAGCAGCGCGGTGCGAAGGGCAGGCACGATCAATGACGGCAGGGATTGACCCTCGGGCGCTTCGATCGGCACCGCAACGATTCCCTCCCCCCTCAGCCGCGCGGCGCAGTTCGTTGAGGAGAACGGTCTTGCCCACGCCGCGCAGGCCCATCAGGATCACACTCTGCGCGTGGCGGCCATGGGCGATGCGGTGGAGCGCAATGGCGACGTCTTCCATGATCGCGTCACGGCCCGCGAGTTCCGGCGGGCGACTGCCGGCACCAGGGGCAAATGGGTTACGTCGGGGATCCATGTCTAGGACTTTTATACAGTTCTAGTGAAATAGCTAGATGGGCTTAAAACTTGTAGAACGCGCACCCGCGGTTTGTGAAATGCGAGCCGGTCTCCCACCCGAAATCACTGTCAAAGCGCCAGCTGGGCAAGCGACCTGTTCTGCTCGGCCCGCGCTGCTTGTTCCCGCAGCTGCTTTCGATAGGCCCGCTCCCCCTGGAGCTGCCGCACCTCGCGGAACATCATGGCAAGCTGGAATCCGGTCATCGGTGCGCGCCAATAGCGATTGGAGAGCCGTCCCTCGATCTCATCGAGCAAGTGTGGCCGTTCCCGGTCGGTTGCAGCGATCAGGGCTGCAGCGATATCGCGGCCGCTGGCAATGCTCTGCATACGCGCGACAAGTGGGAAGATGGCTACACCGATAGCGGTCAGGCTGATCGCAGCAACACCGGGGATGAACACCTCCCTGCGTTCGGGCGTGACGTCGAGGACAAGCGCGGCGAGCGTTGCGATCCCGAATGCGATGATGATGGCCAGAGGCACTGAGACCGCGATCGGGTGGCGGCTTGCGAAGAACCGGGCGCGGCTGATGGGGCCGGGGTGCGGCAATCCAGCGATAGGCTGGGAATTTGCGGACGGATTGTCGGTCATGGTGATTTCCTTGTTTGAAGCATCCGGAAGACGGTGCTGATCATGCGCGCGAAGGCGCGACGGGCATCAATCGCTGCGCGTATGATCGAATCCGCCGGCGCCAGTGCCCGACCAGTGATCGAAGCTGCTGCCGGTCGACCCAAAATCATGGTGGTGATGGTCATGACGGTGATGATGGTCGTGGTGGCTGTGGCTGTGGTGATTGTGGTGGCCGTCCCGGCGGTCCAGATTCACGCCGAAGGGGTTGCCGCCGACATCAACACCGCCGATGCCGGGGGTGATCATGGGTAGACCGGTGGCCGGATTTATCCTTGGCCCCTCCTCGGTGGGGGAGCTTGGCGGGGTGCTTGAGCTGGTGAACAGGCCGGTCAACCATTGGAACAGTCGCATGGATATCTCCTGTCGTTGTAGGGCTGTCGGAGCACGGCCCTTGGGGTGGTGCCCACATGTTCACACGTTCACATGGGCATATTCTCACATTCTCACTTCAACTCATACCCCTCAAAATCCTGCCTTTTCTCTTGCTCCCTGGGGTCGACTAGCGGCCAATGGGGCTCTCGCCATACTTGCGCAGGACGTCGTCGAAGGCTTCGGCCATCAGGTCCTGGAGGCTAAGGCCATGGCGACGGGCACAGGTGTGGAGCGCCAGCGACAGCTCGGGCGCGAAGTAGCCGGAGATCGCCTTGCGGCCAACGCGGCTCGGCGGGGTCGGGACCTGAGCGACGGGTGATGGCGAGGCGGGCGCGGTAGCCTTTGTCTCGTCCTTGGGCGTACGGTCGGCAAGGTTGGCGAAGCGGTTCATGCGGATTTCCTCTCGTGAGCCGGAGACTGTGAGCGTGTGCACATGTGGAGCTGTTCACATGCCCACATGTGCAGCTGTTCGATTTCGTTCGCTGCCTTGCCGCCGGGATCGAGCTCGAACACGGTCTGACCGGCTGCGACCGCGTGGCGATAGGCAGCGCGGTCCGGCAGGATGATGGGGCAGGTCTGGCCGCCGAACCCGGCCACCAGCTCGCGGGCATCGGCATAGATGTGCGGCGCATGGGGCGGCCCGGCGGTGAACACGACGAAGGCGGGACGCGCCAGCAGCTCGACCAGTCGGATGGTCGTGCGCATCGCGGCAAGGTCAAAGGCGCTGGGGCGGCAGGGTATCAGCACCAGATCGGCGCACTCGGCCGCCTTGCTGGCGGCAAGATCGGCATGTGGCGGGGTGTCGATCACGATTAGCTCGGCGCCCTGTGCGGCGGCGGCCGCGATCTTCGCCGGGATGCGCGGCGGGGCGCTGTCGATCACCTCCGGTGGCGCGCCTTGCCGCCACTCTGCCCATTGCGAGGCGCTGGCCTGCGGGTCGGTGTCGATCAGCAGGCTGACCCGTCCCGCCCGGGCGGCCGCGGCGGCGAGATGGATCGCCAGCGTAGTCTTCCCGGCACCGCCCTTCTGGCTGATGATCGCGACCGTGCGCGCTGATCAATGGGTGTGAGTATGTGAAGGTGTGGTCATGTGCGGTGGTCCTCATGTTCACATGTGGGCATGTGAGGCCGAGCGAGTGTGCGGGACGTGCGGGCGTAGGGATCCGGGGGCGTCATGGCGGTCACATCCCGAAGTCGTAATCGCGGTCGCGCGACAGATCTGGCCCGCTGGATCCGCGCCCCGGTTCGCTGCGCTCGCGTGTCCGCTCCAAGACCAGTTCACGGTCCTTCTTCTCCGTCGCGGAGGGGAGAGCGTGGCCATTTTCCCGGGCGGTCTCGATCGCGCTGCTTTTCTCGCCAGAGCGCGCCTCAACCTGCCGCTCGACGCGTGTCGGGTTGTCGGTCACAAGCGCCGCGTTCTCCGCGATCCGGGTGACCGCGACCAGGAACGAGGCCGAGGTGTTGAGCATTCGCTCGCGCTCGGACATCATGATGATGCCGTTCTGCGCGGTCATGCCCTGCGCGACGTGGACGTTGATGGCGTAGGCAAGGTCGAGCCGCTCAAGCATGGGATCGCCGCGCGGCAGATCGTGGAGCTGGCCGTTGCCTGCCTTCACGGTGATGATGTCGCCGTCGATGCGGGCAACATGGGCGATATCGCCGTTGAGCAAACCGCGCTGTCCATCCTTGGCGGTCCAGCGAATCCGGTCCCCCTCATGAAGGGCGATCTGCTTGCGCTCGAAGATGGTGACCGCGTCGTGCTTGAGGTTGCGGGGCAAGCGGTCAGGATCGAAGCGGCGGATCTCGCCATCGGGCATGGCGAGTTCGACCTTACCATCCTTGACGTCGAGCACCGTCCCCCGTTCGCCGCAGGCAAAGCCCTGGCTGGTCAGATTGGTCTCGAAGGCTACGACCCGCCCCTCGTGATAGCCCCGGAGCTGACGCGCCCCCTCGCGGGTGATGGTGACCCGGTCGAGCACTTCCAGCGTCACCCCACGCTCGCCCACTTCCCCGCGTTCAATCAGCGCCTCCTGCGCGGCGGCATTGCCGGCGCTGCGCAATGCACGCCCGGCCGTGAGAAGGATGGTATTGTCGCGCTCTTCCCTGGGGAGGTTGGCCCACATGGCAGCGGCAGCATCGGGGATCTTGCCTGAAGCGACCTCGGTGGTGGCAGGCTTCAGTACCGCGAAGGCCTCGCCCACATCGCCCTGTTCGAGCGCGCGGTTGATGGCGACCATCTGAGGGGTCTGCGCGCGCAGGTTCTCGGTGATCTGGCTCTGCCTGAGATCCTGCTGCTGCAACTGCGCGAAGGGCTTGCCCGCCTCGATGGCGGGTAGCTGCTTGATGTCGCCGGCCAGCACCAGCTTGCCCATGTCCATCTGATTGGCGAGGGTGATGAGCCGCGCGAGCCGGTCTGTGCCGATCTGACTCGCCTCATCCACCATCACCAGCGCACCGGACAGCTCCACCCTTGCCGCTGCCACCTTATCCGCGCTGGCACTGCCATCGATGACACGCCCATACCGTGCCAGAAATGCATCCACGGTCGATGCCGGACTGGCCGTCTTCTCCCCAAACTCCCGCGCAATCCGACCCACGTGGGACAGCGCCACCACCTGCCGCCCCTCCTCACGCGCAATGGCCGCAACCGGAGCTAGCGCCGCCGACTTCCCCACACCCGCGCCGCCCTGAACCAGATGCACGCGGTCTTTGGAGGTGAGGATCGCGACGCCCGCCTGCTCTTGCCCGGCATTGAGGCGGCGAAGGCCGATGGCTCGCGCCTGTTCCTGCAATCGCGCGACAATGCCGTCCTTGTCCGCAATCGGCTGAACGCTGTCCTTGCCTGCTTGCGCAAGACCGATGACCTTGTTCTCCATGGCCAGCGCCTGCTCAGTGGTCAGCATGCGGTCACGATCCGCCGGACCGCTGCCGATCAGCAAGCCGCGCTGCTGCAACAGATCGATCCGGGCTTCGATCATGGTGACGGTGACTGGCCCCTGTCGTTCGAGCGCGGTGCGGATCAGATCATTGCGGGAGAACGCCGCCTCGCGCTCGCCCAGCTCCCGCGCGGCCGAGGCAACCGCCTGCGCAGCGGCAAAGGCTTTGGGCTCAAGCCGCCCGAGGCGCTCTGGCACCAGCGGGTCCCCATCCTTCGGGGTCAAGCCCATAGCACTGGCAATTGCCATCCCGCGCTCGCCGATGCCGCGAATGCCCTCCACGACCCGCGACCAGACCGTCTGTTCACCTGCCGCGCGTGCCATAGCGTTCTCGATCAGGCTCGCAGGATCGAAGTCGATGGCGCGGGCGGTCTCTTTCCACGCCGCGACCTGCCGCGCCGCATCCGGCTCCAGTTCCTTCCCGCGCCGTGTCGACAGGGCCGCCAGTTCGCGCTCGCGCGCACTGCCTCGGTCTTCCTTGGCCAGCTCAGCCAGGATCTCGGCACGGCGCGTCGAAAAGGCTTCGACCGCCTCGCGCGTCACCCCCTTGATCTCGAACGCACCATCGATGGAATTGCGGGCTGGTACGGTTTCGTAGCCCAGAGCTTCAACGCGGTTGCGCAGCTCGGCATTGTGGACTGCCGACAATACGTGCTGCGCGCGGTAGAGCTCGTCATTGCGCACCGCATGCCATTTGCCGTCCGAGGCCTTGGTCGCGTTGGCGATGACGGCATGGACGTGGAGCTGCGGCTCGCCGTTCCGGTTTATGTCATGGAGGAAGGTCGCGGCGATGAGATTGCCGGTGCGTTCGGGCACCTGTCGTCCTTGCGCCGCATCCCAGACCCGCGCTTCGACAACGTTCTTCTCCGCCCATCGCAGGGTTGCCGCGACGGAGTCCTTCAAGGCTTCGACCAGACGCTTGTCGCCGCCGAGCATCGCCACCAGCGAAACGGACTTCGACGCCGAGAAGGTGAGATCAACGCCGGGGCGGTGCACGCCGTCCTTCCCGGCAATCACTGACCCATCGGGAAGCCTGCCCTCGAGCACGGCGACGAAGGCCGCTTCCTCGACCTTGCCTGACAGACCTAGTACCTCGGCGCCCTTACCGAACCACGAGCTTGCATCCTGTGTCTGGTCGGCGGTGTAGTAGTTGTCGGCCGAGTAATACTCCGCCGCCGATGAGGCTGAGCCGACCGAGGCGAGCGTAATCATCGCCGGTCCTCGTGGGCGATGACGCGCAGCCCGAGATCGCGCTCCTGCTGGGGAACGGTGCAATCGGTGGTGGCGTATTCCGCTTCGATCAGGCGACACATCTCTGCCGGGCTATCGATCAGCCTGGCAGCCTGCGACAAAGACCAGCTGTCCCACAAGTTCGGTGCCATGAGGCCGACAAGGAAACCGAAGACAATCACCAAGCCTCCGCACGCTGACAGAAACCTGAGCGACAGCATGCGATCATCGCCGAGGTAGACTGCGCGAATCTGGCGCGGCTCGCTGGCGAGTGCGATCGACTTGTCGAGCTGTTCGGAGATCTTCGCGAGGTGCGGTTCGAGCGCCTCGATGAGCCTGGGCTCCAGCGTTTCGAAACCGGCAAGCAGCTTCTCGACCTGCTGGTAGAAGGCCGAGTAAGCCTCGGAGTTGCGTTGCCGGATTTGGTTGGCAATGTTCTCATGGGCACGTTGGCTAGCTGCTTCGCCGCCATTCCAGTCCGCCACGAGCTTCCCGAACAGCCGAGCGTTCTCGTTCTGCGCCCGGTCGAGCTCGACCACGAGGTCACGCAGCTCATGAACAAGAAAGCTGACTGTGGTGTCGAGGCGCGGTGCAGCCTCCTTCTGGAACAGGGCACGGCCAGCATCGGCGGCCTCAATGAATTCGACGGCCAGATCCCTGAGCAGGGCCGCGTTCGACAGACTCCGTTCGGCCGCGATGGCGCTGAACCGGGTGTAGATGTCAGATGAGACGCTGGTGTTGAGCTGTTCAAGCTTGGCCACTGGAACCTCCTTTGATTTCAGAGGCAAGAGGCGACCGCCTAGAGATCAACCTGTTGAAATATGGCGGTTCTATAGACTGGCTATAGACCGATTGTGCTGCTGGGGCAGCTTTCCCGGCGCGATTATGACCCTGTCTAGAGCCTAGAATGGCGGATTTCTGCGGGTCTACGCCCGCCCAGATCACACCGCCACGTAGCGTGGAGTGTGTAATTCTATTTTCCCCGGCGAGTTCTTGTGCCGACCTGTATTCCTGATCCGATAATGGTCTGGATTTCCCGTAGGACCCGCCGCGACCTAATCGTCGCAATGATGGTTGAGCCGATCCATTCGGTAATCGGCCCCGCTGATTCAGCGCGACCCAGCAATGCTCGACAAGCGAAGGGGGGAACGTGTGGGTTCTACGCGATCCCTCAGGACAAGGTCGGCAAGCGCGTCGCAACGAGCACTGGCCGCCCGTGCAAGCTCCGGTCATAGACAGACTGGCCATAGTCATTGCACCAATCTCGGGCGCGGGAGTGGCAATGTCCCGAGCACGGCGGCATCGATCGCCTCTTGCACCCGGTCCGCCAGATTATGGGCGTGCTCGCATGCCAGATGCACCGAGACATCGCCGAAGTTCAACGTACCGCCGCAGCAGACAGGCGAGCATGGGCCCGTGCGCCCGCAAGCGACAATGAGTGAGGTGGCGTGGCCTCGGATCACCAGCGGATGCGCGGGCAGAACGAAAAGCGGCTGTGGGGTCTCTGGAAAGGCCATTAGAGCAGCCTCCCGAAATCGCGCGGGCTTGGAGGCGGAGGGAGGACTGGAGCGACGGGGTCATGGGTCGGGAGCTTGGCAACCCAGTTATCGATGTCGTTGCGTTTCCAGCGCAATTGCCCGCCCGGGAACTTGCAGGGCTTTGGAAAGGACCCAGCTGCTCTCCTGCGCCAGATTGTGACCCTGCTCATGCGCAGGTGCCGGACGAGATCGTCCGTGGTCATCAAGACGGCTGGTTCATCATGTTCCATCGAATCGCCTCCTGTTAAGCAGTGTTCGATGATTGTGGAGTCGCCGGCGGATAGCGATTCCGCGGACTTTCAGAAAGTTTCAGATTAACCTAGGGCATTGTTTCTAAAGGCAAACGCTCAAGCGCTTCTTCAAATTCGACGTAATTGCCGGACCACAGTTTCTGGATCATGCTTTCCTTGTGGCCGATACCATGTTCGGCAGCGTCATTGAGAACTGCTGTCAGACTCATTCCCTCAAGCCGTGCTTTGCGCAGCTTAGGCAGAAGTTCCAGGCCATTTGTCAGAGCCAGCCTGCCTTTGTTGAGCCCTTGTGCTTGCTGACTAAGCCATTTTACCCTTTCGCCGAAGACTTCATCGTCTTGTTCCAGCATGAGGCGCATCGAGGTCAGGAGGGACTTCGCCCTGCGTCCGCGCAAGCAGACCATGAGCTTACCGCCGGGTAGGGGACGGCCACGGACCTTCGGCCACCCGCTGCGATCGCTACTGAGGAGCAGCTGACGCCCGTGGTCTGCTTGGATGGCTCTGTGCTCCTCCTTAGTGATGGGCCGAAGACCTCCGTTGGACGATCGTATGAAGAGTTGGTCGGGCGTTTGAGACAGCCAATCGCGGTATTCTTCGAGAGCCCGAACATAACGTCTTTGACCGGCGTCAGACGCGCAGCTGGCAAGTTCGCTGTATTTAGCCTCGCCGGGCGTTTGATACCGTGTCCACACGGAGTTGACAAAAGGCGAAAGGAGCCAGCCTGCCATCACGGTCAGAGGCAGCGGCGCCATGCTCGCCACCAAGCCCGCAGGAAGCAGAGGTGGTGCGTATACAGCTATTGGGAGCAACGATACGCCAGCCATTTCACGCGTTCTAAATGGTTTCTGGATGTTCGAGCGATCGACGCCAGACATGATGAGATCAATCACAGCCTGTCCCAGCAGGTTCAAAGGCGTTTCAATGCGTTCAGCATAGCAGAATGCTACGAAGCCCGTATCGACCGGTTCAAGATGGTCGGCAGTATCCGTCGGCTGCGGCATGGCGGTCAACTCGCGAGCCCTGACTCTTCCTTACGACTCAGCTTCATTTTTCTCTGCGTACGTCTACCCTGCAATATGAAGCCCATTCATCCATCATCTTACGACGCTTTTGCAAGAGGTTACCGCGGCGGTAGGCGGCTTCGACCGGATTGGCGATTGTATGCGCCAAGGCCATTTCGGCGATGTCGCCGTCGAAATCGGTCTCTTCCGATACCCAGTCACGAAAACTGCTGCGGAAGCCATGGGGCACAGCGTCGACCCCGGCATCGCGGCAAATCTTGGTCAGGGTCATGTCCGACATCGGTTTGGCATGGCGCGTGCCCGGGAACACGAGGTCGTTGTCCTTCTGCTTGTGGACCTTCGCCTTCTTGAGCACCGTTAGCGCAGCATCGGACAGGGGGACGATATGCTCCTGATCGGCTTTCATGCGTGCCGCCGGGATGGTCCAGGTGCGCTCCTCAAGGTTGATCTCGGACCAGAGCGCGCCGCGCACCTCGCCTGAGCGCGCCGCTGTCAGGATCAGAAATTCGAAAGCGAGACGCCCAATGCTCTCGCGCTCGCGCAGTATCGCCATGAAGCCCGGCACCTGCGCATAGGGCAGCGCCCGGTGATGGCTTTGACGCTTGCGGAGCTTCGGCAGGGATTTGTTGAGCGCTGTCATCGGCAGGGGATGCGCACGATAATTCTTGGCGATCGCCCAATCGATCACCATCGCGATTCGCTGACGCACCCGCCGCGCCGTCTCATTCTTGTCGAGCCATATAGCTATCAGCACATCGCGGACATGCGAGCTTTCGATGTCGCTCACCGCAATGTCGCCGATCTTGGGGAAGGCATAGGCCTCAAGCGAGGTCAGCCACTGGCCCCGGTGCTTCTTGTTCTTCCAGCTCTTCTTGTTCTCGTTGAAGACCTTGGCCGCCGCCTCACGAAAGGTCGGGATGCCCTCGGCCTTTTTGCGCTGGAGCACCGGGTCGATCCCGGCTTCGACCTGCGCGCGAACTTCAGCTGCCCGTTGCCGGGCCTGTGCGAGACTCACTTTCTTCGCGCTGCCGAGTCCGATATCCCTGCGGCGACCACTTTTCTGGACCCGGCAGATCCATGACCGGGCACCGCTTGGGGTGACGTTCAGGAACAGTCCGTCGCCATCATGATGGCGACCCGGCTCAAGCGACCCCCGAAGCATGTTGGCGGTGAGATTGCCCATTTTTCCTTCCCCACACCCTTACCCACACGAAGTTGCAACGGATCGCATCGGAATGCAATAGCCCGAAACACGAAGGGCGCATAAAACCATTGTTTTTGAATGCTATTGAAGCGGAGAGAAACAGCCGGAAAAGGGCGATTGGCGGAGAGGGTGGGATTCGAACCCACGTTACCGTTGCCGGTAAACCGCATTTCGAGTGCGGCGCATTCGACCACTCTGCCACCTCTCCGCGAGGCCGGTTGCCGCTGTTCGGGCCGCATGGTCGGTGCGGCGGGCAACACGAAGCGCGCCCGTTAGCCCAAGCCCTGCGCCTTGCCAAGTGCCGAAAAGCCACAAAATGCCGGCATATCTCCCAAGCGCCATGCTCGCTTGCTTGTTTTGCGGCAGGGAAGGTCCATATTGCGCGCCATGGAACGCGCCGAGTTCTTTTCCACCCAGGCAGGACGCACGATCAGTGCGCCGCGCCAGACGCGCGCCCGGTTCAGCATCGGCGACGTGGTGCGCCATCGCCTGTTTGCCTTCCGCGGGGTGGTTTTCGATATCGACCCGGTCTTCGCCAATAGCGAGGAATGGTATCAGTCGATCCCTGAAGAGATGCGCCCGCGGCGCGACCAACCCTTCTATCACCTGCTCGCGGAAAATGACGATTCGTCCTATGTTGCCTATGTCAGCCAGGGCAACCTGATCGCCGACCCGCAGGGCGGTCCGGTCGATCATCCGACGGTGAGACAGCTGTTCGAAGCTTTCAAGGACGGGCGTTACCGGATGCGCCGCTCCCTGACCCACTGATCCTTCAGTTCTTCAGTTTCCAGCCCGATCGCAGCACGGCATAAACGACTGCCGCCAGCACGATGTTTAGCGCCAGCAGTCCGACTGCGGCCAGCCCAACCTGCTGTGCAGAACCGATATCGCTCTGCCCCAGAAATCCATACCGGAAGCCCGAAATCACGTAGAAGAACGGGTTCAGACGGCTGATCCACTGGAAGGCCGGATCAAGGTTCCCGATGACGTAGAACGTGCCTGACAGCAGCGAAAGCGGCGCGATGATGAAGTTGGTGATCGCGGCATTGTGATCGAACTTCTCGGCCCAGATCGAGGTTGCAAGACCCATGGTCGCCAGCAGCAGAGCGCCCATCAGCCCGAACCACGCCACCGCCCAGACCTGCGCGATCGCCAGCGACACGCCCGGCCACAGCGCCATCGCCAGCGCCACGGTAAACCCGACTGCGATCGCCCGCGTGATTGCAGCGGCGAGAATGCCGGTCATCAGTTCGCCCGGCGAAAGGGGCGGCATCAGCAGATCGATGATCGTCCCCTGCATCTTGCCCGACAGCAGGGAAAACGACGAATTGGCAAACGCGTTCTGCATCATCGCCATCACGATCAGACCCGGCGCAACAAAGGTTGCAAAGGGCACGCCCAGCACCTCGCGCCCTTCGCGCCCAAGAGCGACGGTGAAGATCACCAGAAACAGCAGCGTGGTGAAGGCCGGGGCCCAGATAGTCTGCGTCTGAACCTTGAGAAACCGGCGCACCTCCTTCATATAGAGCGCATAGAGGCCCACGCGGTTGATCCCGGTAATCACCGGAATACCGCGCGGGGCAAACCGGGTGCTCCCGCCGGTCTTGTCAGCAGACGTCTTTTCATTCACGGGAGCAGCGTTTGCGACGGATTGTCGGGGAGCAGTTTCAGCCATGGCGGTTGCCTAGGCTGCAACACCTTCCCTGACAAGCGGCCGGAACGGCGACAGGAACAGGTAGATCATATGAGCTGGACTGACGAGCGTATCGGAACGCTCAGGAAAATGTGGGAAGGCGGCGCCACCGCCAGCGAAATCGCGGCCGAACTCGGCGGGGTCAGCCGCAATGCGGTGATCGGCAAGGCGCACCGTCTGGGCCTCAAGGCCCGCCCGTCTCCGGTCAAGGCGAACGACAAGAAAAAGCCGGCCGCCGCGCCCGCCAAAAAGCCGGCTGCCGCGCCCGTGCGGGCCGCACCGGAGGCACGTGCCGAACCGGCAGAGCGCGTCGAAGCGCCCGAGCGTGTGGTTGCGCGTCCGGCTGCAACCCCTGTCCGCGCCGAACCGGCAAGCGAAGCCGCCGGCGCTCCGTCGCAGCCGATGCCCAATCCGCAGGCAGATCTGCCGAAGATCGTTTCGGTTGGCCCCGGCGGCTTCCTGCGTCAGGGCCCCGGCGACCAGCAGGCTCCGATTCCCCCTGCCCCGCCGCGCCGCCTGGTGCCGGCCAAGCCCAGCCCCGAAATCGCCGGAAAAACGAGCCTGCTCGATCTCTCGGACAAGGTCTGCCGCTGGCCCATGGGTCACCCGGGCGAGCCGGATTTCCACTTCTGCGGCGAGCAGGTGAACCCCGGTTTCCCTTATTGCGTGGAGCATTGCGGCCGCGCCTATCAGGCCCAGCTGCCGCGCGGCGTGCGCCGCCCGCCTCCGCCGCTGCCGTTTGGCGGACCGCGCGTACGCTAAGATCCGGAGGAGAGATCAGGTGTCGATGTCGCATCGCCCGCTAGGCGTGTTTGCTGCGGTTGTCCTGATCCTCCACCCGGCGACGGCCCGTGCCGAACTGCCGGAACCGGTGCGGGCCATGATCGACGCCGCCATCGCAACTGGCGATGCAGGCAAGGTGCGCACAGTCGCGGAGATTGCCCGCGCCACCAACCCGGCAGACATTGCCGAAATCGACGCAATGCTCGTCCAGTTCGAAGCGCGCGTCGCCGCGGCCAAGGCCGCCGAAGCAGCCGAAAAGGAAGCCCGCATCCGCTCCGCCAGCGTGTTCGAGAACTGGTCCGGCAAAGGAGAATTCGGCGCCTTCCGGGCAACCGGCAACACGTCCAATACGGGAATTACGACGGGGCTTACGGCCAACCGCGAAGGCATCAACTGGCGGCACCGGTTCACGGGACGGGTCGATTACCAGCGCGCCAACGGGGTCACCACCCGCGAACAGTTCCTCGCCCGCTACGAACCCAATATCAACATCTCCGAGACGTTCTACGTCTATGCGCTCGGGCAATACGAGCGCGACCGTTTTCAGGGCTTTTCCGGCCGCTATGCGGTATCCGGCGGGATCGGTTACCAGGCGCTGAAAAAGGACGATATCCAGCTTTCGGTCAAAGCGGGGCCTGCCTATCGCGTCACCGAATTTGTCGACGGCAGAAGCGAAAGCCGGATCGCCGGCCTGATCGGCGTGGATTTCGACTGGAGCATAACCGACCGGCTGAAGCTGACGCAGGATACCAATGCGGTTGCCGAAACGGGCGGTTCGGCCATCGCCATTGTGGATTCGCGCAACACCACACTCGATCTGATCACCGGCCTCAATGCCAAGATCAACAACAGCCTGTCAGCGCGGTTTTCCTATGCCATCGAGTATGACAGCAACCCGCCGCGCGGAGCCGTGCAGACCGATACGCTAAGCCGCGTGACGCTGATCTACGACTTCTGAGCGAACCAGATGGTGTGGTGTGCGCCCTTGTTATTGGGGCGTGACCGGATGCCGCGTTCCTCAACCTCCAGCCCTGCATCCTTCAGCCGCTTGCGAAACGCCGGATCGGGGGCAGCCGACCATACGCTGAGGATGCCACCGGGCTTCAGGGCATCGCGGGCCTTGGCAAGACCGGTGCGCGAATAGAGCCGGTTATTGGCGTCGCGCACCAACCCGTCGGGACCATTGTCGACATCGAGCAGGATCGCGTCGAATTTGGCGCAGGTTCCGTCATTGGCATCGTCGATCAGTGCGGCGACATCACAGATTTTCAGATCGAGGCGCGGGTCGGACAGGCTCTCGCCGGTCAGTTCCGCCATCGGCCCTCTGGCCCATTCGACAATCCTGTCGGAAATCTCGGCGATGACGATCTGTGCCTTGTCGCCCAGCCTTGCGGCGGCGGCGCGGTAGGTGAAACCCATGCCATATCCGCCGATCAGGATGCGGGGATTGTCCTTGCCCAGCCGGTCGATGGTGAGCTCGGCCAATTGCTCTTCGGAAAAGCGCATCCGCGTGCTCATCAGCTCGTTGCGGCCGAGCACGATCATGAAATCGCGGCCATGGCTGTAGAGTTCGAGGGTTACGCCATCCTCGATCTGCGTCGTGTCGATCAGTTCGCGCTTGAGCATCGGTCAAATCCCAAAAACAAGGCCGCCCGGATCGCTCCGGGCGGCCGCTGTTTATACCTCTGACGAGGCGTTTAGTCCTTCAGGAAGTCAGGCAGGCCGGCCGGGCCGCTGTCACGGTCACGACCACCGCGATCGCCGCCACGGTCACGACCGCCGCGGTCACCGCCGCGACCGCCACGATCGCCCTTCGGCCCGCGACGATCACCGCCACGGTCCCCGCGCGGTTCACGCGGTTCGCGGGGCGGACGGGTGTCTTCCAGCTCTTCGCCGGTTTCCTGGTCAACCACGCGCATCGACAGGCGGACCTTGCCGCGCTGGTCGATCTCGAGCACCTTGACCTTCACTTCCATGCCTTCGGAGACGACATCGGTGGGCTTTTCGACCCGCTCGTTGCGCATTTCCGAGACGTGCACGAGGCCGTCCTTGCCGCCCATGAAGTTCACGAAAGCGCCGAAATCGACGATGTTGACGACCTTGCCGGTGTAGATCTTCCCGACTTCGGCTTCCTCGACGATGCCAAGAATCCACTTCTTCGCCGCTTCGATCTCGTCGAGGTTCGAGGACGAGATCTTGATCACGCCTTCATCGTCGATGTCGACCTTTGCACCGGTTTCGGCGACGATCTCGCGGATCACCTTGCCGCCGGTGCCGATGACGTCACGGATCTTCGACTTGTCGATCTGGATCGTCTCGATGCGCGGGGCGTGCTTGCTGACTTCGGTGCGGGCACCGGTCAGCGCCTTGGCCATCTCGCCAAGGATGTGCTGACGACCGGCCTTGGCCTGCTCCAGCGCCTTGGCCATGATTTCCTGCGTGATCCCGGCAACCTTGATGTCCATCTGCATCGTGGTGATGCCTTCGGCGGTCCCGGCAACCTTGAAGTCCATGTCGCCGAGGTGGTCTTCATCGCCGAGAATGTCCGAGAGGACGGCGAATTCGTCACCTTCGAGGATCAGGCCCATGGCGATGCCGCTGACGGGAGCCTTCACCGGAACACCGGCGTCCATCATCGACAGACACCCGCCGCAGACAGTCGCCATCGACGACGACCCGTTCGACTCGGTGATGTCCGACAGCACGCGGATGGTGTAGGGGAAGTCTTCCTTGCTCGGCAGCACGGGGTTGAGCGCGCGCCAGGCGAGCTTGCCGTGACCGACTTCGCGGCGACCCGGCGCGCCGAAGCGGCCCACTTCACCAACCGAGTAGGGCGGGAAGTTGTAGTGCAGCATGAAGCTCGAATAGCTGAGGCCTTCCAGACCATCGATCATCTGCTCGCTGTCCTTGGTGCCCAAGGTGGTGGTGCAGATTGCCTGCGTCTCGCCGCGGGTAAACAGCGACGAGCCGTGGGTGCGCGGCAGGAAGCCGACGATGGCTTCGATCGGGCGGACCTGATCCAGCTTGCGGCCATCGATGCGGCTGCCGTCCTTGAGGATGGCGGTGCGCACGATGTCGGCTTCGACCTTCTTCATGGTCTTGATAGCGACCATCTGGGTCTGCGGGGTTTCGTCGGCAAACGCCGCCTTGGCCTTGGCCCGCGCTTCGTTCAGCGCGTTCGAACGCGCCGACTTGTCGGTGAGCTTGTAGGCAGCCGCGATATCGGCGCCGACCAGATCCTTGAGCTTGGCCTTGATGTCGGCGGTGTTGTCGGAAAGGTCGACTTCCCACGGATCCTTGGCGGCCTTTTCGGCCAGCTCGATGATCGCGCCGATAACCTTGCGGATCTCGTCATGCGCGAACATCACCGCGCCGAGCATTTCTTCCTCGGTCAACTCCTTGGCTTCGGATTCGACCATCATCACGGCCTTGTCGGTGGCGGCGACGACCAGATCCAGACGGCCTTCGGCGAGCGCCTTGTCCTGCTTCGGGTTGAGCGTGTATTCGCCATCGACATAGCCGACGCGCGCGGCGCCGATCGGGCCCATGAAGGGCACGCCCGAAATGGTGAGCGCCGCCGAAGCAGCAATCATCGCAACGATATCGGCCTCGGTCTCGCCGTCGAACGACAGAACCTGCGCGATCACGTTGATTTCGTTGTAGAAGCCTTCGGGGAACAGCGGACGGATCGGACGGTCGATCAGGCGGCTGGTGAGCGTTTCCTTCTCGGTCGCGCCGCGTTCACGCTTGAAGAAGCCGCCCGGGATGCGCCCGGCAGCCGAGAACTTTTCCTGATAGTGGACGGTGAGCGGGAAGAAGTCTTGGCCCTCTTTCACCGACTTGGCGGCGGTGACTGCACACAGCACCACGGTTTCGCCATAGGTCGCCAGCACGGCGCCATCGGCCTGACGGGCAATACGCCCGGTTTCCAGAGTGAGGGTCTTTCCGCCCCACTCCAGCGATACGGTTTTCGTGTCGAACATTGGTTTTCCTTCTGACCCGCGCGGCCATATTGCCGGGCGGGGCCTCATGTGCCGGGGAAAGAACCGTCCCGGTCCGGTGCGGGGCACTGGTTTGGCCCCAAGGCAGCAGGCCGGATGCCCGCTAGCCCCAAATGCAAGAAAGGCGGCCTCTTGAGCCGCCCTTCCCGCTAAACTCTTACTTGCGCAGGCCCAGCTTCTGGATCAGCGCGTTGTAACGCTCGACATCCTTCTTCTTGAGATAGGCGAGCAGCGTGCGACGCTTGTTGACCATCATCAGAAGGCCGCGACGCGAGTGGTTGTCCTTGTGGTGATCCTTGAAGTGCTCGGTCAGGTTGCGGATGCGCTCGGTGAGGATCGCGACCTGCACTTCGGGGCTACCGGTGTCCTTGGGATCACGGGCGTTGGACGAAATGATTTCCTGCTTCTTTTCGGCGGTCACCGACATAGTATTTCTCTTTCACTCTGCGACATCGGGACAGTTGAACCCCCGGACGACCTTGGCCGTCCCATCCGTGATTTCCATCAGCGCGACCGGGACAGCACCCAGTTTCGCGAGGTAAAGCCCGGATGATTGGGGCATGCCAGACAGCACCCGGCCCTGTCGGACCGCCTGCGCGCTTGTCTGGTCGAGGTGAAGGGCCGGGATGTCGTCCAGCCCTGCCTCCAGCGGCAGGAGAAGGTGTTCAAGGCCTGCGCCCTTAGCGGCTTGCTCCAGTTTGTCCAGCGAAATCGCCTGTTCCTCGCGGAACGGCCCTGCCTTGATGCGCCTGAGATAGGTAACATGGCCGCAGGTGCCGAGGGCATGGGCGATGTCACGCGCGAGGGAACGGATGTAGGTGCCTTTTGACACATGGGCGACGAGAGTGACCGCTTCCAGCGCGTCTTGCCCTTGAGCTTCGGTGAGGGTGAGTGCGTGGATCGTCACCGCCCGCGACTTCAGCTCCACCGCTTCCCCTGCCCGCGCCAAATGATAGGCGCGCTGGCCATCGATCTTGAGCGCGGAGTAGGCGGGCGGCACCTGCTCGATAGCGCCGGTGAAGCGCGGCAGCACAGCCTCGACCTCGGCCAGAGCCGGGCGCAAATCGCTGGTGGCGATCACTGGCCCTTCGGTGTCGAGCGTGTCGGTCTCCTCCCCGAACCGCACCGTAAAGGCATAGATCTTGTCGCTGTCGAGCATCCGCCCGGCCAGCTTGGTCGCCTCTCCCAGCGCGATCGGCAGCACGCCTTCGGCCAGCGGATCGAGGGTGCCGCCATGGCCGACCTTCGTTTTGGCATAGCCGTTCTGCCGCAGCACGCGCTTGACTGCGCTCACGCCCTGGGTGCTGCCCATCCCTCTCGGCTTGTCGAGGATCAGCCAGCCTGTAAGGGGCGTGCTCACGCGCCAAGGGCCTGCGAAAAATGCTTGCGACACAGCGCAACGTAGCGGTCATTGCCGCCGATTTCGGTCTGCTGGCCCTGCTTGACTGCCGCACCGCTTTCATCGACGCGGAGGTTCATCGTCGCCTTGCGCCCGCAGTGGCATACCGCTTTCAGCTCCACCAGAGCATCGGCAATGCCGAGCAGTACCGCCGAGCCGGGAAACAGCGCACCCTGAAAATCGGTGCGCAGGCCATAACACAGCACGGGTATGCCGCCCTCGTCCGCCAGCCGCGCCAGCTGCCACACCTGATCGGAGGTGAGGAACTGCGCTTCGTCCACCATCACGCAATCGAGCGGTTCGACCTTGTGCGCGGCGCTGATCGTCGTCCACAGGTCTGTGTCAGGCGCAAACTTGTGCGCGGCGCTTTCCAGCCCGATGCGGCTTTTCACCTGCCCGCCCGAACGGCTGTCCAGCGCAGCGGTCCAAAGCATGGTCGCCATGCCGCGCTCACGGTAGTTGAAATCCGCCTGCAACAGGTGGGACGATTTGCCTGCGTTCATGCTGGCGTAGTAGAAATAAAGCTTGGCCATCGCGCCTGCCTAACCTGTGGTCGCGCCGTGGGCGAGGACGGACTTGAACCTTTTGCCCATCTCGTGCGTATCTTGAGGACGATGACCGGTCGCCATCCCTCATTGCGCCTTGCACTGCTGCCCGTGCTGGCGCTGCTCGCGCTTGCCAATACGGCAAGCGTGCCACAACGCTATACCCTCGACGCAGCGGCCAGCAATGTCTCGGCAAAGGTGCCGTTCTTCGGTCTTGCCAGCAAGACGGCGCGCTTTCCCAAGATGCAGGGCGCGGTGACGATCGTGCCGGGTGCACCGGAGCGGGCCATGATCGACGTCACCTTCGATGCCACCGCGATCGAGGCGCCGGACGATGTCACCCTTGCCCGGCTGCGCGGCGACAAGTTCTTCTGGGTGGAAAAGTATCCGACCGTGCGCTTCGTCGGGCGCTCGCTGAAACTGTCCAGCCCGACCCGCGGCACGGTTGCAGGCGAGTTGACCGCACGCGGCATCACCCAGCCGCAAACGCTTGACGTCACCTTCGAAACGGACCCGGTCGCACAGGCCGGAAAGCCGGTCAGCTTCACCGGCACCACCACAATCGACCGGCGCAAATACGGGATGAAAAGCTATCAGCTGCTGGTCGGAAACAAGGTCGATATCACGCTGAAGGCGCGCATGGTGCCGAGGTAGGCCGGACTATTCGCCGTCGCCATCGTCCAGATCGCGCAGCACCTTGGGATCGCGCAGCAGCGCCTCAATCCGGTCAGCCTCGGCAAAGCTTTCGTCCTTGCGGAACTTGAGCTTCGGCGCGAATTTCAGCCCGAGCCGGGTCGCGACCTCGCGTTGCAGGAAGGCGGTGTTCTGGCGCAGGGCGTGCACCACCTCGTCATCGCCAGCGCCCAGCAGCGGCTTCACATAAGCGGTCGCGTGGCGCAGATCGGGCGTCATGCGCACCTCGGTGACCGAGATATTCGCGGCGCTCACCACATCATCATGCACCTCGCCGCGGGCGAGCAGTTCCGACAGGATATGCCGCACCCGTTCGCCGACCTTGAGGACGCGGACCGATTGCTGTTCGGCGGTGAAGGGTTGTTTGGCGGCCATGGCGTCAGATCATCTTCGACAGGAGGTTCTTGAGCGAGTTCATGTTGCGCGCCGTGCCCTTACAGCGGAGCCTGCGCTCCAGTGTCTTGTTCGACAGGTCCGACACGCCCACCCCGTGCACATAATCGAGAAACAGCACGCGGTCACCCATCGCCAACCGCTCGCCCCCTCTGGCGCGGTGATCCGCCAGAAGCTGATCGAAATCTGCGCGGTCGGGTTGCTGGCTCAGGAAGATCGAATGGACCATCTTGTCTGAACCGTGCTGCGGACCGGTGCCGTGGAACGGGTTTTCGTCAATCGCGGCGCGCACCTGATCGCGGGTGCGGACCATGGCGCAGGATGCGAACCCGTAGCGCGCGGCAATCACGCTTTCGAGCGCGACTTCGATGCTGGCCGGATCGCGGTTGTCGCTCAGAATGACATTGCCGCTGGCTGCCACCGTCACAACATCGCGAAACCCGGCCTCCTCCAGCGCAAGCCTGAGATCGGCCATGGCGATCCGGTTGCCGCCCACATTGATGCTGCCCAGCAGCGCCAGATAGCGCCGGTCGCCCTCGGGCATTATCGCTCCAGCCCTGTGACTTCCGGCGTCGGGCGCGGCGTGGGGATCGCGGTCGAGGTGGAACGGGCGTAGATCGTGCCATCCTCCCCGCGCAGCTCGCCTTCGAGGAACACCACCCGCTGCCCCGCCTTCACCACCCGGCCGGTGCCGATGATGGTCGCACCTGCGGGGATCAGGCGGATCAGGCTCATGGCAATGTCGAGGTTCAGCGGCGCCATGACGCCGCCAGTGGCCGCGACATAGGCATAGCCCATCACGTCATCGAGATAGCCTGCCACCAACCCGCCCTGCACGCCCCCGCGCCAGGTCGTCATTTCGCGCTTGACGGTGAAGCGCATTGTCGCGGTCTGCGTTTCCGCATCCCAGTTCACGAATTGCGAGCCGAGCAGCGCCGTATGCGGCGACTGCCCGGCATCGTCGGGGTAATAAGCGTCGTTCAGGCTCACAGCGTCCGCTCACGCTCCTCGACCGAGAAGACTTCGAGCATGTCGCCCGCCTTGATGTCGTTGGTGTCTTCCAGCACCACACCGCATTCGAGACCGGCGCGGACTTCGTCCACGTCGTCCTTGAAGCGCCGCAGCGAGGCGATCTTGGTCGCCGAGACGATGACATCCTGACGGGTGAGACGCGCGAACAGACCCTTGCGGATCGCGCCTTCCAGAACCAGCAGACCAGCCGCCTTGTCCTTCTTGCCCGCCGGGAACACCTGCTTGACCTCGGCACGGCCGACCACGGTTTCGATCCGCTCCGGCCCGAGCTCGCCCGCCATTTCCTTGGCGACCGCATCGGTCAGGTGGTAGATGACATCGTAATACATCATTCGCACCCCGTCGCGCTTCACCAGATCGCGTGCCTTGGCATTGGGACGCACGTTGAAGCCGATGATCGGCGCCTTCGAGGCTGCTGCGAGCAGCACGTCGCTTTCGGTAATCGCACCCACGCCTGCATTCAGCACGCGAACCTTGATCTCGTCGTTCGAGAGGTTGTGGAGCGCATTGACGATCGCCTCGACCGAGCCCTGCACGTCCGCCTTTACCACCACCGGATATTCGATGACGTTGGAGGCAAGGTTGTTGAACATCGTGTCGAAATTGGTCGGGGCCAGCGCGGTACGCTTTTCCGTCGCGATTTCCTGACGATACTTGGCAACCTCGCGAGCGCGCTGTTCGTTTTCGACCACGGTGAGGTTGTCACCGGCAGACGGAACACCGCCAAGGCCGAGCACTTCGACCGGCATCGAGGGGCCGGCTTCCTTGAGCTGCTGGCCCTTGTCGTCGACGATCGCACGCACGCGGCCAGACTGGGTGCCGACGACGAAGTTGTCGCCGCGCTTCAGCGTCCCGCGGGTCACCAGCACAGTCGCCACCGGCCCGCGGCCCTTGTCCAGCTGGGCTTCGATCACGGTCGCCTCGGCATCACGATCGGGGCGAGCCTTCAGTTCGAGCAGTTCGGCCTGAAGGTTGATAGCCTCGATCAGCTTGTCGAGACCGGCGCCGGTCTTGGCCGAAACCTCGACATCCTGCACATCGCCCGACATCGCCTCGACCACGATTTCATGTTCGAGCAGACGTTCGCGGATCTTCTGCGGGTTGAACTCGGGCTTGTCCGACTTGGTGATCGCCACGATCATCGGCACGCCCGCCGCCTTGGTGTGGTTGATCGCCTCGATGGTCTGCGGCATCAGCCCGTCGTCGCCCGCAACCACCAGAATGACGATGTCGGTGACATTCGCCCCGCGCATCCGCATTTCGGTGAAGGCGGCGTGGCCCGGCGTGTCGAGGAAGGTGATCTTCGACTTGTCCTTGGTGGTGATCTGGTAGGCGCCGATATGCTGGGTGATGCCGCCGGCTTCACCCTTCACAACGTCGGTGCCGCGCAGAGCATCCAGAAGACTGGTCTTGCCGTGATCGACGTGGCCCATGATCGTCACCACCGGCGGGCGCGGCTTCTGCGTTTCGATGGGATCTTCATCGGCGCTGGTGTCGATGTCGACATCGCTCGCGGAAACGCGGGTGATGTTGTGGCCGAACTCCTCGACCAGCAGCTCCGCTGTGTCCTGATCGATGGTCTGGTTGACCGTGACCATCATGCCCATGTTGAACAGCGCCTTCACCAGGTCCGCGCCCTTTTCGGCCATGCGGTTGGCGAGTTCGCTGACAGTGATCGCCTCGGGCACGACCACGTCGCGCACCTGCTTTTCACGCGGCTTGCTGGGCCCGCCCTGACCGCGACGCTCCTTTTCGCGGGCGCGCTTCAGCGCGGCGAGGCTGCGCGCACGGCGGCCTTCGTCCTCGTTGAGGGCGCGGGTGACGGTCAGCTTGCCCGAACGGCGGTTGTCCTTGCCTTCGTCGGCAGGCGCAGCGCGCTTTTCGTCCTTCTTCTTGCCCTTGACCTCGGGCGCAGGGCGCTTGGGTTCGGGACGCTCCACAGGTGTGAAGCGGCGTGCCGCAGGAACAGCATCTGCCTTGGCTGAAGGCGCAGCCGGAGCAGCATCATCAGCAGACACGGCTGCCTGCGGTTCGGCAGCGGGCGCTTCATCCGCGGGGGCCGGAGCACTCGCGGCTTCGGCCCGCTGCTTCACGGCCTCTTCCTCGGCGCGGCGATTTTCCTCGGCCCGGCGACGCTCTTCTTCCTCGCGCTCGCGGGCTTCGGCTTCCTCGCGCTTGCGGGCTTCCTCGGCGAGCCGCAGGCGTTCTTCCTCCGCTTCCAGCTGGAGGCGCTTCACGCGCTCCTGCGGGGTCTCACCGGCCGGGGCGGGACGCACGGGGCGCGGTGCGGGAGCGGGCGGCGGGGGCGGCGGGGGCGCTGCCACCACCGGTTCGGGAGCGGGAGCCGGGGCGGATGGCGCGGCCTCGCCGGGCTTGCCGAGCACGCGGCGACGCTTCACCTCGACCACCACCTTGTTGGTGCGGCCGTGGCTGAAGGTCTGCTTCACCTCGCCCGCATCAACCGAGCGTTTGAGGCCCAGAGGCTTGCGGGTGCGCTGGTTGTCGTTGTCGTCGCTCATTATCGCTCGTCAGTCCTTCACGTATTCGTCAATCACCGCCGACCGGCCTTGCGGCTGATCGGCGTGGCCGGAAGAGTCCCGGCCCGTTTCATTCGTTTCGCTCGCCCGATCGTTCCCGGCATATTGCACGAGCCGGGAAACCGCCTGAAGCACGCGCTGTGCAGCGCGCATATCGCCGGGATGGCCGGCCACGCCCAGATGGACAACGTTGTCGCGGCCCAATGCCACAGACAGAGCGGTGCGGTCCAGAGGCAAGACCTGCCCGCGCAGGCCCGATCCTTCGGCATCGCTGCCGACGCGCCAGGCCTGATCGAGCTTGCGGCGCCCGTCTTCGCTGCTGTCACTGGCATGGAGCAGCGCGGCAATACGTCCGCTGCGCGCCTGTTCCTCGATCCGCGAGGAGCCAAGGACGATATTGCCCGAACGCAGTTCGAGCCCCAGCCGGTCACCAAGATGGCGCGCGAGCGCCGCCTCGACCTTCTCGGGAAGATCGGCGGGGATGGAGAGAGGCGCACCCTTGAAGGCGCGCATCAGCGCCTTCTTCAGATGGCCCTCGGCAAGCGCTTGTTCAAGCTCGGCCCGCGTCGCACCGATCCACGCGCCGCGCCCGGGGGCCTTGGCCGCAGCATCGGGCAGCACAAGCCCGTCGGGCGAGATCGCCAGACGCACCAGCCCTACCCGCGCCGAGGTTTCCCCGGAGAGGATACAGCGCCGCTCGCTCTCCGCCTTGGCGGAAAGCGACGGCCCGTCGATGTCGGACGTCAGGCGCTCATTGGGTGGAGTCCGCATGGGCGGCCTCCTCGGTCGGCTCATCTTCGAACCAGTGTGCGCGTGCGGCCATGATGATCTCGTTGCCCTGTTCTTCGGACAGACCATACTCGCCCAGCACGCCGCCCTTGTCGGTTTCGCGCTGCGGACGGCGCTGCGGCGGGCCATCGGTGTTGTTCCGGCGACGCGGCGCCTCGCGCTTTTTGGCGATCAGTTCGTCGGTCGCAAGGTCGGCGAGATCGTCGAGGGTCTTGATCCCCGCCTTGCCGAGCGTGACCAGCATCGCCTCGGTGAGGTGCGGGATCTCGGCCAGCGCATCTTCGACGCCGAGGCCACGGCGCACTTCGCGGTGCGCGGCTTCCTGACGCTCGAGCGCTTCGAGCGCACGGCTCTGGAGTTCCTCGGCCAGTTCGTCGTCGAAGCCTTCGATGCTGGCGAGTTCGGCGAGATCGACATAGGCGACTTCCTCGAGCTCGGCGAAGCCTTCGGCGACCAGCAGCTGCGAGAGGGTCTCGTCAACGTCGAGCTCTTCCTCGAACATCTTCGAACGCTCGGCAAATTCCTTGGAGCGCTTCTCCGAAGCCTCTTCCTCGGTCATGATGTCGATCTGGTGGCCGGTAAGCTGGCTCGCCAGACGGACGTTCTGGCCGCGGCGGCCAATCGCGAGGCTGAGCTGATCGTCGGGCACGACCACTTCGATGCGGCCATCATCCTCGTCGAGAACGACGCGGCTGACCGTGGCGGGCTGGAGCGCGTTGACCACGAAGGTCGCGGTGTCTTCCGACCAGGGGATGATGTCGATCTTCTCGCCCTGCAGTTCCTGCACCACCGCCTGCACGCGGCTGCCCTTCATGCCGACGCAGGCACCGACCGGGTCGATCGAGGAATCGCGGCTGATCACGCCGATCTTGGCGCGGCTGCCCGGATCGCGGGCGGCGGCCTTGATCTCGATGATGTTGTCGTAGATTTCGGGCACTTCCTGCGCGAACAGCTTCTTCATGAAGTCGGGGTGCGCGCGGCTGAGGAAAATCTGCGGGCCGCGATTGTTGCGTTCCACCTTGGTGATCAGCGCGCGGACGCGCTCGCCGACGCGGGCAGCTTCGCGGGGGATCTGCTGGTCGCGACGGATCACGCCCTCGGCGCGGCCGAGATTGACGATCACGTGGCCGAATTCGACCGACTTGATCACCCCGGTGATGACTTCGCCCTGACGATCCTTGAATTCCTCATACTGGCGTTCACGCTCGGCATCGCGGACCTTCTGGAAGATCACCTGCTTGGCACTCTGCGCGTCGATGCGGCCGAGATCGACCGGCGGCAGCGGATCGACGATGAAATCGCCGACCTTGGCGCCCGGCTGGAGCTTTTCGGCCTGCTTCAGATCGACCTGCTTGAAGTAGTCCTCGACCTCTTCGACCACCTCGACCACGCGCCACAGCGTCAGATCGCCGGTCAGCGGATCGAGCTTGGCGCGGATGTCGTTTTCCGCGCCATAGCGGTTGCGCGCGGATTTCTGGATCGCTTCTTCCATCGCCTCGATGACGATCGCCTTGTCGATCATCTTTTCCGAGGCGACCGCGTTGGCGATCGCGAGGAGTTCGGCCTTGTTGGCGGAAATGGCGCTGGCCATCAGTCGTCTGCCTTTTCTTCTTGGTCGGAAGTTTCCGGGTCTTCGATAAGTTCGTCCACGCCGCTCACATCGAGCGGGCGGGTGGCGGCAATCAGCGCGTCGGTGAGAACGAGCTTGGCCGTGTGAATTTCCGCGAGCGGCAGGCGGACATCGCCCGCCTTCACTTCTTTGACGAGGATCATACCATCCTCGAGCCCGCCAAGCACGCCCTTGTTGACGCGCTGGCCGGCAAAGCCCTTGTCCATGACGATCCGCACTTCATGGCCCGCCCAGTTGGCGAAATCCTTCTCGCGGGTCAGCGGACGGTCGATGCCAGGCGAGCTCACTTCGAGGTGGTAGGCACCTTCGATCAGCACTTCGCCCGCTTCCTCGGCGGCATCGATCACGTCGGACACGCGGCGCGACAGCGCGGCGCACTGTTCGATCACCAGCTGCCCGGTAGCCGGATCCTCGGCCATGATCTGCAACGCCATGCCACCGTCACCAGCCTCGGAAGGCAGAAACGCCACGCGCACCAGCTCAAACCCGAGCGCGGTCGCCTCGGGTTCGATCAGTTGCGTCAGACGGGCAATATCGGCCACTGGTGCTCCATCGGAATCGGCATAGCGCAAACGCGGTTTCGGGCCGGCCCCCGGAGGCGCCAGCATCCAAACCTTGTCTCGACAATGCCGGGATTGGGCTGCCACCTAGTCGCTGGGACGGCATTTGGCAAGAGCCAAGGCAGCAAGCGCGTCAGATCGGGCGCTCGTCCTCAGAGTCGCCGGTGACCCATTTGCGCGCAGTCTCGATCAGCGCGCGCCGCTCGCGCTCCTCGAAATTCTCGTGATAGCGGCGAATCTCCAGCACGATGTCGTCCGTCAGCGGTTCATCGAATTCGAGCGCGTTGAGGCCGAATTCGCTGCGGGTGACGATGGCGAAATGATTGATCACTCCGCAGCGCAGGATCACCCCCTCGTTCTTGCGCACGGAATCGAGAATCGCAACCTGCGCTCCGGTGCGGGAAAGGTTCATCAGGATGCAGGAATGGGCCTTTTCGACCGCAATCAGCTGGCCCGGCAGGCTGATGCGCAGGCGCGGGGCCGCGCGCCGTCCGACCGGAATCACCGGGTTTTCATGTCCATCGGGCTTCGGGTCCACCATCCCGCCGTCACTCTGCAAGCTGCCACGCGTCCCCCCGGAAGGGTTCACGTCACATGGCGAATCAATGTCCGCCGCCGATGCGACCGATGGAGATATAGGGGTATTCAGGCTGTCCGGCAAAGGCTGACCCGCCTCCGCGCAATCCTCCGCGTCGAAGCCCGACCCCGAATGAACGAAAGGGCGCTCCATCGTCAGCGCCTCGCAAACGTCAGTCTTGGGAACGGGCGAAACGCGGACATGATTCCCTGCTATCGGATGGACGGGGTACCGGCCTAGCAGCCAAAGCCTTTCCAACCCGTTAGGAACGTTCTCAGTCCTGGCCCTCCATCAGCCCGTGCTTGCGGATGCAGTGGCGCAGCTGGTCATAGGTGAGGCCGAGCGCCTTTGCGGTCTGGCGCTGGTTCCAGCGATGCCGTCCGAGCGCGTTCTGGAGGATCGCCCGTTCATGAGCATCAACCGCGGCGCGCAAATCATCGACCGCATCGAGATTGGGCGTCGCTTCGGACGCCGCAGCCGGAGGCGCGGACGCTGCCACACCGGGTCCGCTGCGCCGGTGTTCGGGCGGACGCGGGCGCCACGGGCTGTCAAACGGATCGAACTGCACGTGGGCGATCGGCCGTTCGAAATCGGCCCAGCGATAGACCGCCCGTTCGACCACATTGCGCAGCTCGCGGACATTGCCGGGCCAGGGGTGATCTTCCAGCGCGTCCATCACGTGCGGCGCAAAGCCGGGCCAGCGATCCCAATCGAGCTCGGCCGCCATACGCCGCCCGAAATATTCCGCGAGCACCCCGATATCGCCTTCGCGCACCCGCAGCGGTGGCAGGGTGATGACCTCAAAACTCAACCGGTCGAGCAGGTCGGCGCGGAATTCCCCGCTGGCGGCGAGAGCCGGGAGGTCGTCATTGGTCGCCGCGACGATCCGCACATCGACCCTGATCGGTCGCGAGGCACCGATGCGGGTGACCTCGCCATATTCGACCGCACGCAGCAGCCGCTCCTGCGCGCCCATGCTCAGCGTACCGAGTTCATCAAGGAACAGCGTGCCGCGATCGGCCTCTTCAAAGCGCCCCGCCCTCGCCTTGGTCGCTCCGGTGAAGGCGCCCGCTTCGTGGCCGAACAGCTCGGCCTCGATCAGGGTTTCGGGCAAGGCCGCGCAGTTCATGGTGACCAGCGGTTCGTCCCAGCGGCTTGACAGGCGGTGAAGACGCTCGGCGATCAGTTCCTTGCCGGTGCCGCGTTCGCCGATCACCAGCACCGGCCGGTTCATCGATGCCGCGCGGCTGGCACGCTCGACCGCGTCCAGAAAGGCCCCCGATTGACCGATGAACTGGCTTTCGAGCTTCATGTCCAAACTTATAGTGAAAATCCCCAATGCTTGGCAATAGAGACCAATGGCCTGGGGGTGCCACGGCCAGAAAATGGCGGATTTCGGCCATTCCCGCAGTTTGGCACGCGGGTTGCAAATTATCCGGCAAGACCACGGATACCACTTGGGAGGCCCACAATGATCGACCGCAAACCCGCCGCCAGCGCCTTCTGGAGCTCGAAGCTCGGGCAGGCCGCGATGGCCAGCATCGCCGCGATGATGATGGTGATCGCGCTGTCCTCGCAGATCCAGCCCGGCGCGGCCCATGCCTCGCCGCTGTCGCACCCTGCACCCGATGCAGGTGCGCTGGTCGGTATCGCCTGACATGGGCGATCCGTTTGATCCCCTCGGGCCGGAGCGCAATGTCCCCCCCGCAGATGCCGCAGGTGACGCCCGCTCCAATGGCGTGCACCCCGGCAGCGACGCTCCGGCCCAACCTTCGCGCCTGATCTCGGCGGGCCGCCTTTCGCGGCTCGACGAGGAAATCGAGGCCTTGCGTCGCAACCCCTCGGCAACGCAGAAGGCGGGCAGCGAACCGCTGACCGCAAGGGACTGGGCCGATCCCGACAAGGTCAGCGCCAAGGTCAATTCGTTTCTCGATGGAGTAGCCTTCATGGGCATTTTCAGCCGCACCCGCGACATCATTGCCGCCAATTTCAACGATATGCTCGACAAGGCGGATGATCCGACCAAGATGATCCGCATGATCATCCTCGAAATGGAGGAAACTCTGGTCGAAGTCCGCGCCAGCGCGGCGCGCACCATTGCCGATCAGAAGGAAATGCACCGCCACTGCGTGAAGCTTGACCGGCTCCAGGCCGACTGGGCCGAGAAAGCCCAGCTTGCGCTCAGCAAGGATCGCGAGGATCTCGCCCGTGCCGCGCTGGTCGAGAAGAAGAAGGCGGGCGACATGGCCGATCAGCTGAAGAGCGAAATCGCCGTGCTCGACGATGCCCTGCGCGCTTACGAGGACGACATCGCCAAGCTGCAGCACCGCCTGCGCGAGGCCCGCAGCCGCCAGACTGCGATCGCCGCGCGCCTCGAAAGCGCGGAAAACCGCGTCAAGCTGCGCACCCTGATGAGCACCGAGCGCACCGACGAGGCACTCGCCCGCTTCGACCAGCTGGAACGCCGGGTCGATTACGCCGAAGGCCGCGCTGACGCTTTGCAGATCGCCGAAGGCAAAACCCCGTCGCTCGCCGATGAAATCGCGGCGCTCGCCGGATCGGACGCGATCGATGACGAACTGGCAGCCATGAAGAAAGCGCTCGGCAAATCCGGCGACGGGAAGGGAGAATAAGCCATGGACGGAGGAGAAGTCATTGCCGCACTCGCGCTGTTCATCGGCGCGCCCTGGGTGATCCTGCACTACATCACGAAGTGGAAGACCGCCCCCACCATCACTTCGGATGACGAGGTGCTGCTGGAGGAGCTCTACAACCTCGCCCGCCGGCTTGATGAACGGATGGACACGGTCGAACGGCTGGTCGCTTCGGACGACCCCGAATTCACCCCCGCCCGCCGCCTGATCGCCGATCAGGAAAAGGACAACCAGCAGCTGCGCGAACTGGAAGCGCTGATTGCCGAGAAGAAAGGAACCCGCGCATGAACAGCCCGCGCACCACGCTTTACCGCGACAAGCACAATGCCAAGATCATGGGCGTGTGTTCCGGGATCGCCGATTACACCGGGGTCAATGTCCTGTGGGTCCGGCTCGCCACGGTTGTTCTCGCCCTCGGACTGGGCTGGCCGATCTTCGCCTATTTCGTCGCCGGTTTCTTCCTCAACAAGAAGCCGCCGCATCTCTACCGCGACGCCAGCGAGCAGAAATACTGGCAGGGCGTGCGGCAGAGCCCGAAGCGGACCGCCCGCGAGATCCGCGCCGCCTTCCGCGATGTCGACCGCCGGCTCGCCGCGGTGGAGCACCACTACGTCAGCAGCAACCCGCGCCTGACCGCCGAAATCGAGCGGCTGCGCTAAGACCCGCAATCACGTTCAAAGGGGGACGCATATCATGGAAGGCTACATGGCCCTGATGATCCCGATCATCGCACTGATGATCCCGATCGTCGCAATCTGGACCCGGCACCAGCAGAAGATCGCCGAAATGCAGGTGGGGGCAACCGCCGAACACACCGCGGAAAAGGCGGCGCAATACGCCAGCCACATCCAGCGGCTGGAAGACCGGGTGCAGGTGCTCGAACGCATCGTCACCGACCGCGGTTACGACATCGCCACCCAGATCGAGGCGCTGCGCGACCAGCGCCGGGTGGATGAACAGGACGCGGGCGTGCCGCTCGGCCTTGGCAAGGAGCGCGTGTGATGAGCCCGGCTGACTTTCTTCCCTATCTCGGCTGGATCATCGGCGGCGGCTTTGTGCTGGGCGCGATGGGCATCCTGGTCTCGTTCCAGACCACCCGCATGAAGATCAAGAACGGCTATCCGCTCGAAGGCATGTGGGGCCAGTCGCTGAAGCCGGGTTCCGACGCGGCGAACGCCCAGCGCGTGACCCTGCTGACCCAGGAAAACGCCGAACTGCGCGCCGAACTCGGCAGCCTCAAGGACCGCATGGCCAATGTCGAGCGGATCGTCACCGACGGCGGCTACCACCTCGGCGCCGAGATCGACGCGCTGCGTGACCGGGCTTTGTCGAACCTCAAGGACAAGGGCGAGGCGTGATGAGCAGCTGGGCTATCGTCGTGATGGTGGCAATCATCGTGTGGGGCGTGGTGGATTACGCCAAGGCCCGCGCCGGGATCGTCACCGACGAATACGGCAACGAGAAGATCACCCCGCGTGACGATGGCCGGGCCGCCGCCGAACTCGAAGCGGCGCGGCGCGAGCTGGCCGATCTCAAGGACCGGGTGAAGGTGCTCGAACGCATCGTCACCGATAGCAACACCGGCGGCGCACGCGAACAGGCGCGGATCGCCGCCGAGATCGAGGCGCTGCGCGCCCTCCCTGACACCCGCAAGAAGGAGCAGAGCGAATGACCACGTCCCTTCTCGACCCGTCCGTGATCACGGCGACCACCGGCCTCATTGCCATCATCGTCATCGCCGCAGCCCTGCTGCGCGGCTGGCAGGACTGGCTGGCGCTGAAGCGGCAGGAACTTGATCGCGGCGCTCCCCGTATCGCGGCCACGGAGGAAGGCTCCGGCATCGGCACCGCGCGGATCGAACTGGCCGACCTCAAGGAACGCATCCGCAAACTGGAAGCCATCGCCAGCGGGGTGGAACTGTGAGCAGCGCGACCAACTCCGCCGCGCAGGCCGGCATCGGCCTTGGCAGTGCGATTGCCGTGGCGATCAGCTGGAGCCTCAACAAGTCGATCATCTGGGCTATCGTCCACGGCTTTTTCGGCTGGTTCTACGTGATCTGGCACGCCTTCACCCGGCCGGGGGGATTGAGCGGGTAATTCCCCCCTTCCGTTTCCCCGCCAGCCCGCTTACCTGCGCCCCATGCGCACCCTTTCCGACATTCTCGAAGAGTACGAATTCCTCGACGGTGATGACCGTTATGGCCTGCTGATCGAGCTGGGCCGCAGCCTTGAACCCATGCCCGATGCGCTCAAGACCGATGCGACGCTGGTGCGCGGCTGTTCGGCGGCGGTGTGGGTCTATCCGGCCTCGCAGGACGCAGGGCGGCTGCACTTCCTTGCCGACAGCAACGCCGCGATCACCAAGGGGATTGTCGCGCTGGTGATCGCCGCCGTGCAGGACAAGCCCGCCGCCGAAGTCGCAGCCATGGACGTGCTGGGCGCGCTTGCCCCGTTCGACCTGAAAAACCAGCTGTCGAGCAACCGCACGCAAGGCGTGCCGAACATGATCGCATTGGTGCAGGAGCATGCCGCGAGGCTTGCTTCTTGAGTTCCGCAGCCCCTCCGGGCTGCGAAATCCTCGCTCATGCGACCTGAAGGTCGCGTCGCTGCGGGCGCGCGCCAGAACCCTTTGGCGCGCTTGCGGTGCCTGCGGCACCGACGGTCCGGCCATGGCAATGTTTCACGTGAAACATCGCCGCAAAACACCCTGAAACAGGCCTAAAAGGGGTCTAGAGGGGGTCTAGAGCGACCTAGACGGGGTCTAACCAGCCCTACAGATTGCGTCCTACAACCTCGTAATCATCGCCTGCCGCACCCGCAGAATCGCGCACCACGGCAAGCCCGGCTTCCTTCTGCGCCTTCAGTTCGGCCTTCAGCTTGGCCGGATCGCGCGCGAAGACGAAGCCGAAACTGACCCCGCCTTCCTTGCCGATCGTCGCATGGTGCAGCTTGTGCGCCTGCACCAGCCGCTTGGCGTAGCCCTTGCGCGGCACCCACTTCCAGTAGCGCTGGTGCACCAGCCCGTCATGCACCAGCGTGTAGATCACGCCGTAGAGCGAAATCCCCACCGCAAACCACCACAGCCAGTCCCAGTAGAGCGAGCCGTAGATATACATCGCGGCATTGATCGTGCCGAAGACGACCGCGAACAGATCGTTCTTTTCCAGCACGTTGTCGTGCGGTTCGTGGTGATCGCGGTGCCAGCCCCAGCCCCAGCCGTGCATGATGTATTTATGCGCAACCCACGCAAACAGTTCCATCCCGATCAGCGAGGACATCACGGTCAGGATGATTTCGAGCCAGCTCATGCGGGCGCCTTCTCTGTCAGTTCAACCCGGCCCACCCCGGCGCGGCGCGCCGCGGGCAGCGCCCACCACGGCACATCGGGGCGGCGGTGGTGTTCGAGATGATAGCCGAAATGGAAACAGGATGCGAGGCTGGCCAGCGTGCCGAAATCCTCGCTGCGGGTGTTGTGGCGATCCGCGAAAGCGGCTGCATCATGGCCGCTCTCGTGCCGGTGCGGGCGGAAGGTGCCGAAGTAGAACAGCTGCAATGACGATCCCAGCGCGGGCAGGCCGTAAAGCATCACGATCTGCACCATCGGAATGCCGATCACCAGCCAGTAGATACCGACAACGGTGTGCACGAACACCAGCGATCGCCAGCCGAAATAGCGCCGGAAGAAGGTGCCGTACCAGCGCCAGAAATGGCCCGGATTGTGCTCGTCGAAATCGGGATCGCCGGGGCGGCCTGCCAGCTTGTGATGATCGAAATGCGCATCGCGCAGCTGCTTCCACGCAAAGCCCGCATAGAGCGCCAGCAGCACCGCGCCGATGGCGGCGTTCACACGCGGGCGGCCCGGCACCAGGCTGCCGTGCATCGCATCATGGCAGACGATGAAAACGCCCACCGAAAGCCAGCACTGCACCGCCGCCATGGCAAGCGCGAGCGGCCAGTTGTTCCAGGTCAGTTCGAACACGAACATCCCCCAGGCGTGGATACCCAGCCAGCTCCCGGCAATCGCCAGCGCCAGCGCCAGCCCGACAGCACCCTGCGTGCCGCGTTGCGGAGGGGAGAAATGCGCGTTCATCGCAGCAGGGATACGGGGGCGCGGGCCATCGGGATGCGTATAGCCGGGCCGCGCAAAACGGCAATTGCGATTGCAGCGCGCCCCGCCGCGCCCCGCGCAAACCGGCGCATGCCAAATCGACGCATGGTTACAAGCCTTTGTTGCTGTGTCAGGATAGCGCCTGCGTATCAGGGGGATCATCACGCAATGCTGTCCAAGCCGTTCAATCCGTTCATCGCGTCGATCTGGCGCAGGCTGGCCGAGACGATGTTCGTCGAACCCGAACGGATGGTGATCACGCCGCAGCAGGTGGTCGACAATCTCCAGACGATGTTCGGCAATATCGAGGGCAGAAAGCCGTTCGAAACCGGCCTGTCGGTGCTGGCCGCGTGGGTGGTGCTGGGCGGGCCGTTCTGGCATTTCGCGCCGCGCAGCTGGCGGATCGCGCGGATCAACCGCAAGCTCAGGAACAGCCGCGTCGACCTGTTTCAGGACATGGCCCGGATTCGCGGGATCGTTTACGCGGGCTATTACGGCCACTGGCTTGGCTCGCCCGATGATGATCAGGCCGCGCAGGAAGATGCCAACGCCGCAAACCCGGTGTTCGAAGCGATCGGCTTCACCCTCCCCCGCCACCGCGAGCGGGCGGGCACGCCCGACGATCCGGCGATCGAGGAATACACCGGCAATGATCTGCCCGCTTCGGCCTTTGTCGATCCCGAGGCGATTCCCGCGAGCGTCGAGGTGGTGGTGATCGGATCGGGCGCGGGCGGCGCGGTGGCAGCGGCGAACCTTGCCGCGCAAGGCTATGAAGTGCTGGTGATCGAGGCCGGGCCTTACCTCCCCAGCACCGCGATCACCCCGCATGAATTGTGGATGTCATCGAGCCTCTACAAGGACGGCGCGATCCAGACCACGGCGGACCGCGACATCATCGTGTTCCAGGGCCGCACCGTGGGCGGATCGACCGTGATCAACAACGGCATCTGCCTGCGCGTGAAGGGCGCCGAAACCCACCCCCGCGCCAATAATGTGCTGGATACGTGGAGAAGCCTCGGCGCGGCGGTGGCTCCGGAGGCGCTCGATGCGGCCTATTGCAACATCGAGAAGCGGCTGAACATCCACGAGATCGACCGCCGCCTGGGCCGCAACAACGGCACGCGGATGCTCACCGCCTGGCAGGCCTATCGTGCAGGGTCCAGCGATCCGATGGATCTTGAAGCGCCTTCGGGCTGGTTCCGCAAGAACTGGGGGGCGAAGGATGAGGACAACCGCTGCCTCTCCTGCGGCTATTGCAACACCGGCTGCCCCTATGGCCGCAAGCGCGCCATGCCCGAAAGCTTCCTGCACGATGCGGTGCTGGCCCCCGGGCCGCGAGGCCGCAAGGCGCGCATTCTTGCCGATGCGCAGGTGCTGGAGATCGGCTGGGGGCCGCGGGCGGATGATGGCCGGCAGGTCGCGACATCGGTGCAGGTGCTCTTCCCCGACGGACGCGGCAAGCGCATCGGCGTGACGAAGGGCGTGGTGGTGGCCGCAGGCACCATCGCCTCGACCAATATCCTCGTCGCCAGCGGCATCCGCGGCACTGGCAAGGACGTCTCGCTCAACATCGCCTGCCCTGTCCCTGCGCTGATGCCCACACCCGTGATGGCGTGGGATGAAGACCAGATGGCGACCTATATCGACCGCGGCGACTTCCTGATCGAAAGCCATTTCCAGCCGCCCATGAGCATGGCGACGCTGGTGCCCGGCTGGTTCGACGATCACTTCGCCCGGATGCTCAACTACCACCGCCTCGCCTCGGCAGGGGTGCTGTTCCCGGCTGACCGGCGCGGCGAGATCAGCAAGGGCAAGCTGTGCTTCAAGCTGGAGGAGGAAGACCTCGACGTGCTGCGCCGTGCGCTGGGGCTGCTGACCAAGATTCACCTCGCCGGCGGGGCCGAGGAGGTCTATCCTGCGCTGCTGAAGGGCGACACGATCCGCGCAGGCACCAGCCACGAGGCGATCGACCGGCTGATGCGCGACAAGATCAGGGAGCCGGACGATGTTGTGCTGTCATCCAGCCACCCGCACGGCGGCAATGCGATCAACGCCGATCCGGCCAAAGGCGTGGTCGATCTCGACCAGCGGGTGCACGGCACCAGCAACGTGCTGGTGTGCGATGCCAGCGTGATGCCGAGCTGCATCCGCGTCAACGCGCAGCTGACCACCATGGCGATGGCCGACCGCGTGACCAGAGACCGGCGGGTGTTCGGTTAGGGGCGGTCTACTCGCCCTTGGGGAAGAAGAATTCGCGCAGGTGTTCGCCGATCCGCGCCGGGCGCAGGGTTTCGGCATCGATGCAGCACCAGCTCGATTGCACCTCGGCCAGCACCTCCTCGCCGCGCTTGATCAGCGTGGAATAGAACGCGCGCGCGCCGTTGAACCGTTCGAGCACGGTCTGGGCGATCACGTCGTCTTCGAGGAAGGCGGGCTTGCGATAGGTGATCTCGTGCTTCAGCGCGACCCACGCCTTGCTGGCCACATCCTCTGCCGGAGCGATCCCGCGCCAATGCGCCAGCACTGCATCCTGCACCCAGTTCAGGTAACGCGCATTGTTGACATGGCCCATGAAGTCGATGTCGTCGGCCACGACCTTGATCGGATGGAGAAAAGCGGCGGCGGGCGGGAAGATTGCTGACATGGATGTAAGCTAGCGCATAATTGTTACAATTTCCACCTCCGCCTGACGGTCAATCGCCGCAATCTTGCCACGGCTCGGCAAAGATGATTAGGGGGCATCACCCTGACCCCTCGCAACAATGGATCCCGCCATGGCCAGCCGCCCCCGCACGCTCTACGAAAAGATCTGGGACGCGCACGTTGTCGAAACCCGCGACGATGGCACCGCGCTGATCTATATCGACCGCCATCTGGTGCACGAAGTCACCAGCCCGCAGGCGTTCGAGGCGCTGAAGGTGGCGGGCCGCCCCGTGCGCCGGCCCGAACTGACGCTGGCGGTGCCCGATCACAACCTGCCGACCACGGCGCGGGTGGATGCCAGCGGCAAGCCCGTTCCCATCGCTGACCCCGAAAGCGCCGCGCAGCTCGCCGCGCTCGAAGTCAACGCCCCCGCCTTCGGCATCCGTTACATCCCCGCCACCGCGAAAGAGCAGGGGATCGTCCATGTGGTCGGCCCCGAACAGGGGTTCTCGCTGCCCGGCACCACCATCGTCTGCGGCGATTCGCACACCGCCTGCCACGGCGGCCTGGGCGCGCTCGCCTTCGGGATCGGGACGAGCGAGGTCGAGCACGTGCTCGCCACGCAGACCCTGCTGCTCCAGCAATCAAAGCCGATGGAAGTGCGGGTGGAAGGCGATCTCGGCCCCGGCGTTTCTGCGAAAGACCTGATCCTCCACATCATCGGCCGCATCGGCGCGGCGGGCGGATCGGGCTATGTCATCGAATATCGCGGGCGCGTGTTCGAGGCGATGACCGTCGAGGAACGCCTCACCGTCTGCAACATGAGCATCGAGGCAGGCGCGCGCGCCGGGCTGATCGCGCCCGATGATGTCACCTTCGCCTATCTCAAGGGCCGCCCCATGGCCCCCAAGGGCGCGGAGTGGGATGCGGCGGTGGCTTACTGGCGCACGCTGCATTCGGATGAAGGCGCGGTGTTTGCCAAGTCGGTCACCATCAACGCCGCCGATGTCGAACCCAGCGTCACCTGGGGCACCAGCCCCGAAGACGTGGTCCCTATCGGCGGGCGCGTTCCCCACCCCGAGGATTTCGCGGACGAGAGCAAGCGCGTCGCCGCGCAGAAATCGCTCGATTACATGGGGCTGACGCCGGGCACCCCGATGACCGAGGTGCCCATCGAGAACGTCTTCATCGGCAGCTGCACCAACAGCCGCATCGAAGACCTGCGCGCCGCCGCCGCTGTCCTGAAAGGTCGCCGCAAGGCCGACAATGTGCGCTGGGCGATCGTCGTGCCGGGATCGGGTCTGGTCAAGGCGCAGGCCGAGGAAGAGGGCCTCGACAAGGTGTTCACCGAAGCAGGTTTCGAATGGCGCGAGCCGGGCTGTTCGGCGTGCCTCGGCATGAACCCCGACAAGGTGCCGGCAGGCGAACGCTGCGCTTCGACCAGCAACCGCAATTTCGTCGGGCGGCAGGGGCCGGGGGCACGCACGCACCTCGTCTCGCCTGCCATGGCCGCAGCTGCCGCAGTCACCGGTCGGCTCGCCGATGTGCGCGCACTGGTGTGACGCCAACCCCTTGAAACCCGCAGCAGCGAGGCGCATGGAACAGCCATGACCGACAAGCCCAAAAGCAACACCGCCCGCAACGCCGCGATTGCCGCAGCGGGTGCCATCGGATCGGCGGCCATCGCGGCTGCGCTGCTCTATGCGGGCAAGCGCAAGAAGAAGGCCGATGAGCCGGCCAAGCCCGACGCCATTCCCTCGGGCGAACCGCCCCAGACCGATTAAGGACAGCCCATGCAGCCCCTCACCCGCGTCGAAGGCCGCGCCATTCCGCTCGGCCTCAAGAATGTCGATACCGACATCATTATCCCGGCCAAGTGGCTCAAGACCATCAGCCGCGAAGGCCTTGGCGCAGGCGCTTTCGAGGTGCTGCGCGCGGAGCCGGGCAATGTGTTCGATGATCCCGCTTACAAAGGCGCGCCGATCCTGATCGCGGGCGACAATTACGGCTGCGGTTCCAGCCGCGAACACGCCGCATGGGCGATGCTCGATCTCGGCATCCGCGTGGTGATCGCGCCGAGCTTTTCCGACATCCATTCGGGCAATGCGGTCAAGAACGGCATCCTGCCCGTGGTGCTGCCGCAGGACGCGGTCGACCGGCTGCTGGAGGTTGCGCGCGAGGGGCTGGAAATCACCGTCGATCTCGAAGCCCAGACCGTCACCACCCCCTATCAGGATCGCTTCGCCTTCGAGATTGATCCGTTCCGCAAGCACTGCCTGCTGAACGGGCTCGACGAGGTGGGGCTGACGATGGCGCGGGGCGAGGCGATCGGCACCTTCGAGGCCAGCCGCACCGCCGCCCAGCCCTGGCTGATGCGCGGCACGCAAGCTGCCTGACACAATCACTTGGGAGAGGACACAATGAAAGCCATTCGCACCCACCAGACCGGCGGGCCGGAAACCCTGACGCTTGACGAGGTCGAAACCCCCGTCCCCGGCAAGGGCGAAGTGCTCGTCGCGGTCAAGGCCTGCGCGATCAACTATCCCGACGGGTTGATCATCCGCGACCTCTACCAGTTCAAGCCGCAGCGGCCCTTCTCGCCCGGCGGCGAGATTTCGGGCGTGATCGAAGCGGTGGGCGAAGGGGTTGAAGGCTTTGCCGTGGGCGACCGCGTGCTGGCCGGGATCGGCAATGGCGGCCTTGCGGAAAAGGTCGTCGTCCCCGCCGGGCGCATGTTCAAGGTGCCGGACGGCGTTCCGTTCGAAAAGGCGGCGAGCCTGCTGATGACCTATGGCACCACCATCCACGGGCTGAAGGATCGCGGGCATATCAAGGCGGGTGACACCGTGCTGATCCTCGGCGCAGCGGGCGGCGTGGGGCTTTCGGCGATTGAACTGTCCAAGGCCTTCGGGGCGCGTGTGGTCGCTGCCGTTTCGTCCGAAGCCAAGGGCGAGGTCGCCCGCAAGGCCGGGGCGGACGAAGTGGTGATCTACCCCCGCGAGGCGATGGACAAGGATGCGTCCAAGGCGCTCGCCGACGCCTTCAAGAAAGCCTGCGGGCCGGAGGGCGCGAACATTGTCTATGACATCGTCGGCGGCCAGTATTCCGAGCCTGCCCTGCGCGCCATCGCGTGGGAAGGCCGCTTCCTCGTGGTCGGCTTCCCCGCCGGGATCGCCAAGATGCCGCTCAATCTCACCCTCCTGAAATCCTGCGACATCTGCGGCGTGTTCTGGGGCGCCTTTACCGCGCGCGATCCCAAGGGCTTCCACGCGCAGGTGCAAGAGCTGTTCGACCTGATGGCGGCGGGCAAGATCGATCCGCTGGTGAGCGAAACCTTCCCGCTCGAACGGGCGGGCGATGCCATCGCCAAGCTCGAAGCGCGCGAGGCGGTCGGCAAGCTCGTCGTCACGATGGAATAGTCCGGGGGAATAGAGCCTGCCTGCGGGCGGGTTCGCGCTTGAAGGCGCGGCCTGCCCGCTTTATCGCTGATGCCGGATCGTATCCGAAGGGACACTGAACACATGACCGATTTCAAGGACCGCGAACGGGCGGAAGAAGCCCACTTCGCGCTGGAGGAAGAAACCGCCTTCCGCATCGCGGCGCGCCGCAACCGTCTGCTGGGCGAATGGGCCGCCGGCGCGATGAAGCTGACGCCGGAGGAAACCGACGCCTACAAGAAGGCGGTGGTGCAGGCCGATTTCGAGGAATCGGGCGATGAAGACGTGGTGCGCAAGCTGCTCGGCGATCTGACCGCGGCAGGCACCGACATCAGCGAGGCCGACATCCGCGCCAAGCTCGATGAAATGGCGATCGAAGCCCGCCGCCAGCTGATGGGCGAGGCCTGATCCATGCCGATGTCCGCGACCGAGATCGAAGACGCGATCCTCGCCGCCCTGCCCGGCGCGCGCGTGGAGCTGACCGATCTGGCGGGCGACAATGATCACTGGGCCGCCACTGTCACCGCACCGCAGTTTGCCGGCTTAAGCCGCGTGGCGCAGCACAAGCTGGTCTATGCCGCATTCGGCGGGCGCATGGGGGGCGAACTGCACGCCTTGCAAGTCACCACCGTGGTCCCCAAGTAAGCGGCCATAACCACCCATTTGCATCAGGGGCATCAGCCACCATGACCGACGTCAATTCGCGCATTTCCGATCTCGTCACCAGTAATGATGTGGTGCTGTTCATGAAGGGCACCCCGCTGTTCCCGCAGTGCGGCTTTTCCAGCCGCGCCGTGGCGATCCTCGACCATTGCGGCGTCGCCTATGAAAGCGTCGATGTGTTGCAGGACATGGAAATCCGGCAGGGCATCAAGAACTTCTCCGACTGGCCGACCATCCCGCAGCTTTACGTGAAGGGCGAATTCGTCGGCGGCAGCGACATCATGATGGAAATGTTCGAAGCCGGCGAATTGCAGCAGCTGATGAACGAAAGCGGCGTGAAGACTGTTTAATTTTCGCAGCCCCTCCGGACTGCGGTATCCTCGCTCACACGCCCTTCGGGCGCATCGCTGCGGGCGGCCGGTCTGCCTTGCGATCGCTGCGCGACCGTCAACAGCACATCATTGCGGACTTGATCGGTGAAGCCGCATCCCGGCGCCGGCGACTGTCCCCCCATCACCCCAAAACAAAAAACCCTCCGCAGGACCAGTGCGGAGGGTTTTTCATTTACGGGGAGGCGCGACCCGAAAGACCAGGAGAGTCGCGCCTCGCATTGAAGACCATTAGGACCGCTCCATTCTATGCATGGCGCGTGCCAAACTTGAAAAATGCCGGAAATTCAAGGTTTTTCGCATTTCGGCCGGCATCCGGCTGCGGCCACTTGTAAAGCAGCCCGACACATCTCGTCAAAGCGGCAGGATTTGACCTTCGCTCTTGGCAAGCGCGTGCCGCCGCGCCATCCTTTGCCGCAATGACCAGCAACACATCCGGCGATACACTTGGCGATTCTGGCCCCCAGGGCATACCCGCTGCCACCATCATCATTTTCCGCAACGCCCCCGATGGCGGCGCGCCCGAAGTGCTGATGACCGTGCGGTCGCGCAATATGACCTTTGCGGGCGGCATGGCGGTGTTCCCCGGCGGGCGGGTCGATCCCGAAGACTTCGCGCTGGCAGAGACCATCGCCGCCGCCCACGCGATGACCGCCGATGAAGCCGCCCACCAGATCGCCGCCGTGCGCGAGACACTGGAGGAAACCGGCCTGGCGCTCGGCCTTTCAGGCGATATCGACGCCGCCCGCGCTGCTGCGGCCCGCGCCATGCTGGCCGAAACGCAAGCCCTCGCCCCGGTGCTCGATGCCTTCGGCTGGCGGCTCGATCTGGCGCAGATCACGCCCTTTGCGCGGTGGTTCCCCAAGAACGAGGCGATCCCCCGCGTCTATGACACGCGCTTCTACCTCGCCAATCTCGGCACGGGGGCGGTGGATGTGTCGATCGACCAGTCGGAAAACACCCACCTGTTCTGGACCAGCGCGCAAGGCGCGCTCGATGCGGCGGCGCGCGGCGAGATCAAGCTGATCTTCCCCACCCGCCGCAATCTCGAACGCCTCGCCCTGTTCGCCAGCTACGAGGAAGCCCGCGCCCAGGCCGAGGCGATCCCGGTGCGCACGATCATGCCGCAGATTGTCGAGCAGGATGGCAAGCCGTGGCTGACGATCCTCGCCGATGCGGGCTATCCGGTGACGGGGGAACTGCTGGAGAATGTGGCGCGGGGCTGGCCGGATGTCAGCCCCGCGCAGCACGGGTCAGAAGCGGTAGGCTGCGACAACCTTCAGCGATTGCAGGTTGGAGTTATCATTGGCGCGCTTGAAATCCACGCCGCCCGCAAGGACGAAGGGGTTGGTCGCACCCGCCGTGCCCTGACCGACCCGGATCAGCGTGTTGTCATCATTGTAGCCGGTGTAGAGATATTCGACGCCGAGCGAAAAGTTGCTCCCGATCTTCTGCTCCAGACCGGCACCAAGCTGGTAGCCCCACGCGTTTTCATCGGCCAGCACCGTGAACGAATTTGCGGTGTTGCTCGATTCGAACGACTGGTCGAGCTTGGCATAGGCAAGACCGCCGGTGACGTAGAGCAGGGTCTTTTCGGCCGGGGTGAAACCGGCCCGCAGACGCAGCGCGGCGGTGAAATCGACCTCGCGGGTCATGGTATAGAACGCCGGTGTGGTGCTGAAGGCGGCGACGCTGTCGCGGATATCGGCGGTGCCGATCTCGCCCACCACACCCAGCACGAAATTGTTCATCTGGCTGTCGTAACCGAAGCGGCCCTGAAAGCTCACGCCATCGGAATCGCTGCGGCAATTGGCGTTCTGGGGCGAGGTGGCTGCGCCTCCGCAGAAACCGGGCGAGAAGGCATTGGCGCCCGCCGCAGTCGTCACGGTTTCGCCGAAGCTGCCGTTCGAACCGCGATCGAAGGTGATCGTTTCATCGGCATCGCCTGCCTGGAAATCATAGCCGATCGATGCGCCTGCGTAGAAACCGTCGAATTCGTCGTCGGCCTGCGCCGGCGCGGCGATCATCACTGCGGCGGCGGCGGTAGCGAATGCGAGTCTTTTCATGGAAGTGCTCCGGCAAATGGACATGCAGTGTCACGACACAGATGCGACCGCCCTTGGGGGCGCTCCGGACCCTCGGGGCCGCAGACGAATATCGCCCGCCTGTCAGGGCAGGGGCGGGACAGCTGCCCCGGTCAGGCACCTGACAGACGAGCGATAACCGACGGTCGCAGTGTCGGTGTGAGAGGACCTCACGTCACAGATACGAGCATCCGGAAAAAATCGGATGCAGCGCGGATCAGATGGCCGAAATTTTTCCCATCGCGATCGGCGTGCTGCTTGGCGCGGTGTGGGGCGCGCCCTCGGGCGTCTCCAGCGAGACAGCCAGAAGCGCGCCATCAACCACGAAGGCCTTCAGGCTTTCGGGCACGGCCACCAGCGTGGTGCCGTCAGCGGCGATCAGACCAAGCGAGCGCGGCACCCCGTCTGCCGGGATCACCCACAATTCGGGCACCAGCGTGCTATCGGGCAAAGCCACTGCGCGGATGCTGATCCGGTTGTTCTGCGGATCGAGATCGGCTGCCAGCAGGGTGCCATCCGCCCCAGCCAGCTGGGCGATGACCGCCGGCGCGGGTTGTTGCGGCGCGGGCGTGCGCACGGCAAAGGCATTGAACATCAGGATCGCCGCCAGCGATGCCGCCAGCGCGCCCGAAAGCGCGGCGGTGCGTTGCCAGAACCGGACCCGCCCGAGTTCCAGCGTGCGCGGTTCGGCATCCAGACGGGCCTCGATAGCGGGCCAGAGATCGGGCGGCGGGGCTTCGGCAAAACCTTCGCCCAGAGGATCGAGCCGGTCCTGCCACTTGCGCACCCGCGCCGCGAAAGCCGGATCGGACAGCGACAGCCGCAAGGCTTCGGCACGCTCCTCGCCTTCGAGCACGCCCAGTGCGAGCTCGGCTGCCAGTGCGGCCTGTTCCGGTGTGAGCTTGCTATTCACCCTGGAGACACCCCCGCAATTGCAGCAATCCACGGCGGATCCAGCTTTTGGTGGTGCCCAGCGGAACCTTCATGATGTCTGCCAGCTCTGAATGGCTTGATCCGTCGAAAAAGGCCAGACGGATTGCGCGCTGCTGGTTGGGGGGGAGCGCTTCGAGACAATCGAAAATGTGGGCGCGGTCCTCGCCTGCTGCCATGGCTTCGATGGCATCGCCGATGCCGGCGCCGCTTTCATCCGTCATCGCCGCAGCGGGCAAGGCCGGAGCGCCGTGCTTGCGCAGCCAGTCGATCGCGGCATTGCGGGCCACGGCGCAGAGCCATGTGATCGGGCTGGCGCAGCTGCGGTCGAACCGTCCGGCGCGGTTCCAGACCTTGAGGTAAACGTCCTGCAACACATCCTCGGCCGCGTCGCGATCGCGGCAGATGCGCAGGCAAACGCCGAAGAGTTTTGCCGAGGTCCGGTCATGCACCGCCCGCAGCGCCCGGCGATCGCCTTTTGCGACCTGCTCGATCAAGTCGGCGAGCTCTTCGCGGCGCGCATCGGCGTGATCGGCATTCGGCATGGCGGCGGGATATCGGGCAGGGCCTGCGCCTGCAAGCAGCAATCGCCCGGTGGCATGGGCCCCTTCCCTGCCGCGCCAGTTTGGGACACGGCGCGGCCCATGCAACCCGCCCCGCCCCTTGCGGGACGGAGCGATTTGGCGCGCCCGGCAGGACTCGAACCTGCTGCCTCAAGATTAGAAGTCTCGCGCTCTATCCAGATGAGCTACGGGCGCGCGCCGCCATCGCCATTAGCGCGCTTTGATCGCCATGGGAATCGCGCTAACCCTCGCGGCGATGGAAAACACCTCTTCCCCCGATCCCGCCGCCGCGTTCGATCGCGATCCGACCGACGGCATCATCGCCACATCGCGCCCGCCGGTCACCTTTCGCTATTATGATCTGGTGATGGCGGCCTTTGTCGCGATCCTGCTGCTGTCGAACATCATCGGAGCGGCCAAGCTGACCTTTGTCGATGTGCCATTCTGGCCGCAGGGCTGGTGGCCCGCTGCGGACGGCGTGTTCATCTATGGCGCGGGAATCCTGTTCTTCCCGCTGGGCTATGTCATCGGCGACGTGCTGACCGAAATCTACGGCTTTGCCAAGGCGCGGCGGGTGATCTGGGTGGGGACGGCGGCGATGCTGTTTCTGGCCTTCATGTCGTGGGTCGTCACCGCCCTGCCCCCGTTTGACGGCTGGGAATGCGCCGCCAGCGGCTTTGGCGGGGAGCGCCCTGCCACCTCGACCGCCGATAGCGCGATCCCCGGCGGGGCGATCTGCCAGAGCACCTATGAAAGCGTGTTCGGTAGCACCTGGCGCATCGTCGTCGCCTCGATCACCGCCTTCTGGGCCGGCGAATTCGTCAATTCCTTCGTCATGGCCAAGATGAAGGTCTGGACCAGAGGCCGCGCCCTGTGGACCCGCACCATCGGATCGACCTTTGTCGGGCAAGGGGTGGACAGCCTGATCTTCTATCCGGTCGCCTTCTACGGCATCTGGACCACAGAGGCGGTGCTGACCGTAATGGTCACCAACTGGGCGCTGAAAGTGCTGTGGGAAGCGGTGCTGACGCCGGTGACCTATGTGGTGGTGAAACGCCTGAAGGCAGCCGAGGGCGTGGACCTGTTCGACCTCGATACCGATTTCTCGCCCTTTGCGAGCAGCAGGAACGACGCCGCCTAGAGCACAATCTCCGGCACAATCTCCACCCGCCAGCCGAGGCCGAGGCGTCCGGCGAGCAGTTTCATGTCCTTTTCGGTCGGCTGGCCGAACAGCGCGGCGTGGCTTTCGGCCAGTTGCAGCACCAGCGCATCGCCGTCCACCGACAGGCGGCTGACCTCCAGCGAGCGGCGCGACTGGGCGCCCAGCCTGCGGGCGAGCCGCAGGGCGAGGCCCCAGCGCACCGCTTCTTCCAGCGCCTCGGCACTGGCAAGGGCACGCACTTCGGCGGGCAGGTTCAGCTGGTTGCCATTGGCGGCAATCGCCGCAGCGAGCATCGCCCGCCCCTTGCCGTCGATCCCGGTCCAGCGCTTGTGCAGCGCCCAGTTGATCGCCTGCGGCAGACGGATATTGGGTTCGATCTGCATGCCCGCAAGCGCCAGCATGGTCGCCGCCATGCGCAGCCGTTCGCTGCCATGGGTCCGGGCGGGCGCCGCGTCGAGCGTCCATGCCCCCATGCGGGTCGCCAGCGTCGGCGATGTGCCGCGCTGGTCGGAAAACACCATGACCCCGGCCAGCAGCGGATCCTGTGCGCGGGTGTGTGCGGGCAGGCGATCATAGAGCAGCCCTTCGCGCAGGCCCCATGACGAAAACACCACCCTGTCCGGTGCCAGCCGCGCCAGCAGGGCTTGCAGCAGCACCGCCGCATCGGGCAGTTTTTCGGCGCGCATCGTGGAGATGCGCTCGCGCCCGCGGATCGCCTCGCCCTCGGTCGCGGCGAGCGTTGCGGCCAGATCGAGCGCAGCGCCGGCATCCAGCTCGAACCCGTGCGGATCGCTCAGCGGATAGCCGTTCGCCGCCATCGCATAGACCGCCATCGCCCGCCATGTGCCGCCCACCAGATAGAGCGCGCCATTGGCCGCCGGCGGGTTGGCGGAAAGATCCCACCCGCCCTTGCGGATCGCCTTGTCGAGCGACTTGCGCATCTCGTCGCGCGCGGCATCGCCCTTGCGCCCCTGCGGGCGGTGATCGGGCAGGCGCAGCGTGCCGAGCGGGAGGGTGCTGGCGCTGTCGGTCCGGCCCTCTGCAACCCGCACCAGTTCAAGGCTGCCGCCGCCCAGATCGGCCACGATCCCGCGCGCGTCGGGAAAGGCCCCGATCACGCCGTGGGCGCTCAGCAGCGCTTCCTCCTCGCCCGAAATCACCCGCGGCGAAAGGCCGATGCCGCGCAGCTGTTCGACGAATTCCGGCCCGTTGGCGGCATCGCGCACCGCCGCTGTCGCCACGGTGTCGATATCGGTAATGCCGAGATCGGACAGCAGCAGCGCAAACCGCTTCAGGCCCCGCAGCGCGAGCGCCATCGCCTCGTCCGCCAGCCTGCCGGTCGCGGCAATCTCGCGCCCCAGCTTGGCGGTGACTTTCTCGTTCAGCAGCACCATCGGCGCGCGCATCGTGCCGCCATAGACCACCAGACGCACCGTGTTCGACCCGATGTCGATGATCGCGCGTTCGGGCCGGATACCGGCAATCGCGCCCTCGCGCTCGCCCCGCCTTCTGCCATAGGTCATCAGGCTGCCCCCCGCCGCAGCGTAAGCTTGGGCACCGCCCCCGCCTCCAGCGCCCCGCCGCGTCCGGACAGCGAGGGGTTGGTCATGAAATAGCGGTGGCAGTTGAACGGCTTTCCATCGGTATCCACGCGCGAATAGGAGCCGTCGGCGTGGAGCCACCAGCTTTGTTCGGTATCGAGCATATTGGCGAGCAGCACCTGTTGCAGCACCTGATCGTGCACCGTGCGGTTGAGGATCGGGATCAGCGCCTCGACCCGGCGATCGAGATTGCGGGTCATCATGTCGGCCGAAGCGATGAACACCGCCGCCTGCGCGCTGGGCAGGTTGTGACCATTGGCAAAGGCATAGATGCGGCTGTGTTCCAGAAAGCGTCCGATGATCGATTTGACGCGGATGTTCTCGCTCATCCCCGCGATGCCCGGCCGCAGGCAGCAGATGCCGCGCACCACCAGTTCGATCTGCACGCCGGCATTGCTGGCGGCATAAAGCCGGTCGATCACGCCTTCATCGGTGAGCTGGTTGCACTTGAACCAGATCGCGGCGGGCTTTCCGGCCTGCGCATTGGCGATTTCGGTATCGATCCGCGCATAGATTTCGCTGCGCAGATCGATCGGGGCGATGTGGATGCGTTCAAGGCTGTGCGGCTGGACATAGCCGGTGACGAAGTTGAACATCTTGGCCGCATCGCGCCCCAGCTTGGGATCGGCGGTGAAGAAGCTGAGATCGGTGTAAACCCTGGCGGTGACAGGGTGATAATTGCCCGTGCCGAAATGGCAGTAGGTGCGGAAGCCATCGCCTTCGCGCCGCACCACCATCGCCACCTTGGCGTGGGTTTTCCAGTCGGTGAAGCCGTAGATCACCTGCACCCCGGCGCGTTCCAGCTTGCTTGCCCATTTGAGGTTCTGTTCCTCGTCGAAACGGGCTTTCAGCTCGACCACGGCGGTCACCGATTTGCCCGCTTCGGCTGCCTCGATCAGGGCATTGACCACGGCAGACTGTGATCCTGCGCGGTAGAGCGTTTGCTTGATCGCCACGACATCGGGATCGGCGGCGGCCTGCCGCAGGAAATCGACCACCACCTCGAAACTTTCATAGGGGTGGTGGATGATGATGTCCTTCTCGCGGATCGCGGAAAAGGCATCGCCGTCATGTTCACGGATGCGTTCGGGAAAGCGCGGGGAATAGGCTTCGAACTTCAGGTCGGGCCGGTCTTCGCGGACGATTTCGGCAAGGCCGTCGATCCCGATCATGCCATCGGTCTTGATCACTGCCGCTTCGTTGATGCCGAGCTGTTCGAGCAGCAGCGCCTCTGCCGCCGGATCGAAATCCTCCTCGATCTCCAGCTGGATCACCTGCCCGCGCCGGCGCCGCTGGATCGCGCTGCGGAAGGTGCGCACGAGATCTTCGGCCTCTTCCTCGATTTCGATATCGCTGTCGCGCAGCACGCGGAACAGCCCGTCGCCCTGAATGGTGAAGCCGGGGAACAGCGCTTCGGCATAGCGCTGGATCAGCCGGGCAATCGAGATATAGAGCACCCCGCTCTCGCCCGTCACCGCATCCGGCACCCGCACGAAACGCGGCACGGCGCTGGGGATCAGCACCATCTCGATCAGCTGGTCGCGGGTGTCATCGCGGGTCAGGGTGAACAGCAGGCCCATGCCTTCGTTCTGCACGAAGGGGAACGGGTGCGCCGGATCGAGCGCCTGCGGGGTGATGATCGGCAGGATTTCGTTGAGGAAGTAGCTCTTCAGCCACTTGTGTGCCGCCGCGCTGACGCGCTGTTCATCGGCGATGTGGATGTCCGCCGCCGCCAGCCCTTCGCGCACCGTGCGCCAGATCGCCTGCTGGCGGTGCGACAGATCGACCAGCTTCTCGCGGATCGCGGCCAGCTGCTGCGAGGGACTGCGCCCGTCGAGCGAAGGCGTCGCCAGCCCGCGCTGCACCTGCCCGACCAGACCGGCCACGCGGATCATCATGAATTCGTCGAGATTGCTGCCCGAAATCGACAGGAACCGCAGCCGTTCGAGCAGCGGATAGGCCTCGTTGCAGGCCTCGGCCAGCACCCGCTGGTTGAATTGCAGCCACGAAAGCTCGCGGTTGAAATAGGGCGATTCGTCCGGGGCAAGGTCCGCAAATTGCGCTGCCGCCGCGCCTTCAGGCGGGTCTTCGCTGCCGATCGGTGACGTGCTCATCGCTTTCCTGTTCCGGACGCTGGTCTGCTGCGCCATGTTCGCTTGCCGCGGTGGTGTAAATCAGGAAGGCGGAATTGTCACAAGCGTGTCAGACGAAATCGCTCAAACCAGATCGCGGGCCTCGGCGATGCTGGTGATCCCCCGCTTGCCATTGGCATCGCGGCCCAGTTGCACGATCACATCGATCACGCTGGCGGCATAGGCGATGGTGTCGGAGCGGGTCAGGCCGATGCCGGTCTGCATCACCATCAGGCTCAATTGCTCCAGCGCCCCGCGCACGCTGTTGGCGTGGATGGTGGAAAAGCTGCCGGGGTGCCCGGTGTTGATGGCGCGCAGGAAGCTGACGCTTTCCGCCCCTCGCAATTCGCCCAGCACGATGCGATCAGGGCGCAAACGCAGCGCGGCTTGCAGCAGTTCGTTGGCGGTGACCTTGGCCTCGCCCAGCTCGCCCTTCACCGCGACAAGGCCGACGGCGTTGGCGCCGGGGAATTTCAGTTCCGGCGTATCCTCCACCATCACCACGCGTTCGTCCGCCGGGATTTCGCCGAGCATGGCGTTGAGAAAGGTGGTCTTGCCGGTGCTGGTGCCGCCCGAAATCAGGATGGTGCGGCGATTGCGGATCGCCTCGCGAAGGAAGGCGATGGGCTGGCCTTGCGGATCGGGCATCGCCGCCGCAGCCTCCCCCGCCAGCGGCCCGGTGTCATAGGCATCGAGCGGCAGATCGAGCCGGCGGTGGCGGCGGATTGCCATCACCCAGTGTTTGCGCGCAGCCGGAGGCCCGCAGAACTGCACGCGCGCGCCATCGGGCAGGGTCGCGCCCAGCAGCGGGTGTTCGCGGTTGATCCCCTGATGCGAAACGCGCGCAACCTGTTCGGCGAGGCGCTGCACCAGCCGGTCATCGATCTCGGGCGTTTCGATGCGCTGCATCCCCGGATGGGCGGCATCCTCGATCCACACCTCGCCCGGACGGTTGACCATGATTTCGGTCACGGTGTCGCGATCAAGCCAGCGGCGGAACGGCGCGAGATAGGCGTCGAGATAGACAGAACGTTCGGGCGCGAGCGGCGCTGCCGCCTCCCCGCCCTCGCCCGTGTCCAGCCGGTGGATATCCGCGCCCATGGCCTCAGTTGCCGACCGGGCTGAAATCGAGATCGCGCGCCGCGAAGACGCGGATCGGCTCGCCCGCACGCACGCGGATGGTGGGGCTGATCTGGCCTTGCGATTGCACCGCCGAATTGGCCGCACTCTGCGAACCGCCCGCGACGATCAACCCGCCGACCCCGCCGGTCGCCACCGCGCCCAGCCCGCCGACCACCGACAGCAGCAGGCCCGATCCGAAGCGCTTGAAGAAGTGGCTGTTCACATCGCCCTCAAGCCCGGTCGTGCCGTCAAAGCCGACTGCGGGCGACGCGATGTTGACCGACACGCCATCGGGCCGGATCAGCCGTGTCCATACCACATAGGCGCGGCGCTGGCCCTGCTCCACGCCTGCCTGATACTGCCCGATCAGGCGCGATGAACGCGGGATCAGCACGCGCTTGCCATCGAAGCTCTTGACGTCCTGGCTCACCACGGCGCGCACGTAACCCGGCACATCGGTATTGATCGCGGTTTCGAGGATCGCGGGGATCAGCGTGCCCTCGGTCACGGTGGTCGAGGGGTTGAGCATCGGGCGGGCCTGCGCAGGCGCGCCGCCCACCCCGCCGATGCGGCTGGCAAAGGCTGCCGCGCTGCCCGTGCCCGCCGGGTCTGCGGCAGCGGCAGTCGCCGCCGGAACGCCCGCCGGAAGCTCCGCCAGACGCTGGCCGCCCGCGGCGCGGCTGCCGTCGAAGATCAGGCTGGGGCTGGCATAGGGATTGACCGCCGCGCCCGGCATGGCGGCGGGGTTGGTGGCATAGACCGGCATCGGCGCCGGATCGCCCTGCTGCACCACCGGCACCGCGCCGGGCTGCTGCGCGGGATCGGTGACCGGCTGCACGGTTGCAGGCGCGGCCGTGCCAGCCTGCGGCGGCGCGACCGCAGGATTGCCGATGCCCTGCGGCTGCGGCGCATCGGCGGAATTCATCGCCCAGTAGGTCGTGCCGCCCAACCCTGCGACCAGCAGCGCGCCGATCGCCAGACCCAGCCCGTCACCCCTGACCTTGCGATCGGTAACCGCGGGAAAGGCGGCGCGGCTGGCAAGGTCGATGATCTCGGCACTTTCACGGGTCCGCGGATCGACCGCTTCGCCGCTGTCCCCCGCGCCCTTCTTCGGCGGCAGTCGCATGGCCAGACGCATCAGTTGCTCTCCTTGGCAGGCTTGGCGCGGCCCAGCCCGGCGCTGCGCGCTTTCGGGGGCATCGGCCCGGTGTTGGTGAGGGTCGCAGCGTCACGGCCCGACCGCAGGATGATCTGCGCCGGCACCCCGTCCACCACCACGGTCTCGCCGCGGGTGGTGAAGTTGACCGGCCCTTCCTCGCCATCTGCGTTGGTGACGAGAATGGCGGGGATCGCAGTCCCTTGCGCCCAGGTCAGGAACACCGCATCGCCATTGTCGAACGCCCGCAGCGGCAGCAGCTGCGCCGCGCCCGCGCTGGCCCATGCGAAGTTGAGGCTGGCCGGATCGAGGATCGACAGCGGGTCGCGTGCCGCCGCCATTTCCGCCGGCGATGCCGCCTCGCGCTGTGCCGCTGCCTCGGCCTCTGCCGCCATGGCGAGGCGGGCTTCCTCCTCGGCCTTTTCCAGTTCGGGATAGCGGAATTGCAGCACGTAAAGCGCCGAATTGCGGGGGGAGGCGACAAGATCGAACAGGTAGGTGCGCTTGTCGGTCACCACGGTCATGTTGGTGCGCGCATCCACTTCGAGCGGCTTCACGAACAGGATCGTCTGCGCCTTGTTGGGCTGCACCTGCCATGCCGCGGAATCGCCGATGGCGACGTTTTCGATCATTTCGTCGGGCGCGAACTTGATGGTGGTCTGCACCTTCACCTTGCCATCGATCCGCACCACGGCGTTTTCGTCAAAAACGCGGGTTTGCAGGCGGTTGTCCTCAGCGCCCAGCGGCGCGGCAACAGCACCGGCAAGGACAAGGGCGAGCGCGGCGATCAGGGCGGCGCGGGTCATTGATAGGTCTCCGTAGGCGTGGTCACGGCAGGCTTGGCCGCAGCGGTCTTGCCCGCCTGCCGGAAACGGTTGCCGATACCGCGGGTGCGCGATGCGGCGGGGTTGAAAGGCACCACCTGCCCGCCCCCGCCATTGGTGGCATAGACACGCGTTTCACGTGAAACACCGGAGGCAGCGCCGGCATCATTGGCGGCGGCAACGGGCAAGGCGGCGGCAACATCGACCCGGCGCGGGGCAAGCGCGGGGCTGCTGGCCGGGGCGACAGCGGTGCTGCGCGGCGTGGTCGACACAGCGGCGGGCGCAGCCACGATCCGCGCGCCATCGCCGCCCCGTTCGCCGCGATCCCTGCCCGGCACCAGGCCGAACACCTGCCAGCCCGAAACCATCGTGCCCGCCACCTTCAGCGTCATCAGCATCAGCGCCACGTGCACGGCCCCCACAAGGAAGAACGCCATCGCCGCATTCTGGTCGATCACGCCCGGCACGGCCACCAGCGCGGCGAGGATCGGGACCGACATTTCCAGCATCAGCGATCCGCCGAGCACCGCGAAGAGCGGCGCCAGCGCCATCATCACCAGCCCCTTGAGCCAGCCGGTGAACAGCCCGCGGGTGCCCTCGAACAGCGCCAGCACCACGAAAATCGGCCCGACCGCGAGCAGCAGCGCCAGCCCGATGCGCGCTGTCACCAGCAGGCCGACCGTGCCCAGCATCAGCAGCATCGCGCCGAACCACATCATCCCGCGAGGCGAGAAGGCGCTGATATCATTGGTATCCCCGCTCGCCTGCTGGACAGCGAGGAACACCACGTCGAGTTTCTGCGCGAAGGTTTGCGTGGCCGAGCCCTGGGTTCCCGTCAGCACCCCCGCCACCCAGTCCGGCGCGCCGACGAACAGGTTGTAGAACACCGTCGAAAACGCGACGTAGGATGTGGCGAAAGTCAGCACCAGACCCAGCGTCATCATCTTCGGCAACAGCGCCCGCACGCCAAGGCTCGACCGGCCGAGCATCAGCGATATGCCGAAGCCCGCGACATACAGCACCAGCACCAGCGAAAGCGCGAGCGCCAGTCGCCCTTCGGTGCCGAACAGGCGGTTGAAGGCCTGTTCGCTCATCCCGCTGGCGATGCAGTCCACCGCCGTCAACGCGGAGGAGACGCCGGTGCCCATCGCCTGTGCGGCAAGATCGCAGGCCGTGCTCATTCGGCGGCCTGCCACAGCGGCGCATCATCGCGCGCGGTGCCATCGGGCCATTCGCGCCCCGTGAGCGCCGGGAACCATGCGGCCGGATCATCGCCCACCGCCTCGCGCAGCAGATCGAGCCGCCGCACCGCGCTTTCGCGGCCCGAAAGGATGGTGAGCACCTCGGGCGCGCCCGACAGATCGAGGCGCACGACCACGCTCGCGTCCGGCTGGCGCACCAGGAAGCAGCGGCTGTGTGCCGGAAGCGAGCGGATCAGCGCGAATTCGTGGCTCGTCAGGCCGAAGCCGTCGCAGTAATCCTCGGGCCGCGCGCGGCTGTTGGGCATGAACACCATGGTCGCTGTCTGTTCGACCAGCGCGGTGGAAATGCGGCTGTCGAGCGCGTCGCGGGCCGACTGCGTGGCGAACCCGACCAGCGCGTTGCGCTTGCGCAGGGTTTTCAGCCAGTCGCGGATGCGCGCCGCAAACACCTCGTCATCCAGCGCCTTCCAGCCCTCGTCGATCAGGATCATCGTCGGCTGCCCGTCCAGCCGCTCGTCGATGCGGTGGAAGAGATACATCATGGTCGGCGTGCGCAGGCGCGGGTTTTCGAGCAGCGCGGTCATGTCGAAACCCATCACGCGGGTATCGAGATCGAGCCGGTCGGCCGCGTTATCGAACAGCCAGCTATGCTCGCCGCCCCCGATCCACGCGGCGAGGCGATCCGCCAGATCGCCCGGCTGCGGGCGGCGGGTGCCGGCCAGCAGCTCCTTGAAGTGCCTGAGGCGGCGCAGCGCGGGATCATTGGCATAGGTCGCATCGACCGCGGCGCTGATCGTGGCGAATTCCTCCGGCCCGTCCGCCTTCAGCAGCACGGCGAGCCAATCGCGCAGGAAGGCGCGGTTGGCAGGGGTATCGGGCAGGCTGAGCGGGTTGAACCCGGTCGGCAGCCCCGGCGCGATCCGGTCATACCGCCCGCCGATCCCGCGGATGAACAGCTCCGCCCCGCGATCCTTGTCGAACAGGATGGTGCGCGGTTTGAATTTCTGCGCCTGCGCGGCGAGGAAGTTCATCACCACCGTCTTGCCCGATCCGCTCGGCCCGATGACGCTGAAATTGCCAAGGTCGCCGTGATGGAAATTGAAGAAGAACGGCGTGGCGCTGGTGGTTTCCAGCAGGGTCACGGCATCGCCCCAGTGGTTGCCGGACGCCTGCCCCAGCGCAAAGCCGTGGAAGGAGCCGAAGCCCGCCATATTGGCCGAGGAAATCAGCGCACGGCGCACGATATATTCCTCGTTGCCGGGGAACTGCGCCCAGAACGCCGGTTCGAGATTGGTGTCCTCGCGCACCGCAATCGCGCCGGTATCGGCGAGCGCGGCGGCGCAGGCGGCCATCGCATCGTCGAGCGCGGGGAGCGTCGCGGAACGCACCAGCACAGTGAGGTGATGATCGCCAAAGCCCACCGCCCCGTTGCCGAGGCTGTCGCGCGCGGCGAGCATGTCGGCGCGTTCCGCGGCGGCCTCTTCATCGACCGAGCGCGAGCGGCGCAGGGCAAGGTCGATCCGCTCCTTGGCCGTGGTACGCTCGTTGGGGGCGTAGCTTTCGGTCACGACCATCTCGAACGGCAGGCGCAGCAGATTGTCGAGCAGGCCGGGCGAGGTCGCCTCAGGGTAATCCTTGAGGCCCAGAATGGCGGCGAAATCGGGCGCGGCGCTGCCCCGCAGCTCCATCGCATCCAGCCCGAAGGAGGCGCGACGATAGGGCAGCATATGGCCGATGTCGGTCTCGTCCGAAGGGCGGCGCACCGGGCGCATTTCGCCGTTGTAGAGCGCCGAGAGCAGCTCCAGCATCTCCGAATTGGTGCCGCTGGCGCCGGGGGCCTGATAATCGCCCAGCACCGCCGCGCCGTAATTCTGCAAGCTGGCGACCAGGCCCGTGATCGCGGCTTTCAGGCTGCGGATATCCTTGGGGTCGGCCTGAAGCTCGTCGGCGCCGGCGCGGCTGAACAGTTTGGACAGGCGCTCTGGCAGGCCGGTCTTGCCGCGTGCGGGGCGGCGGATCAGGGTAACGAACTGGTCGTTGATGAACAGCGATCCGCCCGCCAGCCGCTGCTTCCAGCGCGCATCGATATGGCGCGACAGAGGATCGGGGAATTCCGCATCCAGCTCCACCTCCACCCGGCGGCGGATGACGTGGTGATACATCACGAAGCGCGCATCGAGCGTGCTGCGCAGCATCACCTCGCGGGTGGCGGCGTGGGCGTTGAGGGCGTCACTGTCCTCGGTCTCGAACAGGAGGCCGGGGATCTGGATCGCGCTCATCACGCTGCCATCGCGCAGCAGCACGGTGTTCTCGTCGATCAGGCGGGCATAGGGCAGCCGGTCGCCGACACGGGCTTCCTTCGCGCTCCACGCCGCAGCGCCAAGCCATTTACGGGGCATAGGAATTGCACCCCCAGCGTTTGAAATTGGGCACCCGCGGGCATTTGCTCACCTTGGTGATCCACAGGTCGAAAATGCGCGGTTCGCGCAGACAGGCGAAGTAGCCGATCACGTGCATCACCACCGGCACCGGAACGACCCAGAAGCTGTCGAGGATCAGGAAGGCGATCGTCGTCACCATCAGGTTGATGATGAAAAAGTTCATCGTCACGCCCGCAAACATCTGCGGGCGCGTCAGGCTGCGGTGAACCGGATGGCGGACGAGATCGGTCATAAGCCGCTGATGCTCGCCACCAGTCGCGGCGCGCCGAAGATGATGAACACGCCGACGATCACGGTGCCGCCGTAGCGCCAGTTCATCCGGCCGGTGAGCATCATGAAGCCGACGCCGGCCACCGCCATCACCGCAAGGCTGGTCGCCACCGGGCCAAGCAGGATGTTCTGCATCCACAGCAGGGCGCTGGTGATGGGATCATCGCCGCCGGCATTCTGCGCCGAGGCAGCGGCAGGGGTCAGCGCCAGCAGCAGCAGCGCGGCGATACGGGCGGGAAGGCGGAACAGGGACTGCATGCTATCTGTCAGACTTTCGCTTGTGGTGGACGCGGCCGGTTACTGTCCGGCAGGGCGCGCATGGTTGGCAAGGCGGCCCATGATGGCCGCGACATAGTTTCGCGTTTCGCGGATATTCGGAATGCCGCCCGCCCGCTCGACCCGTCCGGGGCCGGCATTATAGGCGGCGAGCGCCTTCTCCAGATCGCCATCGAACCGGTCGAGCTGTTCGCGCAGGTAGCGCGCCCCGCCTTCGAGGTTCTGGAACGGATCACGCGAATCCACCCCGAGATAGCGCGCCGTGCCCGGCATCAGCTGCGCCAGCCCGCGTGCCCCGACAGGCGATACTGCATCCTCGCGCCACCGGCTCTCCTGCCACACCACCGCTTCGAGCAGCGCGGGCGACAGGTCGAACCGCGCCGCCAGTTCGGCAATCTTGGCGGAATAGCGCGGCGGCACGGCGGCAGCATGGCGGGCGGGATCGACGATGACATGATCGGGCAATGCCGGCCCGGCCGCCAGTTCAGCCGGAGCAGCAGCCCCGGACGGCACTGGCACCGCAGCCAGCGGCCCCGCCACCCAGCGCGCCCCGTCCGGCCCCAGTTCGAGCACGTCGGCGCGCGCCCCGGTGCCGAGGCCAACCAGAATTGCAGCACACATGACGCGACCAACCGCGGCGAGAATCATTTCCCGGCACTCCTGAATGCCCCCCTTTGTCTAACCTAAATGACATGCAGGTGACAGCCTTGTGAAACCCGCAGGGCCAGCGACGGCGCACAGCAAAACAGGCGGGCCGCATGGTGCAGCCCGCCCGTCATGCGGTTCGGTGCGACCCGAGGGCCGCGGGTTGTTCAGTCGCGATAGGTCAGCTGGCCGGCGCGGGCCGTGGCCGGGCGGAATTCGCCGCGGTCCAGCATCTTGATCGCCTTGCGCGCCAGCCGCCGCGAATCGGTGGCGGTGCCATCGGCGGTGTCGAGCTCGATCACTTCATGGCAGGCCAGCGCCGCCTCGAACGCCGCACGCGCCTTGGCATCATCGCCTGCCTGCGCATGGGCGATGCCAAGATTGATCAGCACCGCCGGATCATGCGGATTGGCCGCCGCGGCCTTTTCCAGCACCGCGAGCGCTTCGTCCCCGCGCCCGGCGGCGAGTGGCTGGACCGCAAGCTCGCCCATCGCGGCGACAGGCATCACGGTTGCGGCAGGCGTCGGGGCGGCAGCAAACAGTGCGGCAACAAGCAGGGTGACAGACATCGGCAAGGCTCCCTCATTCTCTGGAAGTCATAGTGACCCGAACAGCCCGCGAGTGCAACACAACTGTAACATTGTAATTTTTCTGTAATGCAAATCGCCAAACAACTGTTTTTGCGATATTCTTTCGTGACATTTTCGCCCCGCGCCTGCGCAGCCACGCGGTCATAAATGTCTTTCTTCGGTCATAATCGCAGAACTGCAACGCAACTGTAACGCTGCAAGAATTCCGTCACGCACCGTCCCTAGCGCTCGGCCCGCGCACCGCTTGAACCGCGCGCAATCGATTCTTTCGGCACTTTAGGGGACCGCTCGCTGTGAAAAACATTCAACGCACGCTTATTCTGGGATGCAGCCTGGTCGCTCTGGCCGGATGCGGCGCGGATGAAATCGTCTCGCCCGGCACCGGCGGGAACATCATCATCAACAATCCCACGCCCACCCCGACCCCGACGCCGACCCCCACGCCGACCCAGGCGCTGGTCACTCCGGCAGCCGGTTGCCCCACCATCGCCACCCCCGGCGGCCTGGCCGATTCCGGCACCCTGAGCGGCCCGACCGGAACCTACCGCGTGTGCCGCCTGCCGGCGCGCTTCACCACCACCGACACGCTGCCTTTCATCCGTGGTCTGGTCTACCAGATCGGCGGCCGCGTCGAAGTGGGCGAAGACCGCGGCTTTGCCAGCACCGGCACCTCGGTCACCCTGACGATCCAGCCCGGCGCGATCCTGTTCGGCCAGCAGGATTCCTACCTCGTGGTCAACCGCGGCAACCAGATCCAGTCGAACGGCACCGCCGATCGCCCGATCATCTGGACCAGCCGCGACAACATCCAGGGTCTGGCCGACGACAACAGCCAGCAGCAGTGGGGCGGCGTCGTGCTGCTCGGCCGTGCACCGGTGTCCGACTGTTCGACCGGCGTGTTCAACACGACCGCCAACCCCAACGCCAACCCGACCTGCGAAGGCCGTCTGGAAGGCGCGGCGATCGCCACTCCCTTCGGCGGCGCCAATGCGGCGGACAGCTCGGGCTCGTTCCGCTTCAACCAGATCCGCTTCTCGGGCTTCGAACTGGCGCCCAACAACGAACTCCAGTCGCTGACCACCGGCGGCGCGGGTTCGGGCACGGTGATCGAGAACCTCGTCTCGTTCAACAGCTCGGATGACGGCATCGAATTCTTTGGCGGCGGGTTCAACGCCCGCAACTTCGCGATCATCGGCGCATCGGACGATTCGCTCGATGTCGATACCGGCGCGATCGTGAACCTCGACACCGTGATCGCGGTGCAGCGCAGCAGCACCGGCGACCGCATCATCGAACTCGATTCGCCCAACGTGGCCGATCGCACCCCCTCGAACGCCCTTCCGCAGACTCGTTTCCAGGTGAACAATTTCACCTTTGTCGTCCGCGCCAGCGCACCGCAGGTGGTGCAGGCACGCGGCGGCGCGGCGCTGGGCCTGACCAACGGCGTGATCGATGCCGGCACCAACCACTGCTTCCAGATCGACGAGCCGACCACGCTGGCGGCACTGATCGGGGTGAACTCGGTGGTGGGCGATTGCCCGGCGACTGATCCGATCCGTGGCGGCGCGGGCGTGACCAATGCCGATGCGGCAGCGGCCATCAATGCCGGCACCAACAACAACTTTGCCTTCGTGATCACGCTGACCAACCGTGTGGTCAACGGCGCTGGCGAAGCGGGCCGCACGGCGTTCAACGCCAACACCCGCTCGACCTTCTTCCCGACCCGCACCTTCATCGGCGCGATCGAGAATGCCGGCGCGCTGACCACCATTTTCGGCAACTGGACCTGCAACTCGACGATCCAGAACTTCGGCAGCACCACCGGCAACTGCACCTCGCTGCCGGTCTATCCGGCCTAAGCGGACGACCATGATACCCGAGGGGGTGAGGCTGCAACGTCACGCTGCGCCTCCCCCCCTTTTGTCATTCTGCGGGCCGGTTTGCGGCCATTGAAACTGAACCAACTCACCAGGGGGTCCCCACCTATGTCGACCGGCAAGCGCCTTGCAGGGCTGCTGCTTTTCACCACCGCGATCACCCTGCCTTCCGTGCTGGCAGCACAGGATGCGCAGCCCGATGCGGATGACGCGGCAGAGCAGGCTGAGGAAACCCCGCCCGAGGAAGAGGTTCAGGATACCGACATTTCGGTGCCGGGCGGCGGGATCATCGTGACCGGACGGCGCAACCGCGATCCGGCGCGCAATTCCTCGCAGGTGCTCAGCGTCCTGTCCGAAGCCGATATCGCCCGCACCGGCGAAGGCGATATCGCGGGCGCGCTGACCCGCGTTTCGGGCCTGTCGCTGGTCGGCAACGGCCGCGTGTTCGTGCGCGGCTTGGGTGACCGCTATTCGCTGGCGCTGCTCAACGGCCTGCCGCTCCCCAGCCCCGAACCGCTCAGCCGCGTGGTCCCGCTCGACATCTTCCCGACCAGCGTGATCGCATCGTCGCTGGTGCAGAAGACCTATTCGGCCAACTTCCCCGGCGAATTCGGCGGCGGTGTGATCAACCTCACCACCAAGGCGATCCCGACCGAGGACTTCCTCACCGTCAGCTTTTCGGCCAGCGGCGATACCGAAACCACCTTCCAGAACGGGCTGACCTATTTCGGATCGGACTGGGACGGCTTCGGCTTCGACAACGGCAACCGCGATTTTCCCACCGCGCTGCAAGACCTGATCACCAGCGGCACCCGCGTCAACGATGCGCCGATCGCGCTGCAGCGCCAGCTGGCCGGGCAGATCATGCCCCTGAACCTCGTCACGCTACAAAAGAACGATGTGCTGCCGGCCAATTTCTCGGGCAGCATCACCGGCGGCGGTTCGTTCGAGGTGGGCGATGGCAACTACCTCGGCATCATCGCCACCGCCGGCATCACCAATTCCTGGCGCAACCGATCGGTCACCAGCCAGCAGTTCGGCGATGCCGAGGCGGGCGACATCATCTTCGATTCGCGCAACTTCATCACCGATAACAAGGTGCTGGTGAACGGGCTGATCGGGATCGGGCTGGATATCGGCGAACACACCCTCCGCTGGACCAACCTCTACATCCGCGACACCCTCAAGACCGCGCGGCTGGCGCAGGGCACCGATTTCTTCACCGACCGCGTGACCGGCTTCGATTTCCAGACCCAGCAGACCGGCTGGTTCGAACGCCAGCTGATGGACAGCCAGCTGGTGGCCGAATTCAACTTCGACAAGCTGGAGCTGGACCTGCGCGGCGGCTATGCCCGCACCGACCGCGAAGCGCCCTACAACGCCATCGTCCCCTATATCCGCACCAATATCGAAGGCGATCCCTTCGGCAACCTGTTCACGGTCGATGTCGGCGCGCTGATCGGGGGGACCGAGCGCATCCAGGTCGGCTTTGAAGACCTGCGCGAAGAGCTGTGGTTCGGCGGGGCGGACGTGACCTACGAAGTCACTGACACACTGTCGCTGACGGCGGGCTATGCCTATTCGGACACGGCGCGCCGTTCGCTGTCGTTCATCATCCGCCCGCTGATCGCATCGAGCGCGGAATTCACCACCGCGCTGCGGGCGCTGGGCCTGCGTCAACCGGGCGAGATCATCAACGGATCGACGCTGGCGACCTTCGATGACGGCACGCCGTTCTTCAACGTCACCGTGTCCGACCCCACCCCCTTCCCGGTGTTCGATGCGGCGCTGACGATCCATGCCGGCTACGGTCTGGCGCGTTACCGCCCGACCGACCGGCTGAGCATCGAGGCGGGCGTGCGTTACGAAGACGCATTGCAGGTCGCCGCTCCCGATCTGGCCTTCGGCGGCGGCAACCTCGCCAACCCGACGCGGATCGCCAATGACTACTTCCTGCCCTCGGCCACGGTCACGTGGGAGGCGATCGACGATCTGCAACTGCGCCTCTCGGCCTCGCAGACCATCGCCCGCCCGCAGTTCCGCGAGCTGGTGGAACAGACCTATTTCGATCCGGAATCGAACCGCCGTTTCCGCGGCAACCCGTTCCTGCAGGACAGCGAGCTGCTGAACCTCGAAGTGCGCGCCGAATATTACATGGGCGGGCCGAACCGGGCGAGCCTTGCGGGCTTCTTCAAGAAGATCGACAATCCGATCGAAAACTTCCTGATCACCGCGCCGGGCATCATCGAAACCAGCTACGCCAACGCGCCCGAAGCCGAGCTTTACGGCGCCGAAATCGATGTCGCCTATGGCATCGATCTGGCCGACTGGGGCAGCTTCTTCGAAACCAAGCAGTTCCTGATCCTTGCCAACTACACCTACACCCAGTCGAGCATTTCGGTGGGTGCGGGCGACATCGCGCCGATCCCCGGCGCGACCGGCCTGCCCGCGATCCAGATCTTCGACGATGGCGCACCGCTGGTGGGCCAGTCGGATCACGTGGCGAACCTGTCGCTGGGGATCGAGGATACCGACAAGGTCCAGCAGTTCACCGTGCTGTTCAACTACGCCAGCGAGCGTGTGACCCTGCGCGGCGGGGCGCTGCCCGATGTGGTGGAAGACCCCGGCCTGACCATCGATGTGGTCGCCCGTTCGGAAGTGAAGCTGGGCGGCATCCCGCTGGAAATCAGCTTCGAGGCGCGCAACATCACCGGGCGCGACAATTTCGAATTCCAGGCGATCAACGGCAACCGCGCCGAGATCAACACCTTCGATGTGGGCACCAGCTTCTCGATCGGAGTGAAGGCCGAGTTCTGAGGCATCCGCGTTCCTGACCCGAAACCAGACAAGGCCGCCCTTGACGGGGCGGCCTTTTTTGAAGGCGAGACGACCTGCAAAGGGATCGCCGGTAGCGTCCGGTTTCAGGGGAATGATGCGTGCGGTTTTTTGGCCGCAAATGGGTGGGGAGCTGCCCCTTTCGTCATCCCAGCGCAAGCTGGGACCTAGGGCCTCATCATGCAGCGCTTGCCGCCTTAGGCCCCAGCTTGCGCTGGGGTGACGGGAAGGGGCAAATCGGGGTCGCTAGCCAACCGGCAGCTTTTGTTGCACGGCGCGCGATTGCGGACATTGCCTGCGCGACCCGCTCACCCCAGATCGAAAACATACCCCAGCGAACGCACCGTGCGCAGCGGGTTGCCGCCGCCGGCCGCCTTGATCGCGCGCCGCAACCGCCCGATCCACACATCGACCGTGCGTTCGTCGATCGCCGGTTCGCGCTTGCCAAGGCCGCTGATCAGATCCTCGCGGGTCAGCACGCGGTTGGGGTTTTCGGCGAAGTAGCGCAGCAGCCGGAATTCGTTGGGCCGCAGCACGATCGGCACCTCGTTCCAGCGCGCCTGAAGCGCGGCCATGTCGATGGTCAGCGCCCCCATCTCGAACCGGCGCGTGGCAACCCGCTCGCTGGTGCGCGATTGCAGCGCCAGCACACGGTCGAGCACTGCGGTGCGATCCAGCGGGCCGACGACATAATCATCCGCCCCTGCCCGCAGCGCCCGGCGGCGATCCTCGGCGTCGTCCGCTTCCAGCACCATGGTGATATGCGCATCCTCGGTGCGCGGATCGGCGCGCAACCGGCGGCACAATTCGAGACCCGCGAGTTCGGGCAGAACCCAGTCGATGAAGGCCCACATCGGCCCTTCGACCAGCCGCTTGGGCCCTTCCGGCCCCAGCCGGTCGAAGGTGAAGCGGCGCTGGTCGTGGACGAAATCGTCCAGACTTTCACCCAGTTCGCCTGTCAGGAAGATATTGACGACATCCATGTGCAGCTTGCCCCGGTTTCCTGCCGGATTGGCGCAAGCGTGTGACGCGTTTGTGACTGCTTTTCAGTTGAGTGTAACAATATCACCGAAAGGATCAGGACAACGTCAGCCCTCCGTCCACCACCAGCGTCTGACCAGTGATGTAGGACGACAGCGGCGAGGCGAGGAACAGCGCCGCGCCGGCCATGTCCTCCGGCGTGCCGGTGCGGCGCAGCGGGATCTTCCTGAGGCTCGCTTCCAGCCGTTCGGGGTGATCGGTGGTGACGCTCGTCAGCTTGGTCGGCACCAGCCCGGGCGCGATGCCGTTGACGCGGATGCCGTCCCTCGCCCAGGCCTCGCCCAGCGTCTTGGTAAGGCTCGCCGCGCCCGCTTTCGATGCGGCATAGGCAGGCGTGCCGATGGTCGATTTGAACGCGGCGACGCTGGAGACGATGATGATCGTGCCCTTGGCTTCAGCCAGCGCCGGGTGAAAAGCGCGGGCGGCGTCCATCACCGAATTGAGGTTGATATCGACCACCTGATCCCACCCCTCGCGGGTGAATTCCTGCCGGCCATAACGCACCGTCCCCTGACACAGCACCAGCACATCAAGCGGGCCGAAATCCGCCGCCAGCCGGCCTGCCGCCGTGCGATCGGTCAGATCGAGCTGTCGGTATGCAAGGCCGGTGAAGTCCGAATCCTCGGCCTCGAGGTAGTCGCCGCAATCGGGCCGCGTGCCGGTGACAGTCACGCTGGCTTCCTGCTGGCGGAAGCCGTGCGCGATCCCGTTGCCGATCCCGCTCGACCCGCCGATGACGAGAACGCGCTTGCCGGTGAAGTCGAGGGGGTTGGTCATGCCCGGATACTCCCCTAGATCGACCGTGAGATCACTTCCTTCATGATCTCGTTCGTGCCGCCGAAGATCCGCGTCACGCGCGCATCGCGCCACAGGCGGGCGATGGCATATTCGTTCATGTAGCCCGCCCCGCCGTGGAGTTGCAGCGCGACATCGCAGCATTCCCATTGCAGGTCGGTGTGCCACAGCTTGGCCGCGCTCGCCTCGTCGGTGGTGAGTTCACCCGCCAGGTGCTTCTTGATCGCCCAGTCGAGGTGCGCCCAGCCCACCTGCAGCTTGGCCTTCAAATCGGCGAGGGTGAACTTGGTGTTCTGGAATTCGAACACGCTCTTGCCGAAAGCCTTGCGGTCCTTGGTGAACTTGACCGCCTCGTCGAAGGCCCGCTGCGCCGCAGCCTGCGCGCCGACCGCGATGCTGAGGCGCTCCTGCGGCAGTTCTTCCATCAGGTGGACAAAGCCCATGCCTTCCGCGCCGAGGATATTGGTCATCGGCACGCGGCAGTCGTTGAAGAACAGCTCGGACGTGTCGGCCGAATGCTGGCCGATCTTGTCGAGATTGCGCCCGCGTTCGAAGCCGGGGGTGTCGGCGTCCACCAGCACCAGCGAAATGCCCTTGGCGCCCTTGTCCGGATCGGTCTTGGCGACCACGATCACGCAATCGGCGTTCTGGCCGTTGGTGATGTAGGTTTTCGACCCGTTGATGACGAGGTGGTTGCCATCCTTCTTCGCCGTGGTGCGGATGCCCTGAAGGTCGCTGCCGGCGCCCGGTTCGGTCATGGCGATCGCGGTGATGATGTCGCCGCTGACCATGCCGGGGAGATATTTCTGGCGCTGTTCGGGGGTGCCGAGCCGCTCGAAATAGCTGGCAGTGATATCGTTCTGGAGCGTGAAGCCCGCTGACGATCCGAGGTAGGAAATCTCCTCGGTCAGCACGCAGTTGAAGCCGAAATCGAGGCCGAGACCGCCGTTCTCCTCCTTCACCGTCATGCACAGCATTCCGGCCTCGCCCACGGCTTTCCACACATCGCGGGGCACGATGCCGTTCGCCTCGTGTTCGTCCATGTGGGGGGCGAGATGTTCGGCAAAGACCTTGCGGACAGTGTCGCGGAACGCCTCGTGGTCCTGGTTGTAGGCGGTGCGGTAGGTGGTGGCGAGCATGGCGGGGTTCTCTCCGGCAAAACGGTTTTGATTTGCCACGATTGAACAGCGCGCGCGGGCGGCGGTCAAGCGCGAAAGTGGGGGTGAAGCGCGGCTGTGCCTGCCCCCCGCGATGCCAGCCTGTTCGGGGTGAATTTACATCTGTTTACTCGGCGGCTTGTCCCCGCACCTCCTAAGGGGCCTTTCGGGTGAGGGAGGGCGCGCAGCATGATCCTGTGGGGAAAAACCGAAGGGCAGCCACGGGGACGCAGACTGCGTCTGGCGGTTGCGGGCGCAGGCGCCGGGCTGGTTGCCGGATGTTTCGCAATTGCCTATGCGCTTTCGGTGCAATCGTTTTAGCAGGAATTGGCGGAGCGCCGTGGTAAATCGAGTTGCGATCCGGAACAGTCCTTTCACCGTGGCACGAACGGTCGCGCTGGCCTGCCTGCTGACCGGTCCTGCGGCACTTGCGCAGGATCAGGATGTCATCGAGCACCGGCTGAAAGCCGATGAATCGCCCTATTCGCTGGCCCGCGACTACATGGCCTCGCCCGCCAGCCACCGCGCCATCATGCAGGTCAACCGGATCACCGATCCGCGCCGGATCCCGGTCGGCACGGTCATCCGCCTGCCGCGCCATCTGCTCGCTTTCCGTCCGGTCAATCTGCGGATCGAGGCCTTTTCCGGCGCGGTGACGATCAACGGCCGGCCGGCCGCCCGCGGCATGGCCCTGCCCGAAGGGGCGGTGATCCGCACCGGCAGCAACGGCTTCGTCTCGCTGCGGGGCGAAAGCGGTGCGGTGCTGACCATGCCGACCAATACCCATGCCGAACTGGTGCGCGCCCGGATTTACCGGCTCGACGATTTGCAGGATATCGAATTCCGGGTGCTGGGCGGGCGCGGCGAGGCGACCGTCCCCGGCCTCAGACCGCGCGAGCGTTACCGGATCGGCACGCCGGCCACGGTCAGCGCGGTGCGCGGCACGGTGTTCCGGGTCGGGTATGACGAGGCAGGCAGCCGCTCGGTGGTTGAAGTGGTCGAAGGCGCGGTCGCCACCGCAGCCGGCGCGCAGGAGGCCCTGACCGGCGCGGGCTTCGGCATTGCCGCAAGCGCGGGAGGCCTGTCGGGGCCGGAAGCGCTCGCCCCTCCGCCGCAAATCACCGCGCCGGGCGCGGTGCAGACCGAGCCTGCGGTGTCCTTCGCCATTGCCCTGCCGCCCGCCGCCGCCGGTATCCGCACCCAGATCGCCCGCGATGCCGGCTTCATCGACATCATCGGCGAGGCGATCACCACAGGCGATGCGCCCGCGACCTTCGCCGATATCGCCGACGGGCGCTATTTCGTGCGCGCGCGGGTGATAAGCGCCAGCGGGATCGAAGGCAATTCGGAGGTCTTCTCGTTCCGCCGCAAGCGTCTCGGCGTCAGCGCCAGCGCCGGGCCTTCGCCGCTCGCGGACGGCTACCGCTTCGCATGGCTGAAGGATGGCGAGGGCGAGACGACTTACGCCTTCCAGCTATGGAACACCGCCAACCCTGCCGATCCGGTGGTCGATGAAACCGCCCTCGACAGTCAGGGAATTGTGGTTTCCGACCTTGCGCCGGGCACCTATGAATGGCGCGTGGCGGCGATGCAGGTCGACGAGGATGGTTTGCTTCAGGTGTGGGGACCGACGCAGCGTCTGAACGTGACCGAATAGCCGGTTCTAGAGGGCGGAGCGCAGCAATGTTGAACCAGCGGCGCCTTGCGCGGGAATGGCTCGTGCTGCTGCTCGCCAGCGCGCTGCTCGCAGCGCTCGCCGTACGGGGCGAGTTCACCCGCAAGCTCGATTGGTCGCTGCTCGATTTCGCCGCCGCGCTGACCGGGCCGGAGCCGGGGGCAGACGTGGCGATTGTCGGCATCGACGAGCGCAGTCTTGCGCGGATCGGAGAATGGCCCTGGCCGCGCATGACCCATGCCCGGCTGATCGACAACCTGCACAAGGCCGGCGCGACAGTTGTGCTTTACGATGTGCTGTTCGTGGAGCCGGGCGATCCGCAGGGCGATGCCATGCTGGCCGCCGCGGTCGCCCGCCACGGCAAGGTGGTGCTCCCCTACAGCTTCATTCAGGCGGATAACCGGGAAGCAGGGATCGTGCCCGAATATCCGCTGCCCGCCCTGCGCGATGCGGCAGGCGCGACGGGGCATATCGGGGTCACGCCCGACAGCGACGGCGCGGTGCGGCGCTTCACGCTGGCGGCGCGAAGCGATGGCCAGACCTATCCGCATTTCGTGCCCGCCGCACTCGCCCTTGCCGATGGCCCGCAGCCGGACATGGCCATCCCTCGGGACGGCCTCTGGCCGGTTGTGCCGTTTGCCCCGCCCGGCAGCTATCCCGTCATCCCTGCCTATGCCGTCGTTGACGGGACGGTTCCGGCCGGGCTGCTGAAGGGCCGCAAGGTGATCGTGGGCGCGACCGCAGCGGGGATGGGCGACAGGCATGCGGTGCCTTCGGGCCGGATTGCCCTGATGAACGGCGTGGAAATGCAGGCCAATCTGCTCGACGCCCTGCGGTCAGGCAGCCTGATCCGCGAACTTGCGCCACACTGGGCCGTGGTGCTCGCCGCCCTCGCCCTGCTGGTGCAGTTTGCCGGGTTCTGGAAGCTGTCGCCGCGCGCGGGACTGATGCTGTCGGTCGCCTTGCTGGCAGGGGTATCGGCAGGTTGCATCGCGCTGGTGCCGGGGGCGCAGGTCTGGATCGCACCCGGCCCTGCCCTGCTGGTGGTGGCGCTCGCCTACCCGTTGTGGAGCTGGCGCCGCCTGACGGTGGTATCGGCCTATCTCGAGGACGAAGCCGAACGGCTGGTCACCACAACCGGCCACACGGCCCCGGCAGACGGGTTCGATCTGGTGGCGCGGCAGGTCAACCGGCTGGGCCAGCTGGTCGGCGAAGTCAGCAATGCGCTGGCCTTTGTGCGCAGCACGATCGAGGCATCGCCCGATGCGATCCTCGTGCTCGACGAGCAGAATGTCGTGATACTCGCCAACCGCGCCGCAGGCCGCCTGTTCAGCGAAAATCCCGATCCTGTCGGGCTGAGCCTTGCCGACCTCTATCTCGATCAGGGCGCGGCGACCGATAACGACAGCGCCGAAATCGCCCTGCGCGACGGACGGGCCTTCCTGTTCGCCAGCGCGCCGCTTGCCGGCCAGCCCGGGCAGGGGAAGGCCAGCCGCATCCTCGCCTTCCGCGACATCACCGAAATGCGGCGGCGCCAGCGCGAGAATGACGAGCTGATCGAATTCCTCTCGCACGACATGCGATCACCGCAGGTGGCGATCATGGCGCTGGCTGCCGAACTCGGGGCAGACAATGCCGAACTCGCCCGGCGCATCCGCAGTCAGGCGCAGCTCACGCTGGGCCTTGCCGACGGCTTCGTCGAGCTCGCCCGCGTCAGGGAGGCAGGCGCCCGCTTCGAACATCACGATCTGGCCTTCCTGCTGCACGAGGCGATCGACCAGTCCTACGCGCTGGCAGCGGGCAAGGCGATCACGGTCGAGCGCGACATTCCGGATGATCCGGTGTTTGCCGACATCGACCCCGCCCAGATCGCCCGCATGGCGGCCAACCTGATCGGCAATGCGGTGAAATACACGCAGGCCGGCGGGCAGGTGGTGGTCAGGCTGGCATTGCCCGTTGCAGGCGAAGCGCAGATCAGCGTGGCGGATAACGGCCCCGGCCTGCCCGCCGAACGCCAGCGCGATCCCTTCACCCGGTTCGGTTCACGCTCGAACGCGGACGGGCCGAGCGCCGGGCTGGGGCTGGCCTTCGTGAAGCGCGTTGTCGACGCGCATCATGGCCGGATCGCGGTGCACGCGAACCCCGGCGGCGGGACGGTGTTCGAAATCAGCCTGCCGCTCAGTCAGTCGGGGAATGCCTGACGCCGCGAGCGCCCCCGACCAGCGCCTTGGCGAGCGCCTCGAGATCGGCTTCGGTAAAGTCGCACCCGTCCACTTCGCCCGTCGCGCGGTAAACCAGCCCGTTGGCAGGGCGCGAATAGAGCGCGAGCGTGGCGCGCAGCCGCTCCCCCTTGCAGGCCTGCAAGGCCCGCTTGCGCGCAGGGGACGAAATCCATGCGATCGCAGGCACGCCACCGTCTGCCGCCGGACGTTCCTCGGCGGCACCGATTGACCGGCTGCGGCGGGTGAAGGCGAAGACCGCCGTGACAGGCGCGGCCTCGGTCACGGCATGGCCGTTTTCGGCAAAGGCACCCGCCAGTGCGCCTGCGAATTGCGTGGCCAGCGGGTTGTCGGCAGGCGCGGTGCGGATCGATACCGCGGTATTCGCAGGCAGGCCCTCGCCCTGCACATCCAGCCGCAGGTCCTTGTTGATGGCGCAGCCCGCCAGCAGCGGCAGCACCAGCGCGCCCGCGGCGGCGAGCGCGATCCGGCGGCCTGTTCTATCTTTCGTCTTGGACATAACGGGAAAGACGATAGCCGAAGCCGAAAACGGTTTGAAGGACATAGAGGTTTTCAGGGCCGAGCGAGAGCTTGCTCCTCAGGCGCGAGATATGCACATCCAGCGTGCGCGTCTCGACCCCTGCGGCAGCGCTCCACACCTCGGCCAGAAGGTAGGAGCGCGACAGCGGGCGGTCGAGATTGTCGAACAGAAGGGCGGCCAGCTGGAATTCCTTCTGGGTCAGCCTGATCGCCTCCCCGTCGAGCGCGATCGACTGCATCGCCCGGTCGATGGTGTAACCGTCGAAGGTCAGGGACGAGCGCTGCGAGAAGCGCGACCTTTGCCGGACAGCCGCCATGATGCGCGCGCACAGCACCGGCACGCTGACCGGCTTGACGATGTAATCGCTGGCGCCGGCCTCAAGCCCGGTGACGACATCGGCTTCGCCCGAACGGCTGGTCATCATCAGGAATGGCGGAGGATCGGGAAATGTCGATGCCGCCCATTTCACAATCTCGATGCCGTTTTCGCCCGGCATGTTCCAGTCGATCAGGACAGCATCATAAGTATTGCGGGCAATAGCAGTGCGGAAAGCCGCGCCATTGCCAAACACTTCCACAGACAGGCCGTTTGCGGCCAGCGCGGACGCAAGGGGGCCGGTTACATCCCTGTCATCGTCCACGATTGCGACTCTCATGGCGGCGGAACAGCAGTTTGCCGCCGGAGCGTCAAGCGATTGGCCGGGCAGGATCGGCCAGCGAGCGACGTTCGCGTTATCCGGTCGGGCGCCAACATGCCGCGCAAAGCGAAAATACCGCGGATTGCAGGCACTTCACCACATCTCTTCAATGATTTGCGCAGCCGGGCATTTTACATCTTTTTACACCGGCGGGCGCCGCTTCGGGGCTATCACAACGCCACATATCGGGCGGGCAAAGCAAAGATTGCTGTGAAAGCCCGATGATCCGCTTGTCTGTCCGGGGCCCCTGCCCCCCTTGAAGCCGAAGGTGCGCCAGCATCGGAGGCTATCGCTGCAATCCGGCAAAAGCCGGACGCGAGTATCCTAAGGGTCGCAAGGTCAGGGTCGCCGTGTCCGCATGGCGCATTGCATGAAAATGCAGCGCGTCATGCGGGCATCGGGCGGGCAGTCAGCTGCGGTGGCAGATCACCACCACGTGCATCGCCGCACCCTGCTCGACCAGCACCGGCGTGGCCTGGCCGGTCGGGGTCTGGGCGAGGATAGGCCGGATCTTCGGGGGCAGCAGGTTTGCCATCACCGAATCGCCATTGTTGATCCGTGCGCCCAGCGCCTTGCCGAGCTTGCGCGCATCGGCGCAGGACTGGATCGCTTCGGTGCGCTCCCTGAAACCCGCAGGCGAGATCGTCGCTGCGTTCACCGACAGCTGCACGAAGCTGTAGACCGGTACGGACGAACGCCGTTCATCCTCAGCCAGCGCCCCGGCGGGCGCGAGCGCTGCGGCGATCAGGGCGACGGGGGCAAGGCGGTGCAGCATAGCGATCTCCTTCGGGTCACGAAGGTGATGCCAAATCACTGAATAGTCAATGAATAGCTGACCGCGCGGGATTAACCCACAAACGCCCGCTCGATCACGAACTGGCCGGGCTTGTTGTTCGCGCCCTCTTCGAAGCCGCGGCGTTCCAGATCGGCGGCGTGATCTTTGATCATCGCCATGCTGCCGCACAGCATCACGCGGTCTTCCTCGGGCACAAAGCGCTGCGGGCCCTTGCTCTGTTCGAACAGACGGCCATCGTCGATCAGCGCCTGGATGCGGCCCTGCGTGCGGAAGGGTTCGCGGGTGACAGTGGGGACGTAGATCATCCGCGCACGGTCTTCATCCTCAAGCAGCGGATCGCCTTCGAGCTTGCTTTCCAGCAGCTCGCGATAGGCGAGTTCATTCACGTTGCGCACCGAATGCACGACGATCACTTCCTCGAACATCTGGTAGACTTCGGGATCGCGCACAAGGCTCATGAAGGGCGCAAGGCCGGTGCCGGTCGAAAGCATGAACAGCCGCTTACCCGGCAGCAGCGCGTCGGTCACCAGCGTGCCGGTCGGCTTCTTGCCGAGGTAGATCGGATCGCCGACCTGGATGTGCTGAAGGCGCGAGGTCAGCGGGCCGTCCTGCACTTTGATCGACAGGAACTCCAGCTCCTCGGCATAGGACGGCGAGGCGACCGAATAGGCGCGAAGCAGCGGCTTGCCGTTGTCACCAGGCAGGCCGATCATCACGAATTCGCCCGAGCGGAAGCGGAAGGACGCCGGGCGCGTCATCTTCAGGCTGAACAGCCCGTCGCACCAGTGGTGGACATCGGTGATCGTCTCGACAGAAAGCGCCGCGCTTTCGGTGAACTGGTCGCGGGTCAGGGTGGGCTGGTTCAAAACGGGCCTCGAAACTGTGGTCTGCGCCGCCCGCAGCGGGCGGCAGAATGGGGGCGCAAATGGACGAAGCCAGCGCCCCCTTCAAGACAGTTTAGTGTTAAGGGCTGAAAGCGCGCCTTGATAAGAGCGGTTTCCGGCCGTTCTGACCCACCCTGACGGAGCCGAATTGGGCTCAGGGCGAGGCGCGAGGAGCGAGCGATGCAGCGCATCGTGAGCGACGAGCAACGTGGCACTGAGCCCAATTCGGCCCGCCCCACAGGGGTCGCGCCCTGAAACCCGCTGGCTTCGTCATGCCGTTTGCAGGGGCAACCAGCCCCTGCCGCACGCCACTCCTGTCCAGCGGGTTTCAGAGCGCGATCAGAGTGGGTCAGAACGGTCGGAAACCGCTCTACGCGCGATCAATTCCACCCCGCCCGGTCGAAAATCTTCACCGCTTCGGCCTGTCCCTTGCCGATTTCGGCGGCATTGAGGGTGTCGGACTTGAAGCTGCCGAGCTGTTCCACCGCCGAATTGGCCTTGAGGCCGATGGCGGCGGGGTATTCGTTATTGCCGTCGGCAAAATAGCGCTGCGCGCTTTCCGAAGTGAGATATTCGAGGAACTTCACCGCATTCTCGCGGTTGGGCGAGGTCTTCACCACACCCGCGCCGCTGATGTTGACATGGGTGCCGGTGCCCGCCTGATCGGGGAAGATCACGCCGACCTTGCCGAACAGCGCCTTGTCCTTGGCATCGCCCCCGGCATAGCGGGCGAGGTAATAGGTGTTGACGATCGAGATGCGGCACTGGCCCGCCGCGACCGCCTCGATCATCGCGGTGTCGTTGCCCTGCGGTGCCTGCTTGAAATTGGCGACCACGCCCTTGGCCCACTTTTCCGCTTCCGCCGCGCCCTTGTGCGCAATGATGCTGGAAAGCAGCGAGATGTTGTAGATGTTCGAGGAGGAACGCACGCAGATCTCGCCCTTGAATGCCGGATTGGCGAGATCGGCATAGTTGGCGAGGCCTTCGGGCGCGCCTTTGGCCTTATCATAGATGATGATGCGTGCGCGGGTCGAAAGACCGAACCACAGGCCTTCAGGGTGGCGCAGGTGCGCGGGGATGCGTTCCTTCAGCACCGCCGAATCGACCGGGGCGAGGATCCCCGCTTCCTCGGCGCGCCACAGCCGCCCGGCATCGACCGTCACCAGCAGATCGGCCGGGCTGAATTCGCCTTCGGACTGGATCCGCTCGATCAGCGCGTCGGCATCGGCTTCGATGCGGTTGACCTTGATCCCGGTCTGCTTGGTAAAGTCTTCATACAGCGCCAGATCGGTGTCGTAATGGCGCGAGGAATAGATGTTCACCTCGCCGGTGACCGGCTTGGCAGCGTCGTCCCCGCCTTCGGTTTCGGCGCAGGCGGACAGGGTGATCACGCTGGCACAGGCAGCAGCAACGGCGAGCAGGTTCTTCATGGATGGAGGCTTTCTGTTACAAGTTGCGAATGACTTGCAATATTATCTCGGGTTGCGCAAGGCTTAACTTCGGGCAAACGCCCGCACGCTTTCGGGATCGGGCACCACACTGTAGGTCAGCGCCGGATCGACCGGCACCGCGGTCTCGACCGTGATCTGCGTCCCGTCACCGGTTTCGAGCAGCACCCGCGCGTGCGGGCCGATCGGGTGAACATCGCGCACGCGGCAGCCGCGCTTGTCGGCCACCGGCACCAGCCGGTCGGCCTGCACCAGCAGATCGAAGGTCGCACCTTCGGGCAGATCGCCGATCAGGCTCGCCATGGGCCACAGGCCGAAATCGGTGTCGAGCACCCCGCCCTTCAACCCGCCCGCAATCACCTGCGCGCCGCTGAAAATCGCGCCCACTGCGGCGGTCTGCGGCGCGTGGTGGAGTTCCTCGGGCGTGCCGAACTGCACGATCCGCCCGCTTTCCATCACCGCGATCCGGTCCCCGATGTCGAGCGCCTCGGCAGGGTCATGCGTCACCAGCACCACCGTCGCCCCAGCCTCGCGCAGCAGGATGCGGCAATCGCGGCGCAAGCGGCGGCGCAGCACGATGTCGACGCTGGCGAAGGGCTCGTCCATCAGCAGCACCGCCGGCCCCGGCGCGATCGCCCGCGCCAGCGCGGCGCGCTGTTGCTGACCGCCGGAAAGTTCATGCGGATAGCGCGCGCCCATCCCTGCCAGCCCGACCTTGGCGAGCCAGCTTTCGACCTCGCCATGCCTCTCGCGCGGCAGGCCGAAGGCGACATTGGCGGCGATGGTCATGTGCGGGAACAGCGCGCCATCCTGAAACACCAGCCCCACGGGCCGCGCTTCGGGCGGGGGGCTGCGGCGGTCATCGGCCAGCACCTCGTCACCCAGCAGGATCGCGCCCTGCTGCACCGTCAGCATCCCGGCCGCCAGCCCCAACAGTGTTGACTTCCCGCAACCCGACGCGCCAAGCAGGCAGGTGATCTCTCCGGCCGGAGCGGTGAAGCTGATATCCTCCAGCGCCCGCACCGCGCCATAAGCATGGGCAATATGTCGAAACTCAAGGCTCAATGGCTGATCCTGCGCGTCATCGCCGGTGGTGTCCGGTGAGCCGCCTTTGGCAATTTGCGCGGGCCGAGGCAAGCGGCGGGGGCTGGAGCGTGGCGGCGCTGGCGCTGGCGGCCCTGGCGGGCCTGCCGCTCGCCGCGATCGGCTGGGCATCGCTGGCAGGCGGGGGCGAGACGATTGCCGCGCTGGGCGCAACCGTGCTGCCGACCTACATCGCCAACACCGCGCTGCTGATGCTGCTGGCGGGCGGGTTTGCCGCCGTTACGGGGACGGGCTGCGCCTGGCTGGTCGCGGCCACCGCCTTTCCGGGCCGCCGCCTGCTCGGCTGGGCGCTGGTGCTGCCGCTCGCCGTGCCGGCCTATATCGCGGCCTATATCTATGCCGATCTGCTCGATTACGCGGGGCCGGTGCAAGGCGCGCTGCGGAGCCTCACGGGCTGGGGCGCGGATGATTACGCCGCGCCCGCGATCCGCTCGCTGGGCGGGGGTGCCTTCGTGCTCGGCATTGTGCTCTATCCTTACGTCTACCTGCTCGCCCGCACCGCCTTTGCCACCCAGAGCGCCAGCCAGTTCCGCGCCGCGCGCAGCCTTGGCGCAGGCCCTATGCGCGCCTTCCGGCAAGTCGCCCTGCCCGCTGCCCGCCCCGCGATTGCCGGAGGGCTGGCGCTGGTGCTGATGGAGGTGCTGGCCGATTTCGGCGTCGCGGAATATTTCGCCATTCCCACCTTCTCGACCGGCATTTTCCGCAGCTGGCTGGCGGCGGGCGACAAGGCCGCGGCACTCAAGCTGGCGGCGGTGATGCTGCTGTTCGTGATCGCGCTGGTGGCGCTGGAGGCGGCGACGCGGCGCGGGCGCAGCGACAGCCGCGATGGCCTCGCCGCGCCCGCCAATGCCGAACCGCTGGTGGCGCTTTCCCCGGCGGGCAAGGCCTTCGCCTTCATCGCCTGCGCGCTGCCAGTGCTGCTCGGCTTTGCGCTGCCGGCCGGATACCTTGCCACAATGGCTCTGGGCGAGACGGCGCAGGCCGCGGCGGGCGATCTGGGGGAATATCTGCGCGGCAGCCTGTGGCTGGGGCTGGCGGCGGCGGGCGTGTGCCTTGCCGCTGCGCTGCTGCTGGCCTTCGCCCGCGCGCGCGCGCAATCGCGCCTCACCGCCGGTGCGATCCGGCTGGCGACTTTGGGCTATGCCCTGCCCGGCGCGCTGCTGGCAGTCGGCCTGCTCGCCCCGCTCGGCAGCCTCGACCAGACCATCACGCGGTTTGCGCGCGACAGCCTCGGCTGGAGCGGCGGGTTGCTGCTGACCGGCACCAGCGCGATTCTTGTCTATGCCCTGTCGGTGCGGTTCCTGACGGTGGCCTACAACACCGTGGGCGGCGGCCTGTCGCGCATTCCCCCCGGCCTTGATGCGGCAGCGCGCAGCCTTGGCGCGAGACCATCGCGGGTGCTGGCGCGGATCTATGCCCCGCTGCTCGCTCCCAGCCTTGCAGGCGCGGCGGCACTGGTGTTCATCGACACCCTGCGCGAACTGCCCGCCACGCTGATCCTGCGGCCCTTCAACCTCGAAACGCTGGCGACCCGCACCTATCGCCTCGCCAGCGACGAACGGCTGGTCGAAGCGGCCATCCCCGCGCTGATCCTGCTGGCGGCGGGCCTGCTGCCGGTGCTGCTGCTGAATCGGCTGGGGAAGCGGTAAAGCCTTCGTCATTGCGAGCGGCGCAGCCGCGCGGCAATCCACGGCCCGCCCTCGCCGCAGCCGAATGGTCCATGGATGGCCACGGGGCCTGCGGCCCCTCGCCATGACGACGCGGGTGATAATGTGTAACGCCAGCCTGTCACTTCCGCTTGTCCAAACCCGCCGGAAGGTTCACAAGCATAGGCACATGGCACGCTTCCCCTTCTCCGCAATCGTCGGTCAGGACGAGATGAAACAGGCGCTGCTGATCGCCGCTGTCGACCCCGGTATCGGCGGGGTGATGGTGTTCGGCGATCGCGGCACCGGCAAGAGCACGGCGGCGCGCGCGCTCGCGGGGCTGCTCCCGCCGATCATGGCGGCCGACGGCTGCCCCTATGGCGCCTCGAAGGAAGATCAGGCGCGCTATCCCGATGTCTGCGGACAGGGCAAGCTGGTGAAGCGGCCCGTGCCTTTTGTCGACATGCCACTGGGCGCGACCGAGGACCGGGTGATCGGCAGCCTCGATCTCGAACGGGCATTGCGCAGCGGGGAAAAGGCGTTCGAACCGGGCCTGCTCGCCAAGGCGCACCGCGGCTTCCTCTATATCGACGAGATCAACCTGCTGGAGGATCACCTTGTCGACCTGCTGCTCGACGTGGCGGCATCGGGCGAGAATGTGGTCGAACGCGAAGGCCTGTCGGTGCGCCACCCGGCGAAATTCGTGCTGATCGGCAGCGGCAACCCCGAAGAGGGCGAATTGCGCCCGCAATTGCTCGACCGCTTCGGCCTGTCGGTGGAGGTGCGCAGCCCCAAGGATATCGAAGTGCGCATCGCGATCATGCGCCTTGTCGCCGAGAACGAGCGCGATCCGGAAGGCTTCGCCGCACGCTGGGCGGGCGAGGACGAGGCGATCCTCAAGCGCGTGGCCAAGGGCAAGGCGCGCCTCGCCAAGCTGGAAACCGGCGAGGATGTGCTGCGCGATGCCGCCGAACTGTGCCTTGCGGTGGGCGCCGATGGCCTGCGCGGCGAGCTGACCCTGATGCGTGCCGCCCGTGCGCTGGCGGCGCTGGAGGGCGCGAAGAAAGTCACCCGCAAGCATCTGGTCGCCATCGCGCCTTCGGCCCTGCGCCACCGGTTGCGCCGCGATGTACTGGATGAAACCGGCTCCACCGTGCGGATCACGCGGGCGATTGCCGAGCTGTTCGGATGACTTCGGGCGAGGCCGCTGACCCGCTGGCCGATGCGGTGCTGGCGGCGCGGCTGTTCGTGCTGGCCCCCGCCACCTTCAGAGGGATGGTGCTGCGCGGAGCCAGCCCTGCCCGCGATGCGCTGGTCGCGGCGCTGGGCGAGACCATCAAGCTGCGCCGCCTGCCCGGCCATGTCGATGACGAGCGCCTGCTGGGCGGGATCGATCTCGCCGCCAGCCTGTCGGCCGGACGCCCGGTGCGCCAGACCGGCCTGATCGAGGAAGCCCGCCAAGGCGCGCTGATCGCCGGCATGGCCGAACGGCTGGACAGCAGCATCGCCGGGCGGCTTGGGCAGGCGCTGGATGACGGGCAGACCGCGCTGGTGCTGCTCGACGATGCGGCAGAGCCTGACGAAGCCCCGCCCGCCAGCCTGACCGAACGGCTCGCCTTCGCCTGCGATCTTGCCGCCTCGCGGGAATGGCGCGGGGTGGCGCTGGCTCCGCCCAAGGGCACGCTGGCACAGGTCGCCCCGCTCGCGGAAGACGCCCTGCGCGCCCTTGCCGCGACGGCTGAAGCGCTGGGGGTGGACAGCCTGCGCGCTCTGATCTTCGCGGGCGAGGCGGCCCGTGCTCTGGCGGCGCTGGACGGGCGCGAGGTGGCAGGCGAGGCCGATCTGGCGGGCGCGGTGCGGCTGGTGCTTGCGCCGCGCGCCACGCGCCTGCCGCCGCAGGAGGCCGAGGCTCCGCCGCCCGAAGACCCCCCGCCCCCGCCGCCCGACAGCCAGCAAGGGGACAACAGCGACAGCGAACAGCAGCAGCAGGAACCCGATCTCAGCGAACTGCTGGTCGAAGCGGCCAAGGCCGCGATCCCCGCCGATCTGCTCGCGCAGCTCGCACAGGGCAAAGCCCCGCGGCGTTCGGCCAGCAGCGGCTCCGGTCAGAAACGGAAGTCCGCGCTGCGCGGCAAGCCGCTGGGCGCAAGGCCCGGAATGCCGCGCGGGGGCGCCAAGCTGGCGCTGATCGATTCCCTGCGCGCCGCTGTGCCCTGGCAGGGCGTGCGGCGGCGGGAAAACGGTGCCGACGCGGACGCGCCGATCATCATGCGCAAGGAAGACCTGCGCATCCGCCGGTTTGAAGAACGCGCCGCCCGCGTCACCATCTTCGCGGTCGATGCCTCTGGCTCCGCCGCCGCAGCGCGACTGGCCGAGGCCAAGGGCGCGGTCGAACTGATGCTGGCGCAGGCCTATGTCACCCGCAGCGAGGTGGCGCTGGTCGCCTTTCGCGGGACAAGCGCCGAACTGCTGCTGCCGCCCACCCGCAGCCTCACCCGCGCGCGGCGGACGCTGGCGGAACTGCCGGGCGGCGGCGGCACACCGCTCGCGCTCGGCCTCAACGCCGCACGCGAAGTGGCAGAAGCGGTGATCGCCCGCGGACGCAGCGCGGCGCTGGTGATCCTCACCGACGGCAGGGCCAATATCGCCGCCGATGGCTCCCCCGGCCGCCCGCAGGCCAAGGCCGATGCCGAAGCCGCCGCCCGCGCCATCGCCCTGCGCGGGATCGATGCGCTGGTGGTCGATATCTCCGCCCGCCCCGGCCCCGAAGGCGCGGAACTGGCGCGCGCGCTGGGTGGGCGCTTCCTTGCCCTGCCGCGTGCTGACGCAAAGATGCTGCAAGCGGCGATCAACGCGGTGCAGCCGCTTGGCAAGGCGGCATGACCACGCTCGACTGGAACCGCGAAGGCCTGATCTGGCCGCACCGCGATGCCAGTTGCTTTGTCGAGAGCGGCCGGGCGCGCTGGCATGTGCAGCGGATGGGCGCCGGAGCGCCGCTGCTGCTGCTCCACGGCACCGGCGCATCGGTGCATTCGTGGCGCGACCTGATGCCCTTGCTGGCGCAGACGCATGACGTGATCGCGCTCGATCTGCCGCGCCACGCCTTCACCACCGGCCACAATGCCTATGCCATGAGCCTTCCGGCCATGGCGGGGGCAATTGCGGGGCTGCTGGAGACGCTGGATGTCGCCCCCGCCGCGATCATCGGCCATTCGGCAGGCGCGGCGCTGGCGCTGCAACTGGGGCTGGCGCACGGGTTTACCGGCCCGGTGGTGGGCCTCAGTTCGGCGCTGCGCCCCTTCCCCGGCCCCTTCGCGCAGATTTTTCCGGCGGTGGCCAAGGCGCTGTTCATCAACCCGCTGGTGCCGCGCATCTTCACCGGCAGCATCGATCTTGTCGGCGGCGCAGGGCGGTTCCTGTGGCGATCGACCCATTCGCGGATCGATGATGCCGCGCTCGCCTGTTACGCCGCGCTGCTCAAGCATCCCGGCCATGCGGGCGGCGCACTGGCGATGATGGCCAACTGGGATCTGCCCGCCTTGCGCGATCAGATGGGCGCGGTGCGCAATCCGGTGCTGCTGGTGCACGGGGGCAATGATCCGGCAATCCCGCCCGGCTGGGCGCGCGAGGCGCAGGGGTGGCTGCCCGATGCGCGGCTGGAACTTCTCCCCGGCCTCGGCCATTTGGCACACGAGGAGGCGCCCGAGAAAGTCGCCGCGCTGATCGCCGCCTTCCTCTCCGCGCAGGCCTAAGGGGAAAGACATGAACGGCGAGAACTTCGGCTGGATCGAGCTGGTGCTGTTCTACGGCCTCGGCATCGGGATCGGCGTTTGGCAATGGCTGAAGATGGACAGGATGCTGAAGCAGACCCGTGCCGAACGCGAAGCGAAGGAGGCGGCGGAGCGCGACGGCACCCCGCCTGCTGCCTAGCGCCGCAGATCGAGCCCCACTGTAACCCGCCGCCATGACGGGTCGGCGCCGGTCACCCCGCTGCGGCGGGCAAATTCCGATCCGTGCCCTGCCGCCACGATCCGCGCCCCCGGCAAGAGCGATCGCACGATCCCCGCCACGCTGCGCGCCCGCTGGTCGGACAGTTCGCGGTTGCGGCTTTCCTGCCCCGTCGGATCGGCATGGCCATCGACATAGATCACGGTCTGCCCGGCTTGCAGGTTGTTTTGCAGGTGGATCGGCAGCGCGGCCCACCATTCGCGCAGCAGCGCCTGAATCTCGCCGGTCGAACCGGAGCGCGAATTGGCAAAGAAGATGTGCTTGCCGTTGGGCGGATCGGGCAGCAGCCCCTGCGAAGCGCGCCCGCCGCCGCCGAACGAGGGCGGACGCCCCGCGCCGCTACCGGGCACGGGCATACCGGTCATGGTCTGCCCCGCCGCACCCATGCGGCCGCGCGCGGCGTCATACTGCACCTGACAGGTGCCGGTCGAAGGGCCGCTGTGAGCCCGCAGCGAAGTCACCGACACCAGCCTGCCCGACGAGCGGATGGTCACTTCCACCATGCCGTTGGATTTGACGATGATGCGTCCCGAAAACTGGTCCCGCAGCGATCCCGCATCCGCCGGGTTCCAGTCACCATCGATATCGAAGGCAGCCTGATAGGGGAAATTGTTGTACTGCGTCGTATCGACTGATGACCTGATCGCCAGCCGGTGGGTGCCAAGCACTCGGGTTGCCGAATTCACCACCGCACGCGCCGGCGCTGTCACCGCGTTGAAGGCTGTGTTGAGCCCGCTGGTGAACCAGTTTTCCTGCACCTCGGAAAAGGGCGTTCGCGGAATATCGGGCGTCTGCGCGTTGATCCGCGCCCGGATGATGCTGAAGCAGTTGTGCGTGACCACCACCTCGAACGGGAACCGCGCCGGGACAGTGTCGCTCGCCCGGATCTTGCAGGCGATGGTGAACCGCCAGACATTGGTGCGCTCACCCAGATTGCCGGGGTTGTAGGCGGCTTCGAGCCTGAGGCTGCTCGGCCCTTCCCAAGTCAGCGCTTCATAGGCGGTGCGGATGTCGTTTGCCATGCCGACCACGCGGTAGCCGGTGTCGATCGCATCGCGCACCGCGCCCATGGCAGCGCGCCCGGTATCGATGCCGTCGCGCACGAGCCCGACGCCCGAGCGGGCGAGATTTACCCCCGATTGCGGAATGGCGAAGGGATCGAAGTTCGCCGCGGCATTGACCAATGCTCCTGCTGCGGCGGGGGCTGCGGCCAGCAGCAGCGGGTTGGCCTCGGCATAGGCCGGCCCGCTGCGGGCAAAGGCGCTTTCGCGGAATGTCTCCATGCTGGTGCCATCGGCGAACAGATCGGCGGCGGTAACAGCCTCGCTGCCTGCCCCGGTGCAACCGCAAGCGGCAGTTTCGGCAGCGATGGCGCGGCGGTGGTGTTCAAAGATGCTGGTCATGGGCGATCCTTTCTTCAATCGGCAAGGGTCCGGAATGGTCGGCATAACGCCCGATCCGCACGACACCCGCGCCCAGCCGCAACCGGTGCGCGGGATCGGCGGCGATCACCGGCTCGCCCAGTGCGTGCAGGCGGGCGCGGATGGCGTGGCAATCGAGCGGCGCGGCGGCATCCGAAAGCAGGCAGGCGACCAGCCCTGCGACATAGGGCGCGGCCTGCGACGCGCCCGACATGCGGGTGGCGGCGTGCAGCGGCGCGGCGGCGCGGCGCGGGGCGGAACGGGCGGCGCTGATGCGCACGCCGGGCGCGCAAAGATCGGGCTTCTGCCGCCCGTCGCGGGTCGGGCCGCTGCTGGCAAAGCTGGCCGGGCGCTGGCGCGGCGCGGTCTGGTCGATGGCGCCCACCGCTATCGGCAGAAAGCCGTTGCAGATGCTGCCGATGGTCGATTGGCGCACCACATCTTCGCGCGCGAACCGCGATTGCCCGCGCTGCCCGGCCCGGTCGCGCTCGATCCAGGCGTGGAAGCGCCCGTCCTCGACCAGTTCGCCTGTCAGCTCGATCCGCCAGCGGCCCGCGGGCGCCGCGGGGCTGAGGAAAATCTCGATGTGGTGATCGGGCGTGTTGGGATCATAGGCGCGGTGGTAGATCCGCCCCACAGGCCGCCCCTGCGCATCGTAAAGCCCGCGCGAATCCCCCAGCCGCGCCACCAGCCCCGTGGTGCTGCCCGGCGCGAACAGCCGCAAGGCGAAGCGGTCGCGGTTGGAATACCAGATCTCCAGCTCGTTGGCCGACCGGTCACGGCGCGGGATGATCCAGTGCCGCGCCGCCATGCCGCCCGGCGGCACCATCCCCGCGCTGTGGGTATCGGAGGTGTGGTAATTGCCCGCCGACTGCACCACCATCCGCCCCGGCGCGGCTTCGAGAAAGCGGTCGATCGCCTGTTCCACCGGGGTCAGTCCGGTGTGCGGACCGGCATGGCGCCCCACGCTCATGTTGATCACGAAAGGCGTATCGCCCGCCACCTGCGCGATGAAATCGAGCGCTTCGAGCAGCCGCACCGAATCCCCCAGATTGGCAAGCCCCGACAGGGCTTCGGAGGCGAGGTGGACGAACACGAATTCGGCGTTGGGCGCGATCCCGCCGCCGTCTTCGCGGGAGGTTCCTCCGGCAATATCGGCGACATGCGTGCCATGCGCCCCGATCCCGGTATCGGCATCGCCCGGATGATAGCCAAGCGTGCGGTAAGGCTGCGTGCTGGCGAGCGCGCGGTCGATCGCCGCGCTGTCATGCACTGTGCCATATTCGGGCCAGGTCACCCCGTCAGGCGCCGGTCCGCGCTGGTCCCACAGGGCGCGGATGCGGGTCGATCCGTCGGCATGGCGGAAGGCGCGGTGGGCGAAATCGAACCCCCAGTCGATCACCCCGATGATGGTGCCCGCACCACCGCGCGAACCGGGCGGCGGGCGGCGATCGGGCGCTTCATCGGTCAGGCCGAAACGATCGAACCCGGAAAGCGTCGCTTCGGGCGCGTCGATCTCCAGCATCCGCGGCGCTTTCAAGGAAGCGGTGAAGGGGTGCGCCCAGACCTCGGGAATATCACGCCGCAGCAGGCGGATGGTGCGGATATCGGCAAACCGCGCCACTTCGCGCACATTGGGCGGCAGCGCGCCTTCGCTTTCCAGTTCGAGCCGCAGGATCGCCTCGATCTCCTCCCCGGGATGGCCCGCCTCGGCCAGCTCGCGCAGTGCCGGGTCCATGGCGGGCTACTTCGTTGCCGGACGCGACTTCGCGGCTTTGCCGGCCGCCTTGCGGGCAGGGCGTTCCACCACCGGCACTTCGGCGGCGGGGGCGTCAGCTGCGGGCGGATCGCTGGCGGCTGGCTTGCCAAGTTCGGACAGGACGAATTCGAGCGTGACGGTTTCCGCGGGGACATTCTTGCCAGCCAGCAACGCCGTGTTGCGCTGCTCCATCCTCTCCACCACCGACATGAACGTGTCTCGGAACGCATGAAAATCACGGATGACCGCCGGATCAACCGTGCCGTCGTCCAGCGCGATCTGAAACAGGAAGCGATCGAGCCTGCGCTCGGGCCCATCGAGGAACAGGATGGTGTGCATCGCATCATTATCGGTGTCGCTCTTGTCCATCGCAGCGCGCACCTGTTTGAGCTTGCCAGCCCATTGCGCATCATCAGCATCACCAGGCCGGTAAAGGCGCGTGAGAATCGCGGTCGCATCATCATGTGCGGCATTTTCGGCTGTCAGCGCGGCGTGTTCTTCCTTGAGTTTTTCCAGTTCACCTTCGCTGGTGCCAAGACGAGCCTTCACATCATCCAGTTCCGCCTGCACTTTTTCCGGCTCTGCGGCGGCTGAGGCCGCCGCGGCCTGAGCCGCCGTCAGCTGCGCTTGCATAGCGACGACCTGATCGGTGATCAGCTTGGCCGCGATCAGCGGGCCGCTGGCGCCGAGCGCGCCTTGCAGCAGCATGGCGCGGGCGATCTGCGGCCCTGCCGGATTGGCAATCGTGAAACTGGCGATGGCGGTGGGCATGATACTGGACACGGGGCGCGATCCTTCCTGAACTTGCAGGCCTTCTTGCGAGAAGCGCAAAGCTCTGCCGGACTGGCGTACAGTCTGGTGATCCGGGCCCGGCAGAGCTGGCTGTTGGCGGCTATCTGACGTCTTCCGCCACCGTAGCGGTTTTGGCTTTCCCGCCCCGGAGCAAGTCCTTGTTGAACTTCTCGCCAAGCGCCTTGGCCGAGGCATCGTCCTTCAGCAGTTCGGCCTTGAAGGTATCGAACTTTTCGAGGCCGCCTGCATTCGCCGTGGGAATGTCCTTCATCATCGCCGCATGAAACGTCGCCAGCCGGGCGAGGGTGGCGGCATTGGCAGCGATGGCCGCGTCCTTTTCCGCCACCACGCCGGTGGCTGCATCCACAGCCCGTTGGGTGGTGACAAAGCCGACCATGGCGTTGTCCTTCCCCGCAATCGCACCGAGCAGCATCGGCTGACGGATTGCCTCGGGCATCTTCATCAGCGGCAAGATCTTGAGCAGGTCGCTCATGGCAAAATTCCTTTCCTGACTTGGGGCGCGGGCTTACTTGTTCTGCTGGCTCAGCAGCAGCGCGATCGCGAGCATGTTGTTATCCCCGCCCATGCCGCCCGAGCCGGACATCCCGAGGATCAGCGGCAAGGTCATGTCGGCCGGTTCGAATTCGATCTGCGGGTTCGTCACCGGCTCGCCGTTGAGCGTGACCGACTTCACCTTGGGCGGACCCGCCAGCAGGCCCAGCAGCGAATTGGTCTGGGCGCGGCCTTCAAGGCTTTTCACCTTCTTGTCCATCGACGCCAGCTTGCCATCGATCGTGCTGGTCGCCTGGGCGATCTGCTTGGTCAGGGCAGCGTGGTTGGCGCGTCGTTCCTTGAGCGCGGCAGCGAACTGCTCGTTGGTCTTGGCGATGTGATCGTTGAACTGCTTGATCGTCGGGAAGGCCTGCCCCAGCTGCACCTTCATCTGCTGGCCGTTGGGGGCGCGCAGGGTGGTGGTGGTGGCCTTGGCGCGCGCCTGCGGCAGCTTGGCGGTGCGGGCCTTGCGGTATTTCGCCCCGCGGAACGAGCGGGCGATGCCGCGCCGCGGCTTGGCCGGAGCCGATTCCCAGTCCCAGCTTTCGTCATCGAAATCGGTTTCATCGTCGAAGTCGCTTTCGTCGTCGAAATCGCTTTCATCGTCGAAATCGGTCTCATCGTCGAAGTCGCTCGTTTCGCTCATCGAGCCGAGCAGCAGCGCTTCGAGCAGCGCGTTCTGGTCCATATTGCCGAAGTTAGTCATCTTCATTCTCCTGATTGAAGGTCTGGAAGGGGCTGGCTGCAAAGGCGGATGGCGATGCCGGTGCAGCCGGGGGTGGCGGACGGCGATGCGCGGCGGAGGCCGCAGGTGCGGCGGCCAGCCGGCCGGTCATGAACTGGCGCACCGCGGGCATCACAAAGTAATCGAAGGCGGGCTTGTCGGGCGGATAGGTGCCCGGCACCCCCTCGCCCGCGCAGGCCTCGCAATCATCAAGGTTGCCCCAGCAATGCGGGCAAGCCCCCAAGGCATGGGCGAGCATTTCGTTGTGCGCGGCCAGCCCGTCGCTTTCGCGCTTCAGCCGCCGGGCGGTTTCCAGCACCTGCGCGCGCCCGGCCCTTTCGGTCTCGCGCAGCGCCGCCATCGCCCGGATGCTTTCCAGCCGCTGGGGATCGACCGGCAGATTGAGCTGCTCGGCCAGCGCGGCGAAGCGCTCCAGTTCCTCTGCGCTGGGCAGGCCCATGGCTCAGGCCCCCACGAATTCGGCCAGCTCGCCGCTGCCGATCGGCATCGGGCTGGCAACCTCGATGCTCTCGAGGATGTCGCTGGCTTCAAGGATCGCCTCGCGCAGGGCGCCCGCCATGATCGCGGCATCGAGCGCCTCGCCCGAGGCATTGGTGATCACCGCAGGCAATCCGGCTGCGACATTGCTGAGGGCAAGCTGCATTTCCTGCGCGTTGATGATGCCCGACAGCGTGCCTGCGACATTGGCGATCTGCTGGCCTGCCGCCTGGCCGAGTGCGGCACCGGCCTGCGGGTCTTCGAGCTGCTGGGCAAGCTGGCTGACAGCGGGCGCGGCGGCTTGCGTCATCGCCTGAACCCCGGCCTGCACGGTCGGCGCATATTGGCGCACCTGCTGCATGAAGGCGCGGGCCTGCGGGTGGCGGCGCATGAAGCCCCGACCCTGCCCGTGCCCCTGCCCGTGCCCGCGCCCGTGCCCCCTGCCCCGGCCACGACCGCCGCGACGCTGCCCGCCCTGCGGAACCCGCATTGTGCCGAGGTGCCGGTTCAGCGCCTGCGCACCGTGCCCGACCAGATCGCCGGCGACCCCGCCGATCATCGTGCCCACCGGCCCGCCGACCGCGGTGCCGATGATGCGTCCGGCCACTCCTGCCACCGGCGCCGCCACGCCCAGCACGCCGCGCGCGCCGTTCTTGAGCATATTGAGGAAGTTTTCGGCCTCGGCCTCGCTCATGCCCGACATGATCGCGGCGAGTTCGGCATCGACTTCGTCATCGTCGAATTCGGCGAGCGCGGGCAGCGCGGCCCGCGCCACTTCGTAAAGGTCATAGCCCTCATCGGCGAATTCGGCCCATTGGGGACCGGCGGGCGCTGCGCCAAAAGCACTGGCGGCATCTTCGCCGAAAAATTCGGCAAAGCTTTCGGCGCTGTGCGCTGCTGCGGGAAGCCCCGCCATCCGGCCCGTAACGGTTGGTCTCGACATTGCCTCGCTCCTCAAGCTGGTTACGAATCACTTGAGAGCGGTGTGGCAAGGCGCCGATACGCAGCGGTCACCGGCCTATGTCAGGCCTATCACAGGGGCCGGATCAAAGCCGCATATTGGCGAGTATAACGCTGATTTCGTTCAATTCTTCCTGAAGCGCGCAAATTCTTTGCGAGACTTCGCCGATGCGCCTCGAAAGGCTGGTCGCGGGCTGTGGCACCGGGCGTTCGGCAGCCGGGCTGGCCCCGTTCAGCAGGCCCGCCGCCTGCAACAGCCGCCGTGTCGCCCGCGCCGGTTCGACCCCCAGTTCGCGCGCGAGAATATCGGCAAGCTCGCGATAGCGGCGCAGCGCCATCGAGCCGTTGCCGCTGGCAATGTGATACTGGATCAGCACCCGCCAGCCGCGTTCGTCGAAGGGATCGATGCGGGTGAGGCGCTGCGCCAGTTCGACCAGCTGCGGCGATGGCACGCCGCGTCCCATCCGGTCGCACAGCGCGCCCGCGGTGTTGAGAAAGGTTTCGGCGTGCTGGCGGCGATGGTCCTCCAGCCATTCGCTGGCGATGTCCCCTGCCAGCTCGCCATCGGCATAGGCAGCAAAGGCGTGCAGCTGCGCCCCGTCCAGATCGCCGCCGGCCGACTGGCGCACCGCCTGCCAGAAATCCTCGATGTCGAGTTCGGGGCCGGACACCGGATCGAGCCGCAGGTAGTCGCCATCGACCGCAATCCAGTCCTCGCAGCCATGTTCGCGCAGGGAATTGCGTAGCCGCCACAGCGCCGAATTGAGCGCCTTGCGCGCTTCCGGCCCGTCGCTGCCCCAGATCCGGGCCGCCAGTTTTTCGCGGCTGATGGCATTGCCCTGTTCGAGCGCGATCGCGGCCAGCACCTCGCGGCTGCGTTCGCCTGCCAGCATGATCGGGCGCAGCTGCCGGTCAAGCGCCCTGACGGGGCCGATCAGGTGCAGCCGACCGATCATCAGGGCTGCGCCCGATGATGGCCTGTCCGCGTCCCGGCGGTGGATGTGACCCCTTGATGAAGCACCGGCGACTCCCACTGTGCGCGGCTCTGCAAGACGCGAGAGTGGAGACGAAGGCGGTCATTTGATTGGTGAATTCCGACATTCGGCCCGCGCCGTGTCGTTCAGCGGGCACGGGGTATCGTGGCCTGCTCCGGCCGGAAGGCGCGGTCACAGGGGTGCCCGATGTCCCGCGTTAGCCAGCCTCCGGCTTACCCTCTCGCATTGCCGCAGGCGCGCTTGCCGCACCCTCGGCCGCCCGCCGTCAGCTAACGCGCGCGTCGCGGCATCCGGTAGGGCAGCATGAATTGCACAAGCCGCGACGAGAAGCGCCGCATGTCGAGGCTTTCCTGCACCGCCACCACGTCCTCGCCCAGAAAGCGCGAGGCAAGCTCGCTGCGGGCATAGAAGGGCGTATCCTCCCACGTGCGACGCACCTCGGCGACGCCGATATCGGAACGGGTGCGGCGGTCGATCCGCCACTTGCTGGGTGGCAGTGCGGCAATCGGCGGCAGATCGACCGGTTCGGGAACGCCCTTGTCGTTGAACCGCAGCGCGCTGGCGAACAGCGACCCGTCGCCGCGTTCGCCTTCGTAACACACCAGCGCCCCGTCCTTGAGGTGCGCGCGCGACCAGTGCCAGGTGTTGAAGCCCTGCTCCAGCGGCTCGGCCCCGCGGTTGTGATCGAGATAGGCCTTGCCGCTCCAGCTGATGCCGGGCGAGGTCATCTCCACCTCGATCCGGGCGCAGGGCGCAAGGCAGTGCCAGATGTGGTTTTCTTTCGGATCGAGCGCGAAGGCGGTGCGGTTGAGCGCTTCGGGGAAAACCCGCACCCGCCCGCGCACAGGGCGCTGCCAGGGCACGAACAGGCGCGTGTCGCCCTCAACGATATCGATGGTGAGCGCGCCGTTTTCCCAGCGCACATTGCTCGGCCCGATCGCCAGATTGCCCGCATCGCGGGCCACCGCGCTGCGGCCGCGCTCGGTCATGGCCCAGCGCGCCTGCGGGCCATAGAGCGCGACATTGAGCGCGGCATGATCCAGCGGATCGCCCCGCCCGCTGCGCTTGTAATAGGGCGAAAAGACGCTGCCTAGAAAGGCGATGATCGTCAGCCCGTGCTGCCCGTCCTCGGAGATGGCATCGACATACCACCAGCTGTAACCGCCGGGCGGGATGGCTTCATCGAAGCGAGGTCCTTCGCGATCACCCGCGCTGCCAGCTGCCCGGACAAGGCTGCCATCGGGACGCCGGCCGCCGGATGGGTCGCCCCGCCCGTGCAATAGAGCCCGGCCAGCCGCGTTTTCGGCCCCTGTCTCTGGAAGGAGGCCGCCCAGCCGTGCGACGCCCTGCCATATAGAGCGCCGCCCGTGGCCGGGAACAGTCCCTCCCAGTCCTGCGGGGTCATGAGCTGATGCGGCAAGGGGTCTTCCAGCCTGAGGCCGCAGCGCTCCAGCGTTGCCATCATGGCCTTTGTGCATCGCTCTCTCTCCTCGGGTGTATAGTGGTGAACGTCTCCGTTGGCGGGGGCGTTGACGATGATCTGGAGCCGCTCGCGGCTGCCCGCTGGCGGGGCCGGATCGTTCGGCCTTGCGCCGCGATCGATGGCGCAGACATAGACGGTGGGTTCGGACGGGGTGGTGCCGCTGGCGATCTCGCGGAATTCTTTGGGATAATCGCGCGAGAAGAACACGTTGTGATGGGTGAGGTCAAAGCCCTGCGTGCGCGTGTGCGCATACCACACCAGCGCCGAGAGCGAGCGCTTGGCAGGCGGGATCGGCGGCACGGCGCGCATCGCGGCGGCGCCCAGCTTGCCGGTGGCGAGCGCGCCGGGATCGCCGTTGCAGATGACGATATCGGCGGGGATGACTTCGCCCGATGCCAGCCGCACGCCGCTGGCCCTGCCACCGGCGGTGAGCACTTCGGCCACGGCGGTGCCGGTGCGCACCCGTGCCCCCTGCCGCTCTGCCAGCCCCGCAATCGCTTTGGCGAGCGCATGGATGCCGCCGTCGATCAGCCACACGCCGCGCGCCTCGACATCGGCGATCAGCATCAGCGTGGCGGGCGCGGCATAGGGGGATGATCCGCAATAGGTGGCATAGCGCCCGAACAGCTGTTGCAGGCGCGGGTCTTTGAAATGCTGCCCCAGCGCATCCCACATCCGGTCGAAAGGGCGCATCGCGAGCATGTCGCCCAGCTTCCACGGCCCGATCTGCCACATCATCGGAAACGGGGTGGAGGCCTTGTTGCCGCGCAGGAACGGCCCTTCGAGCACACGGAAGATCCGCGCCGCCTCTGCCGCAAAGCCGCGATAGCCGCTGGCGGCCTCGTCTCCGGCAAAGGCGCGCACCGCAGCAATGCTGCGCTCGGGATCGTCATACAGGTCAAGATGCCCGGAAGCGTCCCAGGCATGGCGGGCGATCACCTCGGCACGGGCGGCGGTGATGTGATCATCAAGCCGCTCGCCACAGGCGGCGAAGACCTCGTCGAACACGGTGCGATAGGTGAAGACCGTCGGCCCGCCATCGATCTCGGCGCCGTCGACCGGCACGCGGCGCGCCTTGCCGCCGACCCAGCTTTCCTTCTCCAGCACGGTGACATCATGCCCCGCAGCCGCCAGCAACGCGGCGCCGGTCAGCCCGCCTATGCCCGCTCCGATGACGGCGACTCGCGCGATGACCCGTCCTCCCTCTCGATGACCCCGGCGATTATCATTGACCTTACGGCTGCATCTGTCCAATTATTTAGACATATGTCGCGTCAAGCAACCCGATCATGAGCCGATGGGCCGCCTTGCGCGTGCGATATGTGGCGCGCCGCAACGCGGTGTTTTCCAACCCCCGCTTCCAGCACTGGGCCGCGCGCCTGCCGCTGATCCGCTGGATCGCAAGGCGCCGCGCCGACGCGGCTTTCGATCTGCTGGCGGGCTTTGCCTATTCGCAGGTGCTACGCGCTTTCGTCGAAAGCGGGCTGTTCGATGTGCTCAAGGACGGCCCGCTCGCCGCCGGTGACATTGCCGCGCGGCTGGGCCTTTCGCATGAGGCCGCCCTCACCCTGCTGCGCGCCGGCCGCCCGTTGATGCTGGCCGAAGAACCCGCCCCCGATCACTGGATGCTGGGCGAACAGGGCGCTGTTTTTGCATCCAATCCCGGTGTGCAGGCGATGGTGCGCCACCACCGGCTGCTCTACGCCGATCTCGCCGATCCGCTGGCGCTGCTGAGGGCCGACCGCAAGGAGCCGACATCGCTCTCGCGCTTCTGGACCTATGCCGGCGCGCTCCAGGGTGCTTCGACACGGGGGGAGGATACGGCGGAGTATTCGCAGCTGATGGCCGCCTCGCAGCATTTCGTGGCAGATGAAGTGCTGGCTTCGGTCAGCTTCGGGGATGTGAAGCGGCTGCTGGATGTGGGCGGCGGGCATGGCGCTTTCCTGCGCGCCATCGGCACCGCGCACCCGCATCTCACCCTTGGCCTGTTCGATCTGCCGGAAGTGGCCGAAACCGGCCGCGCCGTGCTGGGCGAGGCGCTCGGAAGCGCCCGCGTCACCGCGCATCCGGGCAATTTCTTCAGCGATTCCATACCCCAAGGTTATGACATGGTGTCGCTGATCCGCATCCTGCACGATCACGACGACGCCCCGGCCGCCGCCCTGCTCGCCAATATCCGCAAGAGCCTCGCCCCCGGCAGCCGCCTGCTGATTGCCGAGCCGATGGCCCGCATTCCGGGCGCGGAACCGATGGGAGAGGCGTTCTTCGGGCTCTACCTGTGGGCCATGGGATCAGGCCGCCCGCGCAGCCCGGCGGACATCATCGCCATGCTCAAGGCCGCCGGTTTCGCCTCGGCTCGATCCGTCGCAACTGCGCAACCGGTCAACGCAAGCGTCATAATCGCACGCGCCTGACGGAAACTTGTCCAGATTATTTGACAGTCTTACACGTAAGGCGTAGCAAACAGTCGGGAGAACGTAGCTGCGGAGTTTTCGACTCGGCGTTCGCGCCTCGAATACTCCGGGGGAGACCGACAAAATGAACACGCTGGCCGTCATACTCGAAGCACCGGAGCGCATCGCTCTCCGTGCGCTCGGGATGAAGCCGGTGGAGGCGTCGGATGTGCTCGTCGAGATCGCTTACAGCGGGATCAGCACCGGCACCGAAAAGCTGCTGTTCACCGGGCGCATGCCCCCCTTCCCCGGCCTCGGCTATCCGCTGGTACCGGGTTACGAATCCGTCGGCCGGATCGTCGATGCCGGGCCTGATGCGCAGGGCCGGATCGGCGACTGGGTGTTTGTGCCGGGTGCCAATTGCTACACCAATGCCCGCGGGCTGTTCGGCGGCACGGCGCAGCGGGTGATCGTGCCTTCGGCCCGCGCCCTGCCGATCCCCGAACATCTGGGCGAATCCGGCGTGCTCTGCGCGCTCGCGGCGACGGCGCTGCACGCCATCAAGGGCGGGTTCGACCGGCGCGAGGCGCTGCCTGACCTCATCATCGGCCACGGCGTGCTGGGCCGCCTGCTCGCCCGCCTGACGCTGGCGCTCGGCGGGGCCGCGCCCACCGTGTGGGAAGTGAACCCCGCCCGCCGCGCCGGTGCAACCGGCTACAATGTCATCGACCCATCGGCCGACGAGCGCCGCGATTATCGCGCCATCTACGATGCCAGCGGCGATGCCGGCCTGATCGACGATCTCGTCATGCGCCTCGCCAAGGGCGGCGAGATCGTGCTGGCGGGCTTCTATTCGCAGCGTGTCAGCTTCGCCTTTCCGGCCGCCTTCATGCGCGAGGCGCATTTCCGCGTCGCTGCCGAATGGCAGCCGGGCGACCTCGCCGAAACACGGGCGCTGATCGAATGCGGGAGGCTCGACCTTGCGGGTCTCGTCACCAACCGGCGCCCTGCCGGAGAGGCGCTTGACGCCTACCCCCAAGCCTTCAGCGATCCCGATTGCCTGAAGATGGTTCTCGATTGGAGCGAATGCTGATGTCCGTGCTTGATACCCAGGCCGCCCAACTTCGCGATGAAGCGAGCCATGAACCCGATCCGGTGCACACCGGCGAGGTGAAATCCGAAACGCAGGTCATCGCGATCTACGGCAAGGGCGGAAGCGGCAAGAGCTTTGCGCTGTCCAACCTCAGCTACATGATGGCCCAGCAGGGCAAGCGCGTGCTGCTGATCGGCTGCGATCCCAAGAGCGACACCACCAGCCTGCTGTTCGGCGGCAAGTCCTGCCCGACCATCATCGAAACCTCCAGCCGCAAGAAACTGGCCGGGGAAGAGGTGAAGATCGAGGATGTGTGCTTCCAGCGCGACGGTGTGTTCGCGATGGAACTCGGCGGCCCCGAAGTCGGGCGCGGTTGCGGTGGGCGCGGGATCATCCACGGCTTCGAACTGCTCGAAAAGCTCGGTTTCCACGATTGGGGCTTCGATTACGTGCTGCTCGATTTCCTCGGCGATGTGGTGTGCGGCGGCTTCGGCCTGCCGATCGCCCGCGACATGTGCCAGAAGGTGATCGTGGTCGGTTCGAACGACCTGCAATCGCTCTATGTCGCCAACAACGTGTGTCAGGCGGTCGAATACTTCCGCAAGATGGGCGGCAATGTCGGCGTCGCCGGCATGATCGTGAACAAGGATGACGGCACGGGCGAGGCCAAGGCCTTCGCCGAAGCCGTCGGCATTCCGGTGCTGACCGCGATTCCTGCGAACGAGGATATCCGCCGCAAGAGCGCCAATTACCAGATCATCGGCATCCCCGGCGGCGAATGGGCGAGCCTGTTCGAAGAACTGGCCATCAACGTGGCCGAAGCCCCGCCGCTCAGGCCCACTCCGCTGTCGCAGGACGGGCTGCTCGGCCTGTTCAGCCCCGACGAGACCGGTGGCAATGTCGAGCTGGTCCCCGCGACCCAGGCCGACATGCGCGGCGGCGTGTTCGAAACCCGCCCCACCCTCGAAGTGATCTACGACGAGGCATGAGCGGCCATAACGCCTTTGACGCGCCCCAGCGCGCCCCTGACCGGATCGAGCTTGGCTCGGCTCCGACCGAAGGCGGCGGCTGCGCGTCGAAGGATACCATGGCGCAGGCCGCGCGCGATGCCGGCAAAAGCGACGTGCTCGATCAGTATGCCGCCGATTATCCGGTCGGCCCCCACGATCAACCCCAGTCCATGTGCCCCGCGTTCGGGTCACTCCGGGTGGGCCTGAGAATGCGGCGCACCGCGACCGTGCTCTCAGGCTCGGCCTGCTGCGTTTACGGCCTGACCTTCACCTCGCATTTCTACGGTGCGCGGCGGACGGTGGGCTATGTGCCCTTCTCCAGCGAAACGCTGGTCACCGGCAAGCTGTTCGAGGACATCAAGGAAGCGGTCGAAGGGCTGGCCGATCCCGAACTTTACGATGCGATCGTCGTCACCAACCTGTGCGTGCCCACCGCCAGCGGCGTGCCGCTGCGGCTGCTGAAGAAGCAGATCAACGGGGTGCGGATCATCGGCATCGATGTGCCGGGCTTCGGCATTCCCACCCACGCCGAAGCGAAGGACGTGCTGGCGGGTGCGATGCTCGCCTATGCCCGCGAGGAAGTGTCCGCCGGGCCGGTGGCCGCCCCGCGCGAACGCTCCGACCTGCCGACTGTGACGCTGCTGGGCGAGATGTTCCCGGCCGATCCGGTGGTGATCGGGCAGATGCTCGCCCCCCTCGGCCTTGCCGCCGGGCCGGTGGTGCCGACCCGCGAATGGCGCGAACTTTACGCGGCGCTCGATTGCGCGGTGGTTGCCGCGATCCATCCCTTCTACACCGCCAGCATCCGCGAATTCGAACACGCGGGCCGCCCGGTGATCGGTTCCGCCCCCGTGGGGGCGGATGGCACGGCGGCATGGCTGCAATCGCTGGGCGACACGCTCGGCCTGCCGCAGGCCAAGGTCGATGGCGTCAAGAACGCGATGATCGCTGCCTGCAAGGGCGCGCTCGCCAATATGCCGATCAAGGGCCGGATCACGGTTTCGGGCTATGAAGGCTCCGAGCTGCTGGTCGCCCGCCTGCTGGTCGAAAGCGGCGCGGATGTGCGCTATGTCGGCTCTGCCTGCCCGCGCACCAAGTGGTCGGATGCCGACCGCGAATGGCTGGAGGCGCGCGGGGTGCAAGTGCAGTTCCGCGCCAGCCTCGAACAGGATATTGCCGCGGTCGAGGAATATCGCCCCGATCTCGCCATCGGCACCACGCCGGTGGTGCAGCACGCCAAGGCGAAGGCGATTCCGGCGCTCTATTTCACCAACCTGATCTCGGCCCGTCCGCTGATGGGCCCGGCAGGCGCAGGCAGCCTTGCCACCGTCATCAACGCGGCGATGGGCAACAAGGCGCGCTTCGATGCGATGCGCGATTTCTTCGAAGGCGTCGGCACCGAACACGCCGCGGGCGTGTGGGAAGACCTGCCCGTCGACCGGCCCAAGTTCCGCAAGAAATACGCGGCCTTGAACGAGGCGGCGCGCAAGGCATCGGAGGCGATCGGCACATGACCCTCGTCCTCGACCATGATCGCGCCGGCGGCTACTGGGGCGCCACTTACGTCTTCACCGCGGTGAAGGGGTTGCAGGTGATCATCGATGGTCCGGTGGGTTGCGAAAACCTGCCCGTCACCAGCGTGCTGCACTACACCGACGCCCTGCCCCCGCATGAACTGCCCATCGTCGTCACCGGCCTTGGCGAGGAAGAGCTGGGCAAGACCGGCACCGAAGGCGCGATGAAGCGGGCGTGGAAAACGCTCGATCCCGAACTGCCCGCGGTGGTCGTCACCGGCTCCATCGCCGAGATGATCGGCGGCGGCGTCACGCCCGAAGGCACCAATATCAAGCGCTTCCTGCCGCGCACCATTGACGAGGATCAGTGGCAATCGGCAGACCGCGCGTTGACCTGGCTGTGGACCGAATTCGGCCCCAAGAAGATGCCGCAGCGGCGCGAGCGGCGCGAGGGCGAAAAGCCGGTCGTGAACATCATCGGCCCCAGTTACGGCATGTTCAACATGCCATCCGACCTCGCCGAGATCCGGCGGCTGGTCGAAGGCATCGGCGCAGAAGTCGGCGTGGTCTTCCCGCTCGGCACGCACCTTGCCGACATCGCCAGGCTGGGCGCGGCGGATGCGAACATCTGCATGTACCGCGAATTCGGCCGCAACCTGTGCGAGACGCTGGAGCGGCCCTATCTCCAGGCCCCGATCGGCCTCACCCAGACGACCAGGTTTCTGCGCGCGCTGGGTGCGGAGCTGGGGCTTGATCCCGAACCCTTCATCGAGCGCGAAAAGCACACCACGATCAAGCCGCTGTGGGATCTGTGGCGCTCGGTCACGCAGGATTTCTTCGGCACGGCGAGCTTCGGCATCGTCGCCAACGAAACCTATGCCCGCGGCATCCGCGCCTTTCTGGAAGGCGACATGGGCCTGCCCTGCGCGCTCGCCTTCTCGCGCTGCGCCGGGGTCAAGCCGGTGAACGAGGATGTGCGCGCCGCGATCCGCGCCAATCCGCCGCTGGTGATGTTCGGCAGCTACAACGAACGCATGTACATGGCCGAATGCGGCGCGCGCGGGATGTATATCCCCGCCAGCTTCCCCGGCGCTGCGATCCGCCGCCACACCGGCACGCCGTTCATGGGCTATTCCGGCGCGACCTATCTGGTGCAGGAAGTGTGCAACGCGCTGTTCGATGCGCTGTTCCACATCCTGCCGCTAGCCACCGACATGGACAAGGTCGAGGCCACGCCCGCACGCGGCGAGATGCAATTGACCTGGGACAATGACGCCAAGGCCAAGCTCGACCAGCTTGTCGAAGCGCAGCCGGTCCTAATCCGGATTTCCGCCGCCAAGCGCCTGCGCGACGCGGCCGAACGCACCGCCCGCACCCGCGGGTCGGACACAGTTACGGCAGATTGCCTCGCAGAGGCGCTGCTTGAAGGAGCGGGAGCATGATGATGATGCGCGCCCGCCCCAACCCTTTGCAGCTGCTGCGGGTCACACCCGCTGCGGCGCAAGCCCATGCCCCCATCACAAAGGGGGCTCTCCAATCCACGTGGGGGATCACGCGGGGATGCCGACGGGGGCCATATGGCTCTCAATCACACCCAACTGAACGGAGACAACCCGATGAACGAACGTATCGGAACTCACCTGACGCCTGAAGAGGCACAGGAAATCCACAAGGGCTTCATGGGCACCTTCACCCTTTACGTGGTGATCGCGCTTGTCGCTCATGCGCTGGTCTGGGCCGACAAGCCCTGGCTGCCGATCTGATCCACGGCGATGATCGGCTGAAAGCTGCTGGCTAACCCCTGCACCTGCCGGCCGGACAATCGTTTTTTGCGAAAATCTCAAAGGAATTTCACCATGTGGAGACTTTGGTTCTATTTTGACATCCGCCGCACCCTCGTGGCGCTGCATGTTGGTCTCGCCGTTCTGGCGTTCACCATCCACTTCATCCTGCTCAGCACCGATCGTTACAACTGGCTCGAAGATGCCAGCGCTGCGCCGGCTGCTGCGGCCGTGATCGAATCGTCGGAAGCCCCGGCGGCGACCTGACGGTTCGCTAAATGTGAGGGGGCAGGTTCGCCTGCCTGCCTCCTAACACTTGTTCGGCAATTCAAGCACCCGCCTTGCTGGCGGGGAGGATGGACCTATGGCGCTCCTTAGTTTCGAGCGGAAATACCGCGTCCGCGGTGGCACATTGATCGGCGGCGACCTTTTCGACTTCTGGGTCGGGCCGTTTTATGTCGGATTCTTCGGAGTGACGACGGCAATCAGCGCCCTTCTGGGCACCATGCTGATCTTCGCCGCCGCTACACAGGGTCCGACGCTTAACCCCTGGCTGATATCGATCAACCCGCCACCGGTTGAATACGGCCTTGCCATGGCACCGCTGAATGAAGGCGGTTACTGGCAGATCATTACCGGTCTTGCTGTCATCGCCTTTGTTTCATGGGTGCTGCGGCAGGCGGAAATCTCCCGCAAGCTGGGCATGAGCTACCATGTTCCGATCGCCTTCAGCTTTGCGGTTCTGGCCTATGTCACGCTCAATGTGATCCGTCCGTTCTGGATGGGCGCATGGGGCAACGGCTTCCCTTACGGGATCTGGACCCACCTCGAATGGGTTTCGGGCGTCGGCTATGCCTTCGGCAACTTCCACTACAACCCCGTGCACATGCTCGCGATTACGTTCTTCTTCACGAACTGTCTCGCGCTCGCGCTGCATGGCGGCCTGGTGCTGTCGGCGGTGAACACCACCGGCGGAACCGACGTGAAGTCGCCGGAATACGAAGACACCTATTTCCGGGACTTCATCGGCTATTCGGTGGGCACGCTCGGGATTCACCGGGTGGGGCTCTTCCTCGCGCTTTCTGCCGCGTTCTGGAGCGCCGTCTGCATCGTCATTTCCGGCACTCTGTATGTCGGCAGCTGGATCGAATTCTGGGACTTCTGGAAGAAAATCCCGATCTGGTCGTGAGGAGCACCTGAACCATGGCGACATATCAAAACATCTTTACCCAGGTGCAAGTTGAGGGACCGCCCGAAATGGGCGTCCCGCACCTCGACGGTAGCGAGGGGCGCCTGCCCTTCACCACCCACAACTACTGGATGGGCAAGCTGGGCCAGGCCCAGATCGGCCCCGTCTATCTCGGCCTGCTGGGCACGCTCAGTCTCGCTTTCGGCGGGATCGCGATCATGATCATCGGGCTGAACTTCTGGGCGCAGGTGGGCTGGAGCCCGCAGGGGTTCATGCGCGAGTTCTTCTGGCTCTCGCTTGCACCTCCGGGCCCGGAATACGGCTTCAGCTTCTTCGTTCCGCTGGAAAAGGGCGGCTGGTTCATCCTGACCGGCGCGTTCCTGACCATTTCGGTGCTGTGCTGGTGGGTGCGCACCTACATGCGGGCCAAGGCGCTGGGCATGGGGATGCATATTCCCTGGGCCTTTGCCTCGGCCATCTGGCTGTTCCTGGTGCTGGGCTTCATCCGTCCGATGCTGCTGGGCGACTGGTCGCAGGCGGTGCCCTACGGCATCTTCAGCCACCTCGACTGGACCAACAACTTCTCGCTGGTCTACGGCAACCTGTTCTACAATCCGTTCCACGCGCTCTCGATCGTCTTCCTTTACGGGTCGGCGGTGCTGTTTGCGATGCACGGGGCGACCATTCTGGCGCTGGGCCGTTACGGCGGCGAGCGCGAGATCGAACAGATCACCGATCGCGGCACGGCGGCCGAACGCGGCGCGCTGTTCTGGCGCTGGGTGATGGGCTTCAACGCGACGTTCGAATCCATCCACCGCTGGGCCTGGTGGTTCGCAGTGCTGACCACGCTCACGGGCGGCATCGGCATCCTGCTGACCGGCACCGTGGTCGATAACTGGTATCTGTGGGCGCAGGAGCACTACTACGCTCCCACCACCGAAAACTACGATCCGAGCGGCGCGATCGGCGCGGCTTCGGGCCAGTAACAAGGGCGCGCCGGGCGGCAATCGTCCGGCAGCTCTCCCCCTTCGCGGGAACACGAAACCCGGTCGAACCCTGCAAGGGTTCGGCCGGGTTTTCGTTTGGGATTTGAAGGGACGTCAGCGCTTGATGCGCGAATTCAGATCCATCAGGTGCAACGGCAGCGAGGCCGCCAGCGGCAGGGCGATCCACCACCAGTCTGCCCCGATCAGTGCAGCCCTCAGCCCCAGCATCATCAGCACCGCCGGGCCAAGCAGCGCGGCAATCGCGCCCCAGCGCCACCCGCGCGCCAGCCGCAGCCATGCGCCCTCGATCGCCAGCACGCCGATGACCAGATCAGCCGCGTGGCCGGATGCGAACAACCATTCCATCGCGGCCAACCCCTTGCGCCCGTTCTCAGCCGAACGGTGCGTTCAGTTGCACCACCGCCCAATTGAGCGCGCCGGCAAAGCCCACCCATGCCAGATAGGGCACCAGCAGCCACGCCGCCGGTTTCGAAAAGCGCCCGCAATAGACGATCATCGCGAGGATCGAGAGCCACAGCACGATCACCTCGTAAAACGCCCAGTCGGGGCGCTGGAGGCGGAAGAAGATCAGGCTCCAGCTGATGTTGAGGAAGCCGTTCAGGGCAAACAGCCCGATCACCGTTTCCGCCGCCGCCGATGTCGGCGCGGCGCGCCATGCGGTGATCCCTGCCACGGTGATCAGCGCATAGATCACCGTCCAGCCCATCGGAAACACCACGTCGGGCGGGTTCCAGCCGGGCTTTGCCAGCGCCTGATACCACGGGCCAAGGTCGGTCACCGTCGCCCCCAGCGCGGCCACGCACACGGCCGCAGCCGTGGCGATGGTCACCGGGATGATCATCAATCTGCTCATTGGCATTGGTCTAGGTCGCGCGCCCGCAGGCTGCAATGCCTGATCAGTGCGTGGCAGGTCTCAGGCCGAGCAGGTGTGCGGTATCCTTCAGGAAGATTTTGATGTGCGCCATGGGTTTGGCGCGCACCAGCTTCTTGTGCATGTAGGCCTGCCAGGTCAGTTCCTGCACGTCCTTGTCATCGCACATGGTCACGAAGCGTTCGCGCCGCTTGTCGGACGAATACCAGAAATACTGCATCATCCCCAGCACCCAGAACACCGTGCCGTGTTCCTTCATGAAGCGTTTGCGCGCCGTGCGCAGCTGCCTGGCATCGCCGGTTTTCAGGAAGGCACCGGCGGCCTCGCCCACCATCCGCCCGCCGACCATGGCGTAATAGATCCCCTCGCCCGAAGCAGGGGCGACCACGCCCGCAGCATCGCCGGCCACGATCACATCTGCGCCGTTATCCCAGCGTTTCAGCGGCTTCAGCGGGATCGGCGCGCCTTCGCGGCGCACGGTCTCGCAGCGATCAAGCCCCAGATCGTCGCGCATCGTCGCAATCGCGCCGCGCAGGGAAAAGCCCTTGTTGGCGCTGCCCACGCCGATGCTCGCGGTCTCCCCGTGCGGGAAGACCCAGGCGTAGAAATCGGGCGAAAGGCGGCCCTGATAGAACACATCGCAGCGCGAAGCGTCGAAGGCCTCGGTATTGCGTTCGGGCGATTTGATGATCTCGTGATAGGCGAAGACGCAAGGCACCCGCTCGGCGCCCGGCAGGCATTGCTTGGCCACGGCCGAGCGCGCTCCGTCCGCGCCGATCACCACGCGGGCGCGCACGCTTTCGATCGGGCCACCACGGGTGCGGCGGAAGGTGACGATGGGGTGCGCTGCGTCATCGCGCTCGATCTTCTCGAAGGTCGCGGTGAGGCGTTCGGCACCGGAATGGCGGGCGCGTTCGCGCAGCCACTCGTCGAATTCGTCGCGGTCGACCATGCCGACATAGCCGATCTCGCCCACCGGCATGTCCACCGCCCGGCCCGATGGCGCGATCATGCGGGCGGAGCGCGCCTTGGCGACCAGCAGGGATTGCGGAATGTCGAAATCGGCCAGCAGCCGCGGCGGAACCGCACCGCCACAGGGCTTGATCCGCCCGCCGCGCTCGATCAGCAGCACCGAATGGCCCGCCAGCGCGAGATCGGTCGCCGCCGTCGATCCGGAGGGGCCGCCGCCGATGATGACCGCGTCATAGATAGTCTGGTTCATGCGAACTGCTCCCTCTCCCGTCTCGCCATGCTGGCGCGCACTGCGCCTGCGCCGGTTGCCTTCACGGCGAGCAAGGCGGCGAGCAGGAACGCCGCCGCCTCGATCCCGAATACCAGCTGGAATGCCGCGCCATCATCAGCCAGCGCCCGCCGCGCCAGATCGACGCCGACCGCGCCGGTCAGCCCGCCGAGGCCGAAGGCGATCGCCTGGCTGGCACCCCATACGCCCATGCGCACACCTTCGCGGGTGGTCTCGCCAGCGCCCGCCAGCCCCATCATCGCGCCGATCGCGGCGACCGCGAACACGCCGTTGCCGAGGCCCAGCACAAACACATTGATCGCCAGCGGCCAGCCCGGCCCGGTCACCGCCGCCACGCCCAGCGCCGCCAGCGCCGCCGCCGACATCAGGCATCCGCCCACCACCCATGCGCGCAGGCCATCGGGCCGCTTGCCGGTAAAGGCGCTGCCGCCGACGCCGGTGATGATCATGCCTATCAGAATGCCGCCCTGATGCTGCCCGCCCAGCTGGGTCGATTCCCCCGGTGCAAGGCCGAAGATCAGCCCCGCGAAGGGTTCAAGGATCAGATCCTGCATCGAAAAGGCGATCATCGAGACAAAGATGAACACGGTAAAGCGCCGCGCCGCAGGCTCGGCCCAGATTTCGCTGAGGGCGGCGCGGAAATCGGGGGCGTCTTTGCCTTCTGCGGCGCTGCCGAACTGGCCCGCCTGCCGTTCCAGCCGGAAGGTCGCGAGGCTCGTCAGCGCCACCATCACCAGCGCAAGGCCGGCGGCCACTGCCAGCAGGCGCTCGTCCGAAAAGGGCTTGAGCAATTGTCCGACCGTGATCGCCGAGGCGACGATGCCCGCCACCATCATGATCCACGTCACCGCCGCTGCCGCCGCCCGACGCTCTGGCGCGACGCCCGATGCCAGCAGCGCCAGCGCCGAAGTGCCGCCCGCGCCCACGCCGATGCCGATCAGCGTGTAGGCGAACACCGCCAGCGCGAAGCCTGCACCAAAGGATGTGCCGAGCAGCAGCGTCGCCTGCGTCGCCAGCAAGCCGCCAGCCGCCAGCACCGCCACTCCGCCGATGATCCAGCGGGTGCGCCCCTTCCCCTTGTCCGAGGCATGGCCCCACAGCGGACGGCCAAGCTGCACCGCATAGTGCCACGCCACCAGCCCCGCCGGGATCGCCGCGAGCAGCCCCAGCTCGACCACCATCACGCGGTTCAGCACCGTCGTCGCCAGCATCACCAGCGCGCCGATCGCGGCCTGCACCAGCCCGATGCGGACAATCCCCAGCCAGCCGAAGCCCCTGTCCTGCGCTTTCACGGAGGGCGAAGCGAGCGGAGCGTGCATCAGATATAGCCTCCCAGCCCCAGTGCCGCGGCGAGCATTCCCAGCACATAGAGCGTCACGCCCACGCCGTTGTACCACGGCGCATATTGCTTCGGATCGCGCAGCAGGCGCGGCATCGCGGCAAATTGCGCGGCCAGCACCGCGCCCACGACCAGTGCCGAAAGGGTGAAGCCCCACGCCGCCAGCAGCGCGATCACCACCACCTGTGCAGCGGCCATGGTAAAGCAGGCAAAGCGCGCCGCGCCGCTCACCCCCATGGTGACCGGCAGCGATTTGAGCCCGGTGGCACGGTCCCCCTCGACCGCCTTGAAATCGTTCAGGGTCATGATCCCGTGCGCGCCAACCGAATAGAGCGCGAGCACGATCAGAACCTCTGTGGCAGGCAAGGCGCCCAGCATCACCGTGGCGCCGGTAAACCAGCTGAGCCCTTCATAGGTAAAGCCGACCACCGCCGGCCCCGTCCACCCGCTGGTCTTGAACCGGAACGGCGGGGCGGAATAGCCCCAGGCAAAGGCGAGCCCGACCAGACCGGCAAGGAACACCAGCGGCCCGAGCAGCCAGCCGACCGCCGCCGAAAGCGCGGTCATCATCAGCGCGATATAGAGGCCCCAGCGGCCCCCGATCCGGCCCGAGGGGATCGGGCGATCGGGTTCGTTGATGGCATCGACATGGCGATCGAACCAGTCGTTCACCGCCTGCGAAGTGCCGCACACCAGCGGCCCGGCCAGCAGCACGCCGCCTGCGACAAACCACCAGCGCCCCTCCAGCCCCGCGCCTGACGACACCGCCCCGCACATGAAGGCCCACATCGGCGGAAACCAGGTGATCGGCTTGAGCAGTTGCAGCACATCACGCGCCGCCGGAATGGGCGCATTGCGAGTCGAAGGCACCGAATGCTCCATGAATTGAAGCTATGCCTGACGGGATAGGGCGTCAAATTAATTTGACACCATGTTTCCAACAGACCCCGATTTTCAGCGATAAAATTGTAAACGGGCAGGAAACGTGTCAATTCCGGCCATGTCCATGATTGTCATGTTGGACAATGGCAGCGGGTGCAGGGAGCGCGCGCCGGACGCGGTTTAGACCCCCGCTAGACCCCTTCTAGACCCGTCCAGACCCTGGTTAGCCCCCATTTCGGGGCGATTCCGGCAGGGATTGGCCAATGCGGCCGGCAAGGGAGAAACTCCCCTACAACAGGGTGTTACTCGCCATCGCCCGCCAGATTGCCGAGGCCGTAGCGGTGCAGTTTGGAATAGAGGCTCTGGCGCGACAGGCCGAGAATTTCGGCCGCCGATGCGCGGTTGTCCGAAGTGTAGGACAGTGCCGCCTCGATGCACAAACGCTCAATCAAATCAGTGCTTTCGCGGACAATGTCCTTGAGGCTCATACGCCCGACCAGATCGGTCAGCTGTTCAACCGAACGCGGCAGATCATGCGAACCGGGCGGCAGATCGCGCAGCCGGCGGCCCACGGGACGGATCACGAAGGCGTAATAGGCATCCTCTCCGGATGTCCTTACTGCTGACAATTCAACAGGTTCGCCTTCGATATCATGGCCCACGCGCAGCACGGTGGCGACATTGCGCGCAGCCCCGTGCTGGTCGATCTGGCCCTCGATCAGATCGAGGTCGATCCCCGGCCGCCCGATCGATTCCGAAAGATGGCGCCCGCGCAGCTGATCGACACTAGCAGCCTGCAAAAGCTCGACAAAAGCGGCATTGGCGGTGACGATTTCAAGGTTGCTGTCCGCCACCACGAAGGCATCGGGCATCTGGTCGACCAGATCGAGCACCGGCGAGAAATCGGACACCGGACGGTCGCCCGCCTGCACCAGCCGCATCAGCAGGAACTGCCCGCGGTCCTGGGTAAAGCCGGCAACCGATGCCATCACCTCGCGCGATGCCTTGGCAATGCGCACCCGTACCGGGCTGACCGTATCCGAAACCAGCGCCGCGCCGACCACCGCCTGCATCGCATCATGCGAATTTTTATCGATGAAAGTCAGAAGCTTCTTGCCCGGAAGGCCGGCCATGCGGGCGCCCAGCAGCACATGGGCGGCAGGGTTTGCCTCGCGGATTCGCAGCGTTGCCGCCTCGACGATCAGCACCGGTTCGGTCGATTTCTCGAACAGCATCCGGTAGCGCGCCTCAAGCTGGCGCATCCGCAGATAATCGCGTTCCAGCGATTGCTGGACTTGCAGCAGGCGCTGCTGGAGCCGTCCGGATTCGCGCAGATCGCGGCCGAAAGCGATGCGATGCTCGCCGCCATTAACGCTGAGCACCGAATAACGGATCGGCACATCGCCATCGCGCGACGGGTGGTTCACCTGCCGCCAGTGCTGCACTTCCCCGCGCCGGGCAGCAGCCAGCATCTCCATGATTTTCGGGCGACTTTCATCCGTCACCGTCTCGATCCAGTTGGTGCCGACCCAGTCGGCAAAGGCCGGAAACTCGCGCGGATCGAAGGCCGCATCAAGGATCGTGCCGGTCTCGTCGAGCACCAGCGTGACATCCCCCGCCACCATGGCAAGTTTCATCGTCGCATCGGCATCGAGCGTGTTGAACAGCTCGGCAGCCTTCCCGAACGGGTGCTTGCCTTCGATGCTGTGTTTTCGGGTGAGCATGGGGCGCCGGAACCTATCGCAGGTTCACATCGCGGGCTGCATGGGTCTTGATCAGGGCGTTGGCCGTTTCAAGCGCGGAAAGCGCGTCGCATCCGGTCCCGTCCGCCCCCACTTCCATCACTATGCCCGGGTTTTCGTTGATCATTCGTCCGCCAACAAGCACGAAGATGTCAGGGTTGGCAGATACGTTGCGCATTGCCTTGATGAGATTTCCAAGGGCCGCGCTAGGACAATCGCGCCCTAGCGTCAATCCTACCAGGTCGAAGGGCTGGCGCGACAGCCGGTCGAGCAGTTCGCGCCGCTCCGGCTTGACCAGCGCCTCGCTGCGCCAGCCACCGCGGCTGAACACCTCATCGATCATCAGCGTGCCGAAATTGTGGTGATCGCCCGGCATCGGCGAAAACAGCGCGGTGCGCGGCATCGTCAGACTGTCATGATCCGCGGGGGAGCGCGCCGCGATTTCGCGCATCACCTCCTGAAGACGCCACAAACCCATTGTAACATCAAGGAAATCGCATTCGTCGCGATCCCACATCTCGCCCAGCCGGCGGGCGGCGGGGGCCAGCAGATCAAGGCAGATCGTCTCGACACTGACGCCGTTGGCGATGAAGACATCGACCTCCTCGATCAGGCTGGCGGCCTCCATCCGGAGCGGGAGCAGCGCAAAGCGCGAGGCTTCGGCAGCATCGATCCGGCGCGAACGCTGTGCCTTGTCGGGGCCGTCACTGCTGGAATGGGCCATCAGAAGGCGGGGGATAATCTCGCTCTCGATGATCATGTTGACCGAGTCGGACTGGTCCATGCGGGCCATCGCATTGCGTCGCTTGACCCGCTCGAACGGAGCGGAAATCGCCCCCTTCAGTGCCGCCGACCCCGCACCAAACATCCCTGAAGCCTTGGATTCTGCCATTCGTCAGACCCTCCCAGGTCATGCGGACGAACCTTCCGCAGGAGGTAGTCGCCGCATCCAACAAACACGGCATTGGCCCTGATCCCGAAAAGCCAGCGAAGCATGGATACGCCTTTTTCAGCCGAGGCGCAAACGCTGTTACGGGCAGGACCCAAAGCGTCAATCTAATCAAACGTCCAATTTAGTTGACACCTATGTTGGAAAGCGTAATCTCCGATTCTGAGAGAAAAGGCTGACGCATCACATGACTCGGACGGATCCTGCATCCCCGGTCGAACCTGGAACTTCGGTGAAAGGGGCGGGCCACGAGAGGGGCACAACCCGCGCACTTTATACCCCGCAAGAGCGGCAGCGTCGGGACGAGTCGGTCTGGACCATCGTGCAGGGCGTGCTCGCGCCGGTTCAGTTTCTGGTGTTTCTCGTCAGCCTCGGCCTTGTCATGCGCACCCTGACGACGGGCGAAGGCGCCTTTGCTGCCGATGTCTCGATCGTGATCAAGACCCTGGTGCTCTACACCATCATGATCACCGGCTCGATCTGGGAAAAGGTCGTGTTCGGCAAATGGCTGTTCGCCCCGGCCTTCTTCTGGGAAGATGTCTTCTCGATGCTCGTGCTGGCGCTGCACACGCTTTACCTGGTGATGCTGCTGGGCGGGATCGGGACGCTGGAACAGCGGATGCTGGTCGCGCTGGCCGGTTACGCCGCCTATGTGATCAACGCCGGACAGTTCCTGTGGAAGCTGCGCATGGCGCGGCTTGAAGGCAACCTTGCCGGACAGGCGGTGACGGCATGAGCGCTGCGGGCATCCTCGATGGCTGCGCGGCAGAGCTTGCACGCCCCGCCACCGAAACGCAGCGCCCGGTGCTGCGCGAGCGCGGCCAGCGGGAGGTCTTCTGCGGCCTCACCGGCATCATCTGGCTGCACCGCAAGATGCAGGACGCCTTCTTCCTCGTGGTCGGATCGCGCACCTGCGCCCACCTGCTGCAAAGCGCGGCGGGCGTGATGATCTTCGCCGAACCGCGCTTTGCCACCGCCATCATGGAAGAGCGTGACCTTGCCGGCATGGTCGATGCCCAGGACGAGCTTGACCGCGTGGTCACCCGCCTGCTGGAACGCCGCCCGGACATCAAGACGCTGTTCCTCGTCGGTTCGTGCCCTTCGGAGGTGATCAAGCTCGATCTTGCCAAGGCCGCCCAGCGTTTGGGCGCGGTGCATATGCCGCGGGTGCGGATCCTCAACTATTCGGGCAGCGGGATCGAGACGACCTTCACGCAAGGCGAAGACGCCTGCCTTGCCGCGCTGGTGCCGGTGATGCCCGCCCTGCCCGCCGATGCGCCCAAGGAACTGCTGATTGTCGGCAGCCTGCCGGATATCGTCGAAGACCAGTTCCTGCGCCTGTTTGCCGATATGGGCATTGCCCGCGTCGGCTGCCTGCCTGCCCGCAACGCCCGCGATCTGCCCGCTGTCGGCCCGAACACCCGCTACCTGCTGGCCCAGCCCTTCCTTGGCGATACCGCGATGGCGCTGGAAGGGCGCGGTGCGCGGCGGATCGAGGCGCTGTTCCCGTTCGGCGTGGAGGGCACATCCGACTGGCTGCGCGCTGCTGCCCGCGAATTCGGGGTCGATGCCGCGCTCACCGAACAGGTAATCGCGCCGGGCCGCGAACGCGCCCGCATCGCCCTCGCCAAACTGCGCCCGCAGCTGGAAGGCAAGCGCATCAGCTTCCTGCCGGATTCGCAGCTCGAAGTGCCGCTTGCCCGCTATCTTCAGGACGAACTCGGCATGGAGCTGGTCGAGGTCGGCACGCCCTACCTGCACCGCGCCCACCTCGCCCGCGAGCTTGAAAGCTTCGGCCCTGCCGTGCGCCTGTCCGAAGGCCAGCATGTCGAACGCCAGCTTGACCGCGTGCGCGCCGACCGGCCCGATATCACCGTCTGCGGGCTCGGCCTTGCCAACCCGCTCGAAGCCGAAGGGCTCACCACCAAGTGGGCAATCGAACTCGTCTTCTCGCCGATCCACGGCTTCGATCAGGCGGCCGATCTCGCCGAACTCTTTGCCCGGCCGCTGCGGCGCCGCGACATGCTGGAGGTCTAGGCGATGCAACTGGCTGTCTGGACATATGAAGGCCCGCCCCATGTCGGCGCGATGCGCGTGGCGACCGCGATGGAGAAGCTCCATTACGTGCTCCACGCACCGCAGGGCGACACCTATGCCGACCTGCTGTTCACGATGATCGAGCGCCGGGCCAAGCGCCCGCCGGTCACCTACACCACCTTCGAAGCCCGCGATCTGGGCAAGGATACCGCGCAGATTTTCCAGGACGCCGCACGTGACGCGGTGGCGCGTTTCAATCCGCAGGCGATCATCGTCGGCGCGTCCTGCACGGCAGAACTGATCCAGGACGATCCGGCAGGGCTGGCCGAAGCGATGGGGCTTCCGGTGCCGGCCATCCCGCTCGAACTGCCGAGCTACCAGCGCAAGGAAAACTGGGGCGCGGCGGAGACCTTTTACCAGATCGTGCGCCACCTCGCCGACAAGTCGGTGGTGCGGAGCCCCCGTGAAGGCAGGCCTGCGCGCGCCAACATCCTCGGCCCCACGGCGCTTGGCTTCCGCCACCGCGACGATCTGGTCGAGATCCGCAAGATCCTTGATGCCCTCGGCGTCGAGGTCAACCTTGTCGCCCCGCTGGGCGCCACCCCCGAGGACATCGCGAACATCGGCGCTGCCGATTTCAACATCGTCCTCTATCCCGAAATCGCAGATGAGGCGTCCCGCTGGCTCGAAAAGACTTTCGGTCAGCCCGCGGTGCGCACCGTCCCTATCGGCGTGGGAGCGACACGCTCTTTCATTGCCGACGTCGCCGAGCTGGCAGGTGCAGATCCCACGCCTGCCCTCGGCGACACCTCTTCCCGGATGCCGTGGTGGTCACGGTCGGTCGATTCGACCTACCTGACCTCCAAGCGCGTCTTTATCTTCGGCGATGCCACGCACGCCGTCGCCGCCGCCCGGATCGCCCGCGAGGAACTGGGCTTCGAGGTCTGCGGCCTCGGCTGCTATGCCCGCGAATTCGCCCGCGAAGTCCGGGCCGAGGCGGCACGCTGCGGCATCGAGGCATTGATCACCGATGATCACCTCGCTGTCGAGGACGCGATCGCCGCCGCTGCGCCCGAACTGGTGCTGGGCACGCAGATGGAGCGCCACATTGCCAAGCGGCTGGGCATCCCCTGCGCGGTGATTTCCGCGCCGGTGCACGTGCAGGATTTCCCCGCCCGCCACAGCCCGCAGATGGGCTTCGAAGGCGCGAACGTGATCTTCGACACCTGGGTGCACCCGCTGGTGATGGGGCTCGAAGAGCACCTGCTCACCATGTTCCGCGAGGATTTCGAATTCTCCGACGAGGCCGGCGCATCGCACCACGCCGCGCATTCCCCGCGCAAGGGTGAAACCAGACTTCCGTTCGTGTCGAGCGAAGTCGAGACACAGGCGCCCGCGCCCGCCACAGGCCTCTCGACTTCGCTCGAGACGAACGGGGAACCGGCTGACACCCTGTGGACCGCCGAGGCCGAGCGCGAATTGAAGAAAATTCCCTTCTTCGTGCGCGGCAAGGCCCGACGGAACACCGAGAATTTCGCCGCAGCCGAAGGGCGCAGGCAGATCGATCTCGAAACGCTCTACGACGCCAAGGCGCATTATGCACGGTAGTGTCGCCTCGGCCTCCTCGGTGGACCCGCGCGCACCTGTCCGGGTGGTGATCGTCACGCTCGACAACCACCTCAAGGGCGCGGTCGCACGGGCCGAGGAAGCACTGGCGGCAGAAGGCATCGATCTCAGCCTGCACGCGGCCAGCGAATGGGGCAGCAATGCTGCCGATCTCGAAGCGGTCAAATCCGCCATTGCCGAGGCCGATATCGTCATCGCGACGATGCTGTTCCTCGATGATCACATCCGCGCGATCCTCCCCAGCCTTGAGGCCCGGCGCGAGGATTGCGATGCGATGGTGTGCCTGATGAGCGCGGGCGAAGTCGTCCGCCTCACCAAGATGGGCAATTATCGCATGGATGCCCCGGCGAAAGGCCCGCTCGCGCTGCTCAAGAAGCTGCGCGGCAATGCCGGCAAGGATGGCAAGCCCGGCGGCAATTCGGGTGCGGGGCAGATGAAGATGCTGCGCCGCCTGCCCAAGCTTTTGCGGTTCATCCCCGGCACCGCGCAGGATGTGCGCGCCTATTTCCTCACCCTGCAATACTGGCTGGCGGGTTCGGACGAGAATGTCGTCGCCATGGTCCGCGCCCTGATCGATCGTTATGCCGCGGGCGAGCGGATGTATCGGCGCGGGATCACCAAGGCCGAAGCCCCGCTCGAATATCCCGAAACCGGGGTCTATCACCCACGCACGCAACAGCGCATTTCCGAAAGCCTGCGCCTGCTGCCGTCCGAACAGGGCCGCGAGGGCACGGTCGGGCTGATCCTGCTGCGGTCCTATCTGCTGGGCCGCGACTGCGCGCATTATGACGGCGCAATTGCGGCCTTCGAAGCGGCAGGGCTGAAGGTCGTGCCGGTCTTCGCCAGCGGGCTTGATGCGCGTCCGGCGATCGAGGCGTTCTTTATGGGCCCTGACGGCAAGCCCACCGTGGACGCCGTGGTCAACCTCACCGGTTTCAGCCTTGTCGGCGGCCCGGCCTATTCCGATGCACAGGCCGCGCGCGATGTGCTGGGCCAGCTTGATCTGCCCTATCTCGCCGCCCACGCAATCGAATTCCAGACCATCGAGGACTGGGCGCACCGCCCGCAAGGCCTGCTGCCGCTGGAAGCGACCATGATGGTCGCCCTGCCCGAACTTGACGGATCGACCGTGCCGAGCGTGTTCGGCGGCCGTGCCGGACAGGGCGGCGAAGGCTGCACCGGCTGCGACCGCAAATGCGCCCGCCCCGCCTCGCACAAGGCCCGGCCCATGCAGGCCTGCCCCGAACGCGCCGAGGCGCTCGCGGCGCGCACGGTGCGGCTGATCCGTCTGCGCCGCGCCGAGCGTGCGGCGAGGAAGCTCGCGGTCGTGGTGTTCAATTTCCCGCCCAATGCCGGGGCGACCGGCACGGCGGCCTTCATGGCGGTGCATGAATCGCTCTACGCCACGCTCCAGCGGCTCAAGGCCGAAGGCTACAGCGTCGAAGTGCCCGAAAGCATTGATGCGATGCGCGAGGCGCTGCTCAAGGGCAATGCCGAACGCTACGGCAGCGATGCCAATGTCGCGGCGCGCATTCCCGCCGATGATCACGTGCGGCGCGAGCCCTATCTTGCCGAGATCGAAGCGGCCTGGGGCCCTGCCCCCGGCAAGCAACTGTCCGATGGCGGGCACATCCTCGTGCAGGGCGCGATGTTCGGCAATGTCTTCGTCGGCGTGCAGCCGGGCTTCGGCTATGAAGGCGATCCGATGCGGCTGCTGTTCGAAGGCGGCTTTGCCCCGACCCACGCCTTCAGCGCCTTCTACCGCTGGATCCGCGAGGATTTCGGCGCGCACGCGATCCTGCATTTCGGCACCCACGGCGCGCTCGAATTCATGCCGGGCAAGCAGGCAGGCATGAGCGGCAAGTGCTGGCCGGACCGGCTGATCGGCCACACGCCGAACTTCTATCTCTACGCTGCCAACAATCCTTCGGAAGGGATGCTGGCCAAACGCCGTTCGGGCGCGACGCTGATCAGCTATCTCACCCCGCCGCTGGCGCAGGCCGGGCTCTACAAGGGCCTCAGCGAGCTGAAGGCGAGTGTCGAACGCTGGCGCGCAACCATCGACGATGCCGACCATGCCGAGGAGCGCGCCGATCTGGCCGCGCTGATCGCCGACCAGTGCGACGCGCTCGACATCACCTATGCCGATATCGGCGAACTGCCGGCGCGCCTTTACGAGATGGAGCAATCGCTCATCCCGCACGGCCTGCACGTCTTCGGCCGCAATCCGGGCGGGGCCGAACGCGAGGACATGCTCGATGCGATGATGGAGGCGGGCAGCCACGATGGCCCGACCCCGGAACGCGCAAGGCTGGCGGCGCTGCTCGATTCATCCGATGAGCTTGGCGCACTGATCCACGCGCTCGACGGCGGCTATGTCCAGCCCGCGCCGGGCGGTGATGTGGTGGTCAATCCGCAAGTGCTGCCCACCGGACGCAACATCCACGGCTTCGACCCCTTCCTGATCCCGTCGGCCTTTGCCTGCCGCATGGGCAGCGAACAGGCCGAACGGCTGATCGCCCGCCATGTCGAAAGCGGCCAGCCCTTCCCCGAAAGCATCGCGATGGTGCTGTGGGGCACCGACAACATGAAGTCCGAAGGCGTCCAGATCGCGCAGGCGATGACGCTGATGGGCGCCCGTCCGCGCCGCGACACCTATGGCCGCCTTGCGGGGGCAGAGCTGATCCCGCTCGCTGAACTCGGCCGCCCGCGGATCGACGTGGTGGTGACGCTTTCGGGCATCTTCCGCGATCTGCTGCCGATGCAGACGCGGATGCTGGCCGAAGCCGCGCTGCTCGCCAGCCAGGCCGAGGGCGAGGCTCCGCAAGCCAACTTCATCCGCAAGCACACGCTGGCACAGATGGAAAAGCACGGCTGCGATCTCGAAACCGCCGCCCTCAGGGTCTTCTCCAATGCCGAGGGCGCTTACGGTGCCAACGTCAACCAGATGATCGAAGGCGGCGTCTGGGCCGATCCCGATGAACTGGCCAATGCCTTCGAAGTGAACAAGGGCTTTGCCTACGGCGTCAGCGGCAAGCCGGTGCAACAGCGCGAACTGCTCCAGAGCGCCTTGGGCACGGTCGATTTCACCTATCAGAACCTCGAAAGCATCGAACTGGGCATCAATGATGTCGACCAGTATGTCGACGGGCTTGGCGGTGTCACCCGTTCGGTAGCGCGGGCCAAGGGGGCCGAAGCGCCGGTCTATATCCTCGATGCCACCCGCGGCAGCACCAAGGTGCGCACGCTGGGCGAACAGATCGAACTGGAAGCGCGCACGCGCACGCTGAACCCCAAGTGGTTCGAAGGCCTGCTCCAGCACGGTTATGAAGGCGTGCGCCAGATCGAAGGCCACGTCACCAGTACGCTGGGCTGGTCGGCCACCACCGGTCAGGTCGCGCCGTGGGTCTACCAGAAGATTTCCGAGACCTTTGTGCTCGATGCCGAGATGCGGCGGCGGCTTTCCGAACTGAACCCGAAAAGCTCCGCACGGGTGGCGGGCCGCCTGCTCGAAGCCTGCGACCGCAACCTGTGGGCACCCGACGAAGCGACGCTCGCCGCCTTGCGCGAAGCCAATGACGAGCTGGAGGACCGCCTCGAAGGCGTGTTCCCGGCAGAATGACCAAGGGATAGACCGAAATGAACCTGCACAACCCCCGCTCCAGCTTCACGCCCCCCGATGGCGAGGGATCGGTGCAGGTCGCGCTCGATCCCGCCGACAAGATCAAGGGGGCCAAGGTCTTCGCGGTCTATGGCAAGGGCGGGATCGGCAAATCGACCACCTCCTCGAACCTTTCGGCAGCCTTTTCGAAACTCGGCCACCGCGTGCTCCAGATCGGCTGCGATCCCAAGCACGATAGCACCTTCACGCTCACCAAGAAGCTGATGCCGACGGTGATCGACGTGCTGGAAACGGTCGAATTCCATTCCGAGGAACTGCGGCCCGAAGACTACATGTTCGAAGGCTATAACGGGGTCATGTGCGTCGAGGCTGGCGGGCCTCCGGCGGGCACGGGCTGCGGCGGCTATGTCGTGGGGCAGACGGTGAAGCTGCTCAAGCAGCACCACCTGCTCGAAGAAACCGATGTCGTGATCTTCGATGTGCTGGGCGATGTGGTGTGCGGCGGCTTTGCCGCTCCGCTGCAACATGCCGAGCGCGCAATCGTGGTGGCGGCCAACGATTTCGACTCCATCTTCGCGATGAACCGGATCGTGGCGGCGATTTCGGCGAAATCGAAGAACTACGATGTGCGGCTGGCCGGTGTGGTTGCCAACCGCAGCCGCGAAACCGACGAGATCGACCGGTTCTGCGACAAGATCGGGATGCAGCGCCTCGCGCACTTCCGCGATGTCGATGCGATCCGCCGTTCGCGCCTGAAGAAGTGCACCCTGTTCGAAATGGGCGACGATCCCGAAGTGGTCGCCGCGCAGAACGAATATCTGCGCCTCGCCGCGATGCTCTGGGCGGGTGTCGAGCCTTCGGCGGCCCAGCCGATGAAGGACCGCGACATCTTCGACTTTCTGGGGTTCGAGTGATGGCGACGCGGCTCCCCTCCGATTACGACACCCGCCGCGAGGCGCTGGCGACCTATTTCGACAGCACCGCGCGGCAGGCGTGGATCGATCTCACCTCCGATGCCAAGGTCAGCGGCATCCGCGCCACGGTGCGGGCGGGGCGCGATGCGATGCGGGCAACCCTGCTGGACTGGCTGCCGACCGATCTGCGGCGCACACAGGTGCTCGATGCCGGATGCGGCACCGGATCGCTGGCCGTGGCGGCGGCTTGCCGGGGCGCGGAAGTGACGGGCATCGACGTGGCGGCGGGCCTTGTCGAGGTCGCCCGCCAGCGCACGCCTTCCTTCATCGGTCACGGGCGCATCCACTGGCGCAGCGGCGACATGCTCGATCCGCAGCTGGGCACCTTTGCCCATGTCGTGGCGATGGATTCGCTGATCCACTACCAGCCCGAAGATCTGGTCGATGCCCTCAGCCAGCTGGCGCAGCGCACCACCGGCAGCATCCTGTTCACCTTCGCGCCGCGCACAAGGCTGCTGAGCGCGATGCATGAAGTCGGCAAGTTCTTCCCCAAGTCCGACCGTTCGCCCGCGATCGTCCCGGTCAGCGAGGACGATCTGCGCGACCGCCTGGCGCGGCTTTCGGGCTGGAGCATCGGCCGCACGCAGCGCATTTCCAGCGGCTTTTACAAGTCGCAGGCGCTTGAACTGGTGCGTCACGGATGACCCGCCCGGTCCGCCCTTCCCCGCCGCACTGGACAGCGCTGGTGTTCCAGATGCTGCCGTTTGCGGACGCGGCAAGTGTGGACCTGCCGCTCGGCCGCCTGCTGCGGCTGGCGCTGTTCCAGGTGAGTGTCGGCATGGCGATGGTGCTGCTCAACGGCACCTTGAACCGCGTGATGGTGGTAGAGCTTGGCACGCCGACATGGCTGGTCGCGCTGCTGATCGCCGTGCCACTGCTGGTTGCCCCGTTCCGCGCGCTGATCGGGCACAAGTCCGACACCCACCGTTCGGTGCTGGGCTGGCGGCGTGTGCCCTATATCTGGTTCGGCACGATGATGCAGTTCGGCGGGCTGGCGATCATGCCCTTCGCGCTGCTGCTGCTCGACCAGCCGGAAGATTTCAACCTGGGCATGGTGGCCGCTGCTGCCGCCTTCCTGCTGACGGGCATCGGCTTTCATGTCACCCAGACCGCAGGCCTCGCGCTGGCGACCGACCTCGCGCCCGAAGACAAGCGCCCGCGCGCCGTGGCGCTGCTTTATGTGATGCTGCTGGTCGGCATGATGTTTGCCGCCTTCGTCATCGGCGGGTTGCTGATCGATTACAGCCCGACGCGGCTGGTGCAGGTGATCCAGGGCACCGCGGTGCTGACCATGGTGCTCAACATCACCGCCCTGTGGAAGCAGGAAGCGCGCAATCCCGCGATCACCGCTCCTGACCGCGAGAGGCCGGATTTCTCGAAGCTGTGGCAGGCCTTCGTGCGCGACGGCCGCAATGCCCGGCTGCTGACCGCAATCGGGATCGGCGCGGCGGGCTTTGCGATGCAGGATGCCTTGCTTGAACCCTATGGCGGGGAAATCCTCGGCCTGTCGGTCGGGGCGACCACCGGGCTGACGGGGGCATGGGCGCTGGGCTCGCTGATCGGGTTCATGGTGTCGGGCCGCCTGCTCGAACGCCACTGGGATCCGCTGCGGCTGGCCGGCGCCGGTCTTGTGATCGGCATCAACGCCTTCCTGCTGGTGCTGTTTGCCGGGCCGTTCTCGGCACCGGTGATGCTCTATGGCGGCGCGCTCACCATCGGGATCGGGCTGGGCCTGTTCTCGGTCGGGACGCTGATGGAGGCGATGAGCATCGCCAAGACCGAAACCGCCGGTCTCGCGCTGGGCGCATGGGGCGCGGTGCAGGCGACCTGCGCGGGTGCGGGGATCGCCATCGGCGGCCTGCTGCGCGATTTTGTCGCAGCCATGGCAGGCGGCGGCGAGGCTGCCAGCATGGCCACCCGCGCCAGCGGTTACAGCACGGTCTACACCCTCGAAATCATCCTTTTGCTTGCCGGTCTGGCAGCGATCGGCCCGCTGGTGGGCCCTCAGCGCCGCCGCCCTTCCGATGCCGACGAACCGCCCAGCCAGCCCTTCGGGCTGAGGGAGTTTCCGACATGATTACCACTGCCCGCCCGTACCGTATCCCCGCCGGCGCCGCCATCGCCGGCCTGTTCCATGAGAGGAATGTGAAATGAACGCTGCCTATATCGTCGGAACGCTCGACGTTGCCGAACTCGCCTTTCTGCTGTTCTTCGGCTTTTTCGTTGCGCTGGTGTTCTACCTCAACAAGGAAAGCCGCCGCGAAGGCTACCCGCTTGAGGACGAGGAAACCGGCAAGATCCACCCCGGCAGCCTGTTCGACGGCGAAAAGAAGGTCTTCAACCTGCCCAACGGCCGCGGCACCTATGTCCCCGAAGACGTCGCCCGTGACGACATCAACGTGCCTGCCGTGCAATCGTTCAAGGCGGCCGGCGCTCCGTGGGTGCCGACCGGCAATGCGATGAAGGACGGCATGGGCCCGGCGGCCTTCGCCAACCGTTCGAAGTATCCCGACCTCACCTTCGATGGCCGCCCGCGCATCGTGCCGATCGCCGACAGCCACGAACTGATCGTCTCGCCCAATGATCCGCAGCTGATCGGCTGGCCGGTGGTTGCCGCCGATGGCGCGAACGCGGGCACGGTCAGCGACATCTGGGTCGATCAGGCCGAACACATCATCCGCTATCTCGAAGTGGAAACCACCAGCGGCAAGAAGGTGCTGGCCCCGATGATGGTGGCCGTGGTGCATGGCAACAGCCTGCTGGGCAAGATCCTGCCGACCACCAGCGACGAGAAGGAATTCGTCGAGATCGACGCGATCACCGCCGCGCAGTTCGAAGATGTGCCCGCGCTGGAAACCGCAGGCATCATCACCCGCTACGAAGAAGACCGCATCCAGGCCTATTTCGGCGGCGGCTATATGTATGCGACGCCGGAAAGGTCGGAAGCATGGATCTGAACCCGGCAGCAGGCGGCGCAGCGGCGGAAACGCCGCTGCCCGCCGGCCATGATCATTCGGCGCTGGAGAACGATGGCCCCAAGGCCTTTGGCGACCCCATGGGCACGCCCGCGCCCGATGAAAAGGTGCTGTGGAAAGGCCGACCGGCGCTGGGGCAACTGGCCCGCACCGCCTTTCACACGCACAAGCTGGCGTTCTATTTCGGCCTGCTGATCATCATCGCGCTTGCCACGGACAAGCCCGATGCGGCGGCGGTGGCCGCGGTGCTCGGAACGGCACTGCTCGCCATTCTCTACATGCTCGCCTGGCTCAGCGCGCGCAGCACGCTCTACATCCTGACCGATGCCCGCCTGATCATGCGCATCGGCATGGCCATCGAAACGCGGATCAACATTCCGCTCAAGCAGGTCGAGGCGGCGCATTTCCGGCCCCGCGGCAAGGATCACGGCGACATCGCGCTCGAACTGGCGGGCGAGCGGATGCTCGGCACCGTGCTGCTGTGGCCGCATGTGCGCCCCTGGCATTTTGCCCACCCGCAGCCGATGCTGCGCGCCGTGCCCGACGCGGCGGGCCTCGCCCGCATGATCGCCGACGCCCGCGCCCGCTTCGGCGAGATCGAGCGCAATTTGATCGAGATCAAGGATAGCCCTGCCGCCAACGCCCAACAGGGTCATGCAGGCCGTGCCGCTCCGGCGCCGCGTCGCAGCGAGCCGGGTCTTGGCGACAAGGGTCTGGAGGGAGCACCCGCATGATTGTGCGCGAATACGAAAAGGACGAGGTTACCGTCCACAAGGTGCCGCTCTACCTGATGGGCGGGATTGTGGCGATCTCGCTGGCGCTGACCGCGTCGGTCACGCTCGGCTTTTTCGAACGCCAGTCCGTCCCGGCCGAGGCCCGTGCTGCAGCCGGGGTGAAGCCGGTGGCAGAGCGCACCCTGCGCTTTTTCGACGAACCCGATGGCTCGGTGCGCGTGGAAGACGGCGCGACCGCCGAAGTGCTCGCCCGGTTCCGCGAAAGCGAGGGCGGGTTCGTGCGCGCCAGCATGCGCAGCCTCGTCCACCAGCGCCGCATCCGCAATATCGGACCCGAAGTCGCCTTCCGGCTGACCGAATGGGACAATGGCGGGCTGACGCTGCACGATCCGGTCACCGGCGTCAGCATCGAAACCGACGCCTTCGGCGCGGTCAACCGCCGCGTCTATGCCGATCTGCTGCCGCCGAAGGACGCCCGCTGATGGCTGTGCGCATCCCCGGACTGGTCTCGCATTCCTTCGATACGCCCTGCACGATCACGGTCGAGCAGAGTTCGGAAGCCTTTCACGCCCATGTCGAACTGCCCGCCGATATCGGCATGGAACCGGGCGACAAGGTGCGCGTGCACGGCGCGCCGATCCAGATACCCTTTGGCAGCCGCGAGGTCTTCACCCGCACCGCCACCGTCACCCGCGCCGGACCTGTCGTGCGCGCGGTAACGAAGCTCGCCGCCTATTTCGATCTCAGCGAACTTTACGAAGTCAGCTTCAACGCCGGGAGGATCAAATGAACGCCTACAAGCCGATGACCAGCGAAGAGGCGATGGCGCTGGCAACGCAGGACACGATGCTGACCCCGCGTTTCTACACCACCGATTTCGACGCGCTTGACGCGATCGATGTCAGCCCCGTGCGCGCCGAATGGGATGTGCTGATCGCCGACATGGTGGGCGATCCCAACAAGCTGCATTTCAAGCACAATGACAGCTTCAAGGGCGTGATCGAGGGGCTGGAGCCGCCGCTTCGCAAGGAGTTCACCGATTTCCTCGTCAGTTCGATGACCAGCGAGTTTTCGGGCTGCGTGCTCTATGCCGAAATCGCGCGGCGCACCAAGAACCCGGATGTGAAGCAGCTGTTCCGCCTGCTCGCCCGCGACGAAAGCCGCCATGCGGGGTTCATCAACGAAAGCCTGAAGGATGCCGGTATCGGGGTCGATCTGGGCTATCTGACCAAGACCAAGAAATACACCTATTTCAAGCCGAAGTTCATCTTCTACGCGGTCTATCTGTCCGAGAAGATCGGCTATGCCCGCTACATCGCGATCTACCGCCACCTGGCGCGCAATCCGCAGAACAAGTTCCACCCGATCTTCGACTGGTTCGAGGAATGGTGCAACGACGAGTTCCGCCATGGCGAGGCTTTCGCCATGCTGCTGCGCGCCGATCCCAAGCTGCTGACCGGTGCGAACAAGCTGTGGGTCAAATTCTTCATCCTGTCGGTCTATGCGACGATGTATGTGCGCGACCATTCGCGGCCCGAATTCCACAAGGCGCTGGGCATCGATCCGACCGAATATGATTACCGCGTGTTCGACATCTGCAACCAGATCAGCCGTCAGGTCTTCCCGGTCGAAGTCGATATCGACAGCCCGGCTTTCCGTGCCCGCATGGAAGGCTTGCTGCGCGCCTCGCGCCGGATCGACGATGGCAAGGAACGCGGCGGCATCACCGGATGGGCGATGCGCGTGTCCGGCATGGCCAGCGCCGCGCTGAACTTTGCCGGGCTTTATCTGCTGCCCGCCCGCTCGCAGGCCCTGCCCGCCTCGATCCGGCTTCAGCCCGCGTGGTAAGCTGGACCGGCCATATTGTGCCGTTCATCGTGACGGTGGCGATCTGGTTTGTCGCAACCGGGCTGATTGCCTGGGCGGACAACCGTGAAAGCACGACCTTCTCCAAAAGCCTCGCCATCGGGGCGGGCTGCGGAATCGCGGGCCTGTTGCTGATCCTGTTTGCCTCATTCTCGGTCGCGGTCGGGGCGGTTTATGTCGCCTTCATGGGGGCCTTGATGGTGTGGGGGTGGCACGAAATCAGCTTCCTCACCGGTGCTGCGGCAGGCCCGCGGCGCGGCGTGGCCGATCCGGCGCTGACCGGCGTCGCCCGCTTCCGGCAGGCGAGCGCGACCGTGATGCACCACGAAGTCGCCCTTGCGGTGACGGCGCTGCTGCTGATCTCGCTGTCGTGGGATGCGCCCAACCAGATCGGCGCGACCGTGTTCGTGCTGCTGTTCGGCCTTAGATTGACCTCGAAAATCAATCTGTTCGTCGGCGTTCCCAACTCGACGTCGGAGATGCTGCCGGATCAGCTGGCCTATCTTAAAACCTATTTCGGACCGAACCGGATGACCGTGCTGCTGGCTGCCTCGATCGTGGCCATCCTGGCGGTAACGGCATGGTTTGCCAGCCTCGCGCTTGCGGCCCCTGCGGGCAGTGCGGAAATGGTGGGCGCGAGCCTGCTGTTCACCCTGTGCCTGCTCGGCGCGCTCGAACACCTGTTTCTGGCCCTTCCCTTCCGTGACGGGATGCTGTGGGGCTGGGCTCTGCCCCGGCGGAAAATCAAGACATGACAATCGACAACAAGGAATACCCGATGGACTTCGAAGCCTTTTTCGCCGGCGAGCTCGATGCAGTGCGCGCAGACGGACGTTACCGGGTGTTCACCGATATCAAGCGCCACCGCGGCCGCTTCCCCCACGCCACCCGCTTTGTCGCCGACGAGACGCAGGCGGTGACGGTGTGGTGTTCAAACGACTATCTCGGCATGGGCCAGCACCCCGCTGTGCTCGAAGCGATGCATGAATGCCTCGACGAATGCGGCGCGGGCGCGGGCGGCACGCGCAATATCTCGGGCACAAACCACTATCACGTGCTGCTCGAACAGGAGCTGGCGGACCTGCATGGCAAGGAAGCCGCGCTGCTGTTCACCTCCGGCTACGTTTCGAACTGGGCGGGCCTCGGCACGCTGGCGAGCAAGATCCCGGGCTGCGTGGTGTTCTCCGACGCGCTCAACCACGCTTCGATGATCGAAGGCATCCGCCACAGCCGTGCACCCTACAAGGTGTGGCGCCACAATGATGCGGCGCACCTCGACGAGCTGCTGTCGCAATATGGCCCCGAAGTGCCCAAGCTGGTCGCCTTTGAAAGCGTCTATTCGATGGACGGCGACATCGCCCCCATCGCCGACATCCTCGACGTGTGCGAAAAGCACGGCGCGATGAGCTATATCGATGAAGTCCACGCGGTCGGCCTCTACGGCCCGCGCGGCGGCGGGATTGCCGAACGCGAAGGATTGATGGACCGCATCACCGTGATCGAAGGCACGCTCGGCAAGGCCTTCGGCGTCATGGGCGGCTATATCGCGGCGAGCGCCAACCTCGTCGATTTTGTGCGCAGCTTCGCCAGCGGCTTCATCTTCTCGACCGCGCTGCCGCCTGCCATCGCAGCCGGCGCGGCGGCGAGCATCCGGCACCTGAAGGAAAGCAGCGCCGAGCGCGAATTGCAGCAGGAGCGCGTCGCGCAGGTGCGCCGCAAGCTCGACCTGATGGGCATCCCGCACCTCGACAACCCGAGCCACATCATCCCGGTGATGGTGGGCGACGCCAAGAAGTGCAAGATGATCAGCGACTGGCTGATGGACAACCACGGCATCTATGTGCAGCCGATCAACTACCCGACCGTGCCGGTGGGGACCGAGCGCCTGCGCGTCACGCCCTCGCCCGTCCACACCGATGGCGATATCGACCGGCTGATCAAGGCCCTTTCCGAGATCTGGTCGCATTGCGAACTCGCCCGGATGGAAAAGGCGGCCTGAGGCTTCCCTGAGTTAGAGATTACCGGCTCTCCCTTGGACGGGAGCGGGGGTGGATGCCGTGGGGGCGGCGTCCGCCCCTTTTTCATGCCGGAGCGCCGGGTGGCGCCTTTCAGGGCAGCGCGCCGGCGCTGCTTGTAGCTGGTTATGGGTGGATTTCGGCCGCCCGACGCAATGCCCACCCCGCTGCGACTAGGCGGCAAAGCCGCCAAGTCTCGCTCCCCTCCCGCGTGCGGGAGGGGCTGGGGGTGGGCGCGTGCTTCGACCGCTCCGGGGTCGCCTCCGGAATGCCCGCATTTTGCCAAAGCGAGGCCAAAGCCGCTACCCCTCAACCCTCGCCCCGAACTTGCCTGCCCCGGCGCAGGCAGGCACGGGGCGACGCGGTGGGGGCGGTTTCCTACATCCCCGCCAGCCGCTAGCCTGCACCGGCTCTTTCCCATCACCGGCAGGGTGGTCGCACGACCGCCGCAGGGCGAAAACGGCCCCGTTCCCCTGTCCGTCCGCGCCACAGATGTCCGGTTATCCTGTTGCGTTTCAGAGGGATAGGCTGTCGGCACAAAGGTGACAGAGTGTCACCTTTGTCACCGACATGATGGTCAGCGCACCGGAATGAAGCGCACCGCCACCCCGCCCGATGATGCCAGCCGCACCGCGAAATTCTCGCCGCCGGTCACGACCTTCTCCTCGATCACCAGCGCATAGGGGTTGGTATCCCAATGCGCATCCGGCCCGTCGCGGTAGATCTGGGCGCGGTATGTCCGGCCCTGTTCGAGGAAGGACAACGGCACGGAAAGGTCGCGGGCGTCCTCGTTCGTCACCGCGCCGAGGAACCACTCCTTCGACTTCCTCCCCTGCCGCGCGAAGGCGACATATTCGCCCACTTCGCCCGCCAGCGCGACCGACTGCTCCCAGTCGGCCTCGACATCCTTGATGAACTGGAAGGCATCCATCCGCGCTTCGTAATTCTCGGGCAGATCGGCGGCCATTTGCAGCGGGGAATAGAGCACGACATAGAGCGCCAGCTGCTTGGCCAGCGTCGTCTGCGGACGATTTGACGGGTCGCCGCGGGGGATATCGGGCCGCACCGGCGGGCGCTCGTTGGGTTTGAGATCGAAGATGCCGGGGGTGAAATCCATCGGCCCCGCCAGCATCCGGGTGAAGGCCAGCATCGCCTCGTGGCTGGGCGGATTGGGGGGCGTGCCCCAGGCGTTGAACTCCATCCCGCGTGCGCCTTCGCGGGTCATCCAGTTGGGATAGGTCCGGCGCAGGCCCGTGTCCTTGACCGGCTCATGCGCGTTGATCGCGATCTGGCGTTTGGCCGCCGCCTTGACCACGCGCAGGTGGTGGCCGACCATGAACTGGCTGTCGTGCCATTCGTAGCGGCGGATGCCCTTGTCATCCACCCGCACCGCATCGCCCGCATCGGCGACATAGCCGGTCTTGACCGCCCGCACGCCGTTGGCTTGCATCAGATCGAAGGCGGCCTCCATCTGGGCTTCGTAATTGGTGATGTTGGCCGAGGTTTCATGGTGCCCGATCAGCCGCACGCCCTTCGATCGGGCATAGCGGCCAAGCTCGGCGAGGTCATAATCGGGCATGGGTTCGGTGAAGCGGAACAGATCGCCATTGTTGAACCAGTCACCGTCCCAGCCGATGTTCCAGCCTTCCACCAGCACGCCGCTGAAACCATGCTTGGCGGCAAAATCGATGTAACGTTTGGTTTCCTCCGTCGTCGCGCCGTGGATCTTGTCGCGGCCCCAGCTGCGTTCATTGATGTGCATCGCCCACCAGATGCCGATGTATTTGCCCGGCTCCGCCCACGCCACATCGCCCAGCTTGTTGGGCTCGTTGAGGTTGAGGATGATGTCCGAATTGATCAGGCCGATGGCTTCGCGGGCGATCTGGATGGTGCGCCAGGGCGACTTGAACGGGGCGCGGGTTTTGACCTTCGGCCCGCCCGACCAGTTGCGCAGGCGTGCTTCGAAATTGCCGGGGCGCAGCGCGCCCAGCGACATCGAGGAGTAATCGACCAGTGCGGCTTCGTGGATGCTGAAATGGATGCCGGCTTCATTGCGGAAGGTAGCGGGGGTGTGCGCATCGTCGACCTTGCCTGCCGGGCCGGTGCGGGTGAGGTATTCGTAGCGGTTGAATTCGTCGGAGGGCGTGTACCACATCGTGGTTTTCTCGCCTACGCCGAACTGGGTCAGCTCCTCGACAATGCTGAGATCGCCTTGCAGCGCCGCCTGTTCGGGCAGTTCGTAGCGGAAGCCGATGCCGGTGTCGAAGGCGCGGAAACGGACGGTCATCTGCCGGTCGGGGCCGTCGGCAGGTTTGAAGGTGACGGCAAGCTCGTTGTGCTGGTCACGCACCAGCCGCCGCTCACCCCACGGCTGTTCCCAGGTCGTGTCCTGCGAGGCGCGGGCCGATCCGGCGATGGCAAGCCCGCGTTCGAAGCCGTGGTGGTCGGCGAAGAGCATTCCCAGTTTCGACGGCGCGATCACCTGTTCGCCCTCGAAGCTGACGGCGTAGGTCGCCTGTCCCTGATCGTCGCTGACGGTCACGGTGATCCGGCCATCGGGCGAGGCGAGCATCAGGCTTTCGGCATGGGCCGGCGCTGCGGCCCAAGCGAGCGCCGCCATGGCAACAAGGGGTTTCCAGTGTTTCGTCATTCGTCCCTCTCCTCGCGGCATCGTCTTGCCGCCTCACCTGGTTTCTGTGAAAATCCGGAAGCCCCACGGGGCAAGGTCGATCGTCTCGCCGCCGCTGAAGGTCGCACCCGCGCCGCCGAGCGCGTCGGTGAATGTGCCGTGATGGCGCGCCTGTTCGAAGCGCACCTGCTGCGGGCGCGGCGAGAGGTTGAAGATCGCAAACACCCGCTCTCCCGCCTTGCCCCGCGTGAAGGCGAAGGCATCGGCAGCAGCGCTGGTCGGCACCTCGACCAGCGGCGCACCGAAACGGCCATTGTGGAGCGCGGGGTTCGCGGTCTTGAGCGCGATCAGCTGTTCGAACAGCGCCGCGTGCCGGCCCTCGCGCCAGACGATCGGATCACGCTCGAAGAAGGCGAGCTGCCGGTCATTATCAGCCTCCTGCCCGTTGTAGACCAAGGGCAGGCCCGGGCCGACAAAGGACAGGGCAATCGCTGCCTCGTACGCCGGGCCGTAGATGTCCGCCGCCACCCCGTCCCACGAATTCTGGTCGTGGTTTTCGGTGTAGACCATGCGCATCGCCGCGTGCGGCCAGGTTTCGGATTGTCCGGCGTAATAGCCACGGATCGGCCCCGCCCCCTCGCCGCTTTTGACGAGGCGCTGCATCGCCTCCTTCCAGCCCCAGCCATAGGTCGCATCGAAGGCGCGGGCATGGAGATCGCGCTGCTCCCATTCGGCGAGCATGAACACCGGCTTCACCTTGTCCAGTTCGGCGCGGGCGGTTTCCCAGAAGTCGGTCGGGACATAGCCCGCGACATCGGCGCGATAACCGTCGATCCCGAATTCGCGCACCCAGTAGACGAGGCTTTCGGTCATGTAGCGCCGCAGGGCAGGCTGGGAGTAATCGAAGTCGGCCACGTCCGACCAGTCGGTGCCGGCCGGGCTGGTGAGCGCGCCCTCCGGCGTGCGGGTGTACCATTCGGGGTGGCTCGCCGTCAGCGGGTTGTCATAGGCCGAATGGTTGGCGACCCAGTCGAGGATCACCTTCAGCCCCAGCCGGTGCGCTTCGTCCACGAAGGCGCGGAAGTCGGCCTCGGTCCCCAGTTCGGGATTGACCGCGCGGTAGTCCCGCACCGCATAGGGGCTGCCGAGCGCACCTTTCCGGTTCGCCTCGCCGATGGGATGGATCGGCATCAGCCAGATGATGTCCACCCCCATCGCGGCCAGACGCGGCAGCTGCTTTTGCGCGGCGGCGAAGGTGCCTTGCGGCGTGAACTGGCGGGTGTTGAGCTGGTAGAGCACCGCGTCCCGCGTCCAACCGGCGTTGGTCACTGCCACGACATCGCGGGGAATATAGTCGGGCTGCGCCAGCGCGGGCGCGGCAAGCATGGTCGCCGCCAGCAGCGAAAGACCGGCGCGGATCATGCCGCCTGCTCCTTCACCAGCAGCGTCGCTGCCGCCGCTAGCACGAAGCTGACCGCCGCGATCACCATCGCATAGATCGCCTCGCCGCCGAAGATATTGGTCACGAGAAAGCCCAGAAGCGTCGCCGCCAGCAGCTGCGGCACCACGATGAAGATATTGAACACCCCCATGTAAATGCCCATTTTCTCAGGGGGGACCGAGCCTGCGAGGATCGCATAGGGCAGCGCAACGATCGAGGCCCAGGCGATGCCCAGCCCGATCTGCGGAACCCACAGCAAGGCAGGGTCGCGCACCAGCAGCATCGCGGCAAATCCCGCCGCGCCGAGCGTCAGGTTGATGGCATGAAGCCGCGTGCGGTCGATCTTCGCAGCGACCACCACAAAGCCGAGCGCGGCAGCGGCGGCAAGGCCGTTGCGGACCGACCCCATCAGGCTCCACCAGTCGGCCCCGTCCTGATAGGCAGCGCTCGCCGCATCGCTTGCGCCGAAGTGGTAGGCCGTGACCCCGGGCGTGCCGTAGATCCACAGCGCGAACATCGCGAACCAGCTGAAAAACTGCACCACGGCCAGCTGGCGCATGGTCGCGGGCATGGCGAAGAGATCGCTCACCACCTCCATGAAGCCGCTGTCATCGCGGCCCTGACTGCGCAGCACGCTGGCGACCAGCTGGATCACGCCGAACCCGGCGACCAGCGCGGCGAGCACGTACAGCTCCTGCGCCACTTCGATCGTGCCGAGGAACGCCGGACGCCCTTCGCCCCGTGCTGCCGCGACCAGCGCAGCGATGATCGCGCCCGCGACCAGCCAAGCCGCACCGCCGCTGGCGAACTGGCGCGCACTGCGCAGCACGCTGGCAGGCCTCAGGCCCGCCGCCCCGTCTGCCGCAGCAAACGCGGCCAGCTCCTGCGGCGAATACTCCCTGGTCGAAAATACCGTCCAGCCGACCGCCGCCAGCAGCGCCGCGCCGCCGATGTAGAAGGCCCAGCGCACAGTCTCCGGAATCTCGCCAGCCGGTGCGACATTGCTGAGGCCCAGCCAGTTGGTCATCACCCACGGCAGCGCGCCTGCAATCACCGCGCCGGTGCCGATGAAGAAGCTCTGCATGGCATAGCCCATGGTCCGCTGGCGATCAGGCAGATTGTCACCCACGAAGGCGCGGAACGGCTCCATCGTAATGTTGAGCGAGGCATCCATGATCCACAGCATCCCCGCCGCCACCCACAAGGCGGGCGCATTGGGCATGACGAACAACGCCAGGCTGGCGAGCAGCGCGCCGACGAGAAAGAAGGGCCGGCGGCGGCCGAAACGCGGACTCCACGTCTTGTCCGAAAGGTGGCCGATGATCGGCTGCACGATCAGCCCGGTCATCGGCGCGGCGATCCACAGGATCGCAAGGCTGCCGACATCCGCGCCCAATGTCTGGAAGATGCGGCTGACGTTGCCGTTCTGAAGCTCGAACCCGATCTGGATTCCCAGAAACCCGAAACTCATGTTCCAGATCTGGCCTGCGTTCAGCGCAGGCTTTTGACCGGCTTGCGTCATCGTCAAATATCCCCTCCCCGCTTGCCATCCGGAGGGATGACGCGGCTGCTTGCAGGCTGTAGCATCGCAGGTCTTGCGCCCGATCGCATGCCCGGCCCTTGCCCGCTACAGTCTGGACGCCTTGCAAAAATTTGCAAGAAACTTTGGAAATTTCTCTCTGAAAATTGCTTCCCGAGCGGTGCATAAGTATTATTTTCAATGATTTTTAGGGCTTTAATTGCCCATCTTCAGGCCGCACACGCCCTTCACAAAGATTTGCAAAATTCTGCCCACAATGTCACAACCCGCAGCGGAGGGAGTTGGGTCATGTTGCGAATCTTCGCGGGTCTTGCCGCTGCGCTTTGCGCCACCACCACGCTTGCAGGAGGTCCGGTTCCGGCCGCGCCTGCACAGGTTTCACCGGCCCCGGCACCGCTTGCCGAGCGCGGGCTGGAAGACGAGATCATCTATTTCGTGCTGCCCGACCGGTTCGAGAACGGCGATCCGAAAAATGATCGCGGCGGGCTGAAGGGCGGCCCGCTGCAGCACGGGTTCGACCCTGCGCACAAGGGATTCTATCACGGCGGCGACCTCAAGGGCCTGACGCAGCGGCTCGATTACATCCAGAACATGGGCGTCACCGCGATCTGGTTCGCGCCGATCTTCAGGAACAAGCCCGTGCAGGGCAAACCGGGTGAGGAAAGCGCGGGATACCACGGTTACTGGGTGACCGATTTCACCAGCGTCGATCCGCATTTCGGCACCAATGCCGAATTCAAGGCCTTCGTCGATGCCGCCCATGCGCGCGGGATGAAGGTCTATATGGACATCATCACCAACCACACCGCCGACGTGATCGACTATGCCGAGGGCGAGGCCACTGGCTATGCCTACCGCAGCAAGGGCGAATACCCCTTCTCGCGCCGCGGCGGCCCGGATGGCGCGCCGATCAACGAAGGCTTTGCCGGCGACGACAATCCCGATCCCGCCAACTGGGCGCAGCTCACTGATCCTACTTTCGCCTACACCCCTGTGGTGGCCGAGGCGGAGAAGAACGTGAAGGTGCCGGCGTGGCTCAACGATGTCACGCTTTACCACAACCGCGGCAATTCGCACTGGATCGGCGAAAGCTCGGTCTATGGCGACTTTTCGGGGCTGGACGATCTCGCCACCGAAAACCCGCGGGTGGTGGACGGGATGATCGAGATCTTCGGCGCGTGGATCGACGATTACGGCATCGACGGCTTCCGCATCGACACCGCCAAGCACGTGAACCCGCAGTTCTGGCAGGCCTTCGTCCCCGCCATGCTCGCCCGCGCCAGAGCGAAGGGGATCGATCACTTCCACATCTTCGGCGAAATCGCCTTCGAGGAGCCCGACGCCACGCTCGCCGCGCAGGTGATGGCGGAAAGCGGGCTTCCCTATGCGCTCGACATGGGCTTCGCCAAGGCCGCGCAGATGGTCGCGAGCGGTAAGGCGCCGCCCCGGCTGATGGCGGAATTCCTCCAGCAGGACGCGATCTACCCCGGCGGCGCGCAAACCGCGCTGGGGTTGCCGACCTTTCTGGGCAACCACGATTTCGGGCGCTTTGCGATGTTCGTGCGCGAGATGAGCGGATCGAACGATCCAGACACCCTGCTCGCCCGCGTGCAGCTTGGCCATGCGATGATGTTCGGCCTGCGCGGCGTGCCCACCGTCTATTACGGCGACGAGCAGGGCTTCATCTCGGACGGCAATGACCAGCTGGCGCGCGAGGACATGTTCCCCAGCAAGGTCGATGTCTACAACGACAACCGCCTCGTCGGCACTTCGGCCACGACCGCGCAGAGCAATTTCGATACCGCGCACCCGCTCTACCGCCTGATCGCCGATCTGGCCAAGGCCCGCACCGCCAGCCCTGCCCTGCGGCGCGGGCTCAGCACGGTGCGCGCCTTCGAGGAAGCCGCGCCCGGTCTGCTCGCGGTGGAGCGCCACGATCCGGCCAGCGGGCAGCGCGTGCTGGTGGCGTTCAACACCGGTGCATCACCACTTTCGCGCAATGTCGAGGTCAGCTACCGCGCGCGCGGAGTTGCGCCGCTGCTGGGCACCTGCCCGTCGGCGCTCGCAGCCCCCGGCACCATGCGCGTGACCCTGCCTGCCTTCGGCTTTGCCGCCTGCATTCTGGAGACTGACAAGTAATGGCAACCGCTCTTGCCACCCCGCCTGCCGCCGCCCACCCGCTGACATGGTGGCGGGGCGCGGTCATCTACCAGATCTACCCGCGTTCGTTCCGCGATACGAACGGCGACGGCATCGGCGACCTTGCCGGGATTGTCGAGCGGCTCGATTACATCGCCGACCTCGGCGTTGACGGCATCTGGATTTCGCCCTTCTTCACCTCCCCGATGCGCGATTTCGGCTATGATGTGGCCGATTACTGCGGGATCGACCCCACTTTCGGCACCTTCGAGGATTTCGACCGGATCATCGAAAAGGCCCACGCGCTGGGTCTCAAGGTAATCATCGATCAGGTCTATTCGCACACCTCGGATGAACACGCGTGGTTTCAGGAAAGCCGCAGGGACCGCACCAATCCCAAGGCCGACTGGTATGTCTGGGCCGATCCGAAGCCCGACGGTTCGCCGCCGTCGAACTGGCAGTCGGTGTTCGGCGGATCGGCATGGCAGTGGGACGGGCCGAGGAAGCAGTATTACCTCCACAATTTCCTGACCTCGCAGCCCGATCTCAATGTGCATAACCGCGATGTGCAGGACGCGCTGCTGGATGTGGCGCGGTTCTGGCTGCGGCGCGGCGTCGATGGCTTCCGGCTCGATGCACTGAACTTTGCGATGCATGACCCGAACCTGCGCGACAATCCGCCGTCGGGCACGCCGATGGAACTGGTCACCCGCCCGTTCGACATGCAGGTGAAGCAGTACAACCAGTCGCACCCCGATATCGTCGCCTTCCTCGAACGCATCCGCAGCGCGATCGACGAGTTTCCGGGCCGCTTCACTGTCGCCGAAGTCGGCGGGCCGGAGCCGCTGGCGGAGATGAAGGCCTTCACTGCGGGCGGCAAGCGGCTCGACAGCGCCTATAACTTCGATTTCCTCTATGCCCCGCGCCTGACCGCGCCGCTGGTGCGCGCCAGCCTGTCGCAGTGGAGCGGGGAGGATGGCGAGGGCTGGCCTTCCTGGGCCTTTTCGAACCATGATGCGCCGCGTTTCGTCACCCGCTGGGCGGTGGACGGCGACCACGCCCGCGCCGCGCGCCTCGGCCTGATGCTGCTGCTGTCGCTGCGCGGCAATCCGATCATCTATCAGGGCGAGGAACTGGGCCTGCCGCAGGGCCATGTCGCCTTCGAGGATCTGCAAGACCCCGAAGCCATCGCCAACTGGCCGCACACGCTGGGCCGGGACGGGGCGCGCACCCCGATGCCCTGGCAGGCGAACGCGCCGCAAGCGGGCTTTTCCAGCGCCAACCGCACCTGGCTGAAGCTCGATCCGGCGCACACCCCGCTCGCCGCCGACCGGCAGGCACCCGATGCCGGATCGACCCTGTCTTACACCCGCGCCCTGCTGCGCCTGCGCGCAGGTTTTCCGGCGCTGGTGAGCGGCGATATCGCGCTGCTCGACACGCCGGAGGATATCGTCGCCTTCCTGCGCAGCAGCAGCGACGGGGCACGCGTGCTGTGCGCCTTCAACCTTGGCGAGACAGCTGTGGAATGGTCGCCCCCCGAAGCCTTCGGGCAGGCGCGCCTGCTTGCCAGCGAGAGCGCGGTCGGCCACGATGCCGCGATCCCGCACATGCTGGCGCCCGGCAGCGGTTACTGGGCGGTGGAAGGACACTAGAACCCCGGCATGGCCGACAACCCGCCCCCGCCCCAGTCCCCTGCGTCACGGCGCAGCGCCACGCTGGAGGATATCGCGCGCGAGGCAGGGGTTTCGATCTCGACCGTCAGCCGCGCGCTGAACGACAGTCCCTCGGTCAAGCGGCGCACCAAGCAGCAGATCTGGCAGATTGCCCGCGCCCATGATTACGAGTTTCGCGCCAGCATGCCGAGCGGGCCGATCGGCGCGGATGCCACCATCGCCGTGGTCGTCCCCGCCCCGCAGGCGCGCGACAGCCGGGTGTCCGACCCGTTCTTCCTCGAACTGCTCGCCGGGATCGCCGAGGCGGCACGCGAACGCAATGCCGACCTGCTGATCAGCCACCTCAGCCCGCGGGCGGGAGAGGATCTCGATTACGCCATGAGCACCAGCCGGGCGACCGGGGTGATCTTCATCGGGCAAAGCTCGCTCCACCACGAATTCAACGCGCTCGCCGCCCGCGATGACCGCTTCGTGGTATGGGGGGCCGAATTTCCCGACGCGCAATATTGCGCCATCGGATCGGACAATGTCGCCGGCGGCCGGCGGGCAACCGCGCACCTTGCGCGGCTGGGCCGGCGGCGGATCCTGTTCCTCGGCGATACCGAAGCGCCCGAAGCCGAACAGCGCTATCGCGGATACAAGCAGGCCAAGGCGCAGGCGGGCATCCCGCTCGATGATGCACTGGTCGTGCCCGCCCATTTCGAGGTGCACTCGGCCGAAGCCGCGATGCGCAGCGCGATTGCGCGGGGGCTGCGCTTCGATGCGGTGTTCGCCGCGTCGGACCTGATCGCCATCGGCGCGATCCGGGCGCTGACGCGGTCGGGGATGCGGGTGCCGGAGGATGTCTCGGTGGTGGGATACGACAACATCCCCGCCGCCCGCCTCGTCACCCCGCAGCTGACCACCATCGATCAGGACGCCAATCTGGCAGGCCGGATGCTGGTGTCGAAGCTGATCGACAAGGGCGATGGCCCGGCGATTTCGCAGCGGCTGGAAACCAGCCTGCTGATCCGCGAGAGCTGCGGGGGGTAACATGGCGGCGCCGCTGCAACACATCGTGATCGTCGGCGGCGGCAGCGCGGGGTGGATGACCGCAGCAGCACTGGCCGATGCCGTGGGGCGCGATTGCCGCATCACCCTGATCGAGAGCGAGGCGATCGGCACCGTCGGCGTGGGCGAGGCGACCATCCCGCCGATCCGCCACTTCAACCGCCGCCTCGGCATCGACGAGGCGACCTTCGTGCGCGAGACGCAGGGCAGCTTCAAGCTCGGCATCCAGTTCGTCGACTGGGGGCGGCAGGGGCACAGCTATTTCCACCCTTTCGGCCAGTATGGCGCGGAATTCGATTCCGTGCCCTTCTACCACCACTGGATGCGCGAGAGCCTGGAAGGGCGCGTTGCCGGCCCGATTGACGATTTTTCGATGTGCTGGGCGATGGCGAAGGCGGGGCGTTTCACCCACCCCTCGCCCGATCGCCGCCTGATCCAGTCGACCTTCGACTATGCCTACCACTTCGATGCGGGGCTTTACGCGGCCTTCCTGCGGCGCTTTGCCGAACACCGGGGCGTGACCCGCCTTGAGGGCAAGGTCGTGGACGTCAGTCTGAGGGGCGAGGACGGGTTCATCGCGGCCGTCACGCTCGACAGCGGTGTGCGGATCGAGGGCGAATTTTTCATCGATTGCAGCGGTTTCCGCGGGCTTCTGATCGAGGAGGCACTGGCGGCCGGTTACGACAACTGGCAGCACTGGCTGCCCTGCGATCGCGCTGTTGCCGTGCCCTGCGAGCGGGGGGAGTTCACCCCCTACACCCGCTCCACCGCCAAACCGGCGGGCTGGCAATGGCGCATCCCGCTCCAGCACCGCACCGGCAACGGCTATGTCCATTGCAGCGAATTTATCTCGGAGGACGAGGCGACGGCGGAGCTGCTTGCCAGCCTTGACGGCAAGCCGCTGGCCGACCCGCGCACGCTTCGCTTCGTGACCGGCAAGCGGCGCGAATTCTGGAGGAAGAACTGCGTCGCGATCGGGCTTTCGGCAGGGTTCATGGAGCCGCTGGAATCGACGTCGCTCCACCTCATCCAGTACGGCATCCTGCGCCTGATCGCGCTGCTGCCCGACAGCGCCATGTCGCCGCTTTTATCGCGCGAATACAACGCGCAAACCGCGCGCGAATACGAGCTGATCCGCGACTTCCTGATCCTCCACTACAAGGCGAGCACAAGGGACGATTCCGCGCTGTGGCGCTACACCGCCGCCATGGCGATCCCCGACAGCCTGCAATACAAGATCGACCATTTCACCGCCCATGGAATGCTGGTGGCTGACGGGCAGGAGCTGTTCGCCAACCCCAGCTGGATTGCGGTCTATCTGGGTCAGGGGATCGTGCCGCAGCAGGCCCCGGCGCTGGCCGCGATGCGATCGCAAGTGCCGGTGGCAGAGCGGCTGGCGCAGGTGCGCGCCGCGATGGAGGAAGCGGTGGCGGCGATGCCGTCCCACGCCGATTTCATCGCCCGCCACTGCCCCGCCCCGCCGCTTTCAGCGGCCTGATTGTTTCACGTGAAACATCGCCCCAAACAGGCCTGAAAGGGGCCTAAAAGGGGTCTAGAGGGGGTCTAGCGCGACCTAGACGGGGTCTGGACGCGGGAAAAGCCTGCTCGAAAACCGTCCCGTTATTCCAACATCACGCACCAAACAAAAAGGGCCCGCCATTGCTGGCGAGCCCTTTCCTGAAACCCTCATCGCGACCCGAGGGCCCGCGATCCTCAGAAGTTCTTGCGGATCGTGAAGTTGAAGGTGCGTCCGTAGATTTCGTGGCGGCTCGGGAAGGTGCCGACCTGTTGGCCGCCCGCGTTGAACAGATCGTTCTGCGTCACGAAGGGCTCGTTGGTCAGGTTGAACACTTCCGCCAGCACCTGCACGCCATTAAGAACGCCGCCGGCCTTCTCGAAGGTGTAGCCGATCTGCGCATCGAGGATCGTTTCCGGCTGGGCATTGGCACCCGAGAGCGAGCCGTCGAAGTTCTGCACTTCCGACAGGAACCCGGCGCGGTAACGGGCGGCGAGCTTGGCGCGGAAGCCGTACTTTTCGTAGAAGATATCGCCCGACCAGGTGACATCCGAATAGCCAGGGATCGGGATCGCGTTGGTGCCGGGGCTTTCGATTTCGGCATCGGCGTAGGTCACGCTGGCAAAGCCGCCGAACCCGTCCAGCGCATCGCTGAAGTCGCCGAAGTTGACGCGCACCGTGCCTTCCACGCCAGTGATCTCGCCATCGGCAAAGTTGGTCGGCCCGCCGTAGGTGCCATTGACGAACTGCGGGTTGGTGGCGAGGATTCCACCCCAACGTGCCAGCGCGATTTCGCGGCTGAGATCGACCACAGTGGTCTGGTCAACCACCCAGTTCGACAGACGCTTGTGGAAACCGGCGACGATGATCGCGGTGCCCGGCGAGAAGTACTTTTCGAACGAGATATCGAACGAGGTCGATTCATAGGGCTCAAGCCGCGGGTTGCCCCCGCCCAGCGTGAAGCAGGGGTTGTTGGGCAGGCTGAACGAGTTCGGCGGCGCGGTCGGGTTCAGGGCATCGGGGATCTGGTCGCCATTGGTGTCGATGCAGAGCCGGTTGTTGAAGCCGAGGTTCTGGTTGGCCGCCATCTGGTCAAGCCGCGCACGGGTCACGGTCTTGGCGGCAGCCAGACGGATGAAGGTATCGGGCATGATCTCGAAGGCGAGGTTCATGCTCGGCAGCCAGTTGTCGAAGGAATAATCGACCACGTTGGGTGCCCCGCCGGTGATCGTGCCGGTCGAGCTCTGGCTGGTATCGGCATAACGCAGGCCGATATTGCCGCGCACCGGCACCGAACCCAGATCGCCGTTGATATCGGCCTGGATGTAGAAGTTGTGGATCTCCTCGCTCACCACCCACTGGGTGTCGAACGTCGCCTTTTCGACCAGATAGGTGCCATCGGTCAGGAAGGACGAGGGATCATAGGCAAGGATGTTGTTGCCGAGGCTGCCGGTGTTGGTGCTGCCGACGATCGCGCTGGTCGGCACGCGCAGGCCGTTGCCGAAAGCGGCGGTGGGACGCAGGAAGCTTTCGTTGGAATCGAAGCTCTTTTCGCGGTCGGTGTGCAGCCAGCCCAGCGTGATCTTGTCGATGAACCCGCCGTCGAATTCCCAATAGGTCTCGGCGCGCAGCTGGTGCAGTTCATCATTGATGCGCGGCTGCTTGATGAAGCCGACCTGGCCCCAGCCGCCCGGATCGGTCAGCAAGACATTGGCGGGATCGGTGTAATCGAGCAGGCTGTCGATGGTGTACTGGCCGTTTTCGGGGAAGGTGAAGGTCAGGCGATCCTGCGCCCCCGAACGACCGCGGCCGGTGCCGGCGTAGGATTCATAGTCGATGTCGTCCCGGTCGAGGGTCGAATAGCCATAATCGAACACGAAGCCGAGGTTGTCGGTCGCCTTCCATTCGGCATTGGCGCCGATGGCGAAGATTTCGGATTCAGCCCCTTCGGTATCGGTGCGCAGGATCGGCACCACCGCCGAATAGGTCGCGCTGTCGGCGAACGGACCGCTGCCGGCGGCACTGACGAATTGCGCACCGCTCCACGAAGCGATCGGGGTTTCGGTGCCGCGGAAAATGCCGCTGTCGCTGGTATCGGTGTAGAAGGTGTCGAACGAGAGCGAGAAGTTGTCGCTCGGCTCGAACTGGAGCGCGCCGGCGATCGAGGTGCGCTCGAAATTGCGGCTGACCACGCCCTGACGCGGGTTGTCGGCGGGGTAGATCACGCCCTGCGCGGTGCGGCCGATCTGGAACTGGTTGGTCTTCAGCTCGCGGCTGATGAACTGGGTCGGGATCGACTGGACGGTAACGCCCAGCGACCAGCCCACGGTGCCATCGGCGTTCTGGTCGATGTAGCTGCCGAAGAAGCGGTAACCGTCATCGGCGAAATCGGGGTTGAGCGAGCCGTTGTCGTTGATGGTGTAGGTGCCCGAAACGGTCAGCTGGCGCTTGCCGGTTTCGAGCGGCTTGACCGTGCGCAGGTCCACCGCACCGGCGATGCCGATGGCGGCCAGCTGCGCATCGCCGGTCTTGTAGACGACGCCCGAGCCGATCAGTTCGGACGGGAACTGGTCGAATTCGATGCCGCGGTTGTTGCCCGCCGACACGACTTCGCGGCCATTGAGCAGCGCGAGGCTGAAATCGGGGCCGAGGCCGCGGATCGACACCTGCTGCGAACGGCCGCGCACGCGCTGGGCGGTCACACCCGGCAGGCGGGCAAGGGTGTCGGCAATCGACTGGTCGGGCAGCAGGCCGAGGTCTTCGGCGGCGATCACTTCGACGATCGAGGTGGCGTTGCGCTTGGCATCGAGCGAGGACTGGATCGACCCGCGGATACCGGTGACGAGGATGGCATCGCCTTCCACTTCACCCTCGACGCTGGCCTGATCTTCGGCGTCCTGCGCCAGAACCGGCGCGGCCGTGATAGCCAGAGCCAGAGTCGCGGCCCCGCACAGCAGACGCGCGCTCGCATTGATCCCGTTCATTTTCATCAGAAGTCCCCTCCCGCAAGCGACATCAATCGTGCGCTTTTGCAGTTTTTTTCATAGCGGAACATGAACCGCAGGTAAACGGGCAATCTGCACTGGCGGAAGGCGAGCGGGAAAATTCAGACAAATTATTCATTATCAGTATGTTCCAGTCGATTTTGTCGGGCCTCGCGGCGGGAATCCGGTCGCTTCCGGCGGAAATTGTTGCGCAAGAGTCACAGTTTTTTGCACGCGCCCTGCAAACCTTCGCGCTCCGGTGCGCGTGATGGCTTCTCCGGCCCGCTATTCGCCGAAGGAATTGCCAGTTTTTATATGTTTTTCCGTTTCTTATTCATCGGCCTTGGCCGCCTTGCGGGGATTTGATAGGCTCCCCGGCATGGCGATCACCCCCTCTGCGCAGCTGCAAGATGTGCCGCAAGGCTGGGCGCTTTCGCTCGATCGGGCCAGAGTCGGAGCATTTTCAGCGCATAATCATCGGCTTGTGACAGTCGATGGCCTGCTGGCGACGCCGGATGCCGTGATCTCGCAAGCGTTTTTGCAAGATTTTGCAAAAATCACGCCGCAATATCCGGGGGTGCGCGCCGCGCTGCCCGCAGCGGCCTCGGCGCACTGGCTGGCGCAGCTGGCGCCGCATCTCGATGCATGGTTCGGCGCAGCGCCGCGGGGGTGGGAGATGCAGGCGTGGTATTCGCTGGTCACCACCCCGCCCGCCGCGCTCGCCCCGATCCAGCGCCTGCCGCATGTCGATGGCACCGATCCGGCGCAGATCGCGATGATGCTCTACCTGCACCGCACAGGGCACGGCGGCACGGCGTTCTTCCGCCACCGTTCGACCGGGCTGGAGGCTTTGGGAGCAGAGGACTACCCGCGCTATGCCGAAGCGCTGCACGCCGATGTCGCGCGCACCGGCCTGCCGCCCGCCGCCTATCCGACCGACGGCGCGCCGCATTTCGAGCGCACCCATGCCGTGCCCGGCGATTTCAACAGCGCGGTGTTCTATCGCGGCAATATCCTCCACAGCGGGGTGATCGACAACATGGCCCCCCTGAGCGCCGATCCGCGCAGCGGGCGGCTGACAATCAACGCCTTCTTCCGCCCGGCGGCAGAATAGGCGCGAGGAACGAGGCAGGACGATGGCAGACGGCAGAGTGCGCAAGCTGGTGATCGTGGGCGGCGGCACCGCGGGGTGGATCACCGCGGCCGCCTTTGCCCGCCTGCTGGGCGAGCGGCTGAGCATCCAACTGGTCGAAAGCGAGGCGATCGGCACCGTGGGCGTGGGCGAGGCGACGATCCCGCAGATCATCCGCCTCAACGCGATCCTCGGCCTCGACGAGCACGATTTTCTGCGCCGCACCTCGGGCACCTTCAAGCTGGGGATCGAGTTTGTCGACTGGGGCAGGCTCGGCTCGCGCTATCTGCACACGTTCGGCGACACGGGGATGAACCTCGGCAATGTCGCCTTCCACCACCACTGGCGCCGCAGTCTGGGCGATGCGGCGGGGGCGGATGCGCGGGGCCTGTGGGACTATTCGCTGCACCAGCTGGCAGCGGATCAGGCGCGGTTCGGCAAGCTCGACCGCGTCGGCAACACCGCGATGACGGGCCTCGCCTATGCCTATCACTTCGACGCCAGCCGCTATGCGCTCTATCTGCGCGACTATGCCGAAGCCCGCGGCGTCACCCGCACCGAGGGGATTGTCGAAAGCGTCGCACGCGACGGGGAGAGCGGCGATCTGACCGCGATCACCCTGGCAGGCGGCCAGCGGGTCGAGGGCGATTTCTTCATCGACTGCACCGGTTTCCGATCGCTGTTGCTGGGGGGCGAGCTGGGGGTGGGTTATGACGACTGGTCGCGCTGGCTGCCGTGCGACCGCGCGCTGGCCGTTCCGTCCGAGAAACTGCCCACCATCGTCCCCTACACCCGCGCCACCGCCAAAAGCGCGGGCTGGCAGTGGCGCATCCCGTTGCAACACCGCACCGGCAACGGCCACGTCTATTCGAGCGGCTTCATCAGCGACGATGCCGCCGCCGATACGCTGCTGGCAGGGCTGGACACGCAGGCGCTGGGCGATCCGCGCCCGATCCGCTTCACCACCGGGCGCAGGCAGGCGTTCTGGGCGCATAATGTCGCCGCGATCGGCCTGTCGAGCGGGTTTCTGGAGCCGCTCGAATCGACCTCGATCCACCTGATCCAGTCGCATGTCAGCCGGTTGATCCAGCTGTTCCCGCAGACCGCCGAGGCCCGTGCCGAGCGCGCCGAATACAACCGCCGCTGCGCTGCCGAGTTCGAGCAGATCCGCGATTTCCTGATCCTGCACTACCACCGCACCGATCGCGAGGACACCGAGTTCTGGCGTTATTGCAAGCACATGGCAGTGCCCGACAGCCTGACGCACAAGCTGGAACTGTTCGCCGCATCGGGCCGCGTGGGGCGCGATATCGATGATCTGTTCAAGGAGGCAAGCTGGGTGCAGGTGATGCTGGGACAGGGGATCATGCCTGCCACCCACGATCCCATGGCCGATCAACTGGCGCCCGCGCAGCTCGCCGAATTCCTTGCCAACCTGCGCACGCTGGTGAGCCGCGCCGTGGCGGGCCTGCCGACCCACGAGGATTACCTGCGCCAGCACTGCGCCGCCGAGGCGCTGGAGGGCGCTGTCTGAGCGCACAAAAAAGGGCGGCGTGGTAACCCACGCCGCCCGTTTTGTTCGTTCCGGATTGCTCCGGACGAAACCTTACTTCGACTGGCTTTCGAGATAGGCCACCAGGTTCGCACGGTCCTGCGCGTTCTTGATGCCCGGGAAGGCCATCTTGGTGCCCGGCATGAATGCCTTGGGATCTTCGAGGTACTTGAACAGCACGTCGGTGGTCCAGGTCACGCCGCTGTTCTTGTTGGCGTCCGAATAGGCAAAGCCGGCAACCGTGCCCGAGGCGCGGCCGACAACCTTGTAGAGCGACGGACCGACGCGGTTCACGCCGTCTTCGAGCACGTGGCACGAACGGCACAGCGCGAACACCTTTTCGCCGGCGGCGGCATCGGTGGTCATGCTGGCATATTCCATGGTCGCGCCAGCAGCGGCGGCATCGGCAGCCGGAGCCGCTTCGGCAGCCGGAGCTTCGGCCGGAGCCGCGGTTTCGGCGGGCGCTTCAGCCGGAGCTTCCGCTTCCTTGCCACCGCAAGCCGAAAGAGTAACGAGGCTCGCGATTGCGGCCCCCATCAGGAAATTACGCTTCATGTCGTTTTGTCCTCTGAACAACGTGTTCCTCCCGCATCCCGGCGCGGGCATAACCGAGATTCTCAGGCATGGAAAGCGGGACTTGACGCAGCGTCACACCCCTCTCCCCGGAATGCCGTAGTCCTCCAACGCACGAAGGGCGCGGCGGTTTCCCGGCTTTTTCGCAAAGATTGCCTTCCGGCGGCGGCGCGTTAAACAGGCGGCATGATCAAGAACCTGCCCTGGCACACCAAGACCGTGCTCGCCCTGCTGGCTTTCCTGCCGGCCTATTTCGCCATCGCCGCGCTTGGCACCAAGGCCGGGATATGGGGCTGGCAGACCGGCCTGCTCGCGCTGACGATGGGCGGCGGGGTGATCCTGCTGGGCATCGTCGCGCTCGCCGCGCTGGTTTCGCTGGTGATCGCGGCGCGCGCCAAACCGCGCAGCAACGCGCTGGTCGGCGTGGCGATTGTCGGCCTGCTGGTGCCGGCGGCGACCTTTGTGATGTTCCTTGCCGCAGGAGCCAAGGGCAGCGAAAATCCGATCCACGACATTGCCACCGATACCGCCAACCCGCCCGCCTTCTCCGCCGCAACCCTGGCCGAGCGCGAGGCCGAAGGCGCCAACCCCTTGAGCGATTACCAGGTGCCGCTGGGCCAGCTGGAAATCTACAAGGAGGTCGCGCCCGAACTTGCGGTGAAGAGCCACGCGCAGATCATCACCGCGCGCAGCGACCGCCCTGCCCCGCTGCCGCTGGGCGGTGCGAGCAAGACCGAAGGCATGGCCGCAGTCGCAGCGGCGATGGCGGCAATGGGGCTAGAGGACATTCGCTCCGATGCCGCGACCGGCACGGTCGAGGCGGTGGCGGAAACCTTCTGGTTCGGGTTCAAGGATGATGTGGTCGCCCGCGTCGGCGATGCGCAGATCGACTTCCGTTCGGTCAGCCGGGTGGGTCGCAGCGATCTGGGCGCGAACACGGCGCGCATCATCGAACTGCGCAGCCGCACCGAAACCCTGCTGGGCGCGGCCAGTCGCTGAACAATCAATCGGTAAAGTCGCGCACGGCCACCGCGCTGCGCTGAAACACGGTGAGCGCGCAGAGCGTCGCGTAGCCATAGGCAAGCCATGCGAACCATGCCGGGAACAGGCACATGGCGATGAACACCGCGATGGTCTCCGCCCCCTCGGCAAGGCCGGTGGAGTAGAAGAAGCTCTTGCGCCCGTGCGCCTCGGTGGTGGCGCCGCGCTTGGCCGCGATGACGGCAAAGGCGAGGAAGCTCACGCCGGTCAGCACAAAACTCGCCACCAGCACCAGCGCGGGCATCGTGTAGGCGGGCGCAAGGATGCCGAAGGCGAGCGGGATGCTGACGTAAAAGGCGAAATCGGCGACGATGTCAAAATAGCCGCCGAGATCGGATGGCCCGCGCACCCGCGCCACCGCGCCATCCAGCCCGTCGAGCAGGCGGTTGCCGATGATCAGCGCCAGCCCCCAGCCGATCTGCCCCAGCGCAATCGCCGCCGCCCCGCCAAGGCCGAGCGCGAGGCCGGTGAAGGTCAGTGCATTGGCAGTCACGCCCAGCCCCGCAAGAAATGCCCCCATGCGGCCCAGCGGCGGATCGATCAGCGGGCGCAGTTTGGCATCAAGCATTGCCTAGGCACTCCAGCTCACCAGCCCGATCCACGCCCCCGTCATCGCGCTCGCCAGATTGCCCGCGATCCAGCTTTTCATCCCCAGCCCGGCCGCCTCCGCACGGCGTTCGGGGCACAGGGTGCCGATGGTCGAAACCAGCAGGCCGACGCTGGCAAGGTTCGCCACCCCGCACAGCGCATAGGTGACGATCAGCAGGCTGCGCGGCCCCAGCGTGCCGGCGGGCAGCGCGGCGAGTTCGAGATAGGCGACATATTCGTTGAGCACCGCCTTGGTGCCCATCAATCCGCCCGCCGCCTGCGCCTCGCCCCATGGCACGCCCAGCAGCCACATGAACGGCGCAAGGCACCAGCCCATCAGGCGCTTCAGCGTCAGCGGCTCGCCTTCGATGAAGGGCAGCGCGGCCAGCATCCCGTCCACCAGCGCCACCAGCGCGAACACGGTGATGATCACCGCGATCACCGCGAGGAACAGCTGCATCCCGTCCATCGTCCCGCGGATGATCGCATCGATGCTCGATTCATATCTGAGGCCGGGTTCGCCCTGCTCCACAGCGGTTTTCGCGTTCTCGCCGCTGCCCGGCACCATCAGCCGCGCCACCAGCAGCGCGGCGGGGAGCGAGATCAGCGAGGCGGAGATCATGTGCCCCACCGCATCGGGCACGGTGTTCTTCAGCGTGGTGGCATAGAGGATCAGGATCGCGCCGCTGATCGTCGCCATGGTCAGGGTCATCACCTGAAACAGCTCGGTGCGGCTCATCCGGTCGAAATAGGCGCGGGTCACCAGCGGGGCTTCGACCACGCCGAGGAAGATGCTCGCGCCGCCTGACAGGCCGACCACGCCCGACACGCCAAGGCTGCGGCGCAGCAGGAAGCCGAGACCGCCGACAATCCAGCGCAGCACGCCCCAGTGCCACAGCAGCGCGGAGAGCGCCGAGAACACGATCACCAGCGGCAAAATCTGGAACGCGATCACCAGCGGCGGCTGCGCGCCCTCTTTCAGCGCAAAGGGCAGATCGCCCCCGCCAAGGTAGCCGAACATGTAGGCCGATCCTTTCAGCGTCGCGGCCTCCACCGCGCTGACCGCGCTGTTCGCCAGCCCCACCGCGTCCCACACCAGCGGCACCCGCACGATCAGCACGGCGAGCACCCCCTGAAGGGCCAGCGCGCCGAGGATCCAGCGCCAACCGGGGTGGCCCTTGCGGTTCTCGCTGATCGCCCATGCGAGGCCGATCAGCACCGCAAGGCCGATCACCCCGCGCAGCTGGTCAAACAGTTCCAAGTGATGCCCCCTTCTCCGGCTGCGATCAGCGCTTCTTGCCGATCACGCGGTCAAGCGCCAGCCTGTCCATTTCGCGCAGGGCTATCAGCGCCAGCGCAGCGCCCGCGACAGTCAGCGAGGGGAAGAACAGCAGGTTCGCGTCCTTGTGCAGATACATCCCGAACGGATCGAGGAAGTGCCGCCAGATCGGGATCGCCCCGCCCACCAGAATCACCGCCGACAAGGGCAGAGTGACCTTGCGGAACAGCCCCAGCACCACCAGCGCGCCCAGCGCCACCTCGAACCCCGCAAAGGCCAGTTGCAACGTCCCGTCATTGCCCACGCCGCCATAATACTTGTTGGCGAGGTTCGGCCCCATCCCGTCCTTCAGCAGCCGCACCAGCCCCCACAGCACCAGCAGCATGCCGGTGCCGATCCGCATGATCAGCAGTGAAACCTGTGCAAGCATGGCAATCTCTCCCGTTCAGCCGCGCATCCACGCGTGATAGCGTTCGACCCACTTCAGCAGGCCTTCGGGCTTGTGCGCCTTCTTCCAGTTGCCCGCGGCAAACTTGTTCGCCTCCACCATCGTCGGATAGGCGTGGATCGTGCCGAGGATCTTGTTGAGGCCGATCCCGTGCTTCATCGCCAGCACATACTCGGCCAGCAATTCGCCCGCGTGCGCGCCGACAATCGTGACGCCGAGCACCGTGTCCTTGCCGCCCGCCGGGGTCAGCACCTTGACGAAGCCCTTCGTCTCGCTTTCGGCAATCGCCCGGTCGAGATCGTCGAGATCATAGCGCGTCACCTCCACCGCGATGCCCTGCTGCGCGGCCTCGCGTTCGTTGATGCCGACCCGCGCGACTTCGGGATCGAGGAAGGTCACGGCGGGGATCACGCGGTAATCGGCCTTGAACTTTTTCAGGCTCCCGAACAGCGCGTTGACGCTGGCATACCATGCCTGATGGCTGGCGGTGTGGGTGAACTGGTAGGGGCCAGCAACATCGCCCGCCGCGAAGATATTGGGGAACTTGGTCGCCAGAAATTCATCGGTGACGACCGTGCGGGCGGTGTCCACGCCGATATCTTCGAGGCCAAAGCCGGTCAGCCGCGCCTTGCGCCCCACCGCCACGATCAGCGCATCGAAGGGCACTTCGAATTCCGCACCATCATGCTCGGCGATCAGCACCCTGCCTTCGATCCGCACCGCCTTGTGGCCGGTGAGCACGGTCACGCCGTCTGCCTCCAGCACCGCCTTGGCGAGCGCCGAGACATCGGCGTCCTCGCGCCCCAGAAGCGCGTCCGCCATCTCGACCTGCGTCACATTCGAGCCGAGCCGTGCAAGCGCCTGCGAAAGCTCGCACCCGATCGGCCCGCCGCCAAGGACCACGGTGCGCGCAGGGGCGGCGTCCATCTGCGCGAAGGCCTGCCACATGGTCTCGCTGGTGAGGTAACCGCTGCTCTCGATGCCGGGGATCGGCGGCACCACCGGCTCGGCGCCGCTGGCGATGATGATGCTGCGGGTGGTCAGGCGCTGCGTGCCACCGTCATTCCGCGCGATCTCGACCGTCCACGGATCGATGATTTTGGCGTAACCCTTGACCACATCGACGCCGAGGCCTTCGTAACGCTCCACGCTGTCATGGGGTTCGATGGTCTTGATCGTGTCCATCACGCGGGCGATCACCGCCCTGAACGGCACGTCGGGTTCGGCGGGCGTGAGGCCATACTTGTCGGCATGGCGCATCTGGTGCGCGACCTTGGCGCTCTTGATGATCGCCTTGCTGGGCACGCAGCCGGTGTTGAGGCAATCGCCGCCCATTTCATGCGCTTCGACCAGCGTGACCTTGGCCTTCACCGTCGCCGCGATCAGCGAGGACACCAGCCCTGCCGATCCTGCGCCGATCACCACCATGTTGCGGTCAAACTTTTTGGGCCGCGTGAACCCGGCATAGACCTTGCGCCGCTTCAGCACGCCGATGATGCCCTTGGCCAGCCACGGCACAATGCCGAGCGCGACAAAGCTGCCCAGCACCGCGGGCGAGGCGATGCCCGAAAGGCTGTCGATCCGCGCCAGCTGCGTGCCGGCGTTCACATAGACGATGGTGCCCAGCAGCATGCCGATCTGGCTGACCCAGGCATAGGTGAAAGTGCGGATGCGGGTGAGGCCCATCACCAGATTGACGACGAAGAACGGGAAGACCGGGATCATCCGCAGCGAAAACAGATAAAACGCCCCGTCGCGTTCCAGCCCCGCGTTGATCGCCTTCAGCCGCTCGCCGAAACGCGCCTCCATCGTGTCGCGCAGCACATAGCGCGATGACCAGAAGGCCAGCGTCGCGCCCATGGTGGAGGCGAAGGAGACGATGATCGTGCCGCCTACCACCCCGAACAGCGCGCCCGCCGCCAGCGTCAGGATCGCCGCGCCCGGAAAGGATGCTGCCGTCACCAGCACATAGGCGATGAAGAAGGCTGCGATCACCGCCACAGGATTTTCGCGCTGGAAGGCGGCCGTTTCGGCGGCGAGCGCCTTGATCCCCTCCAGCGTGAGATACTGGCCAAGATCGAAGGCGAAATAGGCAGCCGCCAGCGCGGCCAACGCGGCGAGGATGATGATTTTCTTCACGGGAACTCCTTGGGCCGGTGTTCGTGCGAAACCTGCACAAGGTTACGCCGGATTGGCAAGCGCGGCGTATTTGGCGATCCAGCGCCGGTCGATGCGGTGCTTCCAGCGCAGCACCCATGCCCCTTGGGCAGACCACGGGCCATAGCTGGCAATCGCCGATCCGTCGCCGGTGTTGATCAGGTAAAGGCTGTGGCGGCGTGGATGGTAGGCGGCTTGGGGAGGCTCGCCCGCCAGCACGGCGCGCAGGTTGGCGGCGATCACCGGTCCGGCGAAGACCGCGTGGACACCCGACCGGGCGAGCGGGCGGTCGATCCGGGCCGCGACATCGCCTGCGGCAAAGATGTGCGGGTGCGAGGGCGATTGCTGCTGCGCGGTGACACGGATGAACCCCGCATCGTCCACCGCCAGCCCGCTATCCCGCGCCCATGCCGGTGCCGCACTGCCCAGCGCGGCGATGATCGCATCGGCAGGTTCGAGCGTGGCATCCCCCGCCATGATCGCCCCGCCCTCGATCCGCGCCCTGCCATGGATCACCGCGATATTCTGCCGCGCCAGCGCAGCGGCGACCCTGCGCTGCACTGCCGGGGCAAAGCCGGGCAGCACGCCCCTCTCGCCCGTCACCAGCGTGACATTGGCAGGCGCGCCTTCACGATTGCGCAGCGCAAAGGCAAGTTCTACCCCGCCCGCGCCGCCGCCTGCCACCACCACGCGGGGCAGCGCGGGCAGAGCCTCCAGCCGGCGGACAAAGGCGCCGATCGGGCGCACGTCGATCAAGCGCGGATCATCGCCCAGCACGGCCCGCGCCCGCCCCTCCCCGCCGGTGTCGATCGATGCAAGGTCGAAGGCGATGGTCTGGCCGCCCGCTGTGGTCACCCTGCGGGCGTCCGGCTTAATCGCGGCGCAGCGATCGAGCACCAGCTCCGCCCCCGCCCGCCGCGCCAGCGCGGCCAGATCGACCAGCCCCGCCGCGCTCGTGTGCTGTCCCGCGATCCAGCCGGGCACCATGCCGGAATAGCGCAATTCCGGCTCCGGCGTCAGCAGCACCGCCTGCGCGCCCGCAGGCCGACCGCGCGCGATCCAGTCGGCCAGCACCGCCACATGGGCGTGCCCTCCACCGATCAGCAGCAGCCTTTGTGCCTCCACCTGCGCAAACTCCCCCGCTGTATCCGATAATCCTGCGCTTCATTGCCCGCGGTTCAGCCAAGAGCAAGGAATGAACGCTATCGGACTGCCCAGACGACAATGCTTCGCAATAGCTTCTCATAGGTTTGTATATTCAAGAAATTGCACATGTCGCGCCGCGCAGGAACCGCAGGCGCGCTGGGCGATTGACCACTTGCAGCAGCAAGGCATTGCGCTTCATGCAATCCGGCTTAACGCGCCGGGCGACATGCGGGCGCAAGGCGGATATATCCCGGTTTCCGAGGGGCCGGCACCTGCGGTGCGATTGCGTGAACACAGGTTTCGATATGAAAGGCTGCCATGGCAGGTGAAGGCCAGAATAACGGCGCGGAAATCTCGCTCGCCAAATTCTTCAGGATTTTCTTCGAGATCCTGAAGCCCGAAGCGAATTTCTACTGGCTCGCCGCGGTCTATGGCATCGGCATCAGCCTGTTGAGCCTTGCCACGCCGATTTCGGTGCAGATGCTGATCAACACCATCGCCAACACCGCGCTCACCGCGCCGCTGGTGATGCTGTCGCTGACGCTGTTCGGGCTGCTGACCATCTCCAGCCTGCTCTATGCCCTGCGCGTCCACCTGATGGAGCTGTTCGCGCGGCGGTTCTACGCCCGCATGGTGGCCGAAATCTCGCTGATTTCGGTCTATGCGCAGAACCCCTTCTTCGGCGACTTCAAGAAAAGCCCGCTGTTCAACCGCTATTTCGATGTGGTCTATGTCCAGACCGCGATCCCGATCCTGTTCATCGGCGGGTTCACCACCCTGTTGCAGATTGCCGTGGGGTTTGTGCTGGTGAGCCTCTACCACCCCTATTTCCTCGGCTTCACGCTGGTGATGATCGCGCTGATCTGGGTGGTGTGGCTGATCTGGGGCGGCCGTGCGCTGCGCACCGGGATCGACCTGTCCCATGCCAAGCACCAGACCGCCGGATGGCTTGAACTGATCGGCGGCTCCAACGGCTTCTTCAAGTCGCAGCGCCGCATCGACTACGCGCTCGACAAGACCGACGAGTTCACCGGACGCTACATCGTCGAACGCAAGCGGCACTTCCGCCACCTGTTCTCGCAGACCATCGCCTTCCTGCTGATGTATGCCGCCGCCAGCGCAGCGCTGCTGGGGCTGGGCGGGTGGCTGGTGATCCAGAACCAGCTTACGCTCGGCCAGCTGGTCGCGGCCGAACTGGTGCTGTCGGCGGCGTTCTTCGGCGTGGCGCAGCTGGGCAGCTATCTCGGCTACTTCTACGACCTGTTCGCCGCGGTCGAGGAAATCTCGCATTTCTACGATGTCGAACAGGAACAGCCCAAGGGCGCCGACCCCTTCGAAGGGCCGGACCACACCATCGTCATGAAGGCCGTGCGCGGCCATGCCCGGCATGAAGAGGCGCAGTTCGATCTCGAAATCCCGAGCGGATCGATCATCATGGCCGCCGCCAGCCATCACGGGGTGCAGCGGTTGTTCAACAACCTGCTGAAGATGCACGTCCTGCCGCAGGGCGGCTATGCCACGCTCGGCGGGATCGACGTGAAGGACATCGAGGCGCACCACCTGCGCAAGAACGTCCACGTGCTCGACCGGCCAACCTTTGTCGAAATGACGATCCGCGAATATCTCGCCCTGTCGTGCAAGGACACCGCGCCCAAACGGATGGTCGCCGCGCTGGAAACCGTGGGGCTCGCCGATACCATCGCCACCTTCGACAAGGGGCTGGACACGCCGATCGCATCGACCGGCTTTCCGCTGTCCTCGGTCGAATTGCAGCAGCTGAAACTCGCCAACGCGCTGCTCGAAAGGCCGCGCATTCTGGTGCTGTCGCGCCTGTTCGACCTGCTTGACCCCGAACCGCTGCAACGCGCCATCAGCGAACTGCGCGAACAGGCCTATTCGACCGTGATCTGTTTCTCCAACCGCCGCATCGATCTGGGCTTCGACCGGTTCCTCTATCTCGAAGCGAACCGGCAGACCTATTTCGACAATTTCGACGAATTCTGCGCGGCGGCGAATGCCGGCGCCAACGGGCAGGCGGAGGGCTGACCATGGACATGCTCAAGCAGGACATGGCCCACTTCACCACGCTGGCCTCGATCAAGACCCCGCGGGTGATGCGCGCGGTGTTCGTCATGCTGCTGGTGGCGATCGTCATCGCGGTTGCCTTCCTGATCTATGTGCCGTGGGTGCAGACCACCTCGGGCCGCGGGGTGGTAACCACGCTCAGCCCCAACGAACGCAAGCAGGATATCAACGCGCTGGTGCCGGGCCGGATCGAGGAATGGTACGTGCGCGACGGCAGCTCGGTGAAGAAGGGCGATCCGATCGTCCGCATCGCCGATATCGATCCCAACCTGCTCGACCGTCTGCGCGCCGAACGCGGCCAGATCGAACTGCAACTCAAGGCCGCGCAATCCGCGCTCGCCACCGCGCAGATCGACGAACGCCGCAGCCGCGAGCTGTTCGAGGCGGGGCTGGCGGCAAGGCGCGATTTCGAACTGGCGCAGATCAAGGTCGCCGACATGCAGGCGCGGGTGGCCGCGATGCAAGCCGATCTCAACCGCGCCGATGTGAACATCTCGCGCCAGTCGGTGCAGATCGTGCGCGCCCCGCGTGACGGCTTCATCCAGAGCCTCAACGCAGGCGATGCCGCCACCTACATCAACGCGGGCGACGTGCTGGCGACCTTCGTGCCCGACAATGCCCAGCGCGTGATCGAAATCTTCATCGACGGGCGCGATGTCGCGCTGGTGAAGAAGGGTGACCGCGCGCGCATCCAGTTCGAAGGGTGGCCCGCGGTGCAGTTTTCCGGCTGGCCCTCGGTCGCGGTCGGCACCTTCGGCGGGCGGGTGATCGCGGTCGACCAGTCGGCGCAGGTCGATGGCCGGTTCCGCGTGCTGATCGCCGAGGAAAAGCTTGATGGCTACAGCTGGCCGGAGGAACGCTACGTCCGCTTCGGCGCGGCGGTGCAGGCCTGGGTGCTGCTGGAGACAGTGCCGGTCGGCTACGAAATCTGGCGTCAGCTCAACAACTTCCCGCCTGTGCTTCCGCCCGCGGAAGGCGCCGGGCAGGCCAAGTGACGATGAAGCGCAGGCTGGCCTTGACGAAGCTGGGCGCGCTGCTCGGCGGGGCGGCGCTGCTGGCGCTGGCTGCGCCGGCGCCCGCTGCCGCGCAGGATATCGCCGCGGTGGGCGAGCCGCTCGATGTGGCGCTGACCACCGGCCCGCTGCTGCCCGACGAGGTGCTGCGCTCCTCCGCCCTCACCTTCCCCGCGATCCTCGAAGCCTTCGAGCGCGAAGCCGCCGCCCGGTCAGACCAGCTCGCCGCCGACGGCGCGTTCGATCTGATGCTGAAGGGCGAATATTACGACCGCCTCACCGGCTTCTATTCGGGTGGCTTTGCCAAGGGTGAAGCGCGCCAGCCGCTGCGCCCCTATGGCGCGGAAGTGTTCGGCAGCTACCGCGTGTCGGACGGCACCTTCCCGACCTACGAGAACATCAATTACACCAATGCGCTGGGCGAGATCAAAGTCGGCGCGCTGTTTTCGCTGCTGCGCAACCGCGACATCGACAGCCGCCGCTTCGCGATCGAGGACACGCGCCTTGCCGCCACGCAGGCGCAGCTCGATGTGCTGCTGGTGCAGCTCAACGTTCAGCACGAAGCGCTGCGCGCCTATTGGCGCTGGGTCGGCGCGGGCGAGGAAATCCGCGTGTTCGAGGAACTGCTCGAAATCGCCGAGGCGCGCCAGATCGGTCTCACCCGCGAAGTGCGCGAAGGCGCCCGCGCGCGCATCGCGCTTACGGAAAACGAACAGAACCTGCTGCGCCGCCGGTCCTTGCTGGAAGAGGCCAAGCGCAATTTCGCCACGGCGTCGAACAGCCTCGGGTTCTATCTGCGCGGCTCGGACGGGCAGATGATCGTCCCCACCCGCGAGATGCTGCCCGATATGGCGCAGTTCCGGGCGATCCCCCCGGCGGAAAAGCTGGCCGCACTGCCGACCAGCGAAGTGATCCGCAACCGCCCCGAACTCCAGACCTTCAAACTGGCGCTCGAACGGGCGAACAACCGCGTGGCGCTGCGCCAGAACGATCTGCAACCCTCGCTCACGGCCTCGGTCGAGCTGTCGCGTGATTTCGGGCAGATCGGGCCGGGCGGGCCGGGCTTCGATTCGACCGATACGGTGGTGGGCGTGACCTTCACCGTGCCGCTCCAGCGCCGCGAGGCCCGCGGGCGGTTGCAGCGCGCCGAGGCTGAACTGCGCGAAACCGAACTGCGCCAGCGCCGCATCGCCGACCAGATCACCACCGAGGTCAGCAATATCCTCGCCAATCTCAGCGCCGCGCTGAAGCTGGGGGAACTGGCCGATGCCGAGGTCAAGCAGGCGCAGCAGATGGTGCAGGCCGAACGCACGCGGTTCCGGCTGGGGGCGGGCGATTTCTTCCTGGTCAACGTGCGCGAGGAAGCCGCCGCCAACGCCCAGATCAGCGCAATCCGCGCCGATCTGAGTGCGCGTCTGGCCGAAGCCAGCTACAACGCGGCGACGATGAACCTTACTGCGCTGGGGCTTCGCTAGGGGCAGCAGCCGCCGCAGCTTGGGCTTCCGCAGCCGCGGCAGCCTCCGCCGCAGCCGCCTCGGCCGCTGCCTTGGCCGCCGCCTCGGCTTTGGCCTTCGCCCTCGCCTCGGCCAGCCCGATCAGATCGACCGGCACATCGCGCTCATAGGCCAGCACCCCCGGCACCGGCGGAATCCGGCCTACCAGCGCCCGCAGGAAGTTGTTGCGCTTGCCCGCCGCCCGCAATTCGGCCTTGGCGCTGGGATATTGCGCCAGCGATGCCGGCACGCTCCAGTCGGTGTCGCGCGCAGGGCGGTCGGGCAGCATGGTGCGCTCGAAGGTCGATTGCTCCAGCGCCTTGCGATCCGCCCAGTCGAGGCTGAGGAAATCGCCGAGCGAGGTGATCTGCCCCGCCTTGGCTTCGAACTTCACCGAACCCATGCAATAGCACTGCCCCAGCACCGGCGTGCCGGGCAGATAGAGCACCGGGCCGAACCAGGTGTATTCGCCCGGCTCCACCTCGATCAGATAGCTGAAGCTCTTGTTCTCGCCATCGACCTTGTCGAACACGAATTGCGGGCCGAAGGGCACGATCATGCGGTAATCGATCGGCGTGATCGCGAAGTTTTCCTCGGTCGGCTCTTCGGGCTTTTCCTTGGGCGGACGGCCGGATTTCACCGCGATGTCATAGCGCTTGAGCTTGCCGGGATAATCCTTCTTCGCATCCTCCAGCTCCTCGCGCCACTTCGCCTCGTAATTGGCGATTTCTTCGGGCGACGGGGTCTTGAGGAAGATGCCGTTGGTGCGGTTGCGCGGGCTGTTGACGTAGATATAGGCCTTGGCCGGATCGATCTTGGCCTTGCCCGAAGTAATGTTCTTCAGCTCGATCTGCTTGTAATCGGCAACGTCGGGCTTGATCTTCTCGGCAGCGGCAGGGGTCGCGGCCAGCGCCAGCGCGCCCGCGATCAGAGTGATGATGCGCTTCATGGTTCGAGCACCTCCAGAGCGGGCTTGGGACCGGATGCGACACGCGCCTGCTTCAGCAGCGCGGCTTCGCGATCCTTGGCGTTTTCGCGGCTCAGCCCTTCCTCGAAATGGAATTCCTGCCACAGGTCCTTTTTCAGGCCATAGCGGTCATAGCCCTTGTAGAACATGCAGTTGCGCAGATTGATACGCTTGATCCGGCGGCGTTCGGCGCTGCCGAAGATGGCATCGGCCATCAGCCCGCCCAGCGCCCCGCCGATCCCGCCGGCCAGCGCGCCATATTGCGACATGGCCGATGCGATCGCGGCATCATTGGCACCCATGTAGAAATTGATCCCGCTCGCCAGCGAATCGCATTCGGTGATGTCGGCATAGGCGTGGGCAAAATCGGTGTCGGGCCGGTGGAAGAAGAAATACTTGTCGAAATCCGCCGCGATGGTCGGGTCCGGCGTATAGGCCAGCGACGGCATCGCCACCGCTTCCACTTCGGCGGCGGTGAAGGTCTTCATCGGTGGTTCGGTCTTGATCGCCTGCGCCTGCACCGCGGCAGGCAGGCTTGCCAACACGGCAAGCATAGCGGTGTGCAGCAATTTCATGGATATGCGCCCCTTTCCCCCTGCGCGTGAAGTGACAGAGCGAAAGGCCGTCTGCAAGCCTATATCTTCCCCCGGAGCGCCTGATAGGCCGCCGCCGATACCGTGTTGGCGAGGTTCAGCGAGCGGATCACGCCAGACCGCATCGGCAGGTGGAACAGGCGGTCATCATGGCGCGCGATGATCGCTTGGGGGATGCCCTTTGTCTCCTGCCCGAAGACCAGGAAGGCGTCATCGGGGTAGTCCGGCTCGTAGAAGCTGCGGCTGCCGAATTCCTCGAACAGGAACAGCTGGTCAGGCCGGGGCGCGCGGACGGCGAGGAAGGCGTCCCAGCTGGCATATTCGGTGAGGTGCACGTGGGGCCAGTAATCGAGGCCGGAGCGTTTCACCCGCTTGTCGCTGATCTCGAAGCCCAACGGGTGGATCAGGATCAGCTCCATATCCAGCGCCACACAGGTGCGCCCCACCGCGCCGGTGTTGCCGGGGATTTCGGGCTGGATCAGGACGATGGAGAGTTTGGGGGTAGTCACGAGCGGTGACCCCGGCGGCACAGGCCCACCCCTAACCCCTCCCGCAAGCGGGAGGGGAACCCGATGCACCGCTTCTCCCCTCCCGCTTGCGGGAGGGGTCGGGGGTGGGAACGCGCAATCAGCCCAGCTTGCCCTTGAGCAGCTGGTTGACCACCGCCGGATTGGCCTTGCCCTGCATCGCCTTCATCGTCTGGCCGACGAAGAAGCCGAACAGCGCTTCCTTGCCGGCGCGGTATTGTTCGACCTTGTCGGCGTTGGCGGCGATGATCGCGTCCACGGCGGCTTCGATGGCGCCGGTGTCGGAGACCTGCTTCAGCCCCTCGGCTTCCGCGATTTCAGCAGGATCGCGACCGGTCTTGAGGACGATCTCGAAGATCTCCTTGGCCTGCCCGCCGCTGATCTCGCCCTTGTCGGCCATGGCGAGGATGCTTGCCTGCGCGGCCGCCGTGGCGTTGGCGGGGTCTGCTTCATCGCCCAGCGCCTTGATCACCCCCGGCGCGACCGAGAGTGACCAGTTGGCGACCTGCGTGGCGACTGCGGCTTCGCCCTTGCCGGTGACCTTGGCGGTTTCCGCCAGCAGGGTCTCGAAGCGCGCGAAGGTTTCGACCTCGGCGGTCAGCTCGCGGGCGTTGTAGGGGGTGAGGCCGAGCACCTCGACATAGCGCTTGCGCTTGGCATCGGGCAGTTCGGGCAAGGACGCGCGGCATTCGGCGAGGAAATCCTCCTCCAGCACCAGCGGCAAAAGGTCAGGATCGGGGAAGTAGCGGTAGTCGTGCGCGTCTTCCTTGCTGCGCATGGTGCGCGTGGTGCCGGTGCCGGGGTCGAACAGGCGGGTTTCCTGCACCACCGTGCCGCCCGCTTCCAGCACATCGACCTGCCGCATCGCCTCATGCTCGATCGCCTGCATGACGAAGCGCACGGAGTTGACGTTCTTGGTCTCGGTGCGGGTGCCAAACGGCTCGCCGACCTTGCGCACGCTGACGTTCACGTCGGCGCGCATCGAGCCTTCTTCCATGTTGCCATCGCACGAGCCGACATAGCGCAGGATCGCCCGCAGCTTCCTCAGGTAAGCCCCTGCTTCGGCAGGCGAACGCATATCGGGCTTGGAGACGATCTCCATCAGCGCCACGCCCGAGCGGTTGAGGTCGACGTAGGACATGGTCGGGTGCTGATCGTGCATCAGCTTGCCCGCGTCCTGCTCGACGTGAATGCGCTCGATCCCGATGACCTTGTCCTCGGGGATGCCCGCCTTCTCGTCCGCCTCGATCAGCAGTGAGCCTTCGCCCACAAGCGGATGATAAAGCTGGCTGATCTGGTAGCCCTGCGGCAGGTCGGCGTAGAAGTAGTTCTTGCGGTCGAACCGCGACCACGCATTGATCTGCGCCTCGATCGCCATGCCGGTGCGCACCGCCTGACGGATGCATTCGCGATTGGGCACGGGCAGCATTCCCGGCATCGCGGCATCGACAAGGCTGACCTGCGCATTGGGCTCGGCACCGAAAGCCGTGGCGGCGCCGCTGAACAGCTTGGAGTTCGAGGTCACCTGCGCATGGACTTCAAGGCCGATCACGACCTCCCATTCACCCGTGGCACCCTGAATGCGGTAGTTGCTCATTGCTCGCCTTCTGTCTTGTCCGTGTTGTCGATCCGCCGTGCGGGGCGGATGGTCTGGTCTTGCGGTGGCTTGCGATCGGAGATCACTCTGCCGCTCGCATCAAACCGCGCTTCGCCGTGTTCGATCGTGCGCGACAGATAGAACGCGAAAGCGGCGATCACAATGAAGGCGATGAGGAAAATCACGGCAAACAGCATCAAACCACCTCGAACCAGAACGCGCTGTTGCTCCAGTAATCCTCCACCTGCCGCGAGGGGAAGACACGGGCCAGCAGCGGATCATGATACTGCGCCAGCCAGTTCATCGCCAGCAGCACGCGGTAACGCGGCGAATGGGCAATCATGGCTTCGAGCAGATATTGCTCGTTCCACAGCCGCCGGTCGCCGCGCAGCCATTTTTCGGGGTAATCGAAGGGCGTGAAAATGTCATGCGCGTGGATGATCACCCCGCTGGCGAGGCGCGGGATCACCGCCTGATACAGCGTCAGCACATCGCCGAAGGGGCGGATCACGTGGCTGGAATCGATGAACAGCACATCGCCCGCCTGCAACCGGTCGAACGTGCCGGGCGGCAGGGCCTCCACCCTCTGGCGGATCACCTCGACGCCGGTGGCCTCAAGCCACGGCTTTTCGTAAGGCTCGATGCAAATGTGTTCGCAAGGGCGGCCTTCGGCGGCATTGCGGGCGAGCGCACGCGCCGCCACCAGCGTTGACTGGCCCGAACCCACCTCGATCATGCGCGCCGGTTTCAGGTGGCGGAGCATGGCATAGAGCGCATCGGCATCGCCGGAGCCGTATCCGCCCGCATCATAACGGAACGCCCGCTCACCCGGCGCAGGGGTGGTCAGCTGCGCGAGTTCATCCTGACAAGCGAAGGATGCGACCAGATCGAGTTGCGCCGCCGCGCGCAGGTCGATCCCCGGCAGATCGCGGGGCTGCGTCACATCGGCAGGCAGATCGGCATCGCGGTAGGTGGGGTGATAGTAATGCGTGGAGCGCCACTGCACCCCGGCCTTGTCGGCCTGCTTCAGATAGCGCGGATAGCCCGCCGGCCAGTTGCCCACCGCCCGGAACAGCGGCGCGCCGAGCGTGACGACCAGAGCCGCCACCGCATCGGCCAGCCGCCTCAGCATAGGCGCGGCCACACGGCCATCCTTACCACCACTTCTCCGGCTTGGCGGTGAACCCGGCGCGCTGCTGGATCGCGAGGCCGGCGTTGAGCACGCCCTGCTCGTCGAACGGACGGCCGACGATTTGCAGACCCAGCGGCAGGCCATCGGCGTTGATCGTCGCAGGCACGCTCATCGCCGGAAGGCCTGCAAGGCTCGCAGGAACGGCGAAGACGTCGTTGAGATACATGGTCAGCGGGTCTTCGTTCATCGAACCGAGCGGGAAGCTCGCCGTCGGCGTGGTCGGGGCGAGGATCACGTCGCACTCGGCAAAGGCGCGCTCGAAATCGCGGGCGACCAGTGCGCGCACCTTCTGCGCCTGCGTGTAGTAGGCGTCGTAGAAGCCTGCCGAGAGCACATAGGTGCCGATCAGGATGCGGCGCTTGACCTCGTCACCGAACCCGGCGGCGCGGGTGGCGGCGTACATGTCCTGAAGGCCGACATTGTCGGGCAGATCGCGCAGACCGTAGCGCACCCCGTCATAGCGGGCGAGGTTGGACGATGCCTCGGCAGGCGCGACGATGTAATAGGCAGGCAGCGCGTATTTGGTGTGCGGCAGCGAGACGTCGACGATTTCCGCACCCGCATCCTTCAGCCAAGCCTTGCCCTGCTCCCACGAATCGAGGATCGCCTGATCGGTGCCCTCCATCCGGTATTCGCGCGGAATGCCGACCTTCTTGCCGCGCAGGTCGGAATTGAGGGCCGCTTCCCAGTCGGGCACGTCCATCTGGAGCGAGGTCGAATCCTTGGGGTCGAACCCCGCCATCGCGCCCAGCATGATCGCGCAATCTTCCACCGAGCGCGCCATGGGACCGGCCTGATCGAGGCTGGAGGCAAAGGCGACAATGCCCCAGCGCGAGCAGCGGCCATAAGTCGGCTTGATCCCGCAGATGCCGGTGAAGGCGGCGGGCTGACGGATCGAACCGCCGGTGTCGGTGCCGGTCGCCGCCGGGGCGATGCGCGCGGCGACAGCGGCGGACGAACCGCCCGAGGAACCGCCGGGGCTCATCGCGGCGTTGCTGCCCGCCTTCTTCCACGGCGAGGTGACATTGCCGAAATAGCTCGTCTCGTTCGACGATCCCATCGCGAACTGGTCAAGGTTGAGCTTGCCCAGCATCCCTGCGCCCGCGTCCCACAGTTTCTGGCTGACGGTGCTTTCGTAGCGCGGTTCGAAGCCTTCGAGGATGTGGCTCGCGGCGGTGGTCTGCACGCCGTGGGTGGCGAACAGGTCCTTCATGCCGATCGGCACACCCGCCATCTTGCCCAGCGCCTCGCCCGCAGCACGGGCCGCGTCCACCTTGTCGGCGGCGGCGAGCGCGTGGTCGGGGGTGGTGACGATGAAGGCGTTGAGCGCAGCGGCTTCGGCCACGGCGGCATTGAAGGCCTCGGCCACTTCACGCGCGGTGAAGTCACCCTTCGCCACGCCATCGCGGATGTCTTTCACGCCGAGAGAGGTCAGGTCAGTCATATTGTCTCCCCTCCCGCCTGCGGGAGGGGCCGGGGGTGGGCCTGACCGCAGACGGAGGTTTTGTTGTTCGTGCCCACCCCTGGCCCCTCCCGCGAGCGGGAGGGGAACAGGCGGGCAAAGCGCAAATTCACTCGATCACCTTGGGCACGCCGAAGAAGCCGTGTTCTGCCGCAGGGGCATTGGCGAGCACATCGGCCTGCTTGCCGCCGCCGGTCAGCGGATCGGCATCGATCACATCGTCGCGCAGGCGCAGGGTGTTGGGGATCACCGCCGCCATCGGCTCGATCCCGGTCACATCGACTTCGCCCAGCTGTTCGACCCATTGCAGGATGCCGTTCAACTCGGGCACCATGCGTTCGAGCGCGGCATCATCCATGCGGATGCGCGCGAGGCTGGCGATCTTGGCGACGGTTGCCTTGTCCACCGACATGAGCCGTCCGCCCCTTACTGGCCCGGTGCGGGCGCTGCGCCCGGCGCGCCGCCCGGGGCACCGCCCTGCTGGCCCATCTGCGACTGCATCGCCTGTTGCAGGATCGCGAGGTTCCGCTCGAACGTCTGCTGGCTCATGATGTCGATCACTTCGATCTCGAACACCAGATCGGCGTTGGGCGGGATCGGCGCGCCCTGCGGCGGCTGGGCGCCGTAAGCCTTGTCGGCGGGGATGAAGAGCGAATACTTGCCGCCCTTCTGCATCTGCTGGAGCCCTTCGAAGAAGCCGGGGATGGTCGCCCCTTCCTCGATCGGGAAGGGCGTGCCTTCGGGGAAGATGCCCTGCACGGGGAGCGGAATGTCACGCGATTCGTCGAACACAGTGCCGTCGCTCGCCAGCTTGCCCTTGTACTTCAGGAACACGACATCGCCCATCTTGGCCATCGCGCCGGTGCCGGCCACCTGCGTGTCGATATCCAGCCCGCGCGGCATCGCGGCCCAGGCGAGCCCGCCGCCCACGGCCATGGCCAGCGCCACGCCCAGCCACAGCTTGGTCAGCGAACCCTTGGCAACGGGCTTGATCGGAACGGCGGTAATTTCGGTCATGGATCTGTCCTGCGTGGCAGCGCGCCTTGCGCCGCGTGATGACGACAAAAGGGCGCGGAATGAAACCGCGCCCTGATGGCTGATCGGAAAGGGGGATTCAAGCGCTTCCCGTCATGGAAGGGCGCTTGGCGACGGGATTATTTGCTCCCGTCACGCTCCATCCGCTTGCGCTCCATCTTGCGGGCGCGGCGCACGGCAGCGGCCTTTTCGCGGGCGCGCTTTTCCGAGGGCTTTTCGTAGTGGCGACGCAGCTTCATTTCGCGATAAACGCCTTCACGCTGCAGCTTCTTCTTGAGCGCGCGCAGGGCCTGATCGACATTGTTATCGCGAACCATGATTTGCATAAACGAACACTACCTCGGTTTCAAAACGCCAGAGCCCGCCCGAATCACGCGGGGTTACGCGGTCAATTTCCAATGAAAGACGGGCGATTCCCAAGGGGAGCCGCCCTCCAAACCGCGCCCCGATAGTCCAACACCGCCCGAAAGGCAAGCCGCCAGAGCGATCCGGCCAATCTGCGCCCCTGCTAGGCAGAAGCGCGCTGCGGCGCTAAGAGCCTCTCGCATGACCTCCCCTGCCCTTTCTCCGCTTGCCGCATCGGCTCTGGTCGCCGGTGGCGGCGCGCTTGGCGCGCTGGCGCGTTACCAGACCGGCCGCCTTGTGTCCCATGTGCTGGGTTCGCGCGCCGCAGATGCCTTTCCGTGGAGCACGCTGGCGGTCAACCTCGCCGGATCGCTGGCGATGGGCCTGCTGGTCGGCTGGCTTGCCCGCCACGGCGCGAACGAGGGCCTGCGCCTGCTGCTCGGCGTGGGGGTGCTGGGCGGGTTCACCACCTTCAGCGCCTTCAGCCTTGAAATGGTGATGCTAGCCCTACGCGGCCATGCGGGGCTTGCGGCAGGCTATGCCGCCGTGTCGGTGATGGCAGGGCTGGCGGCACTGTGGCTGGGGCTGGCGATGATGCGGGGTGCCGCATGACCACCACCCCGCCGCCTGCCGACAACGTCCGCCAGTTCACCGTCGCCGAGGATGACGACGGCATCCGGCTTGACCGCTGGTTCAAGCGCAACCTGCCGCAGATCGGATTTGCCACCGTGTCGCGCTGGGCGCGCACCGGGCAGATCCGGGTGGATGGCAAGCGCGCCAAGCCCGAAGATCGCCTGTCCACCGGCCAGCAATTGCGCGTGCCGCCGGGCGGAGAGGATGCGCCCGCCGCGAGAAAAGCCGCCCCCCGCGCCCGCCCGCTCTCGCCCGAACAGATCGCCGAAGCCAAGGGCATGGTGATCCGCGAAACGCCCACCGCGATCGTATTGAACAAGCCCCCCGGCCTCGCCACGCAGGGCGGCAGCAAGACCACCAAGCATGTCGACGGGCTACTCGATGCCTTCATCGAGGATGACCGCACGCCCCGCCCGCGGCTTGTCCACCGGCTCGACAAGGACACCTCCGGAGTCCTGCTGATCGCCCGCACGCCGGGCAGCGCGGCGAGTTTTTCCAAGCGGTTCGCCAGCCGCAGCGCGCGCAAGGTCTATTGGGCGCTGGTGGTCGGCAATCCGCAGCTATCCGAAGGCGTGATCGACGCTCCGCTGGCCAAGCAGCCGGGCACCGGCGGCGAGAAGATGCATATCGACGAGGAAAACGGCGCAGCGGCCAAGACCCGCTACCGCGTGGTCGACCGCGCCGGGCAGCGCGCCGCATGGGTGGAGCTGGAGCCGCTGACAGGGCGCACCCACCAGCTGCGCGTGCACATGGCGGCGATCGGCCACCCGATCGTGGGCGATGGCAAATATGGCGGGCCCGATGCCTTCCTCACCGGCGCGGTCAGCCGCAAGATGCACCTGCACGCCCGCCGGTTGATCATTTCCGAACCCAAGGCGGGAGAGGGAACGGGCGGCAAGCTCGATGTGACTGCCGAACTGCCCCCGCACTTTGCCATGAGCATGGAAGTGCTGGGCTTCGATCCCGCCATGTCGGACGCCTCGCCCCTGCGCGAGGAAACCCCCGAAAAGTCGGCGGAAGAAAAGAAGCAGGCCGCCCGCCGCCATTTCAAGCAGGCGCGCAAGGAAGAACGCAGCCCCCGCCGTGCGCGCGGCGCGGCGAACAAGGCGGCAAGGCCCAAGGCCAAGCCCAAGGCCAAGCCGAAAACAGCGGGCAAGCCCAAGCCGGGCGGCAAGCCCCGCAAGCCGGCGCGCTGATGCATCCCGATCCGCTCTACCGTTCGGACGACCGCGCCCTGTGCGAAAGCCTGATCGACCAGATCGGCTTCGGCATGGTGTTTGCCCAGACGCCGGACGGGCCGCGGGTGGCGCACACGCCGCTGATCGCGACCGGCGATGGCGCGGTGCAGTTCCACCTGTCGCGCGGCAATGCGCTGACCCGCCATCTCGAAGGCGGAACCGCGCTGATCGTGGTCAATGGCCCGGATGCCTATGTGTCCCCGCGCTGGTACGACAATCGCGATACGGTGCCGACATGGGATTATGTCGCGCTGGAGCTGGAAGGCCGGGTGCGGCGCATGGCGGATGAAGGTCTGGAAGCCTTCCTCCACGCCGCCATCGCAAAGCACGAGGCGCGGCTGGCGGGCGCGCCGTGGCGGGCGGAGGAATCCTCCGAAAAGGTCTGGGCCGGACTGTTCCGCGGGATTACCGGCTTTGAAATGGAGGTGCTGGCATGGCGCCCCACCTTCAAGCTGTCGCAGAACAAGCCCGCCGCCACCCGCGAACGCATTGCCGAAGGGCTGGAAGCGGCAGGCTCCGCCGCGCTCGCGCACCTGATCCGGGGGCTGGCGGCATGAGGCTCGCCCCTGTGCGTCTGGCCGTGTTCGATTGCGACGGCACGCTGGTCGACGGGCAGGCCGATGTGTGCTGGGCGATGGAGCGCGCCTTTACCCGCGCCGGGCTGGCCGCGCCCGAGCCGCAGGAGGTGCGCCGCATCGTCGGGCTCAGCCTGCCCGCCGCCGTCCGCGCCCTCGCCCCCGATCTGCGCGACGACCAGAACGCGGCGGTGACCGAATTCTACCGTTCCAGCTTCCGCGCCCGGCGCGAGGAAGGGCTGCTGGACGAGCCGCTTTATGATGGCGTCGCCGATCTGCTGCGCAATCTGCACGGCGCGGGCTGGAGCCTTGCGGTGGCCACCGGCAAATCGGACCGCGGGCTGGCCGCCTGCCTTGCCAGCCATGGCATTGCCGATCTGTTCGTCTCGCTCCAGACCGCCGACCGCCACCCTTCCAAACCCCACCCCGCGATGCTCGAAGCCGCGCTGTTCGAGGCCGGGGCCGAAGCGCATCAGGCGGTGATGATCGGCGACACCAGTTTCGACATGCTGATGGCGCGCAGCGCCCTCGTGCCCGCCATCGGGGTCAGCTGGGGCTATCACACCCCCGCCGAACTGCTGGCCAGCGGCGCGCAGAGCGTGGCGCATGATGCCGCCATGCTCGCCGCCGCGCTGGAGGAAGCGCTGGGATGAGCCGTTCCCCCCGCGAGGTTGCCGAGGCCCGCGCTCGCAATCGTTTCATCGCCATCACCGCAGCACGCTTCGGCGGGGTGGCGATGGTGATGTTCGGCTTTGCGATCGTGCGCGGCATCATTGATCTGCCCTATCTGGCCGGAGCAGCCATCGCCGTGCTGGGCGTTGTCGAGATCTTCGTTCTGCCCTTCGTCATGGCACGGGCTTGGAAGAGTGGAGACGAAAAGCGCCCATGATCCGTAGGTTTTACAAGGACGTAACGCTCGCACACCATGCGGGCGGGTTTCAGGTGATGCTCGACGGGCGCGGGGTGAAGACCGTGGGCGGCGCGGCCCAGATCGTGCCCACCGCGGCGCTGGGCGAGGCGCTGGCGGCGGAATGGCGCAATCAGGGCGAGAAAATCGACCCTGCCAGCCTGCCGCTGCGCGACATGACCGATTACGCGATCGACATCGTCGCCGCCGATCCTGCCGCCATCGCACAGGGCCTTGTCGCCTATGCCGAAACCGACACGCTGTGTTACCGCGCCGATCCGGACGAGCCGCTCTATGCCCGCCAGCAGGAGGTGTGGGAGCCGCTGCTCGCCGCGTTCGAGGCTGCACACGGCATTGCGCTGGTGCGGGTCAGCGGGGTGCTCCACCGCCCGCAGCCGCCCGAAGCGCTGGCGGTGCTGCACGCAAGGCTGATGACGCTCGATCCCTTTGCGCTGGCGGGGGTGGAAGCGATGGCGAAGCTCGCCGCCTCGCTCGTCACTGCGCTCGCCGCGCTGGATGCCGCGCAGGAGGAAGAACCGCTCGCGCTGTGGCAGGCAGTGTGCCTTGAGGAAGAATGGCAGGCCGATCTGTGGGGCCGCGACTGGGAAGCGGAAGAACGCCGCCAGAAGCGCGAGGCCGATTTCCTGCGCGCCTGCGCCTTTGCGCGATTGGTGCGGAGTTAACCCCCCGCAACCCAGTCCGCGACTTCGCCCGCCACGCGGTTCGCCGCCACGTTCAGCGCTGCGCCCACGGCGCGACCTTCTGCCGGAACGCCGGCCTCGCGCGCTTCGAAGCGGCGGGTGGCGACCTTGCCGTCGGTGCCGATCCGCACCGCATCGAACCGCACCACCGCAGCCGATCCCTTCGCGTCGTAGCCCATGTCGATCAGCGTGCCGCGCACTGTCATCGTCGCCAGCGTGGCGGTGTCATCGCCGTCGATCACCATGGCATTGCCGCGCGCACGGATCGTCTCGCCCACCAGCCGCCGGAACAGGCGGGCGGGCTTTTCCACCCAGAACGCCTCTTGCAGATAGGCAAGCTCGGTATCGCTCACCGCCACCGGCACGCGCAGCACATCAAGCTTGGCGGGGGTATCGAAGGATAGCACCGCGATCACCGGCTGCTCCGATCCGGCAGAGGCCCCCGCCCCGGCAGGCGCCCGCGTGGCGGGATTGAGGGTCAGCAGGCTTTCGGGCGGCGGACCGCCAAGGCTGATGCAGCCCGGCAGCGCCAGCAGCAGCGGCGCGAACAGCAGGACGGGCCGGTTGCGGATGTTCATGCGATCTGTCCTTTACTGCGGCTTGTAATCGGGCAGCGACTTGCCGCCCACCAATGCGCCCGCGCCTTCGCTTTCGAGCTTTTCGGTGATCGAACGCAGCGCCCGGCTGGTGGCGCGCAGGTCTTCGAGGGTGGCCTCGGCATTGGGCAGCGTGCTGGTGCGCAGCTGGCGCGCGGCAGGCCGCGTATCCTCCAGCGTCGCCGACAGCGAAGCGAGCGCGGCATTGGCCGATTTCATCGTCTCGCGCAGTTCGCGGGCCAGCGGTTCGCCCTCGCGGCTCATCAGCCCGTCGGTGGTCTGCGCCAGCTTCTCATAGGCGTCGAGCGTCTGGTTGAATTCCGTCATGGTGGTGCGGAATTCCTTGAGATTGGCGGTCAGTTCCGGCGTCGCATCGGCCAGCCCGCCGGTCAGGCGGTTGGTGTTCTTGAGGATGCCGGCCAGTTCCTCCTGATTTTCCGGGCCGAGGATGGTGTTGAGCTGTTCGGTCAGCGTCGCCAGCCGTTCCAGCAGCAGCGGCGCGTTGGCGACGATCTCGCCAAAGCCGCCGCGTCCGGGCGGGATCACCGGGCGGCCTTCGGGGCAGGCCGTGGTCTCGCAGGTGATCGGCGGATTGTCCTTGCGCGCGCCATCGAGCAGGATGGTCGAGACACCGGTGAAACTGGCCTGGATGGTGGCCTGCGTGCCGACCAGAATCGGCACCTCCTCCTTCACCTTGATCCGCACGCGCACGAATTCGGGGTTGCCCTTGGCCAGCGCGATTTCGGTCACCTGCCCCACCGGCACGCCCGCAAAGCTGACCTGCGAGCCATTGGCCAGCCCGTCGACCGACTGGTTGTAGAAGATGTCGAATTCGTCCTGCGCGCCCTGCCCCAGCCGCGCGATCCACACGATGAAGGCCGCCAGCGCCGCCAGCAGCACCAGCGTCACCGCACCGACCCACAGATGATTGGCTCTGGTTTCCATGTGCGTGTTCCTATGCGGCCCGGCGAGCGGGCTTGTCCAACATTCTCTGCCTCATGGCGCGCCTCGCAAGTGGCTGGCATGGGCAGCACGGCCGCGCGGGCCGTTGAAATATTCCTCGATCCACGGATGCCCGGTGGCGATCAGTTCGGGGATGGTGCCGACCGCGATGATGCGCTTGTCCGCGATCACCGCCACGCGGTCGCAGATTTCGTAGAGCGTATCGAGATCGTGGGTGATCAGGAACACGGTCAACCCCAGCGTTTCCTTCAATTCGCGGGTCAGCCGGTCGAAATTGGCCGCGCCGATCGGGTCGAGGCCCGCGGTCGGCTCGTCAAGGAACAGAAGTTCGGGATCGAGCGCCAGTGCGCGGGCAAGGCCGGCGCGCTTCTTCATCCCGCCCGACAGTTCGGACGGATATTTGCCCACCGCGCTTTCGGGCAGGCCGGTCAGGATCACCTTGTAGCGCGCAATCTGGGCGCGCAGTTCGGCGCTGAGATCGGGGTAGTATTTGCGGATCGGCACCTCGACATTCTCGCCCACGGTCAGGGTCGAAAACAGCGCGCCGCCTTGAAACAGCACGCCCCAGCGCCGCCGCACGCCGATGCCGCGATCCAGATCGACCCCGGTGATGGTGCGCCCCAGCACGTCGATCCGGCCTTCGCTGGGCCGTTGCAGCCCGATGATCGATCGCATCAGCACCGATTTGCCGCTGCCCGATCCCCCCACCACGCCAAGAATCTCGCCCCGCCGCACGGTGAGATCGAGCCCGTCGTGGACCGTGAAACTCCCGAAGCGGTTGACGAGGCCCTCGACCACGATCGGCGGGGTATCGTCATGCGTGTGCCGGCCCATTCCCATGCCTCAGCCCCAGCCCACTTCGGTGAAGAACACCGCGAAAAACGCATCGAGCACGATCACCGCAAAGATCGCGGAGACCACCGCCATGGTGGTGCGGCGCCCGACTTCCTCGGAATTGCCGCGCACCTGAAGCCCGTTGTAACAGCCCGCCAGCGCCACGATCAGGCCGAACACCGGCGCCTTGATCAGGCCGACCCACAGGTCATGGTCGGGCACCACTTCCTGAATGCGCGACAGGAAGGTCCAGAACGGGATGTTCAGCGTCAGATCGCCGACCACCGCCCCGCCGATGATCGCCACGACCGAAGAATAGAAGCCCAGCAGCACCATCATGAAGGTCGCCGCCAGAATGCGCGGGATCACCAGCGCTTCGATCGGGGAAATGCCGATGGTGCGCATCGCGTCGATTTCCTCGGTCAGCTTCATCGTGCCCAATTGCGCGGCAAAGGCGCTGCCGGAACGGCCTGCGACCATGATCGCGGTCATCAGCACGCCCAGTTCGCGCAGGGTGATGCGGCCGACGAGATTCACCGTCAGCGCCTCGGCCCCGAACTGTTCGAGCTGCACCGAGCCTTGCTGCGCGATGACGATGCCGATCAGGAAGCTCATCAACCCGATGATCGGCAGCGCGGTCACGCCGACCAGTTCCATCTGGTGCACCAGCGCCTTGATCGGGAAGCGGGTGGGATGGCGCAGCAGGCTGGCCACGCCGATCAGGATCTGGCCGAAAAAGCCGACCACGCCATAGGCGCCGCTGCGGGCGGCATAGACTTTCTCGCCCACCGAAATCGGCGCGCGTTCCCACACCGGCGGGCGCGGCGGGCCGATGTCGCCGCTGGCGTCGATATCGCGCACGGCAGCCAGCAGGCGCTCGGCCGCTTCGCCCGCGCCGGTGATCTGCGCGCCATGTTCGGCAGCGATGCGGCACACCACCCAGGCGCCGACGGTGTCGATATCCTCGACCCCCGCCAGATCGATCGCCGCGATGGTGCCGGCCAGGCGTTTCAGATCGCGTTCAAGCGGCGCCATCTGCGCCAGCACCAGCTGGCCCGACAGCAACAGCCGCGTGCCATTGGCGCCGGTCTCGTCCAGACTGAAGTGCGCGGCGTCATGCATCGCGGCCAGCTATGGGCAGATTTTCCCGGCCTCGCAAGGCTTGGCGGCCATGCCGGGCGCGCAGATCATTGCACCGCAGCATGGTTGCTGGCATGGCGCGCGCCATGACGAGCGAAACTCTGCCCACCACATTCGACCCCGCCGAAATCGAGGCGCGCTGGTATTCCCATTGGGAGACGAACGGCTGCTTCCGGCCCGATCGCCCCGACGCGGAAGCCTTCACCATCGTCAACCCGCCGCCGAATGTGACGGGGTCCTTGCACATCGGCCACGCGCTCGACAACACCTTGCAGGATGTGGTGATCCGCTATGAACGGCTGCGCGGCAAGGATGCGCTGTGGGTGGTCGGCACCGATCACGCAGGCATCGCGACGCAGATGGTGGTCGAACGCCAGATGGAAGCTCAGGCGGACAAGCGCACCAATTACAGCCGCGAGGATTTCGTCGCCAAGGTGTGGGAGTGGAAGGCCGAAAGCGGCGGCACCATCACCCACCAGCTGCGCCGCCTGGGCTGCTCGATGGACTGGAGCCGCGAACAGTTCACCATGGACCCGCACTTCACCCGCGCAGTGATCAAGACCTTCGTCGATCTCTACAACGACGGGCTGATCTACCGCGACAAGCGGCTGGTGAACTGGGACCCGAAGCTGAAGACCGCGATTTCCGATCTCGAAGTCGAGACGCAGACCATCGCGGGCAGCTTCTGGCACCTCAAATACCCGCTGGCAGACGGGGTGACCCTGCCCGACGGGCGCGACTATCTCGAAGTCGCCACCACCCGCCCCGAAACCATGCTGGCCGACATGGCCGTGGCGGTGAACCCGGCGGACGAACGCTATGCCAGCGTCGTCGGCAAGCACGTGATCCTGCCGATCACCGGTCGCCGCATCCCCGTGATCGCCGATGAACACGCCGATCCCGAACTGGGGTCGGGCTGCGTGAAGATCACGCCGGGGCATGACTTCAACGACTTCGAAGTGGGCAAGCGCGCCGGGATCGCCGCCGCCGATATGCTCAACATGCTCGATGCCGAAGCCAACGTCTGCCAGACCGCCGACGGGCTGGTGCCGGAGGAATTCCTCGGCCTGCACCGCTTCAGGCGTGACGGCGTGGACGGCGCGCGCGAGCTGGTGGTGGCGCGGATGAAGGCGCTTGGCCTCCTGATCCCCCACGTGACCAAGGACAAGGAAGGGAACGAAGTCCTCCACGACGCCGAACCCCGCCAGATCGCCACGCCCTTCGGCGACCGCGGCGGCGTGGTGATCGAACCGTGGCTGACCGACCAGTGGTATGTGAACGCCGCGGAACTGGCGAAGAAGCCGATCGAGGCGGTGCGCTCGGGCGAAATCCAGATCGTGCCCAAGACGTGGGAGAAGACCTTCTTCAACTGGATGGAAAACATCCAGCCGTGGTGCGTCTCGCGCCAGCTGTGGTGGGGGCACCGGATTCCGGCGTGGTTTGGGCCGCTAAAGATAGGCGAGAAAGAAACGGCTGAATATCCGAATCGCTCGGATGGTATGAAGGTATTCGTCGCAGAGTCAGACGAGGCCGCACTTGAACAGGCTCGACTGTACTACGGCGACGGCTTCAACGTTCTCATATCACACAATCCGCCGTTCAAAGTAGCACAAGCCGCTGGTGACATCGGCTTCCACTCGCAAACACTCGGTGACGAACAAGCGACCGTACTGCTTACGCAGGACGAGGACGTGCTCGACACATGGTTCTCATCCGCCCTCTGGCCCTTCGCCACGCTCGGCTGGCCGGAAGAGCAACCTCCGTTCGTGTCGAGCGAAGTCGAGACACCCCGCACCGGCCTCTCAACTTCGCTCGAGGCGAACGGGAATGGGGACTTGTTGCAAAAACACTTCCCCAACTCGCTCCTCATCTCCGGCTTCGACATCCTGTTCTTCTGGGATGCGCGGATGATGATGATGGGTTTCTACAACATGGGCCAGAAGCCCTGGGACACGCTCTACCTCCACGGCCTCGTGCGCGCGGCTGACGGCGCGAAGATGTCGAAGTCCAAGGGCAATGTGGTCGATCCGCTCGGCCTGATCGACCAGTACGGGGCCGACGCGCTGCGTTTCTTCATGGCGGCGATGGAAAGCCAGGGCCGCGACATCAAGATGGATCAGGCCCGCGTCGAGGGATACCGCAACTTCGCCACCAAGCTGTGGAACGCGGCGCGCTTCTGCCAATCCAATGGCATCGGCGCGTCTGGCACGATCAAGGCCCCGCCCGCCCGCCTCGCCGCCAACCAGTGGATCATCGGCGAGGTGCAGGCCTGCGTCTCCGAGATCGAAAAAGCCATGGCTGACCTGCGCTTCGACGCGGCGGCCAATGCGATCTACCAGTTCACGTGGTCGAAGTTCTGCGACTGGTATCTGGAGCTGGTGAAGCCCGTCCTTTCCCCCCTCCCGCTTGCGGGAGGGGCCGGGGGTGGGCCTGATGACGCGCCCACCCCTAACCCCTCCCGCGAGCGGGAGGGGGACTGGAGCCCTCAATCCGAAACCCGTGCGGTGGCCGGCTGGGCGCTCGACCAGATTCTCGTCATGCTCCACCCCTTCATGCCCTTCATCACCGAAGAGCTGTGGCACAAGCTGGGCGAGCGTCCCTACGAGCTGATCGTGGCGCAGTGGCCCGCGCCGGAAGCGGAAGTCAGCAAGGAGGCGACCGACGCGATCGACTGGGTGATCGAGCTGACCACCAACACCCGCAGCGCCAAGAACGAACTCGGCATCGCGCCCGGCGCGAAGCTGGCGGCGTGGCTGGCGAACCCCTCGGATGTGGCGGCGCGCACCATCGAACGCTCCAGCGCCGCGATCGAACGGCTCGCCCGCCTCACCCCCGTGCATCTGGGCGAAGCGCCCGCAGGCCCCGCGATGCAGGTGATCGCAGGCGGCGATGTGTTCGTCATCCCGCTTGAAGGGATCGTCGATATCGCGGCGGAGAAAGCCCGGCTGGAAAAGGCGCTGGCAGCCTCGCAGAAGGAAGCCAAGAGCCTCGAAGGGCGGCTCTCAAACCCCGCCTTTGCCGAGAAAGCCAAGCCGGAAGCGGTCGAAAAGGCCCGCGCCGATCTTGCCCACCATCAGGGCGAGGTGGAGCGGCTGACGGCGGCGCTGGCGCGGCTGGGCTAGACTCATCCGGATAAAACCCCCGCGCCCCTTGCCGGGCGCGGGTCCATCGGGAATCCCATGATCCATGGCGATTCTCTCCGACAAATGGATCCGCGCACAGGCGCTCGAACACGGCATGATCGAACCCTTTGTCGAGGCGCAGCGCCGCGACGGGGTGATTTCCTACGGCCTGTCGTCCTACGGCTATGACGCCCGCGTCGCGCCGGAGTTCAAGATCTTCACCAATGTCGATTCCTCGGTGGTCGATCCCAAGCAGTTCGACCCCAAGAGCTTCGTCGACCGCGAAACCGATGTCTGCATCATCCCGCCCAATTCCTTCGCGCTCGCCCGCACGGTCGAATATTTCCGCGTGCCGGAAGATGTGCTGGTGATCTGCCTCGGCAAGAGCACCTATGCGCGCTGCGGGATCATCGTGAACGTCACCCCGCTGGAGCCGGGCTGGGAGGGCCATGTGACGCTGGAATTCAGCAACACCACGCCGCTGCCCGCGAAAATCTACGCCAATGAAGGCGCGTGCCAGTTCCTGTTCCTCAAGGGCAACGAACGCTGCGAGACGAGCTACAAGGACCGCGCCGGCAAATACATGGGCCAGCGCGGGGTGACGCTGCCGCGGCTTTAGGGCCGCGCCTCTGGACTTGCGCCCCTCCCTCGCGCATCACCGCGCGCAAAGGAGAGCAAGCATGAGCACCCGCGAATTCGACATCATCGTCTATGGCGCCACCGGCTACACCGGGCGGCTGGTGGCGGAATATCTCGCCCACCATTACGCCGGCCGCGAGGACGGGCCGAAATGGGCAATGGCCGGCCGCAGCCTCGCCAAGCTGGAGGAAGTGCGCGACGCAATCGGTGCGCCCGCCTCCACGCCGCTGGTGGTCGCCAATGCCGATGACGATGCCGATCTCGAAGCCATGTGCCAGCGCACGCGCGTGGTACTGACCACGGTCGGGCCCTACCAGCTCTATGGCGACAAGCTGGTTGCCGCCTGCGTCAAGACCGGCACCGATTATGCCGACCTGTGCGGAGAGCCGGCATGGATGGCCGAGAAGATCGCCGAACATCAGGCCGCCGCCGAAGCCAGCGGCGCGCGCATCTGCTTTTCCAGCGGGTTCGATTCGATCCCCTTCGATCTCGGCGTCATGATGACGCAGAAGGCCTGTGTCGAGCGGTTCGGCAAGCCCGCCCCGCGCATCCGTGGCCGCGTGCGGGCGATGCAGGGGACGTTCTCGGGCGGCACCGCGGCGAGCCTTGGCGCGACGATGAAGGCGGCAGCCAAAAGCCCCTCGCTCATCAACGTGCTGCGCAATCCCTTCGCGCTGACCCCCGGTTTCGAAGGGCCGGACCAGCCCTCGGGCATGATCCCGTCCTATGAGGACGATCTCGGCAAATGGTCCGCGCCCTTCGTGATGGCGCCGATCAACACCAAGAACGTGCACCGCACCAACTTTCTGCTCGGCCACCCCTACGGCACCGATTTCCAGTATGACGAGATGGTGCTGACCAGCCCCGGCGATGCGGGCAAGGCGGCGGCGCAGGCGGCGCTGGAATTCATGAAGAACCCCTTTGGTGCCAAGCCCCCCAAGCCGGGCGAAGGGCCGAGCAAGGAAGAGCGCGAGAACGGCTTTTACGATGTCGTCTTCGTCGCCGACATGCCGGATGGCCAGCGCCTGCAATACGGCGTCAAGGGCCGCTATGATCCGGGCTATGGCTCGACCAGCCGGATGCTTTCGGAAACCGGCATTGCCCTGCTCGCCTGCGACCGTCCGGGCGGGATCGGCACGCCGGGCAGCTTCCTCGGCGAAGATCTCGTCAAGCGGCTGGAGGAACACGCCGAACTGACCTTCGCTGTCGAGGATTGATGCAAAAAGGGCAGCCGGCGCGAACCGGCTGCCCTTCTGTGCGACCCTGACGCGGGCGGCGCCTGAGGAGCATTTTGCCAGCGCGCCAAGATGCTGGCGCATCACGCGCTGGAAATGCTCAGGCGCCGCACGGGCTTGACCAGAGGGCAATGCCCTCTGGTATCAGAAACTCAGACGCACGCTCGCGCGGAAGTTGCGGCCCATCAGGGGCACAAAATCCTTGGTGAAGCTGGCATGGCGGCGGCCCACCACATCGAAGATGTTGTCCGCCGCGATCTGCACCGTCACGTTCTGGTTATCCGCCAGCGGACGCCATGCCACCAGCGCATTGACCAGCGTGAAGCTGTCGGTCGGGGTTTCGAAGGCCGTGACGCGGTCCTGCTTGTCGAACCACTGCACTTCGCCGCGCACATCGAAAGCGCCGGTCTGGGCCTCCAGCGCGCCGAGCAAGCTCAGCGGCGGGATGCGCGGCACGGCGGTGCCATTGCCCAGTTCGGCCTCGACATAGGAGGCGCGCAGATCGGTCAGCAGGCGGAAGCCTTCGCTGTCGATCACCGGATAGCTCAGCTCCGCCTCGATCCCCCAGAAATCGGCATCCTGCTGGAGGTATTCGAACACCGGCAGTTCGTCTTCTTCCTCGCCGGTTTCGTCGAGGTAGATGTAGTTGTCGAACCACTGGCGATAGGCGGTCAGGTTGAAGGTGCCTGCCCCGATGCTGCCGCGCGCATAGGCTTCAAGCCCCCAGGCGCGTTCGGTGCGCAGGTTGGCATCGCCGATCTCGAAGGCCTGCGTGGCGATGTGCGGACCATCGGAGAACAGCTCTTCGGCCGAGGGTGCACGTTCGGCGCGCGAACCATTGATGCCGAAACGCACGCCTTCGATGCCTTCATAGACAAGGCCGAGCGCGCCCGAGAAGGTGTCGAAATCACGCTCGATCCCCAGCGTCTGGGCTTCGACATTGGTGAATTCGGCACGGGCGGCGGCTTCGATCTGGATCGGGCCGGTGCCCAGTTCCTGAAGGGTGAAGACCGCCAGCTGTTCGGTCAGGTTCGGCGGGACATAAGCTTCCGCCCCCACGGCGAAGAAATCGCGGTGGTTGTACTGGATGCCGGTCGAACCGCGCAGCATCCCGCTCGACTTCTGAACCAGTTCGGCGCGGGCTTCGACGCTGGTGCTGTCGAACACCGTGCCGACTTCGGCGCCTTCGAATTCGGTGTGGGTGTAATCGGAATAGCCGACCCGCAGCTTCAGCCGTTCGAACGCGCCTTCGCCGAGGTAGATGTCACCCTTGAAATCGGCGCGGAACTGCTGGAGGCCGATGGTGACGAGCTCTTCGCCTTCCTCCTCGCCGCCGTCTTCTTCCTCGCCTTCCTCGCCGTGGTGGTGGCCCGCACCGGGCCGGGTCGGGACGCCATAACTGGTGTCATACCAGCCGAGCGAGGCGCCAAAGGTGCTTTCGCCGAGGATCAGGCCGAGGCCGGCGTTGATCGTCCAGCTTTCCATCGCCGAATTGGGCACGGTGCCGCGCTGGCCGGCGGCTTCGCGCAGTTCTTCGGCCTCTTCCAGCTCGCCCTCTTCCTCTTCCTCGGCAGCGTCGGCCAGCAGATCGGCGCGCAGCGCGGGCGCGACCTGAAAGCCGCCGATGCGCATGTCATCGCTCTTGCGCCACGATCCGTCGAGATGGAACACGAGGTTCGAACCCACGCCCACATCAAGGCTCGCCGCGCCGGTGCGCAGGTCGGCGGCACTGTCCACCCCGGCGAAGGCATCGAGGTGGACGCCGTGATCGGGCATCCGGGTGGGAATGCGCTTGTCGATCACGTTGACCGCGCCGCCGATCGCCTGACTGCCGTAGAGCAGCACCGCAGGCCCGCGCAGCACTTCGATCCGTTCGACCGTGATCGGCTCGATCGAGGTGGCGTGATCGACCGAGGTGTTGGAAACGTCCGCCGTGCCGACCCCGTCAACCAGCACGCGCACGCGCTCGCCCTGCTGGCCGCGCAGCACCGGGCGCGAGGAACCGGGGGCAAAGCTGGTGGCGGAAACGCCCGGCAGCTTGGTCAGCAGGTCGCCGATCTGGCCGGTCACGGCATCACGCTGGATGTCGCGCACTTCGAGCACGCTGGTGCCGGCCAGCACGTCCAGCTCCTTCAGGCCCGATGCGCTGACGATGATGTTGCCCTGCGAATCGGCCTGCCGGTTGTGGAGATCGTCTTCGACCGTGGCATCGCTCGCGGCCCTGTCCTGCGCCGCGGCGGGCACGGCCATCAGGCCCGCGCCGATCACGGCAGCGAGCGCAAGGCGGGAGGTGGCAAGGAGAGGCTTGCTGTTGATCATGGGGCTTCCCGTTGGTTGTATGAGATAACGTATCGCGCATTTAGCGCCCGATGCAGCAATTGCAAGCCGCAAGGCACGTGCTGGCTGAGGAAACGGCAGGACCACGCGCAGGTTCCCCGGGGCGCGGCCTTGCGGCCACACCGTGCACATCGACTGCGATGGAGGAAAACTGGAGCGGGCGAAGGGATTCGAACCCTCGACCCCAACCTTGGCAAGGTTGTGCTCTACCCCTGAGCTACGCCCGCTCACTGGCGTTGACAGAAACCCGCTTTGCCGCGGTATCTGCCGGAGAGGCGGCGCGATTAGCAGCGCTTCTTGCACCCTGCAAGCGCAAAATTTGACCCCGTGGGGCTTGATCGCACCGGCGCAAGGCTCCAGCACGAATTGCACGCTTCACATCCGCAACATCCGTCCCACATTGGGGCCAGCAACACAGCAGGAGCAGATACCTTGGCCAGCATGGGACTGAGCATCGACGAACAGAAAGCGGTCGAGCGATTCCGCAAGACGGTGGTCGAACCGTCGCAGACCAGCCTCGTGATTCTCGATTTCTGGGCCGAATGGTGCGGGCCGTGCAAGGCGCTGACCCCGGTGCTGGAAAAGGTCGCCGCCGATTATGCCGACAAGGGCGTGGTGCTGGCCAAGATCAACGTGGACGAGGAACAGTTCATCGCCGCGCAGTTCCAGGTGCGCTCGATCCCGACGGTCTATGCCATGTTCCAGGGCCAGCCGGTCGCCGATCTGACCAATGCCCGCAGCGAATCGCAACTGAAGGCGATGCTCGACCAGTTGCTGGCGCAATTGCCGGTGCAGGCGGGCGGCGGCGCCCCCGCCGGTGCGCCGCAGGGCCCCTCGCTCGAAGAGCTGGCCCAGTTCGTCAAGCTGGCCGAAGACGCGCTGGCCGCAGGCGATCCGCAGCGCGCCACCGGCATCTTTGCCCAGATCACCGAATTCGCGCCAGACAATGCCCCCGCCCACGCCGGGCTGGTGCGCGCTCTGGTGCAACTGGGCGAGATCGAGGAAGCGAAACAGGTGATGCAGGTGATCGACAGCGATCCGCGCCTTGCCACCGATCCCGCCATCGCGCCGGCCCGCAGCGCGCTGGAGCTGGCGGGCACCCGCGTAGATGACAGCGAGCTGGCCACCCTGCGCGCCGCCGCCGCTGCCGCGCCCGCCGACATGGCCGCACAGTTCGCCTTTGCCGAAGCCGCCTTTGCCGCAGGTGCGCGTGACGAGGCCGCCGATACCCTGCTCGCCATGATCACCGCGGACCGCGAATGGAACGAGGGCGCGGCGCGGGCCAAGCTGCTCAAGATCTTCGAGGCGACCGGGCTGGAGGACGAATGGGTGGTCGGCGTCCGCCGCCGCCTTTCGCGCGTATTGTTCGGATGACGAAACGCCTGTCGATCTTCCCGCTGACCGGCGCGGTGCTGTTTCCCGGAATGCAGCTGCCGCTCCACATCTTCGAGCCGCGCTACCGGGCGCTGGTGGGCGATGCGCTGATCCGCGACCGCCAGATCGCGATGATCCAGCCGCAGCGGCCGATGGAAGGCGCCACGCTCTACAAGGTCGGCTGCATCGGCAAGATCGGCGAGGTGCAGGCGCTGGATGACGGGCGCTACAACCTCATCCTCGAAGGCACGGCGCGGTTCCGGATGGTGCGCGAGCTGGAGGTCACCACCCCGTTCCGCCAGATCGAGGCCGAAGTCTATGAAGAGGACGCGGACGAGACCATCACCCACGCCCAGCGCGGCGGGTTCGAGCGCGAGGCCCGCGATTTCGCCGACCGGCAGGGCTACAGCGTCGACTGGGATTCGGTGGCGCGGCTCGACGATCGCTCGCTGATCAACGGCGTGTCGCAGATCGCGCCCTTCGATCCGGCGAGCAAGCAGGCGCTGCTGGAGGCCGAGACGCTGTCCGACCGCTGCGAATTGCTGGTGCAGCTGATGCAGTTCTTCGGCCGCACCGACGGCACCGAGGAAATCACCACCCTGCAATAGAGCGGTTTCCGCCTGCCTGCCAATCATGGCATAGGCTGCCCATGCCTGCCTGCACCGGGAATTGCCGATGAACCTTGCGCTTGCCACCGACGATACCGGCGGGCCGGAAATCTTTGCCTCGTTGCAGGGCGAAGGGCCTTCTGCCGGAATGCCGGTCGCCTTTGTGCGCCTGTCGCGCTGCAACCTTGCCTGCGTGTGGTGCGACACGGCCTACACCTGGCGGTTCACCGGCGACAACCGGCCCCACCGCGATGGCATCGCCTTTGATCGCAAGGCCAATCAGGTCACGCTTTCGCCGCAGGAAACCGCCGCCCGCATCGCCGCACTGGGCCAGAGCCGCCTTGTGATCACCGGCGGCGAGCCGCTGCTTCAGGCAGGCGCGCTGGCCGAGATGCTCGGCCACCTGCCCGACATGACGGTGGAGATCGAAACCAACGGCACCGCCCAACCGCCGGCGCGGCTGGATGTGCGGGTGGACCAGTATAATGTCAGCCCCAAGCTGTCGCACAGCGGCAATCCGGCAGAGCTGGCCCTGATCCCCGAACGGCTGGAGGCATGGGCGGCAGACCCCCGCGCCTTTTTCAAATTCGTGATCGCCGCGCCGGATGACGTCGCCGAGGTGCTGGACTTGCAGCGCCGTTACCGGATCAGGCCGGAGCGGGTGTTCCTGATGGCCGAAGGGACGGACAGCGCCACTCAGCGCGAGCGGCAGGCGTGGTTATCGCAGCTATGTCTGGAGCACGGTTTCCGGATGAGCGACCGGCTGCATATTCATCTTTACGGGGATACGCGGGGCACGTGACGGTCCCACCCCTAACCCCTCCCGCAGGCGGGAGGGGGACTGGGTCGCGCTGATACTCCCCTCCCGCCTGCGGGAGGGGCTGGGGGTGGGAATTCCTACCCCTGGCTTCTCCAGCGCATCACCACGCGTTCGACCAGCTCGTCCTCGCCGCCGTCGGTGCTCCACAGTTCGGCGAAGCTCGGGTCTTCGGACGCCGGGCGCTTGTGTTCTTCCAGCGGATCGAAGGTCACGCGGATCGGGATCGCCACGCCTTCGCCGCAGATGATGCATTCGCGGTTGCGCAGCGCCGGGATCGAATCGAGGAAGCCGCGCGCGCCTTCGGGCATGGCAGCCTTCACGAAGGCCTGGTCGCGGTCGTTGTTGAGGCGCATCGAGATGATCGTGCCGCACTGCGACAGCACGCCTTCGGCAAGGTCTGACGGGCGCTGGGTGATAAGGCCAAGGCTGATGCCGTATTTACGGCCTTCCTTGGCGATACGGGACAGAATCTTGCCGACCGACGATCCATCGGCGTTCTTCTCGCTCGGAACGTAGCGGTGGGCTTCCTCGCACACCAGCAGCACTGGCCGGGTCTTCTCCTCGCGGCCCCAGATCGCGAAATCGAACACGAGGCGGCTCAGCACCGCCACCACGGTCGAGGTGATGTCCGACGGCACGCCCGACACGTCGATGATCGAGATCGGCTTGCCATTGCCCGGCATCCGGAAAATCTTGCTGATGAAATCGGCCATGGTGTCGCCCACCAGCATGCCGGAGAACATGAACTGGTAACGCGGATCGGCCTTGATCTCGTCGAGCTTGGCCTTGATCCGCATATAGGGCGCGGACGAGGTCGCCTTGTCGAGCTTGCCCATCTCGTCCTGCAGGATGTTGCCGAAATCGGACAGCAGATAGGGGATCGGGCTGTCCACCGTGATCTTGCCCATGGTCTGTGCCAGCCGGTTTTTCTGGCGCGCGCCCAGCAGGCACTTGGCGAGAATATCGGCATCGACCTGGCGTTCGTTGCCGCTGCTCGACAACAGGACTTCGCAATGCTCCTCGAAGTTCATCAGCCAGTAAGGCATCTGCAGGTTCGACACGTCGAGGATCTGCCCGGTCTGGCGGAAGGCGGCGGAATATTCGCCGTGCGGGTCGATCATCACGATGTGACCCTTGGGCGCGGCCTCGCAGATGCGGTGCAGGATCAGCGCGGCGCTGGTCGATTTGCCGGTGCCGGTCGATCCCAGCAGCGCGAAGTGCTTGCCCAGCATCGCGTCGATATAAAGGCCGGCGCGGATATCCTTGGTGGGGAACACCTTGCCGATGGTGATGCTGGCACGGCCATCGCTGGCGTAGATCTGTTCCAGATCGCGGGTGGTGGCGGGATAGATCATCGCGCCGGGGATGGGATAGCGCGTTACCCCGCGCTTGAACCCGTGGATGCGGCCGGTCAGCTTTTCCTCGCCCCCTTCGCCGAGGAAGTCGATATGGGCGATGATCCCGCCCTCGGTGCGGCGGTCCTTGCGCTGGTCGCGCACGTTGGCGAGCAGCCAGGCATCGCCGACGCGGATCTTGATCTGGCTGCCGACCTGCCCTGCCATCTGCACCGAAGGATCGCTGTCGGCCATGCATTCGTTGATGCGTTGCAGATCGAGCGCGATCTGCGAGCCGGAGCCGGAGATTTCCAGCACCACGCCGATCGGCAGGCGGGCATTATCGTGGGTGCCGCTCGCCACGGCGGCAGCAAATTCCGCCTCGCCAGCCGGATTGGGGCCGGTGAAACGTTCGAAATCCTGCCTCGGTTGATCGGTCATCTGCGCCTTTCCCTGCGCCGGAGTTGGTCGGCGACAGGGATAGGGCAGGCAAGGTTAAGAACGGGTCAACGCTGGCCCGTCAGCCACGCCCTAGGGCCGCGCGAACAGGCGTCCGGCGATCCACCCCATGCCGAGCGAAAGCGCAATCGCGCCAAGCCCGTAGAGGAACGACCAGCGCTGCGCGGCGGTGACCACCTGCCCTTCCAGCCCGGCCTTCACCACTTCGATCCGCGCCGTCGCGCTCGCCAGTACCCGTCCGCGCGCGATTGCGAAGGTTTCGGCGGTGTAGCGTCCGGTGGTGACGTTGGACGGCAGGTTGATGCGCGCCTGATAAAGCACCTTCTCGCTGATCCGCACCCCGCCGGGGTTTTCCTGATAAAGCCCCTGCCGCTGGCGCAATTCGACCAACCCTTGCGCGAACCGGGCCTGTTCCTCCGGCTCGATCTGGCCTGACGGGCTGAGCTGGATGAACTGCGTCCCCAGCTCGTAGATCGCGGCGGTGCGTTCATCGACGATTTCGGACACGGGGCGCGAGGATGCGACCGCAAAAAACGAGGGCGCGGAGCGGAAATCGCTCGATCCGGCATTGGCCCAGATGCCCGCGATCCGTTCCTTCTCGCGGATGCGCACCGCTTCGGCCGGGCCTTTGAGCACCACGACGATATCGTAATCGCTGCTGCGCCCGGCACCTGCGGGATCGATCACCGCGCCGTAAAGCAGCAGCCGCGCGCCGGTGAAGCCCTGCCGCACCTCGATCCGCGACTGGCTGACCGCGGGCACCAGCACCGGCTCGCGCTGGGCCAGCGCGGGCGTGCCGGTCAGCACCAGCCAGCCGCACAGCGCCAGCGCCAGCGCAATCCGCTTGCCGCCCCTCACCGGCAGGAACTCACAGCGGCACCACCGTGTAGATCTCGTCGGGCTGCACGCCGAGGCCGTAGAGCATCCGCAAGGCGATCACGAGCACCAGCGCCGCCAGCGCAAGGCGCAGATATTCGGGCTTGGCCTTCAGCGCGATCTGCGTGCCGAACTGCGCGCCGAGCACCGATCCCAGCAGCAGCAGCGCCGCCAGCACCAGATCGACCGCCTTGGTCGTCAGCGCGTGGGTCATGGTGGTGACCATCGTCACGAACAGGATCTGGAACAGCGAGGTGCCGACCACGACATTGCCGCTCATCCCCAGAATATACAGCATCGCGGGCACCAGCAGGAACCCGCCGCCGACCCCCATCAGCATGGTGAGGATGCCCACCGCCATGCCCAGCAGCGCCGGCGCGAGCGGCGAGATGTAGAGGCCCGAGGCGTAGAACCGCCAGCGATAGGGCAGGCTGGCGACCAGCGGGTGGTGGCGCCGCTTGCGCACCGGCGCGGCGGCGCGGCCCAGCAGGCCGGGCTTCAGCGCACTCACCGCCTCGCGCATCATCAGCGTGCCGATCGAGCCGAGCATCAGCACGTAGAGGATGCTGATCACCACATCGATCTGCCCCAGCGATTGCAGCACGCGGAACAGCAGCGCCCCGAACAGCGCGCCGACGATGCCGCCGCCCACCATCACCGCGCCCATGCGGTAATCCACCCCCTTGCGGCGCGAATGGGCGAGCACGCCCGACACGCTGGCGCCGGTCACCTGCGTCGCGGCAGAGGCCGCCGCAACCGTGGGCGGAATGCCGTAGAAGATCAGCAGCGGCGTCGTCAGAAACCCGCCACCGACGCCGAACAGGCCGGAAAGAATGCCCGTCAACCCGCCCAGCAGCACGATGTAGAGGCCGTTGACCGAAAGATTCGCGATGGGCAGGTAGACGTCCATGCGCAAGGGTTAGACCAGCGCGGCAGGCGATGAAAGCCGCGGGATTGCGGTTATTCGGGATTATGGCTGGAGTCTTTGGGCCACCTTCGGTGGCGCAGACGTCCCTGCTCTTTGGCCGCCCCGCCTCCCCACCCGGCCACCAATGATACCATCAGGCTGTGGTGGCCGGGTGGGGAGGCGGGGCGGGTGGTCTGCGTCGTGCGCCAGCACGACCACAAACCTAGAATCTCGCCGAGACCGTCGCTGCCAGCCCCGAACCCGGCCCTGCCTCGCCGCCCACGCGTTCGCGCCAGTCGAGCGAGAGGCGGGCGGGCACCTCGCCCACGGTCAGATCCAGCCGCATGGTCGGGCCGACATCGATCCGCTGCGCATCCTGCTGCGCCCCGCCCCATGCGCCTGCCCCCAGCCGCAGCCGCACGGCATCGTCGGTCAGCGCGGCAACCTTTGGCCATTCGCGGGTCAGGCTCGCCTGCCCGTCGGCAAAGGGGGTGGCAGCCGCGCCGCCGACCCAGCCCGCCTGCCCGTAAGCCTCCAGCTGCGTTTCGTAGGGCAGCGCCAGCGGCGGAATTTCGGTGACGGCATAGGCAGCCGGACGCAGCTGCGTGCCAAAGCCGCTGTCGGCCACGCGCACCTCGCCCGCCAGTCGCAGCGGCACCCTGCCGAGGGGGCGGGCCGAGGCTCCCAGCGCCAGCTCGCTCTCCCCGCGCTGCACCAGCGCGCGATAGGCGCGGGCATAGAGGCGCGGATCGTGGGCAGCATCGGGGGCGAGGCGGTATTGCAGCAAGGCGCCCGCCTGGCTCGCGCCATAGACCGGCACCCGCCCCTGGCTGACTGGCGCAGCGCCCGATCCCTGCCGCCAGAACGCCCAGACATCCGCCGACCAGCGCCCGCCCGCCCCGCGCCGCGAAGGCTCTGCGGCGGCGAGGAAGGGCGCGCTGTCATCGCGGATCGCACCGCCAATGCCGAAATCCGCCAGCGCCGCGCCGCCATCACGCCGAGCAGGCTGGCGCAGGGCCGCAAGCCACAGGAAACCGTGCGCGGCAGCAAGCTGCGGGCGTGTGCCTGCGGGCAGGCGTTCGCGGGCCATTGCGGCAAGCGGCGCTGCGCCCGTCGTCGCGGGCAAGGCCAGAGCCTCTGCCGGACCGGGCAGCGCCGCCGCCAGCAGCCCGTCCGGATCAGGCGGCGGCGCAGCGGCGAAGGTCTCCTCCAGCGCCGCACCCACCGCGGCAAAGGGGTTCTCCCACCAATAGGCCCGCCCCGCCGTCCACGCGGTGAGCAGCAGGGCCAGCATCAGCAGCGGCCCGCCGCGCCGGGTGCGCGCCGCCTGCATCATGCCGCCGCCGCCCCGGCGAGGGCGAGCTGCGCAGGATGCATGTCGTGTTCGGTCTTGTCCCACGCCGCCACCCGCCCGCCGAGCGTGCGGACATAGGCGAACAGGGCGCGGCGACCGGCGATGATGGCGATGACATTGGCCAGCGGCAGGCGCAGCACCGCCCACACCCCTTCGGCCCAGCCATATTCGCGCACAGTGAAGGCGAACCGCATCGCCACCCGCCATGCGAAAGCGATGGCATTGGCGACCAGCACCGCGTGCAGCAGCGGGGAAAGCGGCACCGGCACGGCAAGGCCGGAGGCGAGCGCGATCCCCATCATCCCGGTCAGCACCACCAGCGCATAGCCCGCCAGCAGCACCAGCGCAGTCAACGGCCCGCGCCGGTCGCGCAGCCGCATCCAGCATTCGGCGAGCCCGCCAGACCAGCCCACGCGGTCCCACCCCAGCAACGCAATGCCCAGCACCCAGCGGCTTTTCTGGCGCAGCACATTGTCGAGCCGGTGGGGGAAGAAGGCGCGGGTGGCAATCAGACGGCCATCCTCGCCCCGTGCGCGGACAAAGCGGCACCGCCCGCCGCTTGCGGCAATGGCAAGGCCAAGCTCGTAATCCTCGGTCAGCGAATCCGCGGCAAAGGGCAGGCGATCGGCCCGCTGCGCCGCCAGCCGCGCGAGCGCCTGCCGCGATGCCGCGCAGCCCACGCCCGCGCCCGGCAGCCCTGCGCCCAGCGCATCGCGCACCACCAGCGCCTTGCCATGCGCCTCGGCGAACTCCTCGCAGTAATGGCTGCCGACGTGCCGCGCCCACCAGCCGCGATGCCGCACCGGCAGCGGCTCGACCGGCAGCTGTGCGAAATCGGCACCGCCCGCGATCGCCTCGTCCAGCAGGCCGAGCGCCCCCGCGTCGACCAGATCCTCGGCATCGTGGAAGATCACGCTGGCGAAGGCATGGGCGCTGCGCGCCTCGTCCACCATCAGCGCGCGGTAAAGGCGGTTGAGGCAATCGGCCTTGGTGCTCGGCCCGTCGCGGTCATGGATCACCAGCCTCAGGCGCGGATCGCCCCGCGCCGCGGCCATCGCGGCGGTGAGGGTCGCGGGATCGTTGCGATAGCAGCCGACATAAAGGCGCAAGGCCGGCTGCGGCCAGCTTTCAAGCAGGTGGCGGATGGTCTGGCCGATCACCGCAGCTTCGTGCCAGGCCGGGATCAGCACCGCCGCCGGCCCGTGCAGGCTGCGGGTTTGCAGGGCACGGCGGGAGCGGCGTGCCGTGACGGCCTTGCGCCGCGCCTTCAGCCACAGCCACACGCCATCAAGCGCGATGTCATCCAGCGCGCCGATCAGGAAGAACACCCCGGCGAACAGCAATATTTCGTGCTGTAGCAAGGCGAGCCATTGCCACAGATCCAGTTCCCCGATGGACAAGGCGACCCCCTTACCCGATGAAGTCGCCAGCCTATAACGCAATTGCGCTGCGCGCAACTGCCTGTGTTATTTTAATAGTTTAGGGCTGATTAATTGCGGCTCGCCACAATGCTTGCGCGATTACCAGCTGCCGACATTGGGCATACTCGCCCACGGCTCTGCCGGTTCGAGATAGCCTTCCTGCAACAGTTCTACCGAGATGCCATCGGGCGATTTGACAAAGGCCATGTGCCCGTCACGCGGGGGGCGGTGGATGATGTGCCCGGCATCGGCGAGGCGCTGGCACGTCTCGTAGATATTCTCGACGCGGTAGGCGAGATGCCCGAAATTGCGCCCGCCGGTGTATTCCTCGGCGGGGCTGCCGTCTGCGGGTGGCCAGTTATAGGTCAGCTCGACCTCGGCCACACCCGCCTGCCCCGGCGCGGCGAGGAAAATCAGCGTGAAGCGCCCCGCCTCGACATCGAAACGGCGCACTTCCTCCAGCCCGATCAGCTTGAAGAAATCGACCGTCGCATCCGGATCGGTGACGCGGATCATGCTGTGAAGATACTTTACCATCATTCTACCCTTTGAATTGGCAACTTTTCGGTCGCGCAGCGACCGCAAGGCCGACCGGCCGCCCGCAGCGACGCGGCCGTCAGGCCGTGTGAGCGAGGATTTCGCATCGCGGAGGCGATGCGGCAAACAAGGACTCTTTCCGTTCAAAATCCATTCATCGTAGCTAATGCACAACTCGTCGCACCAACTCGAACAGGGGGGACAATGCGATGCGTGACGACGAAGTGCAACCGGTGACTGCGACGAACGGTGTCCTGAGCGAGCCTGCCACCATCCGCTGGTTCGGCACAGCCGCGATCGCTGCGATCGGGATGATGGCGGGCGGATACCTGCTGGGCAACGGGTTGCTGCGCGCCAAGGATGCCGAACGCGCCGTCACCGTGCGCGGGCTCGCCGAGCGCGATGTCACGGCCGATCTTGCCACCTGGACGATCAGCTACTCCGCCACCGACACCAATCTGGCCGCCGCGCAGGACAAGGTGCGCCGCGACACGCAGGCGATCGAGGGCTTTTTCAAGGAGCTGGGCTTCCCCGCCGATGCGCTCCAGCCGACCGGGGCCAATGTCTCCAGCTACACCAACGAAGGCATCACCACCTTCACCGTGCGCCAGCGCCTCGCCCTGCGCACCACCGACATCGCCCGCGCCCAGAAGGCGGTCGCCCGCCAGTTCGATCTGGTCGGACGCGGGGTGTTTCTGGAGGAGGGATCGGGCATGGCCTACACCTTCACCAAACTGAACGACATCAAGCCCGAAATGGTCGCCGAAGCCACCAAGGACGCCCGCGCCGCCGCGCAGCAGTTTGCCGAGGATTCGGATTCCGGCGTCGGCAAGATCAGGGATGCCACGCAGGGCTATTTCGAGATCGAGGCGCGCGATGGCGAGGCGGGCGGCTGGGGATCGGCGGACAGCCCCTACAAGAAGGTGCGCGTGGTCACCACGGTCAGCTTTTCGCTCGATTGACGACCGTTTGGCGACAATTTCGCACCGTCCGGCGCGCCCGGCGGAGGGTTTGTTGCCGATCGCCGTTGCCGGACGTATGGGGGCGCTCCCCAAAAAGGGAACAGGGGCGAGAGACATCGCCCCAGCCCGCCACCCCTCTTCCGGGTCGCCAATAGGAAAAACGGCTTCGTCATGTTTCAGAAGTTGCGCGACTTTTTCAGACCCCCCGCCCCGCCGAAGCTTCCGGCGGTGCCCGCGGGCACGCGCTATTACGCAATCGGCGATATTCACGGACGGCTTGACCTCTACGAGGCGCTGATCGCCGAGATCGAGCGCGAGATCGCCGCCGAACCCGCGCTCGAACACCGCATCGTCCTGCTCGGCGATCTGGTTGATCGCGGGCCGGACAGCGCGGGCGTGATCGAACGCACCCGCCTGTGGCAGCAACAGCGCAATGTCCGCGTGCTGGCCGGCAATCACGAGGAAATGTTTCTCACCGCCTTCGAAAAGCCCGAGGCGCTGCGCCATTTCGTCAAGCATGGCGGGCGCGAGACGATCATGAGCTACGGCCTTTCGAAAAAGAGCTTCGCCACGCTCGAACTGGAAGACCTGTTCGAACAATTGCCCAAGCTGGTGCCACAGTGGGTGCGCGATTATGTCGCCGGGTTCGAGGCGATGATCATCGCGGGCGATTATGCCTTCGTCCACGCGGGCATCGATCCGCAGCGCCCGCTGGCCGAACAGAAGCGCAGCGATCTGATGTGGATCCGCGACCGCTTTCTCAACCACGATGGCCCGCTGGAAAAGGTGGTGGTGCACGGCCACACGATTTTCGAGCGGGTGATGGATTGCGGCAACCGGATCGGCATTGATACTGGCGCGTTCCGCTCCGGTGTGCTTACAGCGCTGGTGCTTGAAGGCGACCAACGGCGGATTCTGCAAGCCTGCATCAGCGATGGCGGGCCGGTGGAAATCTTCCACGGCGAGCGGCCACGCTAACCGCAGCGGTCTGCCACGCGGGCGCAGGAACGAAATTTCGCGTAAAGGCAGGGTTTGCATGAAGATTGCGATGGTGGGTTCGGGCTATGTCGGGCTCGTATCGGGGGCCTGCTTTGCCGATTTCGGCCACGATGTGGTGTGCATCGACAAGGATCAGGGCAAGATCGACCGCCTGCACGCAGGGGTCATGCCGATCTATGAGCCCGGCCTTGATGCGCTGGTCGAAAGCAATGTGAAGGCCGGCCGCCTCAGCTTCACCACCGACCTTGGCGAAGGCATTGCGGGGGCCGATGCGATCTTCATCGCGGTCGGCACCCCCAGCCGCCGGGGCGATGGCCATGCCGATCTCACCTTCGTCTACGAGGTTGCACGCGAGGTGGGCGAAAAGCTCTCCGGCCCTGCGGTGGTCGTCACCAAGTCGACCGTCCCCGTCGGCACGGGTGACGAGGTGGAACGGATCATCCGCGAGACCGGCACGGGCCACAAATTCTCGGTCGTCTCCAACCCCGAATTCCTGCGCGAAGGCGCGGCAATCGGCGATTTCAAGCGGCCCGACCGGATCGTGATCGGCGCCGAGGACGATTTCGGCCGCGAGGTGATGCGCGAGGTCTATCGCCCGCTGTTCCTCAATGAATCGCCGATCCTGTTCACCTCGCGCCGCACCAGCGAGCTGATCAAATACGCCGCCAACGCCTTCCTCGCGACCAAGATCACCTTCATCAACGAGATGGCCGATCTGTGCGAGAAGGTCGGCGCGAATGTGCAGGACGTGTCCCGCGGGATCGGGATGGACGGGCGCATCGGATCGAAGTTCCTGCACGCTGGCCCCGGCTACGGCGGCAGCTGCTTCCCCAAGGATACGCTCGCGCTGCTCAAGACCGCCGAGGATTACGACAGCCCGACGCGGATCGTGGAGGCGGTGGTCAAGGTCAACGACAGTCGCAAGCGGGCGATGGGCCGCAAGGTCGTCGATGCGCTCGGCGGCATGGAAGCGGCGCGCGGGAAGAAGGCGGCACTGCTCGGCCTGACCTTCAAGCCCAACACCGACGACATGCGCGACAGCCCGGCAATCGCCGTGGCGCAGACGCTGATGGACGCGGGCGTTTTCGTGGCGGCCTATGACCCCGAAGGCATGGAGCAGGCCCGCCCGCTGCTGCCGGAGGTCACCATGTGCGACAATGCCTATGCCGCGATCGAAGGTGCGGATGTGGTGGTGATCGTGACCGAATGGGACGCCTTCCGCGCGCTCGATCTTCGCCGCGTGAAGGAACTCGCCAAGGCGCCGGTGATGGTGGACCTGCGCAATGTCTACAAGCCCGAGGACATGCGCGCTGCGGGCTTCACCTATGTGAGCGTCGGGCGGGCGTAGTTTGTTTTCCGCATCGCCTCCGCGATGCGAAATCCTCGCTCACACGCCCTGCGGGCGCGTCGCTGCGGGCGGCCGATCGGCCTTGCGGCCCGTCCGTTGGCAGGCCTTTTGGGACTGGCCCCAGCCTCCCCCCGCCCCCGGGGGG